>JAFQRA010000022.1 GCA_017410325.1 Clostridia bacterium | reverse complement strand
TTGAGCTGTCCGACAGCGAAAGAGGTATAGTAAACTCATCGTCGGACAGCAGAGATAAAATATATTCCACACTCACACCCGAACAAAAAGCAGATTTTGAAAGCTACGAGGATCTGTCAAACGAGATATGCTTAATTTACGAAAAGGAAGCGTTTATCAAGGGCGTAAAATTCACTGCCGCCTTTTTATCCGAAGCAATCAAATAACGTGACAGTTGAAAAATAGAAAATAATGTGATATAGTAAAATAAATCCAAAATATATAATGCTTGGAGGATTTATTTATGAAACGCTTTTTTAAATGTGCCGTGAGCCTTATGCTTGTGCTGGTTATGAGCTGCGGTGTTGTTCTGCAGACCTCTGCCGCTTCTCAGCAGTGCAGCTGCGGCGAAGAGCCTATCGTTTACGTTGCCGCTCTTGGCAGCGCAACGCTTTACCAGAACGCAGGCACGGAAGATGAAAAGGTTATTTTCCGCCCCGAAACGATGACCTACGTTAAGCTCATTGCAAAGCTTCTCGTTCCGCTGGTTTCCGTTATCGTAACCAAGGATTACGACGCTTTTGCAGATAAGCTCATTCCCGCCGTTGCAGAGGTTTTCGGCCCGCTTGCAAACGCTGAAAACGGTGATTCCACAGCGGATATCACAACAAAGGAAGAGCTTCCGACCGACCCGACGCACGGCTTTGAATACAGCTACTACTTCGGCTACGATTTCCGTGCCGACCCGCTTGTAGTTGCCAAAGACCTTGATGCTTACATTGACCACGTGCTTGAGCTTACGGGTCACGAAAAGGTAAGACTTCGTGCATCATCTATGGGCGGCGTTATGACTATGGCTTACTTTGAGCAGTTCGGCTGTGAAAAGGTAAAGTCCGTTATTTTCCAGAACTGCCCGATTTCCGGTACGGCCGTTGCAGGCGACCTTTACTGCGGCAGACTTGAAATCAACGAGGATTCTCTCTACCGCTACGGTGCAACAGCCCTTCCCACAATTATGGACGAGGGCCTTGCAGATTTCCTTATGATACTTATCAGCGGTCTTAAATACAGCGGTATTCTCGGCACGCTTATTGATGCCGTAAACCGTGTCGTTGACAACTGCGCAGGCAGAGTTTTTGACGAGCTTCTTATCCCCGTATTCAAGGCAAACTGCGGTATATGGGCTTTCGTACCCGATGATTATTACCTTGACGCAAAGGCATTTATGCTCGGCGACAACCCCAACGAGGAGCTTGAAGCAAGAATCGACTACTACCACTACAACGTTCAGTGCAAGGCAGGCGAAATCCTCAACGGCGTGCTTGACAGCGGCGTTCCCGTTATGATTGTTTCCGCCTGGAACGTTCAGCGTACACCCCTTGTTCCCACCTGGCACAACGATTCCGACGGTACCGTTGACCTCAAGTATTCCTCAGTCGGTGCAACTGCGGCATACCTTGGCGAGAGCCTCGGCGAGGGCTACGTTCAGAAGGTTAACGACGGTCACGACCACATCTCCCCCGACAACCACATTGATGCTTCAACCTGTGCCCTTCCCGACAACACGTGGTTTGTTAAGGATATGATGCACTGTACAACTCACGACGGCCACGGCGAATTCTACCGCTGGTTCTTCGAAAACGATGACAATGCAGACCTCAACGTTTTCTCAAACAAGGACTATCCTCAGTTCCTTCAGAACGATATTCCCAACCAGAAGCTCGTTCCCCAGCAGTAATTCGAATTAAGGAATTCTTAAAAAGTTACAAATTATTACAATTTGCGTATAACTATTGATTATTTGAATAAAATATAATATTATTTTAATTGTTTAAGGAATAGCCGGACGTTGTATATGTTCGGCTATTTTTTCAGGGTAAATTTCAGTTTGGGGTAAGGAAAAAGAAATGGTATTTTCAAGTCTGCTTTTTGTTTTTGCATTTCTGCCGCTTAACCTTTGCTTTTACTATCTTGCAAAGAGTACGCCCGTGCAGAATGCGGTAATGCTTGTCTTTTCGCTCGTATTCTATGCGTGGGGTGAGCCGAAATACGTGCTTCTGCTCGTGGCAATGGCGTTTATTGACTGGCTGCTGTCGCTTGCGGTTGAAAGGTGCAGGGGGAAGAGGGCCGCAAAGCTTGCGCTTATCTGCGCCTGTATAGCGGATTTGGGCTTGCTCGGCGTGTTCAAATACGGCACTTTCTTTCAGGAGAATCTGCAGGCGCTCACGGGCTTTCCGTCCGTTGTTTCCCAAATCGCCCTGCCTATCGGTATTTCGTTCTACACCTTCCAGCTTCTCACCTACGTTGTTGACGTTTACAGAGGAGATGTTAAAGCGGAGAAAAACTTTTTCAATGTTCTGCTGTATGCCGGGCTTTTCCACCAATGTGTGGCAGGTCCGATTGTCCGCTACAAGGACATTGCCGAACAGATTAAACGCAGAACGATAAAAGCCGAGGATATAAGCGCAGGTATAATCCGCTTTACGGCAGGCCTTGGCAAAAAAGCCTTGCTTGCAAACGCCTGCGGCTCACTTGCGGATACTCTGCTTTTGAGTGATGCTGCTGCGGCGGATTTAACACAGCTGAGCGAGAATGTCCGTATACTTTCCTCACGCCCCGCATCGGCGCTGTGGCTTGGAATGCTGTTCTATATGCTCCAGATTTATCTCGATTTCTCCGCCTATTCCGATATGGCTATCGGTATGGGTATGATGACGGGCTTCAGGTACAAGGAAAATTTCGACTATCCCTACTGCTCAACCTCAATCACTCAGTTCTGGCGCAGGTGGCACATTTCACTCGGCTCATTCTTCAGAGATTACGTTTATATTCCGCTTGGCGGCAACCGCAAGGGTATGGCAAGGACTGTACTCAACCTTTTCATCACGTGGCTGCTTACGGGCTTCTGGCACGGCGCAAGCTGGAACTACGTACTGTGGGGACTTTATTATTTTGTGTTCCTCGTTATCGAAAAGTTCTTTCTCGGCAGGGTGCTCAAAAAGCTCCCCTCAATTTTCGCACATGCTTACACGCTCGTTGCCGTGTACTTCGGCTGGATACTGTTCAAGTTTGAACGTCTGCCGCTCGTGTGGGCTGTGCTCAAGGGCCTTTTCTGCGGCAACGCAAACGCATTTACCAATTATGAAGCGGATATAATGTTCAAGAGCAATGTTTTCCTGCTCATCGTTGCCTGCCTTGCCTGCCTGCCGCTGGCAAAAATTATCAGAGCGGTGCTTATCCGCCTTGAATACGAGGGCGGCAAAATCGGCGCTGTTGCGGCGGTAACGGCTACGGCAGTTTACCCCTGTGCAATGCTTCTGCTTTCAACCGCGGCACTCGTGGGCAACAGCTACAACCCGTTTCTCTATTTTCAGTTTTAGGAGGTGTGAAGGAAGGCTATGAGAAAAAGAAAAAAGAATAAGGTCAGGGCAGTTATTGTGAGCTTTTTCGTTCTGCTTTTTGTCGTTGCAACCGTGGCACTGTATATGCCGCTCAGACCGACCTACTCCGAAGCGGAAAAGCGTGAGCTTACGGACTTTCCCGAATTCAGTGTTCAAGCACTGCTTGACGGCAGCTACTTTGACGGTATCAGCACCTGGTATTCCGACACGTTTCCGTTCAGAGAAATATTTATAAACGCTAACAGTAAGATAAAATCCTTTTACGGAATAGGGGACAGCATAAGCGGCTTTGTTGATGAAATGGGTGACGATATTCCCGTAATTCCCGAGGTGCCTTCGGACGGCGAAACCGTAACACAACCGATTGTTACCGACCCGCCGACAACCGAGCCTCCGGACAAAATTGACGAGTCGCTCATACAGAAGCTGAGCAGTGTTATTATCGTTGATAACGCCGCTTACGAGTACTACAGCTTCATCCGTTCAACCGCGGACGGATATGCCGCAACGGTAAGCCGGGC
>JAFQRA010000021.1 GCA_017410325.1 Clostridia bacterium | reverse complement strand
TTATTCTTTTATTCTTTTATGCTTATTCAGCCGAATAGACTTTTACGATTTCGCCGATATAGATTCGGTGGTAATCGCCGTTATAGTTGCTTTCGATGCTCTCATCCAAGAAGCCTTCGGAGTTCATATCCTGAAAGGCTATTTTTTTACAGATGAGGTTTATCTTTGCCTGGTCAATTGCGGCCGCGCCGTCAAAATCGGAAACCGTAAAGCCCGTTTCGGCAAATTTATCAACGTTTCTGCCGCTGTTTTTGCCGCAGAAGCCGAGCTCTTTTTTATATTCGCCGCCGAAAAAGCTCATTGAAAAAGTATCGGTCTTTTCAAGCAGCTCATAGGTATATCTCTGCGGACGGATGAAGATAAACACCACGTCCTTACCCCAGAGCTCACCCATACCGCCCCAGCTGACGGTCATTGTGTTCGTAACGCCGTCTGCCGATGCGGTTACGAGTGCCCAATCATCACTTATGAGCTTTACTGCACTTTGCTTTATATCACGGATATTTATTTCTCTGAATGACATATAGAATACCTCCGGATTATTTTATACTGCTTACAATATCATTATAGCACGCTACGCTGTCGGGGTGAATGGGGCTTTTCTTTTTAATCAGCTCGTTAATGCTGTACGCTTGAGTATAGAGCATCGTTTCTTCAAGGCTTTTTTGTGCCAGTTCACGCACGGTCTCAACATCGTCATAAACTCTGTCCGCCGAAATAAAGTCGGCAATGTAGATGATTTTTTCAAGCAGCGCCATATCTGCCCTTGCGGTTGTGTGGTAACGCACGGCAGAAAGTATTTCTTCATCATCTATATTAAGCTTCAGTCTTATATATGCCGCGCCGCTCATAGCGTGCCAAAGCTTGGGGTTACGGCGTTCAAGCCCGGACAAAACCGTTCCGCTTTCTTCAAAAAGAGCAAAATGCTCTTGCTTGTCTGCCTCTTTTGTAATATCGTGAAGCAAGCCTGCAACAAGAGCTTTAGCAGGGTCTGCGCCGTATTTTTGCGCTAACTCAACGGCACTCTGCGCAACGCACAGCGAATGGTTATAGCGGTAGTCCGACAGACGGCTTCGCAGGAGAGCTTTATATTCTTCAATCATCTGTAAAGCCCCTTTTCATCAATATAAAATCTTACCGCTTCATCGAGCATACCTTGCGTGCTCTCCCCTTTTGAAACACATTCTCTTATATGAGTCGAGCTCACCTCAAAGGGATGAAGCTTGGTTATTATCACGCGCTTACCCTTAAGAAATTCGGGCATTTCAAGCTCAGCGCCGTCATCCTCTCTGTCTGCGGCACAAAGCGTAATCATATCGAGTATTTCCTCACTCCTGTACCACCTGTTGAAGCTCAAGAGCATATCCGACCCGACAATAAAAAACAGCTCGTCTCCGGGATACTGCTCCTTGATTTCACAAAGCGTATCATAGGTGTAGCTTTTTCCGCCGCGGTTCATTTCAACCGTGCTTATAACCGCATCGGGGAAGGCAAGCATACACATATTTATTCTGTCCTCACCGCTTGCAAGGTTATCAGTGCTTTTGTGAGGCGGCTGATAAGTGGGAATAACAAGAAGCCTGTCGAGCTTCAGTTCACTGACAAAATGCTCGGCAAGCCTTGTATGGCCTATATGCGGCGGATTGAACGTTCCGCCGAAGATACCAATTCTGCTCATTGTTCTTTCTTAGGGTGGCGAGTAAAATGCACCTTGTAGCCCTGCTTCTTGGCTTCCTTCTTGGTTGCGGGACGCTTCTTGGGCTCGCCCTTTGCCTTTTCGCCGTGAAGCTCCGGGCTGTAGCGGTAAAGCACGATTACACCGCCGATAACCTGTACAACGTCTGCGCCCGTTGCCGCCGCCAATTCGTCAGCCGCCTGACGGGGTGTGATTGGTGTGGACTCAAGAAGCACCTTGAGTTTTATAAGCTCTCTTGCACGAAGAGCATCGTCCGTCTGCTTTATAAGCGCATCGGACATACCGCCCTTACCGAGCTGAAAAAGCGGTTCAAGCGTATTTGCCTGCGAACGAAGCGCAGCTCTTTCCTTACTTGTCAAAACAAATCAATCCTTAGTTATTTTACAGTTTCTTTAGCTAAAGCCTCAGCAAGCGCTTTGAGCGCGTTGCCTCTGTGGCTTATTTTGTCTTTTTCTTCCGAGGTAAGCTCGGCAAAGCTCTTATCCCCTACCATAAACACAGGGTCGTAGCCGAAGCCGCCCTCACCCTTGGGCTCATAGCCGATTTTGCCCTCGCACTTACCCGTAACGACAATTTCCCTGCCGTCAGGATACGTACAGCAGACCGTACATACAAAGCGTGCCGTACGCTGTTCATCGGGCACATTCTTAAGCTTTTCGAGCAGAAGCGCATTGTTTTTCGGGTCGTTACCGTGCTCACCGGCATAGCGTGCGGAATAAACGCCGGGCTCGCCGCCAAGAGCATCTACCATAAGTCCCGAATCGTCTGCAATGCAGGGCAGACCGCTCTCCTTACAGCCGCTTTGGCTTTTAAGGCGGGCGTTTTCTTCAAACGTTTCGCCCGTTTCTTCAACGTCGGTAAGCTCTACTCCTGCCTGCTCGGCAGTTAAAACGCTGACACCGAGCGGCTCTAAAATACGGGCAAGCTCGTTGCGCTTTTTCATATTGTGGGTTGCAATGATATAGTTCATTTTACGCGTCCTCTTCCTCTGCAACGTCAAACAGGCCCTCTGCAAAGGCTCTCGGGTCGAAGGGCTGTAAATCGTCCATCTGCTCGCCGACACCGACAAACTTTACGGGCACGTTAAGGTCGTGCTTGATTGCGAGAACGACGCCGCCTCTTGCAGTACCGTCCAGCTTTGTGAGGACTATACCCGTAATTTCGGCAACGTTCTTGAACTCTCTTGCCTGGTTTACGGCGTTCTGTCCCGTTGTGGCATCAAGCACCAAAAGGCTTTCACGGTCTGACCAGGGAAGCTCACGGTCAATAACCCTGTATATCTTTGCAAGCTCATCCATAAGGTTTTTCTTGTTGTGGAGTCTGCCTGCCGTATCGATAATGATAATATCGGCGTTTCTCGCCTTACCTGCGCTGATTGTGTCGAAAACAACCGCAGCAGGGTCTGCACCCTCTTTGTGCTTGACTATATCGACACCTGCTCTGTCAGCCCATATCTGGAGCTGGTCAATGGCTGCGGCACGGAAGGTATCTGCCGCACCGAGAATGACCTTTTTGCCCTGAGCCTTATAGAGAGCCGCCATCTTGCCGATGGTAGTTGTCTTGCCGACACCGTTGACACCGATAACAAGGATGATAGACGGCATTGTAATCATTTCCATCTGCTCGCCGCCGTCAATAAGCTCGGCAACAATTTCCTTGATGGCATTTCTTACCTGCTTGCCGTTGCGCAGGTTTTCCTTGGCAACCTTGGCACGAAGACGGTCAATGATTTCCGTTGCAGTCGTAACACCGACATCACCCATTACGAGGATTTCCTCAAGGTCATCAAACATTTCGTCGGTAATTTCGTTGACACCGTGAAGAACGTTATCTATAGCACCTGCCATTGACAGTCTTGTCTTCTGCAGACCTTTGTTGATTTTTGAAAAAATACCCATTTTTTATCTCTTTTCGATTATTTTTCTTGAACTGTAACGCTGATACCCAGATCGGTAAGCTGAACGCCGTCAACAGGTGCAGGGCACTCCGTCATAGGCTCTGTTGCATTCTGTACCTTCGGGAAAGCAATAACGTCACGAAGGCTGTCACAGCCGAGCATCTGCATAATAAGTCTGTCAAGGCCGATGCCCATACCGCCGTGGGGAGGAGCACCGTAACGGAATGCATCCAGAAGATAGCCGAACTTTTCGTGTGCCTGCTCATCTGTAAGGCCGAGGAGAGAGAAAATACGGCTCTGAAGCTCGGGGTTGGTGATACGGATTGAGCCGGAAGAGAGCTCGATACCGTTGAGTACAAGGTCGTAGGCCTTTGCGCGTACCTTTGCCTTGTCTGTTTCAAGGTATTCTATACACTCGTCCATAGGAGCTGTGAAGGGGTGGTGCATGGCAACGAACTGGCCAAGCTCCTCATCCCAATCGAAGAACGGGAATTCGGTAATCCAGAGGAAATTGTACTTATCCTTCGGGATAATGTCGAGCTTGCGTGCAACCTCGCAGCGAAGCAGACCGAGAGTATTGAGAACAAGTGCATTCTTCGGGTCGGCAATGATGAGAACCACGTCGCCCGCCTTGGCATCTGCCTTGGCAAGGATAGCAGCCATTTCGTCCTCTGTCATAAACTTTGCAAACGAAGAAGCCATTGTGCCGTCCTCATTGAGTCTTATCCATGCAAGGCCCTTTGCGCCTGAGCCCTTGACAAATTCGGTGAGCTTGTCGATTTCTTTTCTTGTAAGAGTTGTAACAGCACCCTTTGCAGTGATACCTCTTACGCTGCCGCCGTTTTCGGTTGCACCCGTAAACACGCTGAAGCCGCAGCCCTTGACAACATCGGTAAGGTCATAAAGTTCCATAGCAAAGCGTGTATCGGGCTTATCGGAACCGTAGCGGTCCATAGCGTCTTTATAGGTAAGCCTCGGAATATCGCCTTCAATTTCAACACCGAGAACGTCCTTGAACACTCTCTTGACATAGCCCTCGCCTATTGCAAGAACATCGTCCATTTCAACGAAGGACATTTCAAGGTCAATCTGTGTGAATTCGGGCTGTCTGTCTGCACGCAGGTCCTCGTCACGGAAGCAGCGTGCAATCTGCATATATCTGTCGAAGCCCGCAACCATTGAAAGCTGCTTATAAAGCTGAGGTGACTGGGGAAGAGCGTAGAAGCTGCCCTTGTGAATACGGCTGGGAACGATATAGTCACGCGCACCCTCGGGTGTGGAACGAATGAGGATGGGTGTTTCGATTTCGATAAAGCCGTTTTCATCGAAGTAGTCACGGGTAACCTTTGCAATCTTATGGCGAAGCATAATGTTTGACTGAAGGTCGGGACGGCGAAGGTCAAGATAGCGGTGCTTGAGTCTGGTAAGCTCCGAGGTCTGACAGTTGGGAACGATATCAAAGGGAGGTGTTTCGCTCTTATTGAGCACACGAAGCTCCGTTACCTCAATTTCGATTTCGCCCGTGGGAATGTCGAGATTCTTGGAGGAACGCTCACGGACAACGCCCTTTGCCATAAGAACGTACTCGCTTCTGCAGGCAAACGCTTTGTCAAAAACCGCTCTGTCCGTATTATCGTCAAAGGCAAGCTGTACTATACCCGTGCGGTCACGAAGGTCAATAAAGATAAGTGCGCCGAGGTCGCGCTGACGCTGTACCCAACCGGCAACAACTACTTCTCTGCCTGCATCGCTCGCACGAAGCTCGCCGCAGTAATTTGTTCTTTTAAGTCCTGTCATAAATTCCATTTTATTCTTACTCCTTTAGAGATTTAATCAAAACAAGCCGGCAATATCAATGCCGCTCATATCCAAGCCGTCCGCGCCTGCAATTTCGGCAACAGCCGACTGAATGAGATAGCTCTGGTAGCTGTCCTCAAAGCCGTCAAGCTCCATTTCAACGCTTTCGCCGCCGTTCATATCCTTAACAGTGACCTTGCCGCTTTCAATTTCACTGTCGCCGATTACAACGGTGTTGCGTACACCGAGCTTGTTTGCAAACTTCATCTGTGCCTTTACGGAACGGCCCGCAACATCGTACTGCACGGAGATGCCCTCCTCACGAAGAGAAGCGGCAAGCTTTGCGGCAAGCACGGTTGCCTCCTCGCCCATTGAAGCGATATAAAGGTCGGGCTTTTCCTCCTCGGGCAGAGGCGTGTTCTGCGCCTGCATGAGAAGCATAAGCCGTTCAATACCGAGCGCAAAGCCGAGTGACGGAGTGCTGTTACCGCCGAGCTGTTCTGCAAGCCCGTCGTATCTGCCGCCGCCGCAGACCGTGCCCTGAGCACCTATCTGCGTGGAAACAAACTCAAAAACCGTTCTTGTATAATAATCGAGACCTCTTACGATGGTCGGATTTACAACATAAGGGATATTCATTGCATCGAGATGCTTTTTGACTGTTTCAAAGTGTGCCGAGCAATCCTCACAGATGTAATCGAGCACCTTCGGAGCATCCTTTGCAATTGCGCTGCAGACAGGGCTCTTGCAGTCGAGAATACGCATCGGGTTTCTGCCAAGGCGGTCAAGGCAGGTTTCACAAAGGTCAGCCTTCTCAGACTCAAAATAGCTGTGAAGCGCCTCGTGGTACTTTATGCGGCAGGTCGGACAGCCGATTGAATTGATTTCAAGCTGAAGACCTTCTACGCCGAGATGCGAAAAGATTTCGTGGGCAAGGCTGATAAGCTCTGCATCAGCTGCAGGTGCGGCTGTGCCCAGGCACTCAACGCCGAACTGGTGGAATTCGCGCAGTCTGCCCGCCTGGGGCTTTTCGTAACGGTAGCAGGAGGTAAGATAGCTGACCTTCTGCGGCAACGGCTCGTTGAAAAGGCCGTGCTCAAGAAAGGCCCTCATTGCGCCGGCAGTACCCTCGGGACGAAGAGTGATTGAACGGCCGCCCTTATCGTCGAAGGTGTACATTTCCTTCTGGACAACGTCTGTCGTATCGCCTACGCCGCGGCTGAAAAGCTCGGTGTGTTCAAAGACGGGAGTGCGTATTTCCCTGTAGCCGAATTTGCTTGCAATATCGAGCATCGTCTGCTCAACATAGCGGTTTTTATAGCTCTCGTTAGGCAGTAAATCCTGCGTACCCTTGATAGCTTTGGTAACTAATGCCATTGTAAAAAATCCTTTCGCAAGTGGTTAAAAATATGACTACAGGGCGGACAATCGTTTTGTCCGCCCCGACGTTATTTATCAGTTCTTCGGGTTAACTATGTCACGCCAGTCGAGGTCGCCTCGTTCAAGGCTGTGGATTATTGCCTCGGCTGTTGCGATGTTGGTTGCAACGGGGATATTGTGTACGTCGCACAACCTTAAAAGCGTTGCTTCGTTCGGCTCGTGCGGCTTGGGATTGAGCGGGTCGCGGAAAAGAAGCAGCAGGTCGATTTCATTGCAGGCAATTCTTGCGGCAATCTGCTGGTCGCCGCCCTGGGAACCGCTCAGGAAGCTCTGGATTTTAAGGCCGGTTGCTTCGCTTACAAGCTTGCCCGTAGTGCCCGTTGCGCAAAGTGAGTGCCTGCTGAGAATTCCGCAGTAGGCAATACAAAACTGGGTCATAAGTTCTTTCTTTGCATCGTGAGCTATTAAAGCAATGTTCATACTCTTTTTCCTTTCTGTACCGCAATTTTCAGGATAACAGGTCTTAATTACACTAAAACCTATTTTACCCATATATTTTACCAAAAAACCCCTTATAAGTCAAATATTTTTTTAGATATATTAATAGTTTTTTATTGATATACCTGTCAGTCAATTTCAAGAGGCACTCTTTTGCCCTCAAGACGGGAGGCAATTCTGAGGAAAGCCGCCGCAGACGGGCTTCTCTTTGGCAAAAGCCTGCCGCAGGTCATATTGAAGGAAAGCACGTTATCCTGCGGTACGACACCTATAAGGCGAAGACAGGTTGAGTCGATTACATCGTCAATATTCAGGCGTTTGCCCTTGATTGTGGCTTTTTTATCGAAACGGTTGATTACCAGACGGCTGTTTTTGATGCCCATTGCGGCGAGTTTGTCTGCCGCAGCCGCACCGCTTCGCACACACACGCCGTCCGGAGTGGCAACGACAATTGCACTCTCAGCCGCAGCCGCGGCCAGCCTGAAGCCGTTGCCTATGCCTGCGGGAGAATCGAAAAGTATATAATCAAAGCGCTCCTCAAATTCGTCTGCCATGCTTCGCATAGCCTCAGGTGTGAAGCAGTCCTCAAATTCCGAAGGGGCACAAAGCAGTGAACAGCCGCAGTTGGTACGGGTCAGCGCATCGTCACAGCTGCATCTGCCTGCAATTATATCACCCCAGGTAAAAAGCATATCCGCACCTGCGCCCAGAATTATATCGAGACTGCGCAGACCGATATCGCAGTCCACCACAAGCACATTATGCCCCGAATTCTGAAGGGCACAGGCAATACCCGCAGTGAAGGACGATTTGCCTACGCCGCCTTTGCCGGAAGCAATTACAATTCTTGCAGCCATTTCGTTTTTCTCCTCAAATAACTTTTCGTGTATTTTATCAAATATTTAATTAAAAGTAAAGTATATTTTTATTATTCTTCAGGTGCCTTCCAGTCAAAAATCAGCTCAGGCTGAACAAAGGGAGTTTTGGAATAACAGCCGTTCAGCTCTTCGCCGTATTTCACGTGACGAATGACGTTTACGAGCATTTCAAGGTCACGGTGGTGGTGGGAATGAACACCCTTGCGGTAATACCAGAGAAGATTCTCCCGTACACCGAGGAATTTGTAAACTTCCTTTGCCGCCATTGTGGTCTGCCACGAGCCTATGGGGTTGCCCCAGATATCGCTCGCCGCCTCGGAAACAAAAAGCACGCGCGGAGCAACAAGCGCCTTGATAAAGTGAGCATCAAAGGGAAGCTCCGCCTCATTTTTTGCGTACTCAGCCATATCCGGACCCATCCAGAAGCCGAAGCGGTTAATCAGGTCGTCAAGCGTTTCGCTGCGGTTTTCCTCGCCGTTTTCCTTGATTGCAGACATATGCACACGGTAGCAGGCACAAGAGCCGGCACAGGTTTCGTTGGGGTTTACTATTGCGGCACGCTCATCAAGCACGCCTGCAAGTGCGGCCGTTTTACCGCCGCGTGAATGGCCCGTAAAGGTAACACAGCTCATGTCGGCAATGCCGAGCTTTTCAAGTGCATCAACACAGCGTGAATAGCCCCACGCCCAGGCACCCAGTGCACCGAAGGTGTATTCCGGATAGGTATCGTAAAGCTGACCGTGACCGGGGCCTCTTTCATTGCCGTCGTGAGCAAGCTCGCAGCGGTTAAAAAGGCAGATTGCTATACCGTTATCCTTGAAAATCGAGGTGTATTTTTTGTCAAACGGGTAATCAAAGCACATATCGCCGTCAACAACAACGGGACGCTTGTTTTCTCTGTCCGCACCCTTTACATACATTGTGAAAACTACGGGCTTTTCGCGGGTGCCCGTATGTATTCTGTAGGATTCAACGTTACTGATATACAGCGGCTCTATCTCCAGAAATTCGGGCTTCGGCGGCATTGTTCCGTACTGAAGCTCAACAGCCGTTTTAAGCATTTCCTCACGGCGTTTTCCCCAGTCTGCCTTTGCTTTTACACGCGTACCGTCATCAAATTTAAACGGGTCAGGGAGCTTACCCATAACTTCGTAATTTGTAACCTTTATGGTGCTTTCGTCTACACAGTACTGACACATAACTGAAACCTCCTATGTTGTAAAGTGTTCGATAAATTGCGGTTTGCTGAGCTTTTTATTAATGTATATTTGGTTATTGACCGTAGAGGACGCCGACCCCTACTACCTTGTTTCACCTAAAACTTCACAGTAGGGGCGGCTATCAGCCGCCAGCAAACTGAGCGTTATCAACACGGGCGGATAATATCCGCCCCTACAAAAAGTCAACTTTAAGATGAGACAAGGCACTACGAAATGCCCTTTGTCAGGTTTGTTCCGATTTAACAGACGACCGAGGGCGCCCCTACAAACCGTAATTTGTACTACGTTTTCATCATACAACATAATTATAAAAATATAAAGACTTATTTTGATATTTGGTGAAAAATTATGTCAGAGATAATATTTGCGGCCCGTGAGTTTTGTTGGAACCCGTTACTGCTTGCGGCATTTTTCGGGGTAGGGTTATATTTCAGCGTAAAATCGGGATTTTTACAGATACGAAGACCCGTATATATATTCCGTTCAACCTTCGGCAGTATAAAAAAAGCCGATGCAAAAGACGGCATATCGCCTTTCGCCGCTCTTTCCGCAGCGCTTGCCGCGTGTATGGGCACAGGCAATATAGTCGGCGTTGCAAGTGCACTGACCGCAGGCGGCCCGGGAGCCGTTTTCTGGATGATTGTTTCGGCAACTCTGGGTGAAATGACAAGCTGTGCGGAAAACATACTGGGCATTGAATACAGGGCAAAGAATGAAAAAAACGAGTGGATGGGCGGTTCCTTGCTGTACATAGAAAAGGCCTTCAGCAGAAAAACCGCCTGCGTTTTCAGCATTTTCTGCGTGGGCGCGGCACTCGGAATGGGAAATATGGCGCAGGCAAACGCCATAAGCACCGCCGTTTGTGAACAGACAAAAGCCGTACCCTTGGCGTTAGGCGTTGCGGTTGCCGCCGTTGCGGGTATGATTATTTTCGGGGGAATAAAGAGGGTTTCGGGGGTTACGGAAAGAATAATTCCGCCGCTTTCACTCGCGGTGATAATTGCACTTCTGGCAATAATAATCAAGAATTGCAGCCTTATTGTTCCTTGTATAAAGCAGATTTTTGTTTCGGCTTTTGATTTTGGCTCGGTATCGGCAGGTTTGGGCTCGTACACGCTTTCAAAGGCACTTAGAGAAGGCTTTGCACGGGGTGTTTTTTCTAACGAAGCGGGTCTGGGCTCTTCACCGATTGTGCACGCCTCGGCAGACGTAAAAGAGCCGTTGACGCAGGGTCTGTGGGGAATTGCCGAGGTTTTTATTGACACCGTGCTGATGTGCACGCTGACCGCTCTTGCGCTTATGACAGGCTCAGCTTACAATAGCGGCGCTACCCTTTCGCCCGTACAGATGAGCGTTACTGCTTTTTCGGGTATTTTCGGAAATTCAAGCGGACCTTTCGTGTGTGTTGCACTGTGCCTTTTTGCCTTTGCAACTATAATCGGCTGGGGCTTTTACGGCGAAAAAGCAGTGGAATACGCCTTCGGCGAAAAGGCTGTGACGGCCTACAGAATTGTGTTTTTAATCTGCACGGTTGTTGGCACCTGCGCCTCATCGGACACGGTATGGGCACTGTCCGATATTTTCAACGCACTTATGGCAATACCCAACCTTGCGGCAATTATAAGGCTGAGAAAAACGGCGGTTTACCACATAAAAAAATCAGCCCTGAAAAATCAAGGCTGATTTGTGAGTGAATATTAACTTTACTTGACTGCCTTCTTGGCGGTTGTAAGCTTGATGATAAACATACCGGCAAGCATAACAACAATCATAAGGGGAAGAACGATAGCCGCATTGGGAACGAAGCCGGCGATGATGTAACCGACAAAGGAGAACGCTGCAACCGTGACAGCATAGGGAAGCTGGGTTGAAACGTGGTTGAGGTGGTTACACTGACCGCCTGCGGAGGACATAATCGTCGTATCGGAGATGGGTGAGCAATGGTCGCCGCAGACAGCACCTGCAAGGCAAGCGGACATTGAAACAATCTGGAGAGGATCGCCTGCTTCGAAGATAACGACGACAATCGGAATAAGGATACCGAAGGTGCCCCATGAAGTACCTGTTGAGAAGGAGATAAAGCAGGCAACGAGGAAGATGATAGCAGGCATGAAGTTAGCAAAAGTACCTGCGTTTGTCATAACGCTGTTGACAAAGGGCTGTGCGCCGAGAACAGCGGTCATATTCTTAAGAGAGGTTGCGAATGTGAGAATAAGGATAGCGGGAACCATTGCAATAAAGCCCTTGGGGATACATTCCATTGCTTCCTTAACGGAAATAACCTTACGGAGTGCAAGGTAAGCAATTGTAAACACGAGAGCAATTATGCTGCCCCAGGGAAGACCGACCGTAGCGTCCGTATCGCCGAAGGCTGTGATGAAATCGACACCGTCGAAGAAGCCGCCGACGTAAATAAGAGCAAATACGCAGGCAACGATGAGAACAACTATGGGAAGAACAAGGTCAATAACCTTACCCTTGGGGTTGAAGCCCTCTTCGGTAACCTCTGCCTTTTCACCGCTCGTGTAAAGGTCGCCGTGCTTCTGAGCGTTGAACTCATGAAGCTTCATCGGGCCGAAGTCAAACTTCATAACTGCAAGAGCAATTACGAAAATGAGTGTGAGAAGTGAATAGAAGTTGAAGGGAATTGCTTTGATAAAGAGGGACAGGCCTTCACCCTCGGGAGCGTAAGAGGAAACTGCAGCTGCCCAGGAGGAGATGGGGGCGATCATACAAATAGGTGCTGCCGTAGCATCGATAAGATAGGACAGCTTTGCACGGGAAATCTTCTTGCTGTCCGTTACGGGACGCATAACGGAACCGACTGTAAGGCAGTTGAAGTAGTCGTCAATAAAGATAAGTACGCCGAGCACAAAGGTTGCAAGCATTGCACCCGTGCGGGACTTGATATGGGTCTGTGCCCAGCGGCCGAAGGCTGCCGAACCGCCCGACTTATTGACAAGGGCAACGAGAACGCCGAGAACGACAAGGAAAACAAAGATACCTGCCGTACCGGAAACGGCGGAAATAAGACCGTCGTTAGTGAGGATATCCATAGTGCCGGTAAAGCTGAAGTTTGCTCCGAGAAGAGCGCCGGAAAGGATACCGATGAAAAGAGAGCTGTAAACTTCTTTTGTTATAAGAGCAAGACCGATAGCGATTACGGGCGGAACAAGTGCCCACCACGAAGCCGTAACCTGACCTGCACCGCCGCAGGTTTCGCACTCTGCGCCGTCAACGAGGCCTGCGCCTGCACAGTCCACGCAGTCAGCGGTTGCCATTGCGCCGCCCGAAACGCCTGCCCAGACGAGCAGACCGACTATTGCCACAGCGATAACGGCAAGAAGTATTTTTCTTGACTTTGACATTTTAGTCACTCCTAAAAAATATTTTTGGGGATATGCTGACTATATCACACCGATTTTGCGGTGTCAACACGAAATTCAAAGAATAAAGAAGAAATAAGGAAGAATAAATAAAATCGCTTCGCTACGAAATACAACGGCTGTGGGCGAAGCCCGCCAGCATTTATTCTTTTTCTTTATTCATCGTTATTTATTATTTCACACAATATAACCGTGTACGCCTGAGCCGACTTCGTACTCTCCGCCGGGTAAAATTACGGTTGCGGTACAGCCCTCGGGCACTGTAAAGGTATAGGCGGTTTTGCCGTTTTCGGTTTTCCACTCGCTCTTGACTAAGCCGTTGCGCGTTTCAACGCTTGCCTTTACCCAGTCAATACGGGGGTCGGTATAGGGTCTGAAGAAGATGTGCTTATAAGCAGGGTTCTTTTCGTCAACCTTGATACCTGCCATATCGCCGTACATCCAATCGGCAACCGCACCGTAGGCGTAGTGGTTAAAGGAATTCATATCCGTGCTCCACATCGTGCCGTCCTCTCTCAGGCTGTCCCAATGCTCCCATATAGTGGTTGCGCCCATACGCACGGAGAAGAGCCACGACGGATATTCTTCGCGGAGAATAAGGTCGTAGGCCGTCTTCACATAGCCGTTATCGGTAAGTGCATGGAGAAGATACGGCGTGCCGACAAAGCCTGTTTTGAGGTGGCCGCACTCCGTTACAAGCTCGTTGAGCTGTTTTGCTGTTTCGGCTATGTTGTCGGAAATGCCGAAGTGTACGGCAAGGGTTGCGGCTGTCTGCGTTGCATATTCGGGCTTGATTCTGCCGTTTTCCATAAACATATTACGGAAAGCGATGATTGAATTCTCTCGCTTCGTCTTGTATTCACTTGCATCCTCACCGCAAAGCTCCATAGACTTTATAAGAATTTCGCTTGAATAAATATAGTAAGCGGTTGCAATAAGGTCCTTGTTTGTGCCGACGTCGCATTTGCCGACGTCACTTGCGTCAAGGTTAAGCCAGTCACCGAAATGCCAGCTCTTGCACCAGATGCCGTCAACACTGCTGTTTTCGATATACTCGATATAATTCTTCATTGAGTCGAGTGATTCGGCAATGAGGTCCTTGTTTGCATAGGACAGATACATCTGCCACGGGCAGACCGTTGCGGCATCCGCCCAGGCCGCGGAGGAATTTTCATCAACGTCAAAAATATCGGGGATTACGTGAGGTATCGTGCCCCACGGCCTCTGCTCCGCACGAAGGTCGGCAAGCCACTTGAGGAAGAAGCGTTCAACGTCAAAGTTGTAGGCGGCAGCCTTTACGAAAACCTGTGCATCACCCGTCCAGCCAAGACGCTCGTCACGCTGAGGACAGTCGGTAGGCACGTCGAGATAGTTGCCCTTCTGACCCCAGATTACGTTATGATAGAGCTTGTTGAGCATTTCGCTTGAGCACTCGAAGTAACCCGTGCGCTTAATATCGGAATGAACGACTATAGCCGTAAAGTTTTCGAGCCTTACTTCATCGCTCCAGTTTTCAAGCTTTATGTAACGGAAGCCGAAGAAATCAAAATCGGGCTTGCAGACGTGCTCCTCACCGTCACATACAAAGCAAGCCTGCGCCTTTGCGGCACGGAGATTATCCCTGTAGAAATTACCCTCGGCATCAAGCACCTCACCGTGGTGAATAACAGCGGTTTCGCCCTTGTTGCCCTTAATTCTGAATTCAACGTAGCCCGTAAGATTCTGGCCGAAGTCAATAACGGTTTCGCCCTTGGGTGTGATTATAATTTCCTTTGCGGGAAGTCTTTCCTGCTCAACAACCCTTTCGCCCTGACGGTCAAGGAGAATCTTATTGTTGTGCGGGAAGGCTATAGCCTTCATCGGCTCTTCATCAACAAAGTTCGGGTCGTAAGTATAGCCGTTGTAAAGGTCGGTTGAAACGAATTTACCGAGCTGTACCGTCCAGGAGCCGTCGGTATATATCACCTCACTCGTACCGTCGGCATAATCAAGGGTAAGTGCGGCAATAAGCGCCGTTTCACGCACACCGAGGAAATAGCCTGCACATCGCTCGGTACCGGTAAAATACCTGCCCTTCCAGCCGGGGCCGACACCGATTGAAACAGTGTTGTTTTCCTTAAGCATTGCTGTTACATCGTAGGTTTCCACCTGCAGGCGCTTCTGGTAAGCCGTCCAGCCGGGTGCAAGCACGTAGTCCCCTACCCTTTTGCCGTTGATGTCAACAACATAGACGCCGAGTGCCGTTGCCTCAAGGCTTGCGCTGACAAGGTCTTTTTTTACCTCAAAGCTCTTGGAATAGCGAATTTCACATTCCTTGCAGAGCTTGGGGCTTTTAATCCATTGTGCGTTGGTAATGTTTTTCATTATCGTTCAACCTCCCGGTTTAGGGTGGCGAGTATAATCCGAACCCGTTTTTTGCGGGGCGAATTTCCGCCATCTCATCGTTAAAATACTCGTAAATCCGTTAGGATTTACTGCGTTTTGTGCCTTGATATGCCAAAAATCCGCTTCGCAAAAAATCCTTGACCCAAAAGTGCGAATTTTTGATGGATTTTTGGATGTTGAGGATGCCGACAGGCTGTCGCCTTTCAAATCCGAAACGCCGAAAAGCCGCAGAAATTCACGCTTTTGGGCGAGTTCGGATTATACTCGGCACCCTTATTCATTCTGTAAGCTGCTCCTGAAGCCTTTCCCACTCCTCCATAAGAAGTATAAGGGCTTCGTTGGCTTCATCAAGTTCGGCTGTAAGAGAAATAACCTTTTCGTAATCCGCCGCCGTTTCGGGGCTTGCAAGCTGAGTCTCAAGAACGGCTATTTTTTCTTCGGTTGCAGCTATATCGCTCTCTGCCCTGCGGCAGGCGGCGGCGAGCTTTCGGCGCTCGCTGTCCTTGAGCTTGCGCTGTTTATAGCCGTCCTCTTTCGTTTCCTTTTCCTTCGGCTGTGCACTCTGCTGCGCCTTGATTGCTTCAAGACGGGCAAGGTATTCGTCGTAATCGTTGCCGAAGTCCTCCGCACCGTTTCTGCCAAGGCGCAGAATACGGGTAGAAAGCTTATTTATAAAATAACGGTCGTGCGAAACAATCAGCATAGTGCCGTCATAATCCAAAAGCGCATCCTCAAGCGCCTCACGCGAGCTTATATCAAGGTGGTTTGTCGGCTCGTCAAGCAGCAGCAGATTGTAGCCGCCGAGCATCAGTTTGAGCATTGCCAGCCTTGCCTTTTCGCCGCCGCTAAGGTCGCCTACCCTTGCAAAAACATCGTCCCCTCTGAAAAGGAAGGCGGCAAGGGCACTGCGCACCTCGGTCTGTGTTAATTTGCGGTATTGGTCCCACACCTCGTCGAGCACGGTTTTGTCCTCGTGCAAGCCTTCAAGCGATTGGTCAAAATAGCCGACCCTTACGTTTTCGCCGAATTTGCGTATACCCGCCTGAGGAATATACTGACCGACAAGCACACGCAGAAAAGTTGTTTTGCCGCAGCCGTTTGCGCCGAGCAGAAACGCACGCTCACCTTTTTTAATCAATAAATCCACATTTTCAAACAGAGGCTCTGCACCGAAGCCCTTGGTCAAGCCCCGGGTTATAAGTACATCGTTACCCGTTTCAACGAGAGTGCCGAATTTGAATTTCAGCGTTGCCTCGTCCGACTCGGGCTTTTCAAGTCCGTCAAGCAGGCGGTCTATTGATTTCTGCTTATGCTCTGCTGTTCGGATATTTCGCTCTCTGTTCCACTGCTTTTGCTGTTCGATTATTTTTTCTATTCTGTGAACCTCCGCCATCGTGTTGTCGTAATGGCGCTGTTCAATAATTTTGTCCTTTTCCTTCTGTTCGAGAAATTTCGTGTAGCCGCCGTTGTAAATTCTCATTCTGCGGTGCTCGATTTCCATTGTTCGCGTTGTGACACGGTCAAGAAAATAACGGTCGTGCGAAATAATCAGCGCCGCACCCTTGTAATCCGTAAGGAAATTTTCAAGCCACTGCACGCTTTCAATATCAAGATGATTAGTCGGCTCGTCAAGCAGCAGTAAATCGGGTGAGGAAAGCAGGAGCTTGCCGAGGCTCAGCTTTGAACGCTGACCTCCGCTGAGTCTGTCGCAGGCAAGAGTATGCATTTCGGCAGGGAAGCCCAGGCCCGTGAGCATTGATTTTGCGCGGCTTCTGTAGGTGAGGCCGCCGTCACGCTCATACTTTTCGTGCAGGCGAAGCTGCTCGTCAATCAGAGCATCAATATCTCCGCCCTTGTCGATAAGGCGGTTTAACTGCTCCAGACGGATTTCAATTTGCATAAGCGGCTCAAAGACGGTGAGAATTTCATCGTAAATGCTTCTCACCGAGTTACGGCAGGCGTGCTGCTCCATATAGCCCACAACGGTGTTTTTACCCGGGTGAATTTCGCCGGAGGTAGGTTGCTCCTGCCCCAAAACAAGGCGGAAAAGCGTGGTTTTGCCCGTACCGTTTGCGCCGATGAGGCCGACACGCTCACCTTCCTTTATATCAAAGGAAACCTTGTCAAAAAGCACACGGTCACCAAAGGACATATTCAAGTTTTGTGCTGATAATACTGCCATAGTTACTCCAGATTACAGTTTGCCGAAATGAATGCAAAGTGCAAAACGCAAAGTGCAAAGTTAAGGGTCGCTTCGCTCCGAATTTTATAAAATGTCAATTTAGAGAGATTTATACAAATGGGTGAGGGCGGAGCCCTCCCACAATTTTGCATTTTGAACTTTGCATTTTGCATTGTTTGTCCCCGACAAACTGTAATTATACCCTGCTCTCTAAAATTTCTACCTTGCCCTCAACAACGTACTCTCCTGCATTTGCGGGTACGAATACGCCGTCGCCTTTGGCAATATCAAGCGTAACGCCGCCGCAGGAAATTCTGCCGCAGCCGTCAAGAATCATAATGTGTACAAAAGAATTTTCATCGGCAAGGCCCTTGTAGGTACCGTCAATTTCAACTCTGTTCACGCTGAAAAGCTCAAAGCTGACAAGCTCGGTTTTCGTTGCGCCGTCAAGCTTTTCCGTTTTTGTAAGTGTCGGAATTGACGGGCACGCAGGCTCGCACTTTGTAACGTCGAGTGTTTCCTTTACGTGAAGCGGCCTCGGGCCGTTGCACTTTGCATCAAAGCGGTTGTAATCGTAGGCTCTGAAGGTGACGTTTGAATTCTGCTGAACCTCTGCAAGAAGTATGCCCTTGCAGATTGCGTGAAGAGTACCGGCCTCGATAAAGAAGAAATCGCCCTTCTTTACTTCAACATAATTCACAACGTCCTCAATTCTGTTTTCTTCAATTGCCTTTGCGAATTCCTCGGTTGTGATTTTATTCTTGAAGCCGTATATAATTCTTGCGCCCGGCTCACAGTCCATAATATACCAGCACTCGGTCTTACCAAAGCCGCCGTTGTACTGCTTTGCATATTCATCGTCGGGGTGCACCTGCACTGAAAGGTCGTCCGCCGCATCGATAAACTTAATCAGAATCGGAAAATCGTCAAAATTTTCTGCGTTCTTTCCAAGTATACCCTTGCCTGCCTTTTCAATAATTTCCGTCATTGTAAGTCCGTCGTACTCGCCGCCGCAGGCCTTACACTCAAAATCCTTGAAGCAGGAAAGCATCCACGCTTCGGCGCAGTTTTCAAGGTCGGTTTTGACGTTATAATTTTCAATAAGCTTTCTGCCGCCCCAGATGGTGCGCACCGCAAAGGGTGTAAGTTTTGTGATATTCATAAATTCGTCTCCTTAACCATTATTGAATAATGAATAAATGCAAGAATAATTGTCCATTATCATTACATAAAAATGTTATACAGTTTGTGAACAGAAAGGATAGATTATGGCTGCTTTAATTGATTTATTGAACCGCAAAAAGGCTGATGAAGAAAACATAAATCTGATTAATGAAATTCAGGACATCAGCCGTGCACTTGAAAGAGCATACGAGCGCTTTGAGCTGCAAAGCGACAGCGACCTTGTAGAGGCAACTATTTTTGAAATTGAAGCGCTCAAGGCACGCTACAGGTATATGCTGGCACTTGCAAAAGAGCAAAACCTGACAGCACAGGGAAAGAGGGAATAAAATGAAGTCTACGACAGTTGTTATAAGCTTTGCCGCTGTATGCGTTCTGACCGTACTGACGGTAATGCTGAAAAGAAAATGCTTTTTCAAGGGGCTGTTTGCCACTGTTTTCCAAGGTGTTGCCGCCCTTTATGCCGTAAAGCTGATAGGGCTTGCAACGGGAATAAGCGTAGCGGTAAACTGGTACACGCTCGGCACTGCCGCCGTTCTGGGCTCACCCGGCGTTGCGCTGATTCTCGCCGCAGAAGCAATATTTATGCGGTAAGTACATATTCTTTATTTGCTTCAAGTGCACATTCTTTGATTTCGCCGTTGATTTCCACCTTTACCGACTGTGCGGATTCCGAAACAAGGCTGCAGGAAATAACTCTGCCTTCTTTAAACCGTGCGGAAACCTCAACACCGCCCCTTGCCTTGAGCCCGTTGAATGAGCCTGACAGGAAGGACACCGTTGCGGGAAGCAGGGAAATCACGCCCTCGTGGCTTTGCATAAGCATTTCGCCTATACCTGCCGCACCACCGAAGTTACCGTCAATCTGGAAGGGCGGATGAGTGTCAAAAAGGTTGGGCAGAGTTGAACGTGTAAAGAGAAGTCTGACGTGCTTATAAGCCTCGTTTCCGTCACGCAGTCTTGCAAAAAGATTTATAAGCCACGCTCTGCTCCAGCCCGTATGACCGCCGCCGTTGGCAAGCCTGCGGTTGAGAGTAACTCTTATCGCCTTGTAAAGCTCGGGTGTATTTCTCGTAATCTGTGCAGAAGGATAAAGGCCGAAGGCGTGAGAAATGTGACGGTGTCCGGGGTCTTCCTCGTCGTAATCCTCAAGCCATTCCATAAGCTGGCCGTGCTTACCTGCCTGCATGGGCGGGATTTTGGAAAGTGCCTCTTTTACCTTTTCTGCCGTTTCGGTATTCATACCGAGAAGGTTTTCGGTTTCGAGATAGAATTCAAACAGACCGCTTACAATCTGTCTGTCCATTGTGGGTGCCATACACATCGTCACGGGCTTACCGTCGGCACCGATATATTCGTTTTCGGGTGAAGCGGAGGGACCCGTAAGAAGTCTGCCTTCACCGTCTTCAACCATATAATCAAGGAAAAAGTCAACACAGGCTTTTATGTATTCATAGGCTTCGTTTTTAAGGAAATCAAGGTCACGGGTGTAGAGAAAATGCTCCCACATATGGAAGGCAAGCCACGCACCGCCTACGGGCCACAGACCCCAAACGCCGTCTGCCGGTCCGTTGAAGCCGTAAATATCGCTCAGGTGGTGGGTAACCGTGCCGTTGCAGCCGTAGTAATCCTTCGCTGCCTTTCTGCCGCCTTCAAGAAGGTTCGTGTTCATATAGTCAAACAGCGGCTTCGTGCACTCGCTGATATTTGCCTGTTCTGCCTGCCAGTAGTTCATCTGCAGGTTGATATTGGTGTGGTAATCCGCATTCCACGGATTCTGCATTCTCTCTCCCCAGACACCCTGAAGATTTGCAGGCAGAGTGCCCGGTCTGCTTGAGCTGACAAGCAGATACTTGCCGAACTGCCAGTAAAGCGACATCAGCCCGAAATCGGTTGCTTTGTCGTTCTTTTTCAGCCTTTCAAGCCTTTTGTCAACGGGAAGCTTTTCAAGCTCCTCATCTGCTTCAAAGCAGACATCACTGCGTTCCATAACCGAAGAGAAGCTCTTAACGTGTTCGGCCTTAATTACTTCGTAATCGAAATCACTGCTCAGCTTTTCGACACAGGCTGTTCTGTAATTCTTGTCAATATTATCGGAAACGATATTTATGTAAATCACAGCCTCGGTTGCATTTTCAACACGCAGGCTGTCTGTTTTTGCGGTAACCTCACCGTTTGTGTCTACCCTTACCGCAACGCAGAAGCCGTGCGTCTTGTGTGCGGTATCGCAGCAGGCAACCAGCTTGTTGCCCACAGCAGTTTTCTCGGTTACAAGGTCACGGTCGTACGTGATATTGAAGGATGACTTTTCGGAAAAGCTGAACTTAACCGCCATCAGCTTTTCCTCATAGGAAACAAAGCATTCCTCAACCGTCTCAACATTCTTCTTCGTATAGCTCACGGTTGCAACGCCTTTATTAAGGTTGAGGTCGCGGCGGTAATTCTTCGCCTTCGACCTGTCGTCAAATTCGACGTTAAGTCTGCCTGCAACCTCAAAGGAAGCAATAACGTTGAAATCGTTTTCAAGGTTTTCCTCCGCCCACTTTGCCGCTTCAAAATTCTTACCCTCAAGAAAAAGCGAGCGTATATAATCAATCTTTTCCTTGAAATTGCCTGCAGGCTTCATTTCGGCAGGCTCGTCCCACACGGTTTCCTCGTTGAGAACAAAAAGCTCGCTGTCCGTTCTGCCGAAAACGCTCAGACCCATTGAGCCGTTGCCAAGCGGAGTACAGTTTTCCCAATTATTTGCCGAATTTTCAAGGTGGAGAATATAGTCTTTCATAATATAACCTCTCTGCAATTATTTTTTGCTGACTGATTCTTTTATTTTTTCAAGAACGCTGTAGGGTATTGCCATATTGCCAAGCCCCTTGCCGATAGCTATATGGGGCTTCATCTGTGCGTGAAAATCCGTTCCGCCGCTTATTCCCAGACCGTGCCTTTCTGCCATAGCCTGAAACTTCGCCTGCATTTCCTCGTCATAGTCGGTATAATAGCCCTCAAGTCCGTCAAGGCCGAAGGTTTTAAGCTCATCAAGAAATTTTTCCAATCTCTCATCGGGAATTTTTATAAGATGAGGGTGTGCAAGAAACGCAACGCCGCCTGCGGAATGTATGGCTTCAATTGCCGTTTTCGCCTCCAGCTTCTGGTTGCCGAAATAGGCAGGCTTGCCGGATGCCAGGTATTTTTCAAAAGCCTCCTTAACGGAAGAAACGAAGCCCTTGTTCATCATAACCCGTGCAAAATGCGCCCTGCCGACCACACCGCCGGGTGCCAGCGACTTCGCTTCTTCAAGCGTAACGTCAAAGCCGAGGTTTTGAAGAAGCTTTGCGGTCATCGCGTTGCGCTCAATGCGCTTTTCAATAATTTCGCTGAGTATTCCCTGTAAAACGGGATTATGAATATCAATAAAAAAACCGAGTATATGAGTTTCGGTTTCGGATTTTACCGAAAATTCAATTGCGGGCACAACCTCAATGCCGTACCGTTCCCCTGCCCTTAAAGCTTCCTCAACACCGCTGACGGTGTCGTGGTCTGTCATAGCTATTGCGGCAAGCGAATTTTCAGCCGCGTGCCTTACCAATTCGGTCGGGGTCATTGACCCGTCCGAGCAGGTCGAGTGAGTATGCAGATCAATTAATTTAGCTTTTATAACAATCACCTTATTTCTAACTATATTATATTAACAAATATACATTGCTTTTGCAATACCAAATTGAATATTACCTACAAATACTTTAGCGATTGAAAGCGATAAAATTATTTTTGCAAAAACTATTGACATTCAAAAATTACGGGTGTATAATGCAGACAATCTTTGACACGGGAGACGCAGTATTATGCTTTGCAGAACCAATGCAACTGCATACGAGTTTTTTTACTTTTACTTTTATTTCGGTGAGAAATAAACAGTAGAAGTGATTTTTGCTGCGCCTTTATTAAAGGCAGATTTATAAAGCGATTTTAAAGAGCTTTGCAGTAAATTCACTGCAGGGCTCTTGATTTTTTTATTGAAAGGTGTTTTAAAAATGGTAGTAGTACTTAAAAGCAACGCAACACAGAACCAGCTTGACAACCTTATAAGCTGGCTTGAAGAACAGAAGGTTCTTGTTCATATTTCCAAGGGCGAATATCAGACCATACTCGGCCTTGTCGGCAACACTACGGCAATCGACACTGACCTTATTGAAGGATTGGATATAGTTGAAAGCGTTAAGCGAATTTCAGACCCCTTCAAGAGTGCAAACAGAAAGTTCCACCCCGACGACACGATTGTTGACTGCTCGGGCGTTAAAATCGGCGGCGGCGAGTTCGCCATTATCGCCGGCCCCTGCTCGGTAGAAAGCGAAGCACAGATTCTTGAAGTTGCAACAAAGGTGCAGGCAGGCGGTGCAACACTCCTGCGCGGCGGTGCTTTCAAGCCGAGAACCTCACCCTACGATTTCCAGGGCCTTCACGCAGAGGGTATTGACCTTCTCCTTGAAGCCAAGGAAAAGACAGGTATGCCGATAGTAACCGAAATTATGAGCGCACACCACCTGCCTCTGTTTGAAAAGGTTGACGTTATTCAGGTCGGCGCACGCAATATGCAGAACTTTGAGCTGCTCAAGGAGCTCGGCAGAACGAACAAGCCCATTCTCCTTAAAAGAGGACTTGCAAATACCCTCAAGGAATTGCTGATGAGCGCCGAATACATTATGGCGGGCGGCAATGAAAACATCATTTTGTGCGAAAGAGGAATACGCACCTTTGAAACCTACACGAGAAACACGCTTGACCTTTCCGCAGTGCCTATGCTAAAGGAGCTCACTCACCTGCCCGTAGTTATTGACCCCAGCCACGCAAGCGGTATTGCAAGGCTCGTCAAGCCGATGGCTATGGCGGCAGCCGCAGCAGGCGCAGACGGACTTATGATAGAGGTACACAACGACCCGCAGCACGCACTGTGCGACGGCCCGCAGTCACTTACACCCGAGCAGTTTGAGGACGTTGCAAGGCGTGTATTCGCAATACGCAAGGCAGTTGCAGAGTTAGACTGATTAAAGGAGATAAAGTCAATGAAAATCGGTATATGCGGCCTCGGTCTTATAGGAGGCTCACTTGCAAAAGCATTTAAAAGAGCAAACGAAACGGTATTCGGCTACGACATAAACACCGCTGTTACGGACTATGCGGTAATGGCCGGAATTACCGACGGAGTGCTTGATGACAAATCAGTATCGGAATGTGATTATATTTTCGTTGCACTTTACCCCAATGCTGTGGTAGAATATGTAGATAAGATTTCCAAAAAGGTAAAAAAAGGCGCAACCGTGGTTGACCTTTGCGGTACAAAAGCTACGGTCTGTCCCCCGTGCTACACAATTGCGGAAGAAAACGGCTTCAACTTTGTGGGCGGTCACCCGATGGCAGGTACGCAGTTTTCAGGGCTTAAAAATTCAAAAGATACTCTCTTTGACGGCGCAACGATGATACTTGTACCCAAGCCCAACGAGGATATGCACCTGCTGGCAGATTTAAGAGACGTACTGCTCAAGGCAGGCTTCGGCACGGTTACGGTATCGACACCCGAGGTGCACGACGTAAACATTGCCTACACCTCACAGCTGGCTCACGTGGTATCAAACGCATACGTCAAAAGCCCCC
The DNA here is from genome assembly GCA_017410325.1 of Clostridia bacterium. Lineage (GTDB taxonomy): Bacteria > Bacillota > Clostridia > Oscillospirales > Acutalibacteraceae > UBA8612. The sequence goes on along the minus strand of JAFQRA010000021.1, from coordinate 217,558 downwards.
GTTCAAAGGTGCACAAGGGCTTTTCCGCAGGCAGCTACAAAGATTTAACCCGTGTTGCGTGGCTTAACGAAAATATGTGGACACAGCTTTTCCTTGAAAATTCCGAAAACCTTATTACGGAAATTGACCTGATGATAGAAAACCTTAAGAAATACAGCGATGCTTTAAAAGAAAACGATGAAGAAAAAATCAGAGACCTGCTGCGTGAGGGCAGGCTTATGAAGGAAGCGGTTGACAGTGACGAAAAAAATTGACATTAAAGCAGGCAAGCCCTACAGAGTAAAAATCGGCAAGGGTCTGCTTGATAAAGCGGGTGAAGAGGCAAAGGCACTCGGGCTTGACGGCAAGGCGCTTATAATAAGCGACGACAATGTTGCGGCATTATATCTCGAAAAAGTGAGTTCTTCCCTTAAAGAAGCGGGCTTTGAGGTATTCAGCTTTGTGATACCACACGGTGAAAGCTCTAAATCCGCCGAAAACCTGCTGGCGATACTTGAATTCGCGGCAGAAAACGCATTCAGCCGTACCGACACTTTTTTCGCCCTTGGCGGCGGTGTTGTCGGCGACCTTTGCGGCTTTGCGGCAGCCGTTTATATGAGGGGCACGAATTTCGTTCAGCTTCCCACCACCCTGCTTGCGGCGGTTGACTCCTCCGTAGGCGGAAAAACGGCAATAGACCTTGAAGCGGGAAAAAATTTAGCCGGTGCTTTTTATCAGCCGAAGCTCGTGCTTTGCGACACGGCAACCTTTGATACCCTGCCCGATGAGGAATTTTCCAACGGTATGGCAGAGGTTATAAAATACGGAATGTTCTGCGATGGCGGATTTCTTGATATACTTACTGAAAGCAACACGGATATTGAAGAAATTGTTGCACGCTGTGTAGCAATAAAGGCAAGGGTCGTTGAAGCAGACGAATTTGACAAAGGAGAGAGAATGTTTCTCAACTTCGGCCACACGGTTGCCCACGCAGTGGAAAATTTAAGCGGCTATACCACTCCCCACGGCAGTGCGGTTGCAATAGGTATGGCGGCAATCACCAAAGCCGCAATCGCTCTGGGTAAGTGCGAAAGCAAAACTTTTGATATTCTTGTTGAATTACTGAAAAAATATCGCCTTCCCTTTGAATGTCCCTACGGCATTGACGAGGTATACAACGTCACGCTTAAAGATAAAAAGAATGCCCACGGCAAAATAACGCTCGTCATTCCCGCGGGCAAGGGTGAAAGCGTACTGCAAAAATGCGATTACGATGAACTGAAAGATATTATTACACTCGGATTGAAGTGATAAAATATGAAAGCAATTATTCAGCCCTCTCCCCTTTGCGGTGAAGTTAATGCACCTGCTTCAAAATCGGTTGCGCACCGTGCGTTAATCTGCGCGGCACTCAGCGACAAGCCGACGGAAGTTATCTGTTCAACCACATCCGCCGATATTGACGCTACGGCAGAGTGTCTGAGAAGGCTCGGTGCAAAAATTGAAAGAACGACTAAGGGCTTTTTCGTTGAGCCGATAGCAGACTCAACCGAAAATGCAGAACTCAACTGCGGTGAAAGCGGCTCGACGCTCCGCTTTATGCTCCCTGTTGCCGCTTCGCTCGGTAAAGCAGTTTCACTTTACGGCAGCGGCAGATTACCCGAAAGACCCATAGGCGAGCTGTGCAACGCACTGTGCTTACACGGCTGCCACACAAGCGGTAATGCCATCCCCTTAACAGTAAGTGGAAAGCTTGAATCGGGTGAATATGTCATTGACGGAAGTGTAAGCTCGCAGTTCATAAGCGGTCTGTTGCTGGCGCTCCCCCAAAACCACGCAGAATCAACGGTTACGGTAGTTGGTGAAATCCAGTCAAGGCCGTATATTGAAATGACTTTGTCCGTGCTTTCCGACTTCGGAATCAAAACAGAATTTACAGAAAATCAGATAAGGATTTTTGAAAACAACGGCTATATTTCGCCCGAAAAATACACGGTAGAAGGCGACTGGTCAAACTCAGCATTCTTTATTTGTGCCGATGTAATTGGAGGCAATAATGTAAAGTGTTTTGGCTTGACAGACAATACTGCACAGGGCGACAGGGCAGTTGCCGAAATCGCGCAAAAATACGGCTCGGATATCAGAATTGACGTCGGAAATATACCCGACCTCGTACCCGTGCTTGCGGTTACGGCGTGCTTTTTCAAGGCAACAACCGTGTTTTACAATGCCGCAAGGCTGAAAATCAAGGAAAGCGACAGACTGCTTTCTACAAAAGAGATGATTAACAATCTCGGCGGACAAGCCGAAATAACGGACGATACGCTTACAGTTTACGGCACGGGAACGCTGACAGGCGGCACGGTTGAGTCCTTCAACGACCACCGCATAGTAATGGCGGCGGCAATTGCTGCGGCAGCAAGCGAAAACGAAACGGTAATCAACGGCTGTGAGGCCGTAAATAAATCCTACCCCACTTTTTTTGAAGAGTTCAAAGCTTTAGGCGGTAAGGTAATTACAGATTAACGAGGTGCGCTATGGAATCCTCCACAGGTGAAAACATTAAAATATCTATATTCGGCGGGTCACATTCTCCCGAAATCGGCGTTACGGTTGACGGCTTTCCCGCAGGCTTTGAGATTGACCGGGAAAAGCTTGCCGCATTTATGGCAAGACGCGCTCCGGGCAGAGACGAATTTTCAACACAAAGAAAAGAAGCGGACAAGGTTGTTTTTCTGTCAGGTATCACCGACGGTAAAACAGACGGAACAACCGTTCGCGCCGTTATATACAACAGCAATCAGCGCTCCAAGGATTATTCCGAGCTTTTTGACAAGCCCCGTCCCGGCCACGCAGATTACACCGCCAGAATAAAATACGGCGAAAGCTATGATGTAAGCGGCGGCGGACATTTTTCGGGCAGGCTGACAGCTCCGCTGTGCATTGCAGGCGGAATATGTATGCAGTGGCTTGAAAGCAAGGGTATTACCGTAGGCGCACACATAGCAAGCGTACACGGTATTGAAGATAAGAAAATCGACAGTGTAAATATAACAGCCGAAGAGCTGACCGCTCTTAAATCGAAGCCGTTCGCCTGCATCGACGGCGAAGCGGAAGAAAAAATGAAAGCTGCCATACTTTGCGCAAGAGATGACTGTGATTCGGTAGGCGGTACCGTTGAATGTGCTGTTCTCGGACTTCCGGCAGGCATAGGCGGCCCCATGTTCAGCGGAATTGAGAGCAAAATTTCACACACGATTTTCGGAATTCCTGCCGTAAAGGGCATTGAGTTCGGTGCAGGCTTTGAAAGCACCCTGCTTTTCGGAAGCGAAAACAACGACGAGTTTTATTTTGACGGCAGCGGCACGGTTAAAACCCGCACGAACAACTGCGGAGGCATACTCGGCGGTATTTCAAACGCGATGCCGCTGGTTTTCAGGGTTGCATTCAAGCCCACACCTTCAATTTACAAGACGCAGAATACGGTTTCTTTAAAGAATAAAGAGAACACAACGCTTAACATAGTCGGCAGACACGACCCGTGCATAGTTCAGCGTGCCGTACCCGTGGTTGAAGCTGCAGCGGCACTGACCATAGCCGATATGATGATTGGAGAAAACAGATAATATGAACCTTCAGCAGATTAGACAGGACATTGACAGTATTGATACACAGCTTGTCAATTTGTTCAGGCAGAGGCTTGAAAAGACGGCAAGCGTTGCGGAATACAAAAAGCAAAACTCAATGAGCATTTACGACCCCGCAAGAGAACGTGCGCTGTTAGAGCGCGTGTCCGACCTTGCAGGCGAGGAGCACGAGGCAAACACGAGGCTGATTTTTTCGTTGCTGATGGATCTTTCAAAGTCCTATCAGGCCAAGCTTCTTCTGCCCGAATCAAAATATGAAAAGATAATCACTTCCGCATTGGAAGAAACCTCTCCCCTTTTCCCCGAAAGGGCAACCGTTGCCTGCCAGGGCACGGAGGGTGCCTATGCTCAGGTTGCGTGCAACAAGCTTTTTGCTCTTCCCAATATTATGTATAACAATTCGTTCGAAGGCGTTTTCAACGCGGTTGAATCCGGGCTTTGCAAATACGGCGTACTGCCGATTGAAAACAGCACGGCAGGCTCGGTCAACAGCATTTACGACTTGATGATGAAGCACAGCTTTTATATCGTGAGAAGCACGAGAGTGCAGATTAACCACTGCCTGCTTGTGAAGCCCGGCACGAAATTCGAGGATATAAAGGAAATTATTTCCCACGAGCAGGCACTCAGCCAGTCGAGCGATTTTCTGGGCTCCCTTGACGGTGTTAAAACAACCGCCTACGCCAACACGGCGCTTGCCGCACAGGCTGTTGCGCAAAGCGACAGAGGCGATATTGCGGCCCTCGGCTCCTCGGAATGTGCCGCTCTTTACGGCTTGACCGTGCTCAAAAGAGCCGTGCAGAATAAAGGCAGTAATTACACGCGCTTTATCTGCATTTCAAAAAAGCCCGAAATTTATCCCGGCGCGGACAGAACAAGCCTTATGCTCATCCTTCCCCATAAGCCGGGCTCGCTTTACAAAATTATTTCCCGTTTCTATGCACACGGTATCAATATGACAAAGCTTGAAAGCCGTCCCATACCGGGCAGCGACTTTGAGTTTATGTTCTATTTTGACGTAGGCACCTCGGTTTACTCCCCTGCCCTCAAGCAGCTTATATGTGAGCTTGAAACGGAGCTTGACAACTTCACCTACCTTGGCAGTTACTCAGAAATCGTATAAGAAAAGAGACTAAACCATGCGTTTCGGACTACTCGGCCGTAAGCTCGGCCACAGCTACTCACCGCAGATACATTCGCTTCTGGGGGATTACGAATATCCGCTCTACGAAAAAGAGCCCGACGAAATAGCCGATTTTATGGCAAGCGGCGAATTTGACGGAATGAACGTCACAATTCCGTACAAGGAAACCGTTGTGCCGTATATGTCACGGCTTTCCGATGCGGCAAAGAAAATCGGCTCGGTCAACACGGTTACACGTCTGCCCGACGGCTCACTTTACGGCGACAACACGGATTACTACGGCTTTTCGTTTCTGCTTGAAAGTGCAGGCTTTGACGTAAAGGGCAAAAAGGTCGTTGTTCTCGGCGACGGCGGCGCTTCCAAAACGGTTGTATGCGTGTGCCGTGACAAGGGTGCAAAGGAAATAAACGTTATTTCACGCAGAAGCGAAACGGACAACTACGAAAATATAGCCAAGCACGCCGATGCGGATTATATAATCAACACCACCCCCGTGGGAATGTACCCGAATAACGGCGAAAGGCTGATTGATTTAACGCTTTTCAAAGGCTGTAAGGGTGTTGCAGACCTTATCTACAACCCCTCAAAAACGCAGTTTATTCTTGACGCGGAAGCACTTAAAATTCCTGCTGTGAACGGGCTTGTAATGCTCTGCGCCCAGGCTGTTAAAGCGGCGGAGAATTTCACGGGAAATAAATACCCCGAAAGTAAAACGCTTGAAATTTTATCGGCACTTGAAAAGCAGATGAAAAACATTGTGCTTGTGGGTATGCCCGGCTGCGGTAAATCCACGGCAGGCAGACTGCTTGCGGAAAAACTGCAAAGAGAATTTATCGATACCGACAGCCTGATAACCGAAAGCGAGGGCACGCCAATACCCGTAATTTTTGAGGAAAAGGGCGAACAGTATTTCCGCGACTGCGAAACAAATGCGGTTAAAACCGCGGGCAAAATGAGCGGCAAAATAATTGCCACGGGCGGCGGCGCAATACTGCGCGACGAAAACAAAGCGGCACTCAGACAAAACTCGGTTGTTGTGTTCCTCAGCCGTGATATTTCAACGCTTGCCGTTGACGGCAGACCCCTAAGCCAAACAAACAAGCTCAGCGAAATGTATAAGGTGCGTCAGCTGCATTACCGGACGGTAAGCGATATGTCGGTTGAGGTTGATTCCGACCCCGAGGTAACGGTTGAACGAATACTGAAAGGACTTGAAGAAGAATGAAAATACTCATTATAAACGGTCCTAACCTGAATATGCTCGGCATACGCGAGCCCCACATTTACGGCAGTAAAACCTACGCCGATTTATGTAAGCTGATTTCCGACTACTGCGAAAAAAGCGGGATTGAGACCGAGTTTTATCAGTCCAACCACGAGGGCTGTCTTGTTGATAAAATTCAGCAGGCCTACGGCAAATTTGACGGAATAGTCATCAACCCCGGCGCATACACCCACACGAGCGTTGCCCTGCTTGATGCAGTTAAAACCGTCAGTATCCCCACAGTTGAGGTGCATATCTCCGACCCCGACACAAGAGAGGATTTCCGCAAGGTTTCGTATATACGCGCGGCTTGTATAGCAACTGTCAAAGGCAAGGGCTTTGACGGCTACATCGAAGCGGTGGATATATTAAAAGCATATAAATAAAATTAACCCGACCAAGGAATTTTCGTTCCAAGGTCGGGTTGTTAAATTAGAGTTTGTCGAACTAATTCGTAATTCGCAATGCGTAATGCGTAATTGTGGGTCGCTCCGATTTTTAAAAAGCAACCTTGCAGAGTGTCATCCTGAGGCGAAGCCGAAGGATCTTTTACATTTTTAAGATTCTTCGCTTCGCTCAGAATGACAGTAGTTTTTATTGTTGCGCAGGGGAGGCGTTTCGCCTCTCGCGGTTGACAGTATTATCGCTTTTATGTCGGGAGGGGTGACCCCTCCCCTACTACCTTGTTTCATCTTAAAGTTGACTTTTTGTAGAGGCGGATATTATCCGCCCGTGTTGATAACGCTCAGTTTGCTGGCGGCTGATAGCCGCCCCTACTGTGAAGTTTTAGGTGAAACGAGGTACTACAAATTTGTGCTTTATTCTGCCGGTTGTGTGCGTGGTTTTACCGTTTCGCCAAGGGCGTTTGTGCCGTCCTCAATTATAATTTGAGGCGGCCTGGCGTAATAAGCATTGATTTTTTCGTTGTCTAAGGTGTAGATTATATCTGCGTTGTATGTTTCATTACACTCTATCGCTCTGTCATACCCCGGTTTATATTGTGAAACATCTGTTATTATATCACTTTGTGAGTCCGAAGCATTTTTATTATGAATTGCATTAGCACGGTCAAAATCTTCACGAGAAATATTAAACTCTTTTATAAAGGCAACAATCGCCATTTCGTCTCGTTCTTCTATCGGTATAGGGTAATATTCATCATAAAACCAGTCGTTAAATTCATCCTCACCTACCAGATCAATAAACGGTGCCGAGATTGAATAATAACGGTATCGGTATTTATAATCCGAGAAAATACTATGTTCATATGTTGGTTCAGTCACACCCACATCGTTTGGGTCACTGATTCCAATTGATTATAGTAACGTATCGTTTCCGGGTTTCTCCCTGTTTCGATAAGATATATTTGAGCGTAACTCACATTCTGTCCTTGATGGTTTTTATAATCCTGTACCGTAGGATTTAATACACGGTTCCAATACTTCTTCGGAAACAGTTCTTTTGCGGATGATTCGTAATCTGAATCCGTTACACCTATAGGATAATCTATATTGAGCAATTCATATTCGCCGGCTGTTTTCTTGAAAGTCATAATAACAGTTTCAAAAAAGTCATACTTAGGCACAAAATATTCGTTTTCAAAGCCCCAAAGATTATAGCTTATGGCTGCATATACCGTATATTGGTTACCATCAATCTCTGTGCCGTAAATTTCGTGTCCTTCGCTTACAAGCTCCGTGCCGAAATCACTGTGCGCAGGTTTATCAAGCTCAAATATTGCCTGCGCCACGGCTTCGTCAAGGCTTTGCGTTCTTACAAAACTAAAGGTATAGTAGTGTGTGTATTGCTTATCGGTAAGAACTACTCCGTCAGAGCCTTCTTCAACAACTATTTCCTTCAAAGCAACGGGCTCTGCCTCGGTTGTGCTGTAAAGTGCCGCTCCGCTCAATTTAACCGTAAGTTTTCCCTGCTGGAGATTGCACTCGGTGATTTTAAACCTTGCGCCGTTGGAGAGCTTGCCCTTTGTGCCGTTGAGAACATCAAAATAATATGTATCCGTTTTTTCGGGCAGCTGCGTTGTACCTATATAGGTTTCGTCAACAATCTGCAATGAATAGCCCGAATCGTAATATTCCTTATCTTTCTTCGGATTTGTCAAAAAACAAACCGCAACAGCTACACTTGCAACAACTGCAACAACAATTATCCAGAATGCAGGCTTCTTATAACTGAGCACCGATTTTACTCTGTCCTTTACACTCACCTCTCCAAAGGCAAGGGGACAAGCAGCTATCATTCGTCTGTTTATGCTGCAGGTAAGCAGAGCCTGCGAATAATCCGCACGATGAACGTTATCAAGCCCTTTTACAACCCTTTCGTCACACGCAAGCTCAATATCACGGCAAAGAAGTACGTATCCGAGCCACACAAGCGGATTAAACCAATGGAGCGTGAGAATCAGAAATCCGAGCGGCTTCCAAAGGTGGTCTTTTCTTTTGATGTGCGCGTTTTCGTGGGCAATAACGAGCAGTGTATCCTGCTCGCTCATATTAAAGGGAAGATAAATTTTCGGATTGATAATACCGAGAACGAAGGGCGAGGCAACGTTTTCGCTCTGATAAATATTATCCCGAAGCAGAACTGCCGTACCGATTTTTTTCTTTAATCTTAAGAAGCTGACGAGAGTATAAATCAGCAGCACTGCAATACCGACAAGCCAGACTGCGGCCGCAATCGGAACAAGAATTTGCAACGGGTTTGCGCTTGCCCCGATTTCAGGCGCAAACGATTCGCTGATTACGGGATTTATCGTATTGTTCAGCGCAGGAATACCCGTATTTACCGACGGACTTGTGGCTGTCATAATTTCGGGGCTGACAGTTTCCGCGCTGGGAATAAGGCTGAATATGCTTTCAAGCAAAAACGGCATTACAAGGCGCAGGCCTGCAAAGCCCCAAAGCAGACAAATTATCCATTTGGGTGCTTTTTTCAAAACCAATCTTAAAAGAAGAACAGCCAATACAAGCCAACAGGCAGAAATGCTCATATTGACTATTGACAAGAACAGCTCAGCCATTACAATTCCCCTTTCCTGTATCGGTCAATCATTTTTTGTACTTCATCAATTTCATTTTCAGAGATTTTTCTGTGCCTTGTAAACGCCGCAATAAAAGCGGGCAGAGAGCCTTCAAAGGTTTTTTCAACCATTTCGTTGATTTCGGATGCCTGCACCTCGTCCTTTGAAACCAAAGACGAAACGATTGTATTTTCGTTTTTGAGCACTCCCCTTTCGGACAAGCGCTTGATGACGGTGTACGTAGTGGTAGGCTTCCAGCCAAGCTGCTCTTTACAAAGGTTAACCAGCTCACTACTTTTGATTGGCTCGTGCTCCCACAAAATCAAACAAAAGCGGTATTCGCTGTCAAAAACTTTTGGTGTGTTCATTTTTATCCCCCTCTTCTCTAATGCATTAGAGTACACCTCAACTCTAACACATTAGAGTTGAGGTGTCAAGAGCTTTTTCAAGGTTTACAAAAAAATCCTTTCTGCAAATTGCGGTTTGTCGATGAAATCGACAAACCGCAATTTGTTTTACTGAAACTCTCCGTCAAACAGTTCATAATTCACGAAATATTCTTCCGGCACAGCGGGGACATAGAAATAGCCGTAGTGCTCGTAATCTTCCGGCAGACCGGTCCGTTCAAACGGTAACAAATCCAGCCAAATATAAAACCTGTAATACGGCATAAAAAGCTGTTGGTTATTGCCCGTATAGTAGATTATATCAACCTTTTTGATAAGCCGTTCTTCAACCCTTCCGCTTGAAATATACGATACTTCATCTACCGAACTCACATACTGACCATCCAATAGTTTTTCTTTGGCTTCGTCAAAGCTGATAACAGGATAGTCGCCGAGCTTTTCAGAAAACCGTTGTTGAGTGTTAATATTTACAGAGCGTATTTCACCGTTTTCCGAATGAGTAAATCGCATTTTTTTCAGCGTATAGTTTACAACGCTTTGCTCTACCGTTTCGCCTTTTTCATATTTTTTGTAATAAGACCCCAACGGCTCACCGTCTACTGAAAACTCCTGATATTTACCCACAACATCATTTTCATTAAACAGGAAAGGATATTTCGCTTTGACTGCGGATAAATCCGTCAAGCCCTCGGGATTTTTGAACACGATACTTACTCCGCCGTCACCGCCAACGGATATCTGATGGTTTTGCGTTTGAGCAATGACGTTACGCACTATTTTTTCGTTGAAATCGTCAGTAAAATTCTCATAAGAAATAATTTCTTCACCCAAAAGCGTTGAATATTTTTCAGCCACTTTCAATAAATCGCTTTCGGAATAATACGATTTTTCCTGCCCCTCATAGCGGTAGAAACGATTTTTGTAAACGGGCAGCTTATCAATTTTAATTTGCTCATTCCACGGGCTGATATCGTCGGAATGTTCAAGGGTAAGGCTGTCGCTGCCCTCAAAGCCCATACCGCCGAAATCAATTTCCTCAATGCTGAGCAGAGGCAGTTGAGAATTCTGAAAAGAATTATATGCATATACTCCGCCTGCAACAAGACAGATACAGGCGGCAACCGCAGCAGCCGCTTTGGCCAGAACAAGCAGCTTTCCCTTTTTCTTTTCAGGCACAGCCTCGGCAATAAAGCGGTCGTCAATGCCGTTCATTGCCTTTAAAACAGTTAATCCGTTCATAAATTTACTCCTTCCTTTTCAAGTTCTTCTTTCAGTTCCTTCCTCATTCTGAATAAAATGCTCGTAACCTTGCTTTCGCTTAACGAATACGCCTTTGCAATATCCGCTATGCTGTCAAGATACCAGTACCGGCGCACGAAAACAGTACGCTTTTCCTTTGAGCTGTTCTGAAGCATTGTATTAATGCACCGTGTTATTGCTTCGCTTTCAAAGGTTGCCAAAGCATCCCCATTATCCGACAGCAAGTTTTCAAGCTCGCTAATAGCAAGCTCGGTTTGCGTACCGCCCCTTTTCTGTGCAGAGTAATGCTCAAAGCGGTTGATTGAAGCATTGCGCACGAGCTTGCCCATATATGTACGCAGGTTTTGGGGCTTGCTTGGAGGAATTGAATTCCAAGCATTAAGCAGACTGTCGTTGACACATTCCTCGGCATCCTCACCGTTGCGAAGAATACCGAACGCAATACTTCTGCAATAGCTGCCGTATTTCGTGCGTGTGTGCTCAAGCGCCGCTTCATTTCTCTTCCAAAAAAGTCTTACAATTTCGCCGTCAGTCATTTTGTTTTCCCCCTTTCACCTTTATACACAGAAAAGATTGAGATTCATTGCATATATTATAGCACAAATTACCGTACATTTTTTTGTTTATGATGTTAATTGAAACACATATCAAATTATGATATATTAATATATATTATTGTGTCCGAAAGGGAGCTGTGGAAGCTATGAGCAAAACACTTATAATGGCATTTGATATTGGCACGACGGGCGTAAAGACCTGTCTTTTTGAGGTTGACAAAACCGTAAATCTCATCGGTGCGGCTATGGAGGGCTACTCCCTGCACACAAAGCCCGACGGCTCTGCGGAGCAGATTCCGTCCGAGTGGTGGAGCGCAATTTGCTCCACGAGCAAAAAGGTTATAGAAAAAACGGGTGTTGACCCCAAGGAAATCGCCGGTATTTCCTTCTGCTCACAGATGCAGGGTCTTGTTATAGTTGACGAAAAGGGTGAACCCATTCGAAACGCATTCAGCTATATGGATCAGCGTGCCAAGCAGGAGCTCAAAGAAAATATGGCGTACGGCATTCAGATTGCAGGTGCTAACATTTTCAAGCTCATTCCCTCGCTTCTTATCACGGGCGCTGTTTCCGCAAGCGTTAAGGACCCCGTTTACAAATACAAGTGGGTTGAAAAGCACGAGCCCGAGAATTTCAAGAAGATTTACAAGTGGCTTGATGTTAAGGAATACATAATCTGCAAAATGACAGGCAAATGCGTTATGACGCAGGACTCTGCCTTCGGCACACTGCTTTACGATATTCGTGACGGTAAGCGTGGCTGGAGCAAGACTGTTTGTAAGCTGCTCGGCGTTGATATGAAGCACCTGCCCGAAATCGTAAAATCAACCGACAAGGTCGGCGGACTTACCGATGAGGCTGCGGCCGAGCTTGGTCTGTGCCCCGGCACGGCTGTTTTCGGCGGCGGCGGTGACGCTTCGCTCATCGGTGTCGGCGCAGGCGCAACAGCACTTGGCGACACTCACGTTTATTCCGGCACATCCGGCTGGGTAGGCACGGTTGTTGACAAGAGCATTGTTGACACCTCGGCTATGATTGCCGCAATTGTCGGCGCACAGGACGGCTATTACAACTACTTTGCCGAGCTTGAAACCGCAGGCAAGTGCCTTGAATGGGTCAAGGATCACCTTGCGCTTGACGAAATCGGCATCTACCTCAAGAAAGAGGACGTTGCCGAAAGCAAGGAAAGCGTATTCACAAGCCTTTACGACTATATGACCGATGCAATCAAGGACGTTCCCGCAGGCTGCGGCGGCGTAATTTTCACACCGTGGCTTCACGGCAACCGCTGCCCATTTGAAGACCCCAATTCAAGAGGTATGTTCTTTAACATCAGCCTTGAAACGGGCAAGAGCGAGCTTATACGTGCCGTGCTTGAGGGTGTCTGCTACCACCTGAGATGGTTTATTGAAACGCAGGACAAGAAGATTAAGACGAGCGACACAATCCGTTTTGTCGGCGGCGGTGCACTTTCAGCACTCACCTGCCAGATTCTTGCAGACTGCACGGGCAAAACGGTTGAAACCACAAAGAGCCCGCAGAACGCAGGCTCGGTCGGTGCGGCGCTTACGGTTGCAGTCGGTCTGGGCGTTATCGAAAACCTTGAAAAGGCAAAATCGCTCATTCCTGCCGATGCTACCTACACCCCCAACCCCGCAAACAAGGCAGTTTACGACAAGAATTTTGAGGTTTACAAGCAGCTTTACAAGGCAAACAAGAAAAACTTTGCAATGCTTAACGGTTGATTATGAGAATTATTGATATTTCAAGAGATATTTTTGAAGCCGAGGTTTATCCGGGCGACCCCGAGCCCCGTCTGCAAAGGGTTGAACGGATGGAGGAGGGCGACGATTGTAACCTGAGTGCCCTCTATTTCTGCCTGCACAATGGCACGCATATTGATGCACCGCGCCATTTTATAGAGGACGGTATTACCGCCGAAGAATTTGACCTTAACCGCTTTATAGGCGAATGTCTTGTTCTCGAAGCGCCCGAGGGTCCGATTAACGGCGATTTTATAGACGAAAATGTGCCCGAGGACTGTGAGCGGCTTATTATCAAGGGCAACGGCAAGGCGTATTTTTCGCAGAGCGGTGCTTTTGCGGCAGCTTCAACGAATTTAAAGCTGGTCGGCACGGACTCAAATTCCGTCGGCACACAAGGCGCACAGCTTGCTCCCCACAGAGCCTTCCTCGGCGCAGATATCCCCCTGCTTGAAGGGCTTGACCTTGAAAAGGTAACGCCGGGCAAATATTTCCTCGTTGCCCTGCCGATGAAATTCAGCGACGTTGAAGCCACGCCCACAAGAGCAATTCTCATTTCGGATTTCGTTTTCTGGGGCAAAGCGTAAAATTCCCCTTGACTGCACACAATGATTTGTGGTAATATATTCGGGCGGTGCAAAACCGCCCGAAGTAAATATGCCTGCATAGTTAAATGGATATAATAAACCCCTCCTAAGGGTTAGTTACAGGTTCGATTCCTGTTGCGGGTGCCAAAAAATCCAAGTCTTTCGACTTGGATTTTTTTATCCATTGCGAAAGCAATGGCATATCATCACGCTTTAGCGTGTATATCATCGCCGCAGGCGTATATCATCACCGCAGGTGCATAAACTTCTGCAATGATGACATACCACTCCTGCGGATTTGATAATGTTTTAAAACAGTTTGATTTTTCTTCTTGCAATTCAGATTGCCAGTATTCTCTTGAAAGCTTCGCTGTTTTTAAATTCTTCCGACAGCTGGGGTCTGTCACGAAGGCCGTCTTTTATATCCTCGGCAAAAGAACCTTCCCAGAAGCGGTAGGCTTTGGTTTTGTCAAAGGTTACGCCTTCTACGGCCTTTGAGGTATGCACGGTTACGTCAGGCATTTCATCGTAACGCTTTGCGAGCCTTACCGCCTTTTCAAAGTGTTCAAGGGCTGATTTTTCATCGCCCTGAATATATTTCTTTACGCCGATTCTCTGGGCGTGAATTACAACGAGGTACCAGCTTTTGCCGTAATCGCCGTCAGGCATAACCTTTTCAACGAGGTTAATATAGGCCTCGGCTATCTCCTCGTCGGCATCGAGAAAGCTTTTATACCGTCTGTTCATTATTTCGCCGAACAGACGAAGCATTTCCGTAATTCCGTTTGCACAGGCCGTTGCACGCTTTTCATCATCGTGAGGGTACATATACATAGCCTCGTAATCTCTCGTGTTCTGCATAAGCGGCATTTCCGAAAGAATTTTTTCAGCTTCGGAAATATCAACTCCGCTGCCTTCAATAAGGCTCAAATCACGCAGGTAACGGCACATCAGCTTTTTAGTCCAGATTCGTATGCTGTCTGTGGTGCAATAATTCTGAATAATATCGTACACCCGGTTGACTTCGGGCTTTATTGATATACAGTATTCGTCGCTGTACTCTGCGTGAATAAGGGCGTTGAAATACTTTGCCATAAGGTCGTAGTTGCCGGGGAATTCGACTGTAGCCTGCTTTAGCATATCCCTTGCCACACCGATTTTTCTTTCGTTCCACAGGCGGGAATAGCTGTCACCATACTCCTTGATTTTAGCCTCTCTTGCAATCAAATCCGTGCCGAGGAGGCTGTCAACCGTAACGCCGAAAAAGGAAGCAATCACGGGAAGCATTGTTATATCGGGGTAGGTTTCGCCTCTCTCCCACTTGCTGACAGCCTGAAAAGACATACCCAAAAACTCGGCAAGCGACTCCTGCGTGAGCTTTTTTGATTTGCGTAATTTTTTAAGATTTTCGCCGAAATATACTGACATTTTTACTTCACCTTCCGTAAATTTGTTTGCAGCTGCAATCAGATAATAACAGTTACACGGCAAATAAACAATAACTTTGTTTTTGAAATAAATTCTCTTAACGGGCGAATTTTCTATTCAGTATATAAAAAAACAGCTCGCATCGCAAGCTGTTTAATAATCTTATCAGATATTTACTGCAATTTCACACCGCTGTTTTATCTGCATTTGGGCAAAGTATTTTTCTTCAAGCGGTATCCATTCATCGAAAAAGCGGTCTGCCATTTCGGGGTTGCGGTTTAAAATCCGCTCCCTTTGCAGGTCGGGTGAAATATCGAGAAACACGGACAAATCGAAATAATTTCCGAAATACGGATGCAGAGAATATGCGCCCTCGATTACGGTAAGCTTTTGCGCATTTACTTCAACGGGCGGTAGAAGCGTAAAGGTTGAGCAGTCAAATTTTCTGTAGCTGACCGCCCTGTTTTCTTTTAGCGGAACAATTACTTCATCAAAAAAGCGCTCTCTGTCAAGGTTTCCTCCGATTTCTGCATAACGCTCGGGTGTGCGCTGATAGGGCTGAAGAAAGAAATCGTCCGTATGGAAAACGGTACAGCCGTATATTTTCTGAAGCTCCTTGGCTAAAGTTGTTTTGCCACCTGCACTCCTGCCCTCAACCGCGAGGATTACCCTGCCTTTTTCGAGTGCTTTGTCAATTGCCGTAAAAAGCTCAAGAAACGGCACGAAGCTGTTTGAAATCACACGGTAGGCAGGCTTATACGCAGCGCGGAAGCTGTCCGAATGGTGCAGGGCTTCGTAGCCGCTTTGCTTCCACTGAGCCGCCGCACGGTCAAACTCATTTTTGTCAAACGGTAGAACGCCCTCGGTTATCAGTTCTCTTGTAGCTCTCAGTTTTTCCTCAAGAGCCTCAGCGGAGCTTTTTTCTTTTTTGGCAGAAAGGTAAAACAGCTTAGCTAAGGTTTCGGGGGTTAAGCCTTCGCGTAAAACCGACAGATGGACACGGCTGAATTCACCGTCAAGCGGCTCAACCAACAGCTTTGTATCCGAAATATTTTCAGCTTCTTTTTTTATGTAAGCCGTTGCCGCTTCGAGCGAAGTGACCATATGCTCACAGCCGAAGGTGCTCTGGTGCAGAAATTTGAATATATCACGCAGATTCATCTGCTCATACGCACGGTAATGCGCCGAAATTCTGTTTCGGGTGTTCATAGTATTCTCCGATTAATCTGTAATCTTTTTGATTTTGGGGCTTTCAAGCACCATAACAAGAACGGGTATTACAACTATCTGTATAATAATTCCGGGAACAGCGTTTGTAAATGCGCCTGCAATAAAGGCGGCAAAGGTGAGTGCACCGCCGTTTATACCCATACAAACGAACATCGCCGCACCCCAAACGAGTCTGCCTATTATCATGGCAACAAGCAGCGAGCAATAGATACAGGGCTTTTTCTTGGGCAGGAGCTTATGCATAAGGCCCGAAACCGCACCGTAGGCGGCAAGCTCAAACGCCATACACACCGCCGCGGGAAACAGCGGAGGCATACCAAGCGTAAGCGAGCGGAAAAGCGGAGCAATAAAGCCCACGGCAAGACCCCAGGGCCAGCCGCAGACGAAGCCGCACAGCAGTACGGGAATATGCATCGGGCACAGCATTGAGCCGATTTCGGGAATCTGCCCCGTTAAAAACGGCATAACAAAGGCAAGAGCAAGAAAGAGTGCTGAAAGCACGGGCTTTAAGAGTTTACTTTTCATAAAAATCCTTTCTCAACCATACAAAAACGGTGCCATTACCCCCTGCGGAGATAATGACACCTTCATAGTATCGTTAAATCAGTAAAACGCTTTGATTCTGCAGGGCTTCTGCCCTTTTGCCGTTCTTCAGAACAACAAGAGTATTGTACTCTAAATTTCTGCTCTTGTCAACGGTTAATTACCTCGGCAAGCCTTGAAACTGCATCATCAACAAGTGCGCCGATATTAAGGTTTGAAACGCCTGCAACAATATTGTCGCACTTATTCACGGGTATGAGTATTCTCACAGCATCCGCCTGACCGACGGCAACTGCCATTTTGCCCGTAACCTCGCCCAAAAGCGAATCGGCAATAACTATACCTATAGGCCCTATAATAACGTCTGCCTTGCGGCAGGCAACGAGCGTGGGATTTTCACCCGTTGCGGCGTTTTTTGCCCCTGCTTTAAGCATTGTTGCCGTAGCAACCGCGTTTGTGCCCACAGCGGTCAGATTAACCTCGGGGAAGCGTGAAAGCACCGCCTTTATAAGCTGTGCGCCAAGCTGACCGCCCTGACCGTCAATAATCGTTACATTCATACTTTTTTCTCCCTATTTCAGATATACCCAGCCAAAGATAAGCAATGCAGTCATCATCAGCAGATATGTCGGGTAAACGCTTGCCGAACAGCCGAAGGAAACGACAAAATCCCTGAAGGTCTTGGTTTTCTTGCGGTTTTCGGCAACAAGCTTCGGACGGAACATAAAGAAGAACTCAAAAATGAGATAGCCGACACAGTAGAATACCCAGGTTTCCCAAAGGGTATAACCACGCACCGCCTGAATTGCCAGAAGCACTGCACCGACAAGAATGAGGAATATACGGATAAACTTGATACCCTTATAATCCCAATATCTTTCCAGACCGTCGTGCTGGGCAATAACGTAGTACATTGTAAAGCAGCAGATTATGCCTGCCATTGTGGTTGAACCAAGCATTATAAGGCAAAGGGGTGCAACCATATAACACGGGCGTTCAAGAACTTCAACAATGTTCATATCGACCTCGCCGAAGGCCGTTGTTATCTTATTGCCGTTTCTGCGGTAAGGAATTATAAAGAGGAAGATTGTAAGGATAATCAGAGCACAGAACACCCACGAAAGCACGGTATCGACAGTTTGCGGTATCGGATGCCACAAAGCACCTGCGCTTTCAGCAGCAGAAAGATTTTCCTTTGCAAGAGGCCAGGCGACAACAAAGGCAACGGAGATGCCAAAACCCTGCGCAAGTCCCTGCACAAGCTCCATCATCTTCCAGCCGTCTATTACGCCGATTTCATCCAGTCTGCCGAAAAGGCGTTTGCCGTTTTTGCGTGTATGGCACTGCTTATCGTAAAGGGTTATGCCGATAACCCAGCCGATTGCGCCGAAAAGCGCACCACCGCTCCACATAATAATCGTGAAGATATCGCCTCGTACAGCCGCCATAATAAGCAGCTCGACAACGATTACAACGTTTCTGCCCCATTCCTCACGGCTGTCCTCGGAAAAACCGACCTTCGGCATTCTGCCGTTTTCGGGGTCGTAGGGTGTGTTGAAAATGCGGTATCCGATTTCCTGCGAAAGCGGAACGAGTGCAAAGAAGATTACCAAATCATACCACTTATACACCCGTCCGCTCATTGCGGAAAAGCTCATACCGAGAAACGCCGCACCGAGACCGCCCCATATACTGCCCTTGAAGCTCAAGGCAAGGTAACCCAAAGGCGGATTGTAACGGGGCTTGGTATGGTGAAGAATAAGGGCCATTGTAGATGCATACGGCTCCATACCGCCGTAGAAATAGCCGAGCGCACAAGCGCCTGCAAACAGAAAGACGTTTTCCATAAGCAGCTCAGAGCCCGTATACCACACGCACATAATGCCCATAAAGGCACCGGGCAGCATTGCGCCCTTTTCGCCGCCTATGGCCGAGCCTCTTATGCCCCAGCCAAAGCACATTGCGAGCATACTGAAAACAATAAAGAGAAGCGGACTTTGAGTCACAGTCACACACTCCTTTTATGATATTTTTAAAATAAAGCCGGTGCATAAGCTATGTACCGGCTTTTTTGTTATTTAGCGGAAGTTTGCGTAACCGAAGGCAAGCAGACCTGCCATAAGGATATAGAAGAAGGGAAGAACGGTAAGGTCACCGTTGAAGGCAATAAGGAACTCCTTGAAGGATTTTGATTTTGCCTTGTTTTCCTTTATTCTCTTGGGGCGGAGGAAGGCTACTGCGTCGAAAAGAATATAGCCTACGCAGTAGAATACCCATGTTTCCCAGAGAGTGTAGCCTCTGACTGCCTGAATCGCAAGCAGTACTGCACCCAGAAGAATAAGGAATATACGGATAAACTTGATACCCTTGTAATCCCAGTATCTTTCCAGACCGTCGTGCTGGGCAATTACGTAGTACATTGTAAAGCAGCAGATGATTTCTGCCATTAAGTTTGAGCCGAGCATAACCAGGCAAAGCGGACCTACCATATAGCAGGGGCGCTCAAGCACCTCGACAATATTCATATCAACCTCGCCGAAGGCACGGGTGATTTTGTTTCCGTTTCTGCGGTAAGGAATGATGAAGAGGAAGATTGTGAGAATTATGAGTGCGCAGAATACCCACGAAAGAGTGGTATCAACCTTTTCGGGAAGCTCATACCACAGCTTGCCTGCGGCCTCTGCCTGCTCAAGATTCTTGGCAGCTATAGGCCAGCCGAGAGCAAAGGCACCTGCTATACCAAGGCCGTGGAAGCAGCCCTGAGTGAATTCCATAATCTTCCAGCCATCGATAATGTTGGCTTCGTCCCACTTGCCGAACAGACGCTTGCCGTTCTTGAGGGGATTGATTTCCTTATCATAGAAGAAGATTGCAACAACCCAGCCGACTGAGCCTGCGAGTGCACCGCCAATCCACATAAGGATACCGAAATAGTCACGGCGTACAGCCATCATAACGAGAAGACCGGCAACTATAACAAGATTGCGTCCCCACTCCTCACGGCTGTCCTTTGAGAAGCAGACCTTGGGCATTCTGCCGTGTTCGGGGTCGTAGGGTGTGTTGAAAATGCGGTAGCCGATTTCCTGTACAAGCGGAACAAGTGCAAAGAAAATTACGAAATCATACCATTTGTAAACAACACCGCTCATTGCAGAGAAGCTGATGCCTAAAAATGCCGAGCCAAGACCGCTCCAGATTGAGCCCTTGAAAGCCAGTGCAAGATAACCCAACGACGGATTATAACGGGGCTGGTCGTGGTGAAGGACAAGGGACATTGTTGAGCCGTAGGGCTCCATACCGCCGTAGAAGTAGCCGAGCGCACAGGCGGCGGCAAAGAGGAAAACGTTTTCCATCAGCAGGTCAGAGCCTGTGTACCAGACACAGAGTATGCCCATAAATGCACCGGGGAGCATTGCGCCTTTTTCGCCGCCGATTGCGGAGCCACGCATACCCCAGCCAAAGCACATAGTTACCATACTTATGGCAAGAAATGCTAATACATTCTGAGTTTCCATATATTAAACCCTTTCAATATTCAGTTTTTCAATCAGTCTTTTTCTACCTTAACGAGAGCGTAGCATATCTTCTTTCTGCCAACGGTGTAAACCATATGGAGAAGGTTGCCTTCAGCAACTATTGAAGGATATGAAAACTCTACGCCGGGAGTGTTTTCAAGCTCTATGCTTACAGGATATGTAGCACCGTTATCCTCAGAGAGGAAGAGATTGAGCGGTGTACGGTCGCCCCAGTTTTCGCCAATGGGGTTACAAATCAGACCGAGTACGCCGCAATCCGTAAGGGCTGCGCCCAGACCGCTGTTGTTATTGGGCATATCGGTGGGACGGGCAACAGACCAGCTTCTGCCGAAATCCGTTGACTCGCTGCGGTAAACCCAGTTGAGGTTTGTACGTGCAAGCATATAAACTCTGCCGTCGTGTGCAGGGTCTTCCCAAACTGCGGGCTGAATAAGACCCTCGCCGTCCTTGGGAAGCTCTTCCTTGCGGTTGCAGATTGTACCGTCGGGAAGCTCAAAGGCAACGGGTGCGGAAAGCTTCCACGTTGCGCCGTTGTCCTCGCTGTAGTCTGTCCAGGATTCCCAGCGGTCGCCGATATCCTCGGTTGAGCCGGGTGCAAGAAGCGCACCGTTGGAAAGTCTTATCATCTGATTTTTAACGGGGCCTCTGCCGCCGATATCACCGGGCACAAGCTCAACGGGTGTTGACCACGTTGCACCGCCGTCCTCGGAAACAGACTTCATTGAATACCAATGTCCCTCGTCAATACCGCTCTTGTAAATAAGAGTAAGCACGCCGTCCTCCGCAAAGAGGGTGGGATTCCAGTCTGCCTCACCGTCGTCGGGTGTAATTGCAACAGGTGTGCTCCATTCGCCGTCACGCTTTGCAAACCAGATGCGTACGTTGGGGTTTTTCTCCTTGATGCCGCCGAACCATGCGGCTGTGGGCTTACCGTTGCAGATAGCAACCGTAGATGCGTGGCACTCGCCGATTTCTTCGTTAATGCCTTCTGTTTCGAGGTATTCCTGATATAAAAGTTCAGCCTTAATCATAAATTAAAGTCTCCCTTACATTTTAAATTTTAAAATAAAAGCCCCGAATGAAAGGTGTTCATATTTCATTCGGGGAAAACGCAGTTAAATCAGCAAAGACCGTGACGTTCCTTGTAAATACGGATAACTGTCTGAAGGTCCTCTTCCGTATCAACGCTTACTGCCTCATACTGTGCAGGTGCGGGAACGATTTTGATTTTATAGCCGTGCTCAAGCACCTTAAGCTGTTCGAGAGATTCGGACTCGGAAAGCGGTGTGGGAGCAAGCTTGGTGTATGTATTGAGGAAATCGTGGGTATAGGCATAAATACCTACGTGCTCAAAATACTTTGCGTGCTGTGCGTTACGGGGATAAGGAATGGGTGAACGGGAGAAATAGATAGCGTTGCCGTTGACGTCGGTTACAACCTTGACAACGGTGTTGTTCTTTATGTAGTCCTCGCCGTCAATCGGAACGCTGCCCGTTGCCATAACACAATCGGGGCTGTTGATAAGTGCGGAACCTATATCGTCAATAATCTGGGGAGGAACGAGGGGTTCGTCACCCTGAATGTTGATAACATAATCACAATCGGGATAGTGGCTTGCAGCCTCCGCCACACGGTCGGAGCCTGTGGGGTGGTTAACGCTTGTCATAACTGCTTCGCCGCCGAAGGCAACAACTGCATCATAAACACGCTGGTCATCTGTTGCAACAACAACCTTATCAAGAACCTTGGACTTGCTTGCGTTTTCGTAAACGTGCTGAATCATCGGCTTGCCGCAGATATCCTTAAGGGGCTTGCCGGGAAGACGGGATGAACCGTAACGTGCAGGGATTACACCTAATACCTTAGCCATTGTATTAATCTCCTTTATATCAATTAAAACTTATATTTTTCGCTGACTGCATTACGCATCTTGTTGAGAGAGAAGGGCTTGATTTCTTCTACGATGCGTTCACGCATTGCCTTGCCCTCTTCAGTGTTCTGCGGAGCGGAGGAGAAGTCAAGCTCAACGCCGAGCTCCTTGCAGATACGGTCAACAAATATCGGCCACAGCTCGCCTATATCGCCGATAACGGGGATACTGTTTTCAAGGCGTGTGAAGGCTGACATTTCCATACGGAACGGAATCTTTGTGAGCTTGGTCTTGGGAAGGCCCTCGTTGATTGCCTTCTGGATAAGCTCGCTCTGCTTGTTGAGATCCCAGGAGCGCTTGAGGTTTTCGTCAAGGTCAAAGCGGATGAGAGTCTTGTCCTTGAGGCTGTATGTGGGCAGGCCGTTCATTGAAGCCCAGATACCGTGACCCGTGTAGGTTTCAAACGGGCCGTCGTGAATTTCCTGAGTGAGAGCAACTGCGGATTCAATAATAACATCTGCATCGGAAAGCATTTTTGCAATTCTCTTGCAGCGCTGGCTGACGGGAATACTGTCGGAAATGCAAAGGCCGACCTGACCGCCGCCGATAAGCTGGGGAACGCTTACAAGAACGGGAACGCCCTTGATTGCGCCTGCGCCTATCATTGTTCTCGGATCAGCGCCAAGGCCTGCAACGTACTCAAAGCTTTCGCCCAGAGTCTGTGCGGCAACCATAACCTCTGTGGAAACGGTTTCGTTGAACCAGCCTACAGGGTAAGCCATATTGCCTGCCGCCTTGATGATAACCTTGCCCTCTGCCTTTTCACAGATTTCAACAAGCTCCTCATCAAGAGGCATTTCGGAGCGGATTCTTGCCCACTCTGCCTCGTCAAGCTGTGTAAGCTCATAGATATTGCCTCGGCAGCGGATATCCTCGGGGCACTTGTCGCCGAGAATGTCTGCGTCAAAACGCTTAACACGGTCAAGCGTGCCACCCATTTCGTGGGAGATAACTGCCGAGCTTGTGGTAACGCCGTCTATAAGACCTGCGTGAATAAGTGTAGCAATAAGGGTTGTTACGCCCTCGTGGAGGTTGGGGCCGCTGCCGATAACCGCTGCAACCTTGCCGCCACGCTTTTTAACCTCAACAACCTTTTCGATTGCGGTTGCGAGAAATTCTTTTGTTTCATCGGGAAGAGCCTGATAGAGCTGTTCTACCAATTCGGGTGATGCCATAATTAATTCTCCTGTCAGATAAAAATTTAATCAATGAGTTTTTTGCCGAAGCAGGCGTCGTCGTGGTCAATTGAAAGAAGGGTGAAACTGTATTTTTCGTAGAATTTCATTGCCCTTTCGTTTCTCGGACCGCAGGTAAGGCATACGCCTTTTACGCCTTTTTGCTTAAGGTGGGCACACAGGGTATCTACCAGCTTGCCGCCCATACCCATACGTTGGTATTCGGGCAGAATGTCGACGTGAAAATGGGCAGGATATTCGTCCTTGAAATCCTGCTGACGCAGATAGGCTGTGGAAGCCCATTCGTATCTGTCCTCGCCGTAATCATCCGAACGCGGAAGATACTCCCTGTCAAAAATCTCCTTGAAGCGGTCAAAGTTTTCGGCACAGATTATATAGCCGACAGCCTTGCCGTCATCATCGAGGACAAAGCAGTTTTCCGGCTCGTGGTCTATGTAATAATCGCAGAAGGTATTGAGATAGAACAAGCCCGTAAGGTAGTTCGGCACTTCTTCGGGGCCTTCGCTGTTGTGGCAGACAAAGTGCACATCCTCCCTGTCCTTTTCCTCGTATTTTCTGATGGACACCATTTTAAAAATTCACCACCCTCAATCCGGTATACGATAATAAAGGTATCATAAAAAAGCGAAAATTTCAACAAAAAGTTAATGAAAAACTTGAAAAATTTTAAATAAAGTGTATATTAAAATTACAATCAATATTGTTCAGGAGGCGATCGCCTTGAATTTCAAAGACAAAATCACCAAAGGCTCGGTCGGTGCACTTACAAACACCATTCTTTCCGCTATGCCCAAGCGCTTTTTCACAACCCGTGAAGCGGCGGACAAATACATGAAAACCGGTGATGAAGCTTTCAGCTGCAGTGTGGGCATAAAATGGACCTGCGGTTACGGCAAAGCTGTTTTCACCCCGACGGATTACAACGAAAAAACCTATTACATAGCGGGCTACGACTCAAACAACCCCGTAAAAGGCGTGCTTGACGACCTTTGTGCAAGAGCGGTTTTCCTTGACGACAACCGCGGTAACGGCGGCGTTGTTTTCTGTTCGCTTGACTGTGTGGGAATAAGCAGGCGCGACATAAACGACATAAGAAAGCTCGTGCTTGAAAGCGGTAAGCTCGGCAAAATCAAGTCACTCAACATCGCTTCAACCCACACTCACGCAGGCATTGATACGCAAGGTCTGTGGGGCGAAAAGCTGTATAAAACGGGCAAGGACGAGGCTTTTCTTGCAAACCTTAAAGCCAAGGCCGCCCAAGCAATTATTTCGGCCTATAAAAACCGCAAGGACGGCAAGCTCTTTATGGGCTATACCGAGGCTGAGGGTATGCAGGCGGATGTAAGAACACCCGTAACCTACGACAAAAACCTGACGAGATTCCGCTTTGCCCCTTTTGACGGCTCAGGCGACATATACGTTGTCAACTTTGCTTCACACGCAGAATTGCTCGGCGATACAAGCCTTGTCAGCGCGGATTTCCCGGCTTATCTCATAAAGGAAATTGAAGAAAACGTGCCCGGCTCAAAGGCAGTATTCTTCAACGGCGCAATCGGCGGAATGATTTCCGCAAAGGAAATCAAAAAGGTATACCGCAACACGATAGACTGCAAGGAATATATGACGGGCTTCGGCAAGCAGCTCGGCGAGCTTGCACTTTCAATAGAGGACGAAACCGAGCTCAAGCCGATACTGAACATAAAATCAACGGGTGTCGACATTCCGGGCGACAACACGGTGCTTATTCTGGCAAGGTTTATCGGCGTACTCAACAACGACATTGTCCGCACCGACAAGCGCAACAAGGTCTGTATCCGCTCCGAGGTCGGTTATATGGAGCTTGGTGAAAAGGACGTCGGCATTTTCCTTATACCGGGTGAGCTTTTCCCCGAGCTTTACAACGGCGAATTCCTCACCGAAAAGGACAGCGCACACCACCGCAAGGCAAGCTACAAAAAGGTGCTTTGCGATATGACGGACTGCAGGCATAAATTCGTTATCGGCCTTTGCAACGATGAGCTTGGCTACATACTTGCGGAAAACGATTTTATGCTCAACGAAACACTGCCCTACATCAACAAGGCAACCGACGATATGGACAGAGACCACTACGAGGAAACGAATTCAACAGGCCCCGAAACGGGAAGAATCCTGCTTGAAGCAACGGAAAAACTGATTAAATAAAGGAGATATATGTTATGAAAAAAAGCTTTAAAACCTTCATCGCAGTACTTCTTGTATTCACAATGCTTTTCTCCGTCAACGCATCTGCGGCCTCCGCCTACGCAGGACACAACACCGCAATCAGGGCCGTGACGAGCGTGCTCGGCGGAATTATTGACGGCGCAATCGGCCTGCTCGGGTTCCTTGCCCCCACGCCGGATTACCCCACGGTTGAAGAATACTTCAAGGGCGAGAGTGAAAACTTCTACGAGGGCACGGCAGAGTTTATCGACGAGGCAGCCGAGGGTGCGCAGTGGTCACTCGGCTTCGGCAAGGAAAGCCTTGTGCCCCAAAACCTGCTTGACGGCACAAAGAAATACTACACGGGCGGCTACTTTACCCAGAAGGTCAGCGGTGTATACGATGACCAGAAGGCTGTCGCAATTGCTATGGAAGACGGCTCGGGCAGAGGCACGACAATCTTTGCTTCGGTTGACGGCATAGGCGTTGCCAACCAGGATATCCGCGCAATCAGAGCCGCGGTTGAAAAGAAGCTGCTTGAAAACGGTGTTTTTGCAAACATCAACTCCATAAACATAAACGCAACTCACTGCCACACGGTTATCGACACGCAGGGCATCGGCCTTGACCTGCTCCCGAAAATTCTCAAGAGCTTTTTCACGGGCGCAGACAGGTCGATTGACAGTGAATTTCTCGGCGTTATGATTGACAAAACAGCCGATGCCATTGTTGAAGCATACCTCAATATGGAAAAGGGCAAGCTTTACTATTTCGAAAGCGCAACAATGGGTAAGGACGAAGGCGCAGGCATTTTCCTTGACGACGAGTACCCCTACCTTTGCAACAAGAGATACTACACGGAGACCTTCCAGAATTTCTTTGCCTGCTTCAAATTCGTGCCCGATAACGCGCAGTCACGTGCAACAATTTTCACCAATATCGGTGCACACCCCACGGTTATTGACGAATCGACAAAGCTCCTTTCCGCTGATTTCCCTGCATTTATGGAAAGCGAAATCAATGCGGCGGGTATGAACTTTATGTTCATTCAGGGCGCACAGGCTCCCGTTTCGGTAAACAAGTGGACAGAAATGCCCGAAGATATAGTCGCAAAGGTTGAGGCTGAAATTGCGGCCGACCCGACTGTTGAGGATTACAGGGTTTCCAAACAGCTCGGCTACGAATTTGCAAGCCTTATCCTTGAGGCACAGGAAAACGCAACAGAGGTTGAGCCGATACTTAACGTCAAGATGACGGAATACGCCATTCCGCTGGGCAAGGGTCTGCTCCCCTACGGCGCAACGGAGGGCTTTATCGGCACGACAACGGTTGAGGACGCTTCAAGCGAAACCGGCTATTCAATCATTACGGAAGCCGGCTATATTGAAATCGGCAAAAGCATAGTTTTGCTCACCACACCTGGTGAAATCGTACCCCAGCTTATTTACGGCGAGGTAATTTCAGCGGAGGACTCCTACCTCGGCACGGAATGGACGCTTGAAGCCACGGCAGACCTTGTTCCCGAAGGCAAAACGGTGCTTGTAATGGGCCTTTGCAACGATGCTATAGGCTATATTATCCCCGACAACGACTACGCCCACTTCATTGCCGACACAATCTGGGATATGGACGGCGCAGACAAGCTTTTCGGCGAATACCACAGACACTATGAAGAAATGCTTTCAACGGGCGACAAAGCAGGCTCGACAACAATCACAGTGCTCAACGCACTTGCAAAGGAAATCAACAAATAATAACAGACAACGGAGAAAAAATATGAAATTAAGAGCCCCCGCAGTTCCGCTGATTACGGTTGACCCGTTTTTCACCGTATGGTCAGCAGACAGCGTATTGAACCACTCAAAAACCGAGCATTGGTCAGGCAAGGGAAATTCAATTATCGGCAGTGCATTTATTGACGGCAAGGAGTTTGTCTTTCTTGGCTACCACAGAGATAAAAAGAAACTGCCGCAGGTTTCGCTTGAAATTCAAGCGCTTTCCACAACAGCAGTTTTTGAAAATGAAAGTATAAGGCTTACGGCAGTTTTCACAACTCCCCTGCTGCCCGATGATTACCGCCTGCTGACAAGACCTGTTTCTTATATGGAGGTGAGCTTTGAAAGCGTTGACGGCAAGGAGCACGAAGTTAAAATAAACGTCGCTGTCAGCGAAGAGCTCTGCCTTGACAATCAGAAAAATATTGACGTAACAACCGAGGATATTAAATACGGCAGACTCACCGCAATGAAGATGGGTAACGAAACGCAAAAACCCCTTAACAAGAGTGGTGACGACGTGAGAATAGACTGGGGATACTGCTACCTTGCAACCGACTGTCCCAAAGCTGAAAGCAGCTTTTCAAGAATCTGGAGCGATGCACATATCAATATTTCCGCTCCGCTTTACGAAAGCAAGCCGTTAATGTATTACTTTGCCTATGATGATGTTTACAGCATTGAATACTTCGGCAAGCCCCTTCGTTCCTACTGGAACAAGGATGGACAAACAATACTTGAGGCTATTGCCGAGGCGGCAGATGAATACGAAAGCCTTAAACTTAAATGCAAGGAGTTTTCGGATAAGCTTTATGCCGATGCATTTGCCGCAGGAGGCGAAGAATATGCTGAAATGCTCTCCCTCGCCTACCGTCAGGTTATCGCAGGGCACAAGCTCGTGCTTGACGAAAACGGTGAAATACTGTTCGTTTCAAAGGAATGTTACTCCAACGGCTGTGCTGCTACGGTTGACGTTTCCTACCCGTCAACACCATTGTTTCTGCTTTATAATCCAGAGCTTGTAAAGGGTATGATGCGACCTGTTTACAAGTTTGCAAGAAGCGACAAGTGGATATTTGATTTTGCACCGCATGACGTAGGACAGTACCCGCTTTTAAACGGTCAGGTTTATGCGTGCAACGCAAAAGACGTTCGAAAATACCAGATGCCTGTTGAGGAATGCGGAAATATGCTGGTTATGGAGGCAAATGTTGCCCTTGCGACAGGCAATGCGGATTTTGCCACCGAGCACATTGACCTGCTCGAAAAATGGTGTGATTACCTTATTGAATACGGTACTGACCCAGGAAACCAGCTTTGCACGGACGATTTTGCAGGTCACCTTGCCCACAACTGCAACCTTTCTCTAAAGGCAATAATGGGCTTGCAGGGTATGTCAATAATTACCGATATGCTCGGCAACAGCGAAAAGTCGGCACATTATAGAAATGAAGCCGAAAAGATGGCTGAAATATGGTTGAACACAGCTGTAAACGATGACGGCACAACAAAGCTTGCTTTTGACCAGCCCGACACATATTCGATGAAATATAATATGGTATGGGACAAGGTCTGGGGAAGCGGACTTTTCACGCAGGAGTTTATGGACGCAGAAATTGCGGACAATTTCAACCATTTCAACCGTTACGGTATGCCTCTTGACAGCAGAGCAGATTACACAAAATCCGACTGGCTTGTGTGGACCGGTGCAATGGCTTCAAGCGATGAAACGTTCAGAAAATACATTGCTCCGCTGTGGGCAGCCTATAACGAAAGTACGTCCCGTGTACCTATGACAGACTGGTACGACACGGTTAGCGGAAAATGGGTTTCCTTCCGCCACAGGACTGTACAGGGCGGCTTGTTTATGAGAGTACTGATGAACAGTGGAAAACTGAAAGTATAAAAACCAAGGCGTTGCGGGTTTCCGCAACGCCTCGTTTTTTATATCTATTTATCCCAGTAACGTATCAAACACGAGCATAAGGCAGAAGCCCGCAATCATGGCGTAGGTTGCGCCTCTTTCACTGCCGTGTGCGTGGGTTTCAAGCAGCATTTCATCGCTGACGACGTAAAGCATAGTACCGCCGGCAAAGGCAAGGGCAAACGGCAGGATAGCTGTTGATATACTCACGGCAAAGAAGCCGAAAAGAGTTCCGACAACCTCGACCACGCCTGTGAGTATTGCCACGACAAAGGTTCGGGAATGGCTCATTCCTGCGGCGAGCATCGGAGCTATTATTACCATACCTTCGGGAATGTTCTGCAAAGCTATACCGATTGCAATTGCAAGCGCCTGAGTAACGTTGCCCGTACCGAAGCCGACACCTGCGGCTATACCCTCGGGCAGGTTGTGTATTGCAATTGCAATTACAAAGAGCAACACTTTATTTAACTGTGCCTGCTTTTCGGGGTGTGCTTCCTGGTCAACACCCGTCATTTTATGCAGGTGCGGTACGATTTTATCGATTAAATTAACGCACATAGCACCGCAGAAAATGCCCGCAATCGTGACAACAAGCGAATATTTTCCGCCAAGCTCGAGCGAGGGCAGGATAAGCCCTATAACCGAAGCGGCGAGCATTACACCTGCCGCAAAGGCAAGAACGATATCGTTGAATTTATGCGTTGTCTTTTTAAAAATAAGGCCGAGAAGTGCTCCCATTACCGAAGCACCGCCTACACCCAGTGCCGTGAGAAAAACCATTGTCATTTCAAATCACCCGGATAAAAAATTATACCATTATATTAACATACCTTTATAGTGTTTTTCAAGTAAAAAATAATTATAATGACAATTAAATATAGCAATAAGAAAACGCCCCTCGGCGTTAACCGAAGGGCGCATCTTTATAATTACGGTTTATTTAAAGATTAAAGATCACTGAGTTCAATTGTCTCATCGATAAATGTACCGTTTTCCTCTGTGACAAGTCTCCAGGTCTTGCAAAGGCCGAGAGGCTCAAGGATGTCGGAATTCTCACCAACGGAGATTGTAACGATACCGTAAACCTTGAAGTTAATGGAACCGTCAAGATTCTCGCCTGTGGGAAGAGTCCAGTTCATATCCATAAGGAAGTCATAAGGAATGTCAAGGTTGTGAACTGCAGCACCGGAGGTAAGGTGTACTGTTACGTGTACGCCAAGACCAACCTCAAGGCCAACGTCAACAAGGACGATGCTTACGATGCTGATATCAACATAAAGACCGAGAACAGCTTCTACCCAAGCCTGAGCTGTGAAGTCTGTTGTGCCGGCTTCCTCGTGAGAGATAGCTCTGACCTTATTGTCGATAACCTCTACACCCTTAGTTTCGTGAGAGGTGATAACAAGATCAACTCTGCCGTCAAAGGTGATAACGAACTTGGCTGTGATACCGACTGTGATAGCGGGGCAGTTGGGAATAGCAACATCGACAGAGAATACTTCGATTTCGCTTTCGGAGCCGCCCTTCATCTCGAAGAGACCGCCTTCTACACGACCAAAGAAGTCGATAGCTTCGGAGCCTTCGGGAAGTTCGGATTCGTCAAGAGACCAGGACTTGGAACCTGTAACGGTTGTTCTGTCCTTAAGATCGTAATCAACAATGATGTAAGAATGCTTAACGTCGTTAACGGAAAGAGCACCCTCAAACTTTGTCTTTACGTCGAAGTTACGTACTTCGTATGCTTTCTCAACGTTTACGCCATTGAATGTACCTGCTACGGAAACATCAAAGCCGCCTTCTGCGAGACCTGCATGAACATCAAGACCGGCAATAGAGAAATCTACCTCGATATCTTCAAGGATAGACTGGCCGTTGATGCCTGCTTTTTCGGGCTGAATAAAGGGATTTACACTGCCTTCATAAGCAAGGTATGTAATATCCTCTTCTTCGATAATCTCACCGTCAGCTGTCTGAAGGGTAAGTCCGTCGCTGTTGGATACGAGTGAAAGGCTCTGCAGGTTCATATCGCCCTGATCCTTGTCGGTAAGAACACCGCCGTTTTCGGAGGGCTTAAGAACGTTGTTTGAACGGAGCTGATCGGCAAGATCAAGCGCTGTTCTTGCATCAGCCTTGCTGATAAGCTGTGCCTCGTACTCGCCTGACTCGATTTCGATTTTGACTACACCGAGATCAACTGCAACCTTAACAGCGGTATCCTCATCGGAAATAGCCTTGAGGTTTGCAGCAGCAACGAGAGATTCTGCAACAAGAACGTCTGTAATTGCTGCATCTTCATCATACTCACCGTAGATAACGTCCCAATACTCACAAGCCTTGATGGCAAACTGCTCGTCTGTAAGAACTTCGTCCTTGGCGGGCTCGTAAGTAAGCTGGAACTTTTCGTAAACCATTACGTACCACTCAAGTTCTGTATAACAGTCCTCAGGCTGAAGAGCAGGAGTAAGACCGAGAAGGGACATCACAAAAGACAGGAAAAGTGAGATGATCTTCTGGAAAAACTGCATTTTGATTTTCTCCTTTCGTATATTTCTTTTGGCACCCGGGGAGGCGAACTCATACTCCCCTTTTAGGTAATCCTATTATAACACAAATGTAAAATTTTGCAAGCAAATTCTGTAATAATATATTCTTTGTTAAAATCGCTAAAATAAATATTGTTTTCCTGCAAATTTTTCGGTCGTTTCATTCCGCAAAATTCTTGATTTGCAGCTTTTTCAAAGGCCTTTTGTGTAAAATAACGAGGCCGCTGTTTTTATTTGTAAAAACTGTACAAACATCTTTACATTATAGCCGCAACCACTGCCGCCTCCTCAAAAGACGGATAATTTTTCACACAGTATTCTTCATATTCAAGCGAAAATGCTGCTCTGCCGTATTCGGCGGCAAACCAGTCGCAGAAGCCTCTTTCCTCATCAAGTGCACCGCTTCGCTCCGCCTTTTCAAGCCCCGAGCAAAGGCGCAGTATTTTTGCCATAAGCGCACCCTTTTCCTCACATTCACCGCCCGTAACGTAAAGCGCGTTATTTCCCCTCCTAACATCCACTATATGCCGCACGCCGTATTTACGGCACAAGCTTGCCACCGCACGGGATTCAGGCTCGCTGAAACAGGTTTTGCCTCCGTAAAACCTTGCCCCCGGCGAGGTATAGCCAACGCTTCTTTCCGTTTCCTTCAGCCTGCGCCAATTATCCGAAGTATTACGGCTTAAATCCACGCCTGCGGCGTTGGCGCGCCAATTCTCGAACCCGTCGGGACTCAAGCGCTGTGCAAGCCCCGCGTAGCACCCCGCCGCAACGGCACCGCAGCGGCGTATTTCCATTCCGTCCGGATTTACGCAGGGCACAATAATCACTCCCCTGCTTTTAAAAATTTCATTAAGCTTTATTCCGCACAGCTTACCGCCGCCGTCAACGGCACGGCACATATTTTCATACAGCCTCAAAAGCGCAAAAGCCGTTTCACCGTCGCAGGCATTCACACAGCCCGTATAAAGCGTTGCACCCTGAGTCTGACCCAGACCCAAAGTAAAAATTGCTCTGCCTCCCCAACTTCTCGCCCCGACGGTACAGCAGGCAAAGGGATATTTTTCCTTGAGCGCATATACTTTGCGCCGCATATCCGCATAATCGCCGCAAAAACCTTTCTCCTCCGTTTTAACCACCGCTTTCATTTTTTTCTCAGACATCTCTAATCAATATGCAAAGGCAGTAAATTTTATTAATTTAGGGTGTCGAATATATTCTGAATCCGTTTCGGATTATACTCGCCACCCTATGGGCATATTAATCGGTGAGGTGATTTTTATGTGCGGAATTATAGGCTGCAACGGCGTTGAGTCGGCCGTGCCCGTACTCATAAACGGGCTGAAAAAAATGGAATACAGGGGTTATGATTCTTCGGGCATTGCCGTGTTATGCAAGGGAAAAACCGTAACCGAAAAGAAAAAGGGCAGAGTTGCCGCACTTGTAAAAGAGCTTGAACGGAAAGCGAATTCGGAAGCACAAATCGGCATCGGGCACACACGCTGGGCAACTCACGGCGAGCCGAGTGACGAAAACGCCCATCCCCACCAAAGCGGAAAATTCACGCTTGTTCACAACGGAATAATCGAAAACCACACCAAACTGAAAGAGCAGTATTTAAAACTCACCGCAATGAAAAGCGGCACCGACACCGAGGTTGCGGTACACCTGCTCAACAGGTTCTGCTCCGACAGCTGTCTTGAAGCAATTGCACACACGGCAAAGCAGCTTGAAGGCTCGTTTGCCTTTGCCGTGATGTACGAGGATGAACCCGAAAAGCTTTTCTGCGTACGGCAGGCAAGCCCGCTTGTTGTAGGACTTGGCGAAGGAACTTTTGCCGCATCGGACACGGCGGCAATCAGCGAAAATATTCACACCCTTTACAGAATGAACGACGGCGAAATAGCCGTGCTTGAAAAAGACAGAATCAGCTTTTACGATTTTGAGCTGAACAGAATAACAAAAACACCCGATGTATTTGAAAAGAGCAGCTACACGGCAGACAAAGGAAGCTGCGAGCATTTTATGCTCAAGGAAATTTACGAGCAGCCCGAAGCGATACGCAGAACGGTTGAGGCTTACCTGAACGAAAACGGCTTTGATTTAGGGCTTAAACCTGCAAAGCCCGAGCGGATTTTTATTGTTGCCTGCGGCTCGGCATACCACGCCGGACTTGTGGGCAGACGCGTTTTTGAGACACTTGCCAAAATCCCCGTAAGCGTTGAAACAGCGTCGGAATTCCGCTATTCCGAGCCGCTTGTGAACGAGGAAACACCCGTCATAATTATCAGCCAGAGCGGCGAAACGGCAGACAGCCTTGCGGCACTGAGAGAAGCAAAAAAGCGGGGCGCAAAAACGCTGAGCATAGTTAACGTAAAAGAGAGTACAATTGCCTCGGAAAGCGATTTTGTACTGCTGACCAGGGCAGGGCCCGAAATCGCCGTTGCAACGACCAAGGCCTACGGCGCACAGCTTTCAGCGCTGTATCTGCTCGGAATTTACTTTGCCGAAAGCTTCGGCACGGCAGACAAAAACGAGCTTGAAGAAATGAAAAAAGCACTCAACGACCTTCACAAATCGGTAAGTGCGGCACTTAACTGCGAGGAGCAGATAAAGGAAATTGCACATAGGCTAAAGGGTATTGACAGAGCATATTTCATCGGCAGAGGTGCCGGCTTTGCGGCGGCTTCGGAGGGCTCACTAAAGCTCAAGGAAATCAGCTATATCCACTGCGAGGCATACGCCGCAGGCGAAATGAAGCATGGCACAATTTCACTTATTGAAAAGGACACGACTGTTATTGCAATGAACACGCAAACAGCTCTTGCGCACAAACTGCAAAGCAACATTGACGAGGTGCGTTCAAGAGGTGCACGTGTTATTGCCGTAACCTCGGCAGACAGTAAAATCAACGCCGACGAAACAATAACATTGCCCGAAGTGCATCCGCTTTTTGCGGTCAGCACGCAGATTGTGCCCTTACAGCTGCTCAGCTACCACATAGCAAGACTGCGCGGCTGTGACATTGACAAACCGAGAAACCTTGCCAAATCCGTTACGGTAGAATAAACAAAAAGGTGAACTGCTTTTACACAGTTCGCCTTTTTACGCTTTCAGTTCTGTTTTCTGACAATAGCGTACTCGTCATTAATCATAAAATACGGACAGCTTTTCACCATGCCGCCCATATAGCGCTCGGTGTCGTCCATATCCATATCAATTATACACTCGTTTTCGCCCGTTTCCTCGTTGTATTCGTAGTTGAGGCAGTCCTCGCACATCTTCATTTTTCTCAGCTCCTTACGGCTTGATTATACTACATTTTTGCTCCTCGGTCAAACATTTTTCCCGTTTGACAGTTTGCACAAATAATGAACAAAATTTTAACTAACAGCCATAAGTGTTGACTAAAGCGGAATAAAGTAGTATATTGAATAAAAGTTATTATACTTATTTCAGCCGAAAGGATTGTGAATTATTTGAAAGGTATAGTCCTTGCAGGCGGTTCTGGCACACGCCTTTATCCGCTTACAATGGTTACCAGTAAACAGCTCTTACCGGTTTACGACAAGCCGATGATATATTATCCGCTTTCAACACTTATGCTCGCAGGCATCAGAGAAATTCTGATTATTTCCACACCTGCGGACACGCCGAAATTCGAGGCACTTATGGGCGACGGCTCACAGTTCGGTCTAAAGCTGTCCTACGCCGTCCAGGAAAAGCCCGAAGGTCTTGCACAGGCATTCATCATCGGCGAAGAATTTATCGGCGATGACGACGTCGCAATGGTGCTCGGCGACAATATTTTCTACGGCAACGGCCTTGGCTCAATGCTTCGCCACGCTGCCGCCAACAACAAGCGTGCCACAATTTTCGGCTACTACGTTGAAAATCCGCAGGCTTTCGGCGTTGTTGAGTTTGACGAAACTGGCAAGCCTATTTCAATTGAGGAAAAGCCCGAATGTCCGAAATCCAACTATGCGGTAACAGGCCTTTACTTCTACGACAACCGTGTTGTTGAATATGCAAAATCGCTCAAGCCCTCCAAGCGCGGTGAGCTTGAAATTACCGACATAAACCGCATCTACCTCGAAAACGGTGAACTTGACATCAAGCTTATGGGCAGAGGCTTTGCCTGGCTTGACACGGGCACGGTTGATTCGCTTCACGATGCGGCAAACTTCATCCGCACAATCGAGCAGCTTCAGGGAATCAAGATTTCCGCACTTGAGGAAATTGCCTACAATATGCGCTGGATTTCCAAGAAGCAGCTTCTCGAATCCGCAGAAAAATACGGCAAATCCCCCTACGGTGAGCACTTAAGGCGTGTAGCTGAGGGCAGAATACTTTATTCAAGACACAACCGCCAGAACGAAAGGCCCATCTGGGGCAGAGGAGAAGACAGCTATGACCCCGAATAAGGCACTCACAGCCGTTAAAACCGAGCTTGACGGTGCAATTATCGTTGAGCCGCTTGTACACGGCGATTCAAGAGGCTGGTTTTACGAGAGCTACTCCAAAAAGAAATACGAGGAGCTCGGAATCAAGGCGGATTTCGTACAGGACAACCGCTCGTATTCCGCACAGAAGGGTATTTTAAGAGGACTTCACTGCCAGCTCGACCCGTTTGCGCAGGCAAAGCTCATCACCTGCACAAAGGGCGCCATACTCGATGTAGCTGTGGATATCCGTGAGGGCTCACCGACCTATATGAAGTGGATAAAGGTTGAGCTTTCCGCAGAAAACAAGAGGCAGTTTTTTATTCCGAGGGGCTTTCTGCACGGCTTTGTAACCCTTACCGACGAGGTTGAGGTTATGTACAAGACAGACAGCTACTACGAGCCGAGCGCAGACAGAAGCATAGCCTTTAACGACCCCGACATCAATGTCGACTGGGGAATTGAAAGCCCCGTGCTTTCGGCAAAGGACAGCTCTGCCCCCCTGCTGAAGGACAGCGACGTTAAATTTACATATTAACTTGACTTCGGGCGGATTGTTTTCCGCCCGATAAATTTAAGTAAAACATTAAACAACACCAATATGCCAAATTTATAATGGGTGTGGGCGTAAGCCCACCTTCAACTTTGCATTTTGCACTTTGCATTCTGCATTCATTTACGTACAAGTGAGGAAGAATTATGCGAGTTTTAATCACCGGCTGTGCAGGACAGCTGGGCCACGACGTTTACGAGCTGCTCAAAGCAAAGGGCGAAACCTGCCTTGCCGCAGACAAGGCGGATTTTGACCTGACAAACGCAGACAGCACAACGGGCTTTGTACAGGCTTTCAGACCCGATGCTGTTGTTCACTGCGCCGCATACACGGCTGTTGACAAGGCAGAGGAGGACAGCGTCAACTGCTACGCCGTAAACGTTGCAGGCACAAAAAACCTCTGCACCGCCTGCAAAAACCTTGACGTTAAATTCGTGTACGTCAGCACGGACTATGTTTTTGACGGCGAGAAAAAAGAGCCGTATGAAACCGAAGACAAAACAAATCCGCAGACGGTTTACGGCTTGACAAAGCTCGGCGGTGAAAACGCGGTAAGGCAAAGCCTTGCAAAGCACTTCATCGTGCGCACGGCGTGGGTATTCGGTGCAAACGGCAGCAATTTCGTCAAAACGATGCTCCGCCTCGGAAGCGAAAGAGATACACTCAACGTTGTCTGCGACCAGTTCGGCTCGCCTACCTACACAAAAGACCTTGCAAAACTTATCTGTGATATGCTTGAAACGGACAGATACGGTACATACCACGCAACGAACGAGGGCTTCTGCTCTTGGGCGGAATTTGCCTACGAGATTATGCGTCAGTCCGGCTCAAACGCAAGAGTTGTACCCATAACCTCAAGCGAGTACCCCGCCAAAGCAAAACGCCCGATGAACAGCAAGCTCTCCAAGCAGAAGCTGCTCGATAACGGCTTCTCTCCCCTACCCGATTGGAAAGACGCATTGGGCAGGTTTTTGGAAGAAATTAAATAACATTAATTCCCGAATCGTGAAAGTTTATTTAACGAACTTTCACGATTTTTTTATTTTCCTATTGACATTCGTTAACAACCGTGCTATTGTATACTCGAAACAGGGAAGGTCGACATTCCCGTTATTTCACGAAATTACACGAAATGAGGTAAAAATATGTTTATAGAAGAAAGACATCAGGCTATTCTCGATTACCTTAACGAAACGGGCAGGATTTCCAACGGCGAAATTCAGGAAAAATTCGGCGTAAGCTACGATTCTGCCAAAAGAGACCTGCGTATTTTGGAGGAAAAGGGCTTGCTTAAGCGCACGCACGGCGGTGCAATCCCCGTAAAGCAGGTCGGCGGTAATATGTGCCGTGACCTCTCCCCTGCCGAAAGAGTTGAAAGCATAAAAGAAAACTACCTGTCAATCGCAAAAAAGGCGGTTGAACAGATAGAGGAAAACGACATTGTTTATATCACAAACGCAAGCGTCGGCTATCTTATGGCGCAGAATATTCCCGAAGCGTTAAAATGCACGGTTGTTACCAATTCAGTTGCCATTGCAGAGGTTTTGAGAAAAAATGTTGATGTAAGCGTTATTCTCACGGGCGGCGAAATGGAGAAAAACGGCTGTTTTTACGACAGCTTTACCCTTTCCGTTATCAAAAGACTGCGCTTTGACAAGTGCTTCATCACTTCCGCGTGCATTTCAGCCGGCTTCGGTTTATCTATCCAGAAATCAAGAAGCATCGAGCTGACTAACACCGTAATCGCAAATTCCGGAAAGGTCTACGGACTTTACCCCACGGAAAAAATCGGCTTCGAGTCGGTGATAAGTATTTGTCCCGCAAGCAAGCTCAACACCCTCATAACCGATTGGGATGCCTCGGAAGAAGATTTGAAGCAGTTTGACGAAATCGGAGTGGAGGTAGTAATAGCCGAAAACGTTGTATAATCAACCGTAATTGACAAAAAGCACATAATAATGTATGTTTATTAAAACATTATTTTTAGGGAGAAGTTTTATGTCCGGGAAGAATTACGGTAAGCTCATCAAGGTACTGCAGGTTATTGCAGGCATTTTTATGGCTGCGATGGTTGTGCTTTGCCTTGTGCTTACAAAGAAATACAACATCAAGGTTACCAACATACCTCAGCTTTGCGAGCAGATTACCGGCGGTACACTTGCAATTTCGTTAGGCATAATTCTTTTCTCCGTTGTCAAATCCTTTGCACTTG
This sequence comes from Clostridia bacterium, assembly GCA_017410325.1. Classification (GTDB taxonomy): domain Bacteria; phylum Bacillota; class Clostridia; order Oscillospirales; family Acutalibacteraceae; genus UBA8612. The sequence goes on along the minus strand of JAFQRA010000021.1, from coordinate 178,414 downwards.
TTTTCCCGCCTGCGGTTGTTTTTTCCGTTTGCGCGTACCTTCTGCCGAATTTCTGGCTTGCACTCCTTGTAAATATAATTTCAAGCTTTCTCAGTCTGTCAATCCCCTATTTCCTCGGCAAATTCACAGGAGCGGGAATGGCTGACGCGCTCAAGGGCAAATTCAAGGCGGTCAAGAAGCTGGATGATTTTGCAGGTGCAAACGAAACGCAGATGACTTTTGCGGTTAAGCTTTCCGGCCTGATACCCGGCGACCTTTCAAGCCTGCTTTTCGGCGCAATGGGTATATCCTACAAATCGTTTATGATTGGCGGCAATCTGGGAACGCTGCCGCTGGCTATTGTTTACACCTTCTTTGGCTGTACGCTTAAGACTGTCGGAGAACAGCCGTGGGTAGTGGCTATTCCCGTTGCCGTTATCGTTGTTTTTGCAACGGTTGCAAGCCTGATAACCAAAAAGCTTATAGAAAGGGCAAAACAAAACTGAATAATAAAACCGCCGTATCTGCTTTTATACAGGTACGGCGGTATTTTACAGCTTGAGCAATATTCCGAGAACTGCACACGCACCGATGAAGACTATCGGGTGCAGTTTTTTTGTTTTTTTGAACTGTGCAAGGAAAAGCACAACAGCAAAAATTATAACTGCAGGAATATTTATCGCTTCCCAGAAGCGTGCGATGTTAAAATCTGTAAGGTCAAGAAGCGCCAGCTCAACTACACTCCAGCCCGCGGCGGCAATAAGACCCGTTACGGCAGGACGAAGGCCGCTGAATGCCCACTGAACATACTTGTTAGACATATATTTGTTCATCATTTTTGCAACGATAACAATAATGATGAGCGATGGAAGCACAAGCGAAAGCGTTGCAAGAACCGAGCCGGGGATTCCGCACACACGGAAGCCGACATAAGTTGCCATATTGACACCTATCGGACCGGGAGTTGACTCCGAAACGGCTATCATATCGGCAAGCTGTTCGTGAGTAAACCACGGGTATTTGTCCGCCATTTCGGAAAGGAAGGGCAGGGTTGCAAGTCCGCCGCCGACAGCGAAAAGACCCGTTTTGAAAAATTCAAAGCAAAGAGTAAGAATATTCATCAGAGTATCCATCATTTTTCAGCCGCCTCCTTCTTGCCGAATTTACCGAGAAGAAGGCCTGCAATTGCCGAAGCGATTACGACAACAACGGGACTTGCGCCGAAAACCGCAATTATGATAAACGCGGCAACAGCAATTATAATCTGAGTGAGATTCTTGACGTTGCTTTTTGCAAGCTTGATTACGGCAGATGCAATAAGCGCACATACAGCTATTCTGATGCCTGCAAATGCGTGCTGTACGGCAGGAATATCAGCAAAGTTACTCAGCACGGCGGCAATTACGCTGATAATAACAAGCGAGGGAAAAACCATACCGAGTGTTGCAACAACCGAGCCCAAAACCTTTGACTTTTTATAGCCGACAAAGGTCGCTGTATTTACCGCAATTATGCCTGGGGTACATTGACCGACGGCATAATAGTCAAGTATTTCTTGGGTCGTAACCCATTTTTTGCTTTCAACAAGCTCTCTTTCAAGCATAGGCAGCATTGCAAGACCGCCGCCGAAGGTCATCACACCAATTTTGGCAAAGGACACAAAAAGCTGTGCAAGCAGCCTTCCTCTGCTCTCTTTTTTGTTATTCTGTTCCATTTATCTTACTCGCTTTCCAATTCTTCTCTTACGGCGTTTACAACAACCTTGGGTATTCCGAGAAGCTTCATACGCTTGTAAAGCTTTTCGTTATCTTCTATTCTGCTGAGAATTCTGTAGCGTGCCTCTTTCCTCAGTGATTTTCCCTGCCAGCGTGAAAGCACGCGCTCAATTCTTTCCGCTCTGCTTTCGCCCTTGATGCGAGTGACATTTTCAGCGGTGAAAATGTGGTCTTCGGCAACGCAGGCATCATCGAGAACAAAGACAAGCTCTTCCGAGTCCTTTTCAAGGTCACGGATTCTGATTTTATAATTTCTCTTTTCGGGAATAACGCTCAGATCTCCCTGCGAAGCCTTGACAAGGAATTCTACTTTACAATCCTCGTACTTTATCTCAAACTGAGTGGTTGCGGTGCGGTTTTCAAAGTCCGTTGTGCCGTCATCCTCGGTAAGAGTGAAGCTTCCGTTGCCGGAAAACGCCAATATTTCAAGGCTTTCAGGGTTTTTGCAGATGTTGCCTTCATCGGCTGAAAGCGGAATAATTGCGCCCTCTTTTGCAAGAACAGGCATAGTTGCAGTGTCTCTGTAAAGTTCAAGCACTTTACTTCCTTCATAGGCTTTGAGTGTAAAGATATCTGTCCATCTGCCTTCGGGAATCCACGCTTTCGTGCTTCCCATAAGCATTTTTTTGCTGTTCGGACTTGTAATCGGGCAGACCATAAGCTGAGAACCGAACATATACTGGTTGGGAACTTCGTACGCCTGCTTCTCTTCGGGGTAAGAATAGTACATCGGCTCACAAAGAGCTGTACCCTCGCTGTGAGTGCGGTGATCCATTGTATAGATATACGGAATAAGCCTGTGGCGAAGCTTGAGCCACTCCTTTGCGGCACGGCAGACCTCGCCGCTGTACTTCCACGGCTCTTTGCCAAGCAGCATAAGGTTGCTCGAATGAAGACGCATTATCGGTGAAAAAACACCGTACTGCAACCAGCGGATATAAAGCTCATCATCTCTGATTCCGAACATGTGGCCGCCGATATCGTGGCTCCACCAGCTGTAGGCGGCATTAGAAGCCGTTGCGGTAAAATACGGCTGAAAATTGAGTGCCTTCCAAGTAATGCCAGTATCGCCCGAGAAGCCCAACGGATAACGATGTGAGCCTGCACCAGAATAGCGTGAAAGAATCAACGGCAGCTCGCCGTTTTCTGCAATATCGAGGAAGTGATAGTGATTGAGCGCGGTAAGCGGGTCAAGTCCGTCAACGCGGCTCTTTGTGCCCTGCTGCCAGTCTATCCACCAGAAATCAACTCCGTCCTTTTCATAGGGCTTGTGGAGTATATCGAAATAAGCGTTCCAGAAATCATCGTTTGAGCAGTCAAACTCAACCGCTTTCCCGGTTTTCGGGTCAAGTCCGACAGCTTTTGCCATATCCTCGTACATATCCTCGTATTCCCTGACACCGTCCGCAGGGTGAAGGTTTACGGTGACACGCAGATTCATATCGTGAAGCTCTTTAAGAAAGCCCTTATAATCGGGGAAAAGATCGGTATTCCAGGAATAACCCGTCCAGCCGTTGTAGTCCATTTGGAACTTTTCCTTGATTTTTACCCAATGCCAGTCCATATCAACGGTTGCAACGGTAAGCGGAATACCCTCTTTTTTAAAGCGCAGCATCAGGTCTAGATATTCCTGCTGTGTGTAGGCGTGATAACGGCTCCACCACACGCCCAGCGCATAACGCGGCACAAGCGGTACGGCAGAGGAAATCTTATAAAAGGCATTTATTGTTCCGCGGTAATCCTTGCCGTAGGCAAACATATAATAATCCTTGCCCTTGCCCGTACGCTTCTTGAAATGGCCGCTCTCATCAATCAGCAGAGAGGCGCTGTCATCAAAAAGATACGCTCCGCCCTTCGTTATAAAGCCGTCGCCAAGCTTTGCTGCACCGAACTGCATATCAAGAGTACGGCGTGTACCCTTCAGGTTTTCCTGGCGCGAAAAAATCTCTACCCTTTTCGTATCCTTGAAGCAAACGCTGCAGGGAACAAGATTTTCTATTGTGTAAATAACCTCATCGGTTTCAACCGTAATTGTTTTACCGTTTTTGTCAACGGACATATTGCCGCATTCAAAACGCCGAAACCAAACGGCGGTACTCGGCTCGTCGGTGAATTCACCTGTTTCGAAGCGGATTAAACGGGGGGTAATAAAGGTCACGCGCCAGCCGTCGCCGACATAAAGCTGTGATTTGTCCGCAACGGCATCCGTTACAGCCACAAGAGTCTTCTTAAGCATAAACTTCAAGCTCCTTTTGTATTCTTTGATTATTATATTGTTTCACACTCATTCCGTCAAGCAAATATGTGAAATACGAAAAATTAAAGTATTGTTAAATTACAGACTATATGCTATAATTCAAAATAATAAAATAATTTTTATGGAGGCCGTACATTATGAAAACTGTCAGAAGAGCCGTTGCCGTATTGCTGTGCATTGCCTGCGTGCTTTCCTGCACCTACTTTGCGGGCACGGCACAGACAAGTGACGACACCGCAGCAGGCTTTACTCAGGATGATTTCCTTTCAGCCAAGGGGCAGAAAATAGTCAGCCGCAAGGGTGAGGAGATAACCCTCAAGGGTGTCAACCTCGGCTCGTGGATGATATGGGAGGACTGGCTCTCTCCTTACGGCCCGTACGAGGAAAAGCTTGACCACTACACGGTGCTCACCGAGCTTGAAGACCGCTTCGGACGCGACAAGGCTTACGAGCTTTTCAATACATATATGGACAACTGGATTACGGAATACGACCTTGACGAAATAAAGAGCCTCGGCTTCAACGCCGTAAGAGTACCGTTCTGGTACAGAAATTTCTATTACGATGACAAGGGCACCAAAATCCTTGACAAAAACGGCGAATGGGATTTTTCGCGCCTTGAATGGGTAGTCAGCGAATGTGCCAAAAGAGAGCTTTACGTTATACTTGATATGCACGGTGCAGTCGGCTACCAGAGCGATGCTCCCCACAACGGCAAGGGCAATTCCTGCGGACTTTACGAGGACACCGAACAGGGCGAAAGATACCGTGAGCTGACGGACGAGCTTTGGACAGAGATTGCAACACGCTTTAAGGACGAGCCTGCCGTTGCAATGTACGACCTTCTCAACGAGCCTATGTGCGACGTTGACTGCGGTGAAATTCAGCGCAGAATCAACAACGAATTCATTTACACCCGCCTTTACGATACGGTAAGAGCCGTTGACGAAAACCACATCATCACAATGGAGGCTATCTGGACGGCCATTGCCCTGCCCCACGCATTTATGAAGGGCTGGGAAAACGTTGTTTATCAGGTACATTTCTACAACAACTCAAACTTTATTTTCAATGTTTTTGCGTTCTTTACAAAGGCAATTTTCTTTGATGTGCCGATGATGATGGGTGAATTTTTCCCGCACGGTGACACAACCTGGGAAAACTGCTTCAATACAATGGAAAAGCTCGATTACAGCTGGTTTTTGTGGACGTACAAGGCAAGCTCACACGGTATGTGGGAATCCGACTGGTGTCTGAGGGGCGCAAAGGACGGCTTTGCAAGAGTAAACGTTTACACGGATACATACGAGGAAATCCTGCTCAAGTGGGGCGAATGCTTACGCACGGACGTAGGCTTCACGGACAGCGGACACTATGACAGAAACGTAAAAGCACATCTGTAAAAAAAGTTAAACCGGAGGAAATATTATGGCAACAGTCAAAACAATCATCACCTTATTTACGGCAATTTTTATGTTCGTTTACAACGGCATAACCTCCTACCTGCCCGGTATTATTCCTGAGGCAAAAAGCGAAGAAGAGCTGGCAGACGTTCTTTATGATTTTGACATCAAGCCCCTTGCGGACGAAATCGTAGTTGTCAACGGACTGAGCAAGGACGAACGTGCCGCCATTCAGTGCCTTCAGGGTCTTGTCGGCAGAACTCAAGCCTCCATTTTCATCAACTACGGCTATCAGGCATCTGCCGAGCTTGCAGACCTTGAAAAGGCAGGAAGCACCCTGCTTTACAAAGATGAAAACGGCAGTAACTGGGATTTGACGAGCCTTATTAACCGTTATTCTCAGCACATTACAGACAACGGCTACGTGCTTTTTTCCGATGCTGACACGCACGCACAGATTAACCTTGCGTTCAACTACGCTACGGTAAACGGCTGGCTTGCAGTGCCCGTTTCGGCTGAAGCCAAGGCAATTGCCGCAGGCCTTGAAAAGAAATTGGATTTGAGCACGACCGTGCTTGATTTCACACACGAGCAGGCTTTTTACGAGGAGCACAGAGACTTTTTCCGCAAGGACTGCCTTGTTCACCTCTACGCAATGGCTTCCGGTCTGCGCGACCTTGCCGTACAGCAGAAAATTTTCATCACCTACGTTGAGGACAGCGATTACGTTGCCCGCGCCTACCGTGATATGCTCTACAGCGAGCTTGAGCCCGCTTCAATGATACTCGGCTGGTGCAAGTACGAGATTAAGCACACGGAATGTGCAGGTCGCTTCGGCCACTACGTTATCCCCTCCGACCACAGCTTCAACACGAGTGTGCTCACCTGCAACAGAGTTGAAACGAGCAGAATCGGCAACGAAAACGTTACCGCACCCGAGCTTGACCCGACAAAGCACTATGTGGCAATTGTATGGAGTGACGGCGACAACGCACAGTGGATTTCAAACGGCTACAGCGAATTCCACACATGGCAGAGCTACGATATAGACATCCCCGTTACCTGGACCTTTGCACCGCAGATGTATAAATTCTCTTCAACCGCCGTCAAAAAGGCGCTTGAAAACAAGGACCCCGAGGATTCCTTCATCACGGGTCCCTCCGGTGCAGGCTACGGCAGAATTTCTATGATGTCCCCGAGCGAGGTCAGAGCTTATTCTGACATTACTGCGGCGGCAATGCTCAAATCGGGTATTTCCACGATAACCCTGCTTGACGAAATCAAAACCGAGATTGACTTTGCTTCCTACGCCGCAAAGCTCGGCTATTTTGCAAGATACGACAACATTACCGGCGGTATTCTTCAGGTTGACCCCGACGATTACACAGGCGGCTACGGCGGCGGCAGAGGCAGAGTATTCTTCTCCAACGACAAGCCCTTTGTTTCCGTAGGCTTCTCCCTCTGGCATCCGAGCGGTGATGCCGCTCAGGTAAATCAAGAATGGCTCAAGGCACAGGCTGATATAATCAACAGCTACCCTGCCGACATCAACACAATCAACGGCTACACGGTAATCAACGTTCACCCGTGGACGGTAGGCCCCGATGACCTTGCATATTTCGTCAGCCAGCTTGACGACGGCGTTGAGTTCCTTTCCGCTGACGAGCTTCTCGCCGCAGTAGCACAGAATATACCCCACAAGAACGCAACGAAAACCTTTGCCGAATAATTAAAGGAGAATAATTATGTTCGAAAAATTTCTTACCGAAACCTTGAAGCTTGCACCCAGACAGATGTGGGGTGTTGAACAGCAAAAAATCCACCTCAAAAAGCTCTTCACCGCAAAAAACATAAAGGTTGCAATTGCCTCCCTGCTTGCAATAGTTGAGCTTTTCGGACTTACGATTTTCGATTTACCCACAACGCCCAGAGGCGAGGAGCTTAACCTTACGGGCTACAGCCTCGTTTTTGAGGATGAATTTGAGGGTAATACACTAAACACGGACGTTTGGAAGTACTGCAACACGGGTGTCCGCAGAGGCGGTTACCGCACGCCCAGCCAGGTTGAAGTCAGAGACGGCAACCTTGTAATCACCGCAGAATACCTCAAAGACGGTCAGTTCGGCGAGGGCTGGTATGCAGGCGACCTTGCGATGAGGGAATGGTACTGCCAGGGCTACTACGAAATCCGCTGTAAGGTAAGCGCAGGCGGCGGCTTCTGGAGCGCATTCTGGATTATGGGTCACAGACCGTATGAAGCCGAATACTCAAAGGGCGGTATCGGCAGCGCAGAAATCGACATTTTCGAAGCTCCCTACTACGGCAAGACTCTCGCTCACAACGGCGTAACACAGACAATTCACTGTGCAGGCGTTGACGGCGTACAGGAGGGCTACCAGTCCCGTATGCTCGGTGCCTTCTACGGCAACAACATTTACGAGGAATACAATACCTACGGTCTGAAGTGGACGGAAGATGAATATATCTTCTACATCAACGGTGTTGAAACCGCACGTTCCTCCTTCGGCAACGGCACTTCACAGTCCAAGGAAGAGGTCAGAGTTTCGCTTGAAGTTCCCGACGCGGAATACCTTGAGCCCCTCAACAAGGAAACCTACCACAGCGAATTTGTAGTTGACTACGTACGAATTTATCAGCCCACACTTACAGAATCTAAATAAGAAATAAAGACTAAAAGACGGAGCTTCAAACGAAGTTCCGTCTTTGTTTTTCTAAAATGAAGAAAAATAACGGATAATAAATTGCAGGTGTTTGAATTGACAAACTGTAATTTGCAGAGAATATACAAAACAACCGCTTACTGATTAATTTCAGCAAGCGGTTGAAATTTTTTTATTTAATCAGCAACAGTGTACAGAAGGAAATTGCGCCCTGGATTATGTTCAGGCGGTAGATGGTCTGAGAATTTGACCAGCCCTTGTTCTTTCTGAAGTGGTCGTGCAAGGGTGTACGGATATTTTTGAGCACCTTGATTTTGAGGAAGCGTGTAACGGAAACCTTAAAGATGCCGATAAGTCCGTCGAGCAGGAGCACGAAGCAAAGCGGAACGGCAAGCAGCATATTGCCCGACTCAAGCACGATAATGCCGAGGAAAAGGCCGATTGCACGGGAGCCTGCATCGCCCATCATCATTGAACTGGGCTCGGCATTGTACCACAGATAAGCCATAATTGAGAAAATCATAATAACGGCAAGCTGTGAAACCTCGGAATCCTTCGCCATAAATTTACAGGCAATTGCGATAAAGATAATCGAATTGATTGAAAGCGAACCGCAGAAGCCGTCAATACCGTCCGAGCAATTTGTGGCGTTAATCATCATCCACAGGAAAACAGTTGAGATAAGAATAAACAGCGCCCAATGCACGTTAAAGCCGAAGAAGCCGAAATTGAGGTTGAGCACACCGCCGTTCTGCCAGACGAATGCGGCAGAGGTCAGCAGACAGATTACAAGGTCGATAGCGCCTTTTTTGTATTCGTTCCACGGCTTTTCCGAAGCATCGTCAAGATAGCCCGAAAGCATTGCAAGGAATATCATTACATAGTAAAGTATGTTCTGAATACTGATTTCAACGCAGATGAGCGAAACGAGTATAAACACGCAGATAAAAACTATACCTGCACCGCGTTTTTTACCTGCGGAAAGCTTGCCGTTAAAGGCAAAATCACGTCCGCCGTCAACGGGGAGCTTGTTTTTGAACAGCTTGAGCGCGGCAAAAACACCGCCTAAGGACAGGACAACCGACAAAAGGGTTAACCAGTTTAAGGGAAGTAATGAATTAAGCATAAAATATAACCTTCTTCTAAATTTTTGCATAAAACGGTCAAAACCGTTCCGTGTACAATTTTATTATTTTTGATTCCATTATTCAAGAGTTTTTATGAAAGAATATCCCTTTTTATAAAAGCCTTGCTTTTCGTAAAATTTATGAGCAACCGCTCTTTGCAAACCGCTGTTGACACCGATTACAGCTACACCGTTATTCTGTGCGTATTCTTCTGCTGTTTTTACCAGTGCCGTACCTATACCATTATTCTGGTATTCTTCTTTAACAGCAAGGGCAATAATACGCATAACCTTGCCGTCAATTTCAAAAGCAAGCCCGAAGTGAACGCCGATGAAACCGACTGTTTCGTTATCAATTTCGGCAACAAAGATTTTGTAATCGTCATCCGTCATCATTTTATCGATACGTTTTTCAAGTGTTTCAACCGATACGTTTTTACCGAGCTCATTTTTTAAAAGCTCGTATATGCCGGGCAGATACTTATCTTTATATTCGGATATAATCATAAGTTTCTCCAAACGGAACGGTCAAGACCGTTCCGTACGCTGTCAATTAAGTTCAATATCAATCAATTGATGTGTTATGTTCAATTCCAGAAAGATACTCTTTATCTTTCTTCGTAAGCTCGGCTTTTTCGAGCATATCCGGGCGTTTTGCAAGGGTACGTTCGAGCTGTTTTTCACGCTGCCATTTTTGAATATTGGCGTGGTGGCCGCTGAGCAGCACATCAGGCACTCTTTTTTCGTGCCATTCCTCGGGGCGTGTGTACTGCGGATGCTCAAGCAGAGAGTTATAGTGGCTTTCGTTCATAAAGCTCTCGTCGCTTGATAGTACGCCCGGCAGCATGCGGCACACACTGTCTGCAACTATAATTGCCGGCAGCTCGCCGCCCGTGAGCACATAGTCTCCGATTGAAATTTCTTCGTCAACTATTTCTTCGAGCACGCGCTCGTCAATGCCCTCGTAATGGCCGCAGAGCAGGGCTATGTTATCGTATTCCAGAAGCTCAATTGCCTTTTTCTGCGTGAGCACCGTACCCTGCGGCGACATATAAATCACGTGGGGCTTTTTGCCCAAATCCTCGCAAAGCGATTTATAGCAGTCGTAAACGGGCTGTGCCTGCATCACCATACCCGAGCCGCCGCCGTAGGGTGCATCGTCCACCCTGCGGTGCTTATCAAGCGTATACTTGCGGATATTGCGGCAATTGATTTCAACAAGTCCCTTTTCCCTCGCCCTGCCGAGTATGCTTTCGCTTACAACGGTTTCGCACATCTCGGGGAAGAGGGTCATAATATCAATCCTCATCGTCAAAAATCCCCTTCAACGGTCTGATAAAAACCTTTTCGTTTTCAACATCCGTACTGATTACAACGGGAGGAATGACGGGAATGAGGTACTCCTTGCCGTTTTCGGCTGTAATATGCCAGACATCGTTTGCACCCGTCTGACTGACATCGGTAACCGTGCCCCAGATTTTGGTTTCATCGTCGGCATCGTGTGCCTTGCAGCCGATAAGGTCAGCTATAAACCAGCTGCCCTCGGGAAGCTTGGCGTCCTTACGCGCCATATAAAGGATTTTGTTGCGCATTGCCTGAGCCTGCTCAACGGTGTCAACACCCTCCAATTTCATAAGAGCTATGTTGCCGTGAGGACGGGCCGAAACAACCTTGACGGGCTTTTCGCCCTTATCGTCAAAATATACGGTTTTGAATTTACAGGCAAACTCCGGGCTGTCGCACCACGGGTTTACACGCAACTCACCGCGCACACCGTGGGTTGACACGATTTGCGCCAATTCAAGATATTCTTTCAACATTTTTGTCACCTGAACATTAATACTGTAAAACACCAATAGCCCTATGGCTTTTTTAATTCTCAAAAAGCACATAGAGCGTGGCTGTACTATTGTAAATAGAACCTTGGTTTAGCGAGATTATTCGATCTCAACTGCGATTTTCTCGTTGTTGCGGGTCGCAGCGGCACGCATAACGGTGCGTATAGACTTGGCAATACGGCCCTGTTTGCCGATTACTCTGCCCATATCGTTCTCGCCGACGTGAAGGTGGTAAACAGTTACGCCCTCCTCGTTAGGTTCATCTACAGTAACGGTTACTGCAGAAGGATCCTCTACAAGACCCTGCGCGATTGCGATTAAAAGCTCTGTCATTGACAGCACCTCCGAATATTTTTGCGGCTTCGCTTATATAATTAAACTCAGCCGATAACGCCTGACTTCTTAAGGATGTCCTTAACTGTGTCTGTGGGCTGTGCGCCGTTCTTGATCCACTGCTGAGCCTTCTCAACGTCGATCTTGATTTCAGCGGGGTTCTTCATTGTGTCGTATGTGCCGATTTCCTCGATGAAACGGCCGTCACGGGGGTAACGGGAATCTGCTACAACGATACGGTAGAAGGGTGCCTTCTTTGCGCCCATACGGCGCAGTCTGATTTTAACTGCCATTTTGGTTTTCCTCCAAATATATAATAATAATTTTTTTATAAAATTACAATATACCTTATCCTATTCGTGCATATTGATTTTACCGGGGTTATTTGCGCTTCTTTTTGCCCTTGTAGGACTTGGACAAGCGCTTGCCCATACCCTTGCCGCCGAACTGCTTGAACATTTTCTGCATCTGCCTGAACTGTGCAAGAAGGCGGTTGACATCCTCAACCTCCATACCGCAGCCCGCCGCAATACGGCGCTTACGGGAAGGATTGATAATGTCGGGGTTTTCTCTTTCGCCGGGTGTCATTGAAAGGATGATAGCCTGAATTCTGTCGAACTGGCTTTCGTCAACCTCTACATCCTTAATCTGCTTGTTCAGGCCCGGAATCATGCCGAGCATATCCTTAATTGAGCCCATTCTGCGAATCTGGTCAAACTGGTCGAGAAGGTCGTTGAGGTCAAACTTGTTCTTGCGGAGCTTTTCTTCAAGCTCCTTTGCCTTTTTCTCGTCAAGCGCCTGCTCTGCCTTTTCGATAAGGGAAAGCATATCGCCCATGCCGAGAATTCGGGAAGCCATACGGTCGGGGTGGAAAACGTCGAGGTCTTCGAGCTTTTCACCGATACCGACAAACTTGATGGGCTTGCCCGTAACCGCTCTTGCGGAAAGAGCGGCACCGCCTCGCGTATCACCGTCGAGCTTGGTGAGAACAAGACCGTCGATGCCCAGAGCATCGTTAAAGCCGTTGGCAACGGTAACGGCGTCCTGACCTGTCATTGAGTCAACAACGAGAAGGATTTCGTGAGGATGAACGGCGCTCTTGACCGACTTGAGCTCGTTCATAAGCTCCTCATCTATGTGAAGGCGGCCTGCCGTATCGAGGAACACGTAATCGTAGCCCTGGTCCTTGGCAAGCTTTATAGCCTCCTGAGCAATTGTAACGGGGTTGGACTGACCCATTTCGAAAACGGGCACCCCTGCCTGCTCACCGACAACCTGCAGCTGCTTGATAGCGGCGGGACGGTAGATATCGCAGGCGACAAGCAGCGGACGGTGGCCCTGCTTTTTGAGCATAAGGGCAATCTTCGCACTGTGTGTCGTTTTACCTGAGCCCTGCAGACCGCACATCATTATAACCGTAGGCGGATGCGGAGCGGATGTAAGCCTTGTCTGTGTACCGCCCATAAGGTTAGTCAGCTCTTCGTTGACTATTTTTATAACCATCTGGCCGGGTGTCAGGCTTTCCATAACCTGTGCGCCTATTGCACGCTCGGTTACGGTGTTGGTGAAATCCTTGGCAACCTTGAAGTTAACGTCTGCTTCAAGAAGAGCAAGACGAACCTCACGCATAGCTTCTCTTACGTCGTGCTCGGTAAGGCTGCCCTTGCTTTTGAGGCGTTGAAACGCAGCTTCAAGTCTGTCTGAAAGGCCTTCGAATGCCAAGAAAATACACTTCCTTTATAATAAGATATGTAGAAATCAGTTTTCCATAAGGGTTGCTGCAAGCGCACGGATGCGCACGGTTGCATCGTTAATCTCGCGTGAGAGACCGAAACGCATATTCTGTTCAAATATTAAGTTTGCACTCTCGGAGATTTCGTTAAGACCGCGGCGGAGCTCTTCAAAACGGGCAAACAGGCCGAGCTTATTTTCCATATCGAAAAGCTGAGCCTCTGCACGCTTGATTGCGTCGCGGACACCCTGCCTTGTGATGCCCTCGTTTTCCGCAATTTCGGAAAGAGAAAGGTCATCATTATAATAATATTCCAAAAAGCTGCGCTGTTTTTCGGTCAGCATCTCGCCGTAGATGTCGAGCAAGACCGTGACCTGAAGATTCTTAGCCACAAGGTTATCCCCCTTGATATTATCTGTAAAGCAAATATTCTTTACAGTCAAGCATTATACTAAATAAAAAGCTCCGTGTCAAGGCTTAATTTGCACACAAAAAAGCCCTCATTTTGTGGAAAACCTTGTGGATTTCGGTGAAAAATGCGACTTATGGTGGTATAAGTCGGGGCAAGGCACAAAATGTCGTTAAAAAATCCACAACATATTCCAAATATTACGGAAAAATAATTTTTGAAAGAATTTTGCAAGAAATCGTTTACAATTTGTTCACAAAAAAGACATCATTTATTATCAAATTGTGGCGAAAAGTATTGTAATATATAACCACGGAAGGCAATCAAGCCATTCCACATATTCTTTTTTTCTTTTTATTTTTGATTTCTTCTTTTTGTTTCTTTTTCATTTACTCCTTCCTTTTGCAAACAGGCGAGCCGTTGCGGCTCGCCTGTTTGCATTTTGTTTTATTTTTTCTCAATGGGAATCCATATTTCTATTGTTCGTTCGGGACAGCCGCCCACAATTCCCCAATGATAAACCGCAAGCTCGGGAGCGTTAGTTATCTGATATTCGTCGTTTGCCAACCACTCTGCCGAAATCTGCTTACGCATATCGAAATATTCGGGAATAGGCATTTTTGTTTTTTCTGTTTCAAAGATGAGATAGGTCCTTTCGGGAATGACGATTTCCTCAAACCCGAATCTCTCCATAAAGTCAATTCCCGTTACTTCGCTGTTGTATAAATTATTGCGTTCATAATCATCCGTAGTGACTGAAATGTAAAAATCATAGCCGTCATCATCAAAACCGGAAAGAACGCAATAATCTGAAAGCTTGTCGTTGGTCATTCCTTTAAGCATCCATTGATACGCTCTTGTTGAAGCAAAGAAATCTCCTTCCTGATGCTGTCTTAAAGAATCGTACGGCGTTCCGTTAAAACGCCTTTTGTAGCCGATAAGCGTAAGTGCCGGTTTGTTTTCAACACGATATTTCATTGTTGTACCGCCTTCCAAAGAAAATTTCAGTACAAGACGGGAAAAGGATTTCAGATTACTGCCGTTATTTTTGGCTTGTGACGGTAATATTCCGTGAAACTTATGAAACGCTTTTGAAAAGCTGTCGGGACTTTCATAACCGTATTTCATAGCAACGTCAATTACTTTTGCATTGGTTGTTGCAAGCTCTCTGCCGGCAAGCGTCAATCTGCGGTTACGGATATATTCGCCCAAAGTAAAGCCGCAAAGAATACTGAACACACGCTGAAAATGATAGCTTGAAGAATAACACTGCTTTGCAGCTTCTTCATAATCAATCGTTTCAGTCAGATTATTTTCAATATAATCTACAGCCCGTTGTATTCCGATAATCCAATCCATTGTTATCCCTCCTTGTCTGTGTGCTTATTTTAACAGAAGGCAAAATTGAATTCCCGACAATCAGTGCGGAGAAAAGTCGGGTTTTTAGTGTCACATCAGTGCTTAGTTCTGAATTATGCCCTTTATTCCGAAGATAACAAAAAGGTTAAATAAATTCCACCAACCGCAGTTGGAGTTTTGTCAACCGCCGGTTGCGTATTGCACTTTTTCGGCAGAATCGGTCAATAAGGCCGTCCGCCGTATGGCCGAGGCACCTTCCTGACGGAGGGTGCCTCGCGGGTCATTTTTTTTAATATTTACGCTTCAGTTTCTCGGTAAAGCATCAACTAAAGCTATATGGTCGGTATAGAAGCTGTGGGTTTTCTGCACGTTGCCGTTCATACCGATTACCGTGCCGTGGTCGCCTTCAAGTGTCGGGAACACATACCATCTGCCGCGCTCAATTTCAGTGTCGGCAGTATAGCTGAACATCTCTTCATCGCTCGGACACTGTGCGGAAACTACGTTCACAAGGCCGTCATTCGGAAGCCAGCTTTCGTCGATTTTAATTGTTGCAGAGTCGCTTGTGTTCGTATATCTGCCGATAAGCGTTGCAACGGGCATAAGCACGAGAAGTGTGGATTTTTTCGGAAGCTGATGGTTTGTTATAAGAGATTTTTCGGTTGTACAATAGGCGTAAGAAAAATAATAGACACTGTCAACCGTTTTGATTGTTTTGTTGAGTTCGGCGGCACCGTCGGGAGACAAATCGTAAAACGCGTTATCCGTGCCTGTGCTGAATTTCTGATTGATAAGTTCAAGCGTTTGGCTTGTACCCGACTGAATACCGAAATGGTCAAGATTGAAATCGACAAGGCCGCCTTCAATCACATCCGTCACGCCGCCTGCGGCATACAGCACGCCGAGTGCGGTCTGAATAAGGTTGTATCTGTCCACAACGTAGTAAAGCGTTGAGCCGTTATGCGGTGAGCAAAGAGTCGTCACACTGTTGATGTATTCGCCCTTGCCGCCCGTGAAAAGCTCGGAAACCTCGTCACCGCTAGCCTGCTGTTCTTCGGGGCTGCCGTATTCGAGCAGGCTTGTAAGAAGACGGATTGTATTGCCGCCGAAAGAGTGGCCGATGAGATTGATTTTCTGAAGCTGACCGCCTTGAGTTTCCGTACCCCAGCCTTCAACGAGCTTTGTTGCATAGGTTTTTCCGTAACGCTCATGGCCGTGGATTTTGGAGTGTGCCTCGCCGTAGTCAACACGGGTGCCCGTCAGCTGTGCATAAAGCTCGCACGCTCTGTCCCAGGCACTTGAAAACGGGCCGACGTTGGCCTCCGCTACCTCAATATCCATCGAGCGCAGGTACGTTGAAAGGCTGCCGGTAACAGAGCCCCAATAGGGTGAGAGGCTGTTGATGCCTGCACCCTCGCCCCAGCCGCCCATACCGTGAACGAGCACGTAGGGATAAGCAACGGGAGGCTCAGTGAATTTTGCCCACAGTCTTTTGTATCCGCCCAGCGGAATAGGCAGAATAATTGCAAACAGCAGAATAACCGCAAGCACGCCTGCTATTGCTTTAAGGTAGGCAGGCTTTTCTTCTTTTTCTTCTTTTTCAGCCTTTTCGTCCTGCTCTTTGTTATGTAAAGGCGGGTTTACATCGGCCGGATTCGTTGAATCTTCGTGTATTTCGGCAGGAGCCTCAGCCTCTTCCGAGTCAATGCTGCCTATAATCTCTTCCTCCAGAACATCGTTATATACTGCACTTGCGTGGTCTGTTCTGCCCTTGAGAAGATAATCCGTTGTTACGCCGAAAAGCTCGCACATTGCAACGGCCTTGTCAATATCGGGCATTACGTTGCCGGTTTCCCATTTTGAAACAGACTGGCGTGACACGCCCAGTTTTTCGGCAAGCTCCTCCTGTGAAAGACCGCTCTTTTTACGCAGCTCCAATATTCTTTCTCCTAAATTCATTACTGCACCTCTGTACAATCAAGTTTCATTATGTGGTTTCATTGTATAGCAATCGGGTAAAAAAGTCCAGCAAGTCGAGTTGGAATTTACAATTTTCCGAAAAATATATAGAATTTTTTATGTAAAGTCCGCTTTACATTTGGTATTTTTTTCGGTTTCGGTATTGTTAAGTTCAGATTTCTTTGATATAATTTTATTTAAACAAAATATTCTTCTTTTTAAGGAGTGTTAAATTATGGAAAAAACTCAATGGTACAAGGACGCCGTTTGCTACCAGATCTGGCCCCGTTCCTTCTGTGACGGCAACGGTGACGGCATAGGCGACCTCGAAGGCGTGCTTTCCAAGCTCGACTACCTCAAGGAGCTTGGCGTTACCTGCATCTGGTTCTCACCGCTTTACTGTTCACCCAACGCCGACTACGGCTACGACATTTCCGACTACAGAAACATATCCCCCGAATACGGCGACAACGAGCTTTTCAAAAAGCTGCTTGACGAGGCTCACAAGCGCGGTATGAAGGTTATTATGGACCTTGTCGTAAACCACTCCTCCGACGAGCACGAGTGGTTCAAGCAGGGTATTGACAAGAACAGCAAATACCACGATTACTACATCTGGCGTGACGGCAAAAAGGGCAAGCTGCCCAACAACTGGTCCTCACTTTTCGAGGGCAAGGCTTGGGAATACTGCCCCGAAAACGGTCAGTACTACCTGCACCTTTTCTCCAAGAAGCAGCCTGACCTGAATATGGATAACCCTGCCGTAAGACAGGAAGTCAAGGACATTATGCGCTTCTGGCTCGATATGGGCGTTGACGGCTTCCGCGAGGACGTTATTACCTTCGTTTCAAAGCGTGAGGGTCTTCCCAACGGCTTCCCCATTCCCCAGGCCTGCGGTATGGAGCACTACGCTGACGGTCCGCACATCCACGAATACCTCAAGGAATTCCGTGAGGTGCTCAACGAGTACGATTGCTTCGTTGTCGGCGAAGCACCGATGATGACACCCAACAAAGCACTCAAATACATTAAAGAAGGCCCCGATATGGAGCTTGATATGATGTTCCACTTCCAGCATATGGAAGCAGACTGCCTGTTCACCGAGTTTATGGCTATGCCCTTCAACCTCAAAAAGCTCAAGAAGGCTTTTTCAAGATGGCAGTACGGTCTTAAGGACAAGGCTTGGAACGCACTCTATATGGAAAACCACGACCATCCGAGAATTATTTCCCGTTACGGCAGTGAGAAGTACAGAACCGAAAGCGGTAAATCCATTGCCAACTCCTACCTGCTTCAGTGCGGCACGCCCTTCATTTATCAGGGCCAGGAAATCGGTATGGTAAACATTCACCTGCCCAAGGTTGAGGACTATATGGACGTTTTTGCAATCAACAACGGCAAGACCCTCAAGATGCTCGGTATGTCCGACGAAAAGGCAAACGAAAGACTCAAGAAGGTCAGCCGCGGCAACGCACGCACACCCGTTCAGTGGGACGACAGCGAAAACGCAGGCTTCACAACGGGTACACCGTGGATGCCCGTCAACCCCAACTATAAAGACGGCATAAACGCCAAGGCCGAAATGGAAAACCCCGATTCAATATTCAACCACTATAAGGCTCTTATCAAGTTCCGCAAGGAAAACCCGATTATTGCCAAGGGCGACTACAAGGAATACAACGAAAACAGCAAGGAGCTTTACGTATACTCCAGAAGCTATCAGGGCAAGAAGCTTCTCGTAATCTGCTCGTTTTCCGAGAAGAGTGTCAACTTTACCGCTCCCGCAGGCTTCGACCTGACAAAGGGCAAGGCTATCCTTTGCAACTACAAGGATAACCCCTCTTCTGCAAACAGCTTCACGACTCGTCCCTACGAAACCAGAGTTTATCTTTTCGACTGATATGCTTGGCTTACGCGAACGCGACGATTACAAGACACAGATAGTATTTATAAGGCACTGCGAGTCCTACGGAAACGTAGGGCTCGCGACGCCCGAAGGCTTTCACCCCGATGACCCGCCGCTGACGGAAAACGGACTTGAGCAGGCCAAGAAGCTGTCCGACTGCTTTGAAAAGGGAGAAATTGCGCACATTTACGCAAGCCCCCTTACAAGAACGGTGCAAACCGTTTACCCCACGGCACAAAAGCTCGGGATGAGGATTGAGCTGCTGCCCGACCTTATGGAGATAGACACCCGTATAGCAGGCTGTGAGCGAGAAATGCTGGAAAGGGATTTTCCGCTCAGCATACCCTGCACCGAAGAGCCTACTCCCACGGGCGGAACACTTCTTCTGCCCGAAAACGAGAGCCCCGAAATGCTTACCGCAAGAGCAAAGCGGTGTATTGATTACATAAAAAGCAATTACAGCAGCGGCGAAACGGTAATCGTGGTTTCGCACGGCTCGTATTTCGGGTATCTGATAAGGGAAAGTCTGGGAATCGGTAATGACGAAACCTTTAACTGGGAGGTTGACAACTGCTCAGCCACCTGCATAGTCCTGCGCAAGGACGGCAGAAAGCCGCTGCTGCGCACGGCAAACAACACACGGCACCTTAACTAAAAATAATTTAGGGGAAATATGGGAATATGAAAAATAATAAAAACGGCAAAGGCAAGGCTAAAAAAATCCTTGGCTGTATTGCCGCAGTCATTGTTTTAATAACGGTTGTAACATTAGCTGTAAACTTAAGCTTATCCGACAAAATCATCAAGCTTGCAAACACCTTTGAAACGGTTGAGATTGAAAATCAGCTCGTACCCGAAAAGGATGCAAACGGATACTACACCTTTACCACAGACGAAAATTTCAAGGTAGTACAGATTACCGACGTTCATATCGGCGGCGGATGGATGTCCGCAAAGAAGGACGAAATGGCGCTCAACGCCGTTGCTGCAATGATTAAGGCGGAAAAGCCCGACCTCGTAATCGCTACGGGTGACATTGCCTACCCCGTACCGTTCCAGGCAGGCACGTTTAACAATCTCACCGGTGCCAAAACCTTTGCGGCGCTGATGGAAAAGCTCGGCGTTTACTGGACGGTGTGCTTCGGCAACCACGACACGGAAAGCTACAGCTACTTTAACCGTGAAAAGATTTCCGATTTCTACGCAAACAGCGGCTTCAAATACTGCCTTTATCAGCCCGGCCCCGAGGACGTTGACGGATACGGCAACTACGTAATAAACATCAAAAATACAAAGGGTGAGCTGACTCAGGCACTGTTCATTATGGACAGCCACTCGTATCTTCCCTCCGACCCGTTCGGTCTTTTCTGGAAGTACGACAACTTCCACGACAATCAGGTTGCGTGGTACGAGGAAGCCATTGAAAACCTGACCGTACAGAACGGCGGCAAGCCCTTTACGTCAAGCCTTTATATGCACATTCCGCTTACGGAACACAAGGATGCGTGGTTTGAGTATTACAACAACGGCAAATCTGACACCGAAAACGTAAAATTCATCAGCGGTGATGCCGGCGAAGACGAAGAAAATATGGTTTACTGCGGTGTCGGTGACGACAGAATGTTTGAGGCTATTCTCGAAAAGAACTCAACCAAGGCTGTTTTTGTAGGACACGACCACAAAAACAATTTTATGCTCGAATATAAGGGCGTTACTATGAGCTACAGTATGAGCATTGACTACCTGGCCTACATAGGAATTTCAAAAGAGGGTATCCAGAGAGGCTGTACGGTAATCAACTACAGCCCCGACGGAGAATTTGAAATAATCAAAGAAAACTATTACCAGGACAAATACCCGTCTCAATACGAAAAAGAGCAGGTAACAATGACACCGGTTGAGTAAAAAAGGATTAAGGCTTACACGGTCATAAAAACTGTGTAAGCCTTAAAATTTATGAATCTTTATCTGCTGTTTGCGGTTTCTATCATACCGAAGTAGAAGTCCTCAAAGGTCGTGGGGTAGTCCTTCGTTCCGCAGAAATCAAAGTGGTCCGTACCGTACATAGTGTCGAGGTAGTACCATCTGCCGGTTTCGATTTTTTCTCCTGCGGAAAGTGCCTCCTCGTAATCGCGGGCTGTTGCGGCATCCGTTTCCGGATAGAGTGCCGAGGCAAGCGGAACTATTCCGTCGTTCACTGCCCAGTCACCCTCGATTTTAATGCCGTCAATCGTCATACCAGTTGTAAGGGCGAGCATTGCACCCGAGATATAGAAAATCGGGTTGAGTGAGCTTATGGGATACTGCAGACCGAAAAGCCCTTCCTTTGTTGCGGCTGTCGTATAGGAATAATAATATGCGTTGGGGTCAAGCTTGATTTTTTCGTTAAGCTCTTTTGCACCGCGCAGGGTCATATCGTAGCCGCAGTTATCGTTGTATTTATAAAAATTATATATACCTTTAAAATCGGGTAAAGCACGAAACTCATCCTGTGCGGGAGTTAAGCCGAACTGGCTTAGCTGGAAGGAGAAAACGAGGAAATTGTTGCCGAAGATACCGCCGATGGCATTGATTGCCGTTGCAAGCAGAAGCATTGTGAACTGCGGGTCAACGAGGTAGTTTGCAACCTGAGAGCCGTTGTGGGGACTTGAAAGGGTTATGCAGGCGTGCACAGCCTCGTGACCGCCCTTGAAAAGCTCGCTTGTATTTTCGCCCGTTGCGGCAATTTCCTCCTCACAGCCGAAAGCCATAAGCGAGGTAAAGAGCCTTACCGTTTCGCCGCCGAAGGAATGGCCGACGAGGTTTATTTTGTCCTTCATATTCCACGGCTCGCCCATAACCGCATTACCCTCGTAGCTAAAGCCGTATCGGTCGTGACCGTGCGCCTTTGAGTGTGCCTCGCCGTAATCGACAACCGTGCCCGTAAGCTGAGCGTAGAGCTCACACGCCCTGTCCCACGCACTGCTCAGAGGACCGACGGCAGGCGCATACGCCTCTATCCCCTTTTCGTTGAGGATTTTGATAAGGTCGGTATCACTCAGCCAAAGGCCGCCGCCCCAGTAAGGCGAAAGGTCGTAAAACTCATTGCCGGGTGCCCAGCCGCCCATACCGTGAACGAATATGTACGGATAATCCGTTTTCGTGTCCTCGGCGGCAAAGGAATTTATTGCAAGGGAAGAAAAAGTAAGAGCAAACACAAGCAGAAAAGCCGTAATCCTTTTTATCATTTTGTTACTCCTTTGAACATTTTTCTTTATTATAATAAATCAAGAAAAGCTAAGCAATAGCGTGTTACCTTGAATTAACCGATTACTGCCTGCCGAAGCAACCGCAAAACCGTAATTCAATCAACCGACAACCGCAGCCAGCAGCCAATTGAACAGCAGCACGAAGAAGCCGAATATACGGGTGAATACGGTCATATCCTCCATATATGCAAGATAAGAGTGTTCATCAACGTTGTCGGCATCTACGCTTAAGTTTGATATTGTGCCCGTGCCGCCTATTTCGCCGACGGAAAGCACGGTGTTGTAGGTTTCGTCCTTAAAGCCAAGGGTAAGGCTTGTAATGTCGGAATTAAAATACTTATCTGCTCTGAAGCCTGTCTGCACGCCGCCGTTTGGAGAATACCAGTAGCAGAAGCAGTTGTTGAAGGTGCTTGAGCCGTAATTGGTTGTGCGGAAGCCTATGGCAAACTGGTCGGAGTAGCAGTAGTCAAACCAGTTGTTGCCCTCATCAATAAGGAAGCCGCAGCTGTTTTCGAAATCGGTATAATCGGAATAATAAAGAGGATGGACATTGCGCAGTATATTACCGCCAGACTTCACGTGCACACCTGTATAAACACAGCCTATGCGCACGTTAGTAACCGTATTGTCAAAGCCTTCAAGCAGTATGCCGACAGAATCCGTACCGCCGGTGCCGATGATATTCACGCCGTAGATATCCGAATCCGACGAGCCGCTGTTGGCGCCGTACATAACGTGCAAGCCCACAACCGTGTGCTTGATTGAAACATTTCGCACGGCTGTTTCTCTGCCGCCGTTTATGGATATGCCGTTTGCAACGCCGCTGCCGTCGATTACGCCGCCCTCAAACGAATAGTTACTGCCGACGGTGTGGGTGTCGTTTGCCGGGTTTTTACCGCCGAGCTGAACAACAGCCTCGCCCTTCGTCCAGCTCCAAGCCGCCTTGAGCACGGCAAAATCCGAAAGTTCAAGCGAAACACTCAATTTCGGGTCTGCCGGAGTATAAATCGGCTTTGCCAAAACGTATTCGCCGTCGGGGAAATAGATTGTACGGTTGGGGTTGGAGTCGATTAAGCTCTGAATAGCATCGGAAACGTCCAGACCCGTGTTTGCCGCAACCGTATCGGTTACAACTATGTAGCCCCTGTCGCCTTCAGCAGAAACGCCGATACAAACAACGGCAAAGACAAGAGCAATACATAACACAGAAGATAAAACCTTTAATAAATACTTTTTCATTTTTTGCACCGCCTGTTGTTTAATATTTCTTAATATTATAACATACAATTTATAAAATTTAAACTGTATATCTGTAATCTTTATACTGTATATATGTAATCTTTACATTATAATTACCTTAATTGAAACAGCTGATAAAGTATGTTAAAATATATCCATACAACAATGAGCATAAAAAGTCAGGAATTATTATTGTCTTTGCTTTATAATGTAACCACGCAAAGAGGTGAGTAATATGGATTGGGCTACGGGCATACAGAATGCAATAAACTATGTTGAAGAACACCTTACCGATGAAATTGATATGGAGCTTGTTGCCCAAAAAGCAGCTTGTTCGGAATTCTATTTTCAAAGAATTTTCGGTGTTTTATGTGGGGTTACTTTAGGTGACTACATCAGAAACAGACGGCTTACACTTGCCGGCAATGAGCTGTGTGTTTCTGACACAAAAGTAATTGATATTGCATTGAAATACGGTTATGAAAGCCCTGAAAGTTTCACCAGAGCATTTACAAAATTTCACGGTATAACCCCGTCAGAAGCCAAAAAGGACGGTTCAAAGCTCAAATCTTTTTCTCGCCTTACTGTGAAGATTACATTAAGCGGAGGAAATATAATGAACTACAAAATTGTAGAAAAAGATGCTTTTGATATTATTGAAAAGGTAGAAGCACATACAGTTGAAAATTCAGAAAATGCCAAAAGTATTCCCGACTTCTGGACACGTTCTCACAAGGACGGTACTGTTAAGAGACTGACAGAATCAACAACAGACAGAACATTCATCTTTGGTGTGTGCTACGGAAATCTTCCCGCAAATGCAAAGACTTTTGATTATTCAATCGCAGCCAAATGTGATGAAAACACAGAGATTCCCGAAGGCTTCAGAAGAAACACTATTCCTGCAAGAACATGGGCAGTGTTTGAATGTAAAGGTGCTATGCCGAAAGCTATGCAGGATATGTGGAACAAGATTGTTTCGGAATTTTTCCCCACATCAGGCTATGAACCTACTTACGAAATGGATATTGAGGCTTATACCGAGGGAAATATGGGGAGCCCCGATTACCGTAGCGAAATATGGGTTCCGGTTGTAAAGAAATAATATGAAATTTTATTGCATTCTCGGAAAAATAAAGTTATAATATTTAATATATGAAGTACGGGAGTGGTCACAATGAATTTTACAGATATAGCAATCAACAGACAGTCCTGCAGAAGCTATGATGCTTCAAAATCGGTTGAGAAAGAGAAGCTCGATGCGGTTATCAATTCGGCACGGCTTGCACCATCTGCCTGCAACGCACAGCCCTACCACCTGACGGTATGCACGGGCGAAACAGCCAAGGCTGTTGCCAAAGCAACCCAGGGAATGGGAATGAACAAATTCACAGCAGACGCACCCGTGATGATAGTAATATCCGAAAAGCCGTACAACACGACCGCCGCCGCAGGCGCAAAGATAAAGCACAACGACTACCGCTCGATTGATATTGGAATCGTTACCGCCTACATCACGGCAGAGGCCTGTGCGCAGGGGCTTTCAACCTGCATTTTAGGCTGGCTTGACGATAAGGAGCTGCGCAAAATCTGTTCACTCAATGACCCGGTAAGGCTTGTGATAGCCCTCGGCTATGCAAGCGAAAACGACAAGCTGCGTGAAAAGAAGCGCAAGGACTTGAACGAGCTTGTAACATTCAAATAATCCTATAAAAAACAGCAAGGTGAAGTATGCTTTAGGCACACTCCACCTTGTTTTTATTTATTCTTCTTATTAAACACAGAATTACCAATTATATAAACCACCGGGAAAAGCACACCGGCAATCGGCCATATTATCCACGTTTTTCCCCACGCGTTTGCAATAAAGCTCGTTGCCAGATAAACCGCCGTAGCAATCAGCCAATAAGCTGCTGACAGTTTTCCGCCTTTCTCGCTGCTTTTCTTTTTCTCTGCGGAAAATTCTCCATCCTTGAGCAAACGGTGCATACTGTTGCTGCGCACAGTACCGATGATAAACAGCGCAACGGCTATACCGACAATCAGAAGCAGAACAGCCACGCAAACACAAACCGCAAATTCGTTGCCAAAAAAAGCAGAAGCAATCAACGGCACAGGAGAAATAATGCAAAGGCAGGTTGCAATTATATTGCTTGCTATGCCGAAGGGAGTAAACTGCTTATCCTTTTCTTTAACCATACCGACAACGCCGTACTCGGTTTCAAACTCACCGTTCAGGTAAGAAAATGCAGCATGCCTGAAGCCGCAATAGCAGAAAATGCCAACGGCAGCCGCCACCATAAACAACAGTGCAACAAGGCCAACCAAAACAGCTACGCCCTCTGAAACGCTGTAATAAACCGTAGCGGCAGAAAGCACAATCAGCGCTGATGGTGACATAATACAAAGGAACACGCCGAGCGCAAGCAGCAGAGAGGCTTTTTTTCTGTGTTCAATATATTCATTTGCCTCCTGCATTGTAACACGCTTTACAAGTAAATCGTTATTAACGCCGCTAAACTCTTCGTTTTCTATTTCATCCTTTAAAAGATAATCCGTTGTTACGCCAAACAGTTCACCAAGCTGCAGTATTTTTTCAAGGTCAGGTACAGTCTGTGCGCCCTCCCATTTTGAAACAGCCTGTCTTGAAACATTCATTTTTTCTGCGAGTTCTTCCTGTGACCAACCGTTTTTCTTTCTCAGTCTTATTATCTTGTCAGCCAGTATCATTCCGTTCACCTCGTTGAGATATTTCACAAAGGAGTCCCCTGTGCTGTCTCAATTATAGCAAAGCAACAGCTTACATACCAACAAACAGCGGCTTGCAATCTGTCAACCCACGGTTGCAAAGCAAAAAATCACATAAGCTCTGCCGATTTTTTCAGCGCTTCAACCGAGAACGAGGGTATTCTGCCGAGCCCGTCCGGGCCGATATTGAGCAGATAGTTAACACCCAGCGAATTGAGCTTTTTTCTTCTCTGTGCAATCTCTTCGGGGGTAATCCAGTTCCGGTCGTAATACTTAAAGCCCCACGAGCTGTTGAGAGTGCCTGCGGTTTCGTAAAGGCCGTAGGGAGAATACTTGAAGCCGTCAAGGCTGTTGGGGTCGGAATTTTCGCTCGGCTTGAACTCATCGGGGTACTCGTTATCGCCCAGTGAAACGTAGTCGTAAGCACCGTTGCCTATTCTTGAATTGATAAGGCAGTCCGGCTGATACTGCTTTACAAGGGCGTTGAGTTCAAGACTCTGTTCGGGGGTTATCGTATGCGGAACGTCAAACCAAACAAGACACAGCTCGCCGTAACCCGTGAGAATTTCCTTTACCTGCGGTTTTATTTTTTCCTCAAAGCAGATTGAAAAATCCTTTTTGCTTCTGTCGGGGAAGTCCCAGTTATTGTCCCACGAGGAGCCCGAGCAGCCCGAAAGGTTGGTGTAACCGCCGCCGTGAGGGTGGTGCCAGTCCAGCTCCTGCGAATAGTAGAGCCCGAATTTAAGCCCGTGCTTATAGCAGGCCTCGCCAAGCTCGGCAACAACGTCCCTGCCAAAAGGCGTGGCATCAACAATATTGAACTTATCCGCCTCGGACTTGAACATCGCGAAGCCGTCGTGGTGCTTGGAGGTGAAAACGAAATACTTCATTCCGCAGTCCTTGGCAAGGCGAATCCATTCCTCGGCATTAAAATATATGGGATTGAAAACCTTTGCTAATTTTCCGTATTCGGCGTTGGGTATTGCAAGCCAGCTCTGAATCCACTCGGCGTAGTCCTTTACCCTTCTACCCTTGTATTCACCGCCAAGTACAGAATAAAGCCCCCAATGCGCCATCATTCCGTACTGTGCGGATTTGAACCATTCTCTGTTATTCATATTATTCCTTTTCGGGGGCATACATCATATAGTAATTGTCTATGCCCTCTCTTTTCCAGTAATCGTGCTTAATAACCTTAAAGCCAAGCTTTTCGTAAAACCTAACGTTGTCCTTGTCCTGCGCTTCGAGCCCGAGCTTATAGCCCTTTGCGGTAAGGTCCTCTATCCCCTGCTTTATCAGCTTTGTTGCAATACCCTTGCCCTGATGCTCTGGGTCAACGAAAACCGGCGAAATAATATAAGTATTTTCAGGGAAAACCTTTACGTCAAGGTGAGAATAAGCCATAAGCGTTTTTAGTGTTTTCGGCCAATACAGCCACAGAAAAACCCAATTGGGATACATCAGAAAATCCAGAACATCGTATTCGTTATGAGCCTCGCGCCAGATGCATATACCGCGTTTTTCTTCATCAATATAAACGATATCCTCGCGGTTTGAGGTGGCAAGACGCTCAATCATAAAGTGATAAACAAATCTTTTTCTGAACTTTTCGCTTTTGGTAACGTAAGCGTGCACGGGGTCATTGACGTAAGCCTGAGCCGCCATACGGGCAAAATACTTCAGCGTTTTGTTGTCAATAGGTTTTTTCTTCATTTTACACCAACCGTATTCTTTTCTTTAATTTTTCCGGATTCGGGCTTTTTATCAAAGAACGATGTGAAGTTAATAATAAACAGCAACGCGTATGCAACCCACATAGGCAGGTTTTCAATAAAGGCGCTCTTGCCCACAAAGACAAGAAGAACAAGCATAATCAGAAGCACAGCAATAAATACAACCGTTGCAATTATGTATTTCTTATCCTTCTGCTTGCACTTATGGAAAAGGAAAATTATAACGCCTGCCGCACCGAGGAAAGCAAAAATGAGCGCTGTAGCCCAATGGCCAAGGCAACGGGGAGTCATAATAAGCTCCAGACCGGCCGAAGGCACGTTGACCGTTATGTAAATTGCCGCACAGCCAAGAGAGGTTACGATTACACCCGCCTTGCCGCGGTAATTGTTCTTACGGTACATATAAAGGGTGTTTGTAAAAATTGAAAGAGAGGCAAGAACGCCCCACAGCTTGAAATACCACGGATAACGAAGTCCGAGCATACTTGCCGTAACGTCTGTTAAAATATTGCCGAACTGCTCCGGGAAGCTGAGAAAGCCGTACCAGGTAATAAACGCACAGCCCGCAATAAGATTGATAACACAGAACGCGGTAACGGCCTTGGTAAGCGTACGTGCAAAAAGAATTTTGCGGATAAGCAGAGCGTAGCAGAAAAGCAACGCGGTAGATGCAATTACCCACAGCCAGTAAACGGTTGCGTTCGGGTACAACGGCTCATAAAGCATACCGTCAAACTTTGCAATGAACTCTTCGGCAGGCAAAAGCATATCCGCCTGAGTGGGTATGATATAAGGATACTGATCCCAGCTCATAAATATTGCCATCCACAGCCCGTAGGCAACCGCAACCGCCGCCCACAAGCCCGTGTAAACATTGAGCATTTTTTTCGTTTTCATTTATAATCACCTCATTACAGGTATTTTAACACTTATATACGTTAAATGCAATAATCTTGCAAAAGCAAATAATATTTTCAAAAAAATCTTGACAAACGCTTACATATTTGTTATACTTCAAAAGCTGTTGAAAATGCAGCCATATGGGCCATTAGCTCAGTTGGTTAGAGCAACCGGCTCATAACCGGTTGGTCCGGGGTTCGAGTCCCTGATGGCCCACCAGTTGAATATAGGGGTATAGCTCAGTTGGTAGAGCAGCGGTCTCCAAAACCGCGTGCCGAGGGTTCAAGTCCTTCTGCCCCTGCCAAAATCAAAAGCGCTCACAAACGGCTCTGTATAGCCAAGTGTGAGCGTTTTTCTTTTGCGTTTTTTAGTGATTTTTCAAATAGTTTTTTATCTGCTTTACGCTGTTTTTATCCGCTTTATGCGAAAAAGGTCGGTAAATAGGTCGGTAAAAACAGAAGCTCTTCTTTTATTTTGCAGTGTGCTGTTTCATAACTCTTTTAAGTGTTGCGTATAGCCACACTTTAGCGTTGGCAGGAGCGCCATCAGTTATCATCTTGTTCCACAGTAAAGAGAAAACTTCCAATACTATGTCTTCTGCTTCTTCACGGTCTTCTCGCATTTGAGCAAGACAACATTTCCGGAGCGACATTGAGTTTTCTTTCCAAATTCGAGTATACTCAGCTTTCAAATCGTTCATTAAACATAACCTCTCTTTCGTATCGACAATTATATACTCTAATATCAGAAATTGCAATATATGAAAAAAGCCGCCCGTTCCGATGAAGGAGCAGGCGGCTTTTTGCTTAATTACTTTAAAACACTTTAAAATAGTTTAAACTCTAACGAACATATTGTGCGAAAAGATGCAGGTTAGCCGTTCAGGGTGCTACAGTCAACGCAGATGTTTTCCCACTTCTTGTAGGCATCAACATACGATATAACTATTGGGGCAATGGTTATGCTGCTGAAGCATTAAAAGCAGTTGCAGACCATTTGTTGAATAACCGTGGTTATTATTTGGTTGAATGTTCGTGTAATGAACTTAATGTACAATCATTTAGAGTAATGGAAAAAGCGGGATTTATAAAAGATGGATATATTTCTAACAGACGATTAAATAAAGATGGGAAGTATTCCGGCGTCGTTTATTATAGTAAATCAAAATAGATGCGAGAATCTATTGATGTTATAGGAAACAATTTATACAAGAAGGCACATTATGCATTAAAAAACTTTTAATAAAATGAGATTGTTTCTTTATTCATCGTTGTTGACAATTATCGGAGCGGTGATATATAATTTCGGCAGGGGGTGTGCCTATGAAAACAGTCCGCACCATTTTGATTTTAATTTCAGTTTTTTTGTTTCTCTTGTGTTCGTGTGCCGAGGACGAAGCAGTCACAACGGTAGCTGTTGTCAACGGTGAAACGGTGACACAGGAGGAGTTTAACTATTTCAAAGCTCGCCTAAGGGCAGATGTTATAAATTATTATATTTCTGAGTTTGACGCCAAGGTTGACGAGGATTTCTGGCAGAAGGATTTTAACGGGACAACACCGGAAAAAGCTCTTGAGGACAGAGCAGTTAGTGAGTGTGTAAAAGCTAAAATTCAACTTGTTCTTTGCAGAGAAAACGGAATTTATGATGACATTTCATTCGTTGGTTTGCGCCAAAGGGCAGAAAACTTTAACAGTCAGGATAAAAGCGGAGCAATTGGTTTAAAAACAATTGAAATGGATACCTTTTACACTTACTATATTGATACGGGAGTTATGAAACTTAAAAACATTCTCGGTGAAAAGGAGCTTGCACCGACGGAAGAAGAAATCAATGCTTGTCTTGAAAATTTCGGCACACAAGAGGAAAATTATGCCGCCGCACGCAAAACGGCAATTTCAAAAAAATATGATGATATGATTGAAAAGCTCTGCAAAGAGGCAGATGTTCAGAAATAAAACAAAAGCTTGCATCGTAAAAAAATGCAAGCTTTTAATATTACTTTATTATCAGTCAAACAAATCGGAAATCAGGCGGGATATTGCAATGAACATACTGACGAGGATATCGCAGATTGTCGGGCTCTCCTTTTCACCCTCAACACCGTCACCCTCGTAACAGCCGATATTATGCGTACTGTCAAGAGAATTACCGAAGAAGTCATGCTCACCCATATTTTCTTCAACCTGAACACCTGCACCGATGCACGGAGAGCAGGCTTTGAGTATAAAGCTGTTCTTATCTGTTAAATCCTCACCTGCAAACTGTGGCAAGGCGATGAAGGAGTTTTTGTCATTTATGGGCTTTGTAACGCCCCAATAGCAGTTGTTTGACATATCATAATCGTATTTTCGGTTAAACTTTATAAGGTAACCGGGTTCGAGGATGAATATGTTATTTTTTATCACGGCATCATCATACATATAGAAGTTATACGTGCTGCCGTTGACAATGGTATTGTTGTAAAACTTGAAATCGTGCTCTGCTGTTTCGTTACCGTTTCCGGAACCGTTTGAAGTTATATTATCGTTTACAGAAAGACAGTAACGGACAGTGTTGCCGTAATGGTCGTCGTGTACAGGGCAGTTCCACATAAATCTTACATTGTCGTGAGAGTAAATGTATTGGAATGTGCTGTGGTCGGTATGGTCATCAAAATCGACTGCCATTCCGTCAAGTACATTTTTTGCACCTGCAATCTCACAATTTTCAACAAGACCGTTGGTAACACCCCACATCCACACGGGAGCAGTATAATAAACACCGGAGCTCTGACAAGTGTTGATAATTGAAGAATTGCGCAGGATAATTGTATCCGTATCCGACATTATAAACGCATCATCCCACAAATCGTGAATACTGCAGTTTTCAACAATTATATTTTTATTGTACGGTGTTTCGGGAGTATTGGGGTAGTTACTTCCCGTGAAAATGCCGTAACCGCAGTCATATATTTCACAGCCGTCAACGGTTATATTCTCAAGATGAGCACCCGGAGTTACGGGCGAGCCCATCAGACGGATTGCAGCCCTACTGCTGCTAAAGTAATTGTCTGAAGGATAATTCTGTATATCATGAAGAGTAACATTCCGTATAATTACATCTTTTACGCACGTATTTCTGTAATAAACAAGAATACCCGTACCTTTCGGAGCAGTTATTTCAATATTTTCAATAATCCAACCCGAAGCATCATAAAGAGCTATAACGGGATCATTTTCCTTTGACGAGGTAAACAGAGGCTTCGCACCTTCACCGTAAGAGCCGATAGTTATCGGATTTGAGGCGTCGGAAGTTCCCATAACACCAAAATTACCTATGTAAACACCGCCTGCCTTGAAAAGAACGCTGTCTCCACCGTAATATAAAATCGAAGCAGCTTTTTCGATTGTCTTAAAAGCCTTGTCGGGCGATAAACCACTGTTGGAGTCATCTCCGGCTATTGAATCAACATAGTAAACCGTACCCGTGGACGCCGAGGCAAAGACCGTTGCCGAAGCTGTTATGCACAAGCAAAGCACGATACAAAAAAATTTATTGAGCATTTTCATAAAAACACCTCCGCCAAAATTTTAACACGCTACTAAAGTATAGTCAACAAATGAATTATAGTTTATAAAAATTAAGTATATCTTCAAATTATGGTAGTGTAAAAGACAATTACGTACAAATCACATACAAGGTACGTACGAAGCGCTAATTTTTATGTAAATGACATTTACTTGATAATATGACATTACGCTACTGTCAAAACAACTGTCAGTTCAGGGCGAAACTCTCGGATTTCCCTGTTCTGCTTGACTTTTTTAACCAAATGTGACGACTCCAAAACCGCGTGCCGGGCATCGTCGCTGAAGCGCCGCCTGTGGCGGATAAAGCAAGGCGAGGATGGCGCAGCGGTCAAAATTCATAGGCGCTCCAAGCCGTAATGAATTTTGGGCACCGCAAGAGGGGTTGCGAAGCAACTTCAAGTCCTTCTGCCCCTGCCAAGAACAAAAACGCTCACAAACGGCTCTGCATAGCCAAGTGTGAGCGTTTTTCTTTTGCGTTTTACACTGCTTTTC
Source organism: Clostridia bacterium (assembly GCA_017410325.1). Classification (GTDB taxonomy): domain Bacteria; phylum Bacillota; class Clostridia; order Oscillospirales; family Acutalibacteraceae; genus UBA8612. Next base: position 145,725 of record JAFQRA010000021.1, on the reverse strand, counting down.
CAAATAGTTTTTTATCTGCTTTACGCTGTTTTTATCCGCTTTGTGCAAAAAATGCAAGTCAAAATGCAAGTCAAAACGAGTCGATAAATAACGTGTTGGTTTTGCTGACAGTTTAAATATTTATTCCGATTATGGTTGCGGCGGTGGGGTTATTTTATGAGCTGCCAGCCGTCGGGTACGGTTTCATCGTTTTCGTCGAGGTGGGAAATGAGCCGATAGCGATTGCCGTTGAGATCTTTAGCCGTGCCGTCCTCGTATGCTATAATCAAAATATCATTTTCGAGAACGGCTATATACATATGGTTATTATCGTAAAATTTTTCTTTGAGCATTATTTATCTTCCTTTCTTAAGGCAGCAAAACCAACACCTTGCTGCCTAAAAAAGGTCAGTATAGTTAAATGATAAAAAGCATTAAAAAGTTACAGATAAAACACAAAATCCAAAAGCCTTTCGCTGCAATGCAAAACTGCAATTTGACACGCCTATACTTATAATGTATAATATTTATAATATCAAACTTCTTCGGTGATGAAAATGAAAATCAAGGTTTCGAACTATATATCACAGTTTCTGGTTGACAACGGCATTGACACGCTGTTTACCGTTACGGGCGGCGGCGCAATGCACCTCAACGATGCCTTCGGCCATCAAGAGGGCTTACGCTGTGTTTACAACCACCACGAGCAGGCGTGTGCAATAGCGGCGGAGGCTTACGCGAGAATTCACAATAAAATTGCAGGTGTCTGCGTTACGACGGGCCCCGGCGGCACAAACGCCATTACGGGTGTTGTGGGCGGTTGGCTTGATTCTATTCCGATGCTGATTATTTCGGGTCAGGTACGCTACGACACGACGGCAAGAGGAAGCGGACTGAATCTGCGCGCAATGGGCGACCAGGAGTTTGACATTACGAAGGCAGTTGACTGCATGACGAAGTACAGCGAAATGGTTATTGAGCCTTGGCGGATAAGATACTGCCTTGAAAAGGCGCTCAAGCTCTGCCAAAGCGGCAGACCCGGCCCGTGCTGGTTAGATATTCCGATGAATGTTCAGGGTGCATATATTGAAACCGATGAGCTTATTGCATACGACGGCGAAGAAGATATCACTCTCCCCTGCCCCGTTAGTGACGAAACGGCTGACAAGGTGCTTGACCTTATTGCAGGCAGTGAGAGGCCCGTTTTCAACGTTGGCAACGGCGTGAGAATTGCAGGCGCACACGAGGTGTTTTACCGCGTTGCAAACAAGCTGAACATTCCCGTTGTTACGGGCTGGAACAGCATTGACTGTATTGAGGACGAAAACGCTTTGTACGTCGGCAGGGCAGGCATAATGGGCGACAGACCCGGTAACTTTGCCGTACAGAACAGCGATTTGTTGCTGAGTGTCGGCAGCAGACTGAGCATAAGGCAGGTAGGCTATAACTATCAGACCTGGGCAAGGTCCGCCAAAAAAATAGTAGTTGATATTGACAGCGAAGAACTGAAAAAGCCCAACGTAAACGCCGATTTTCCGATTTGGGCGGATGCAAAGGATTTCCTTGAGGCACTTGAAAGAAGAATTGACGAAAGAAATTTCAGCTTCCCGAAATCCGACTGGCACGACAGATGCACCGATTGGAAGATTAAATATCCCGTAGTGCTTCCCAAGCACTACGAATGTGAAGAAGCCAACGTTTACGCTTTTATCAAGGAGTTAAGCTCAAAGCTTGATGAGGGCGATATTACGGTTGTCGGCAACGGCTCTGCCTGCGTTGTGGGCAGCCACGCTTATGTGATAAAGAAAAATCAGCGGTTTATTATTAATTCCGCCATTGCTTCAATGGGGTACGATTTGCCTGCGGCAATAGGCGTTGCTTTTGCGGAAAAGGACAGAGATATTATCCTCATAACGGGTGACGGCAGCATACAGATGAATTTACAGGAGATGCAGACGATACTGCAAAACCGCCTGCCGATTAAGACGTTTATGATTAACAACGGCGGCTACCACTCAATAAGGCAGTCGCAGAAAAATTTTTTCGGTGAGCCGTTGGTTGGTATAGGCCCCGAAAGCGGTGATTTGAGTTTTCCCGACATGTCAAAGCTCGTGCCCGCTTACGGAATGAAGTATTACCGCTGCGACAAAAACAAGGAGCTTTCAAAGGTTATTGACGAGGTGCTGAAAGAGGAAGGTCCTGTTTTCTGTGAGGTTGTTGTCAGCCCCGAGCAGAAATTTGAGCCCAAGGCTTCGTCAAAGCGACTTGAGGACGGCACTATCGTTTCCGCTCCGCTTGAAGACCTTGCACCGTTTTTAAGCCGAGAAGAATTAAAAGAAAATATGATAATTGATTTGGTTGATTAGCAAAATCATAGGAGAAATTATGAAAATAAATATCAAAGATATAATGTATTACGGAAGACATTATACTGATATTACATCGGAGCCGTACTGGTGGTTTGGTAAAGATGATTATCAGATATATTCTTCGGAAAGCTTAATTAAAGAGTATTCATACAAGGATACGGATGATATATTACAATCCGAGTATTTTATACCTCTCTTTCAAACAGATATTATAGAACTTGAAAAGGAATTTTTAGCAGAATATAATTCCAGACCACTCCAAGATAAAACAGAAAAACTCGTTACCCAAGCAAACGGTAATTTTGATTTAGCCTTCAAAACATTAATTGAAGTTGAAGAAGGAATGTCAGAAAACTGGTATGGATTTGAAAGAAAAAAATTGTATAACGACGCTGTGAATTGGTGTCAAAAGCATAACATTAAATATCAATAACAAGCACATAAGCGCCTGAACGAAAACAATGTTCAGGCGCTTATTTTTATGCCTATTTATGAACAATTTGTTAACATTTTGGATTTTTGCCGTTTTTGTCAACCTTTTTGCGTAAAAAAACGGGCTGTACCCCTTTTGAGTGAGAGGAGTTTTTAAAAAGTGTTAAGGCTAACCGTTGTAAAGCGTATCAGCTTTACACTTTCGTGTAATTTCCGCCGCACGGAAAAACTGCTCTACAAAAATGTGAGAAGGTGAAAAAATCGCAAAGAAACAATTGAGCAAACGCGAAAAGCTGTTTTGCTTAAACTACGCAATGCTTCGCAACGGGAGCGAGGCGGCGGCAAGGTCCGGCTATACGCTAAGCCCCAAAAGTGCTTCGGTGAAGCTGCTTGCGCGCAAGGAAATAGCCGAGGAAATCGCCGCAGTTTCCGCCCGCTTCAAGCCAATTCAGACGGAGGCGGCAACAGGCTACAAACGGCTTGCCTTCGGCTCTGCAGCCGATGCGCTGAGCCTGCTTTTCCGTGAGGAAGCTCCGACTAAAGAGGAGCTTGCGGAAATGGATTTGTTTAACGTAGCCGAAATAAAACGCCCCAAGGGCGGCGGACTGGAAATCAAATTTTTCGACAGGCTTAAACCGCTTGAAAGGCTTGCCGAAATGAGTGAAGGTGAGGCTGCGGCCGCTCTGCCGTTTTACGAGGCACTCAACAGCTCGGCAAAGGCACTTTACGGGAGAGATGCGTTTGAGTAAAGTCAAGAAGCTTTACAGTAGTTTTAAACCGTTTTCCGAAAAGCAGCTGACCGCACTCACCTGGTGGTGCCCTTCTTCGCCCCATAAAATGCGTGATGCAATAATCTGTGACGGTGCGGTAAGGTCGGGCAAGACGCTTTGTATGTCAATTTCGTTTATCGCCTGGGCTTTTTCCGCTTTTGACGGCACGGCGTTTGCAATCTGCGGCAAAACGGTGACCTCGCTGAAAAGAAACGTTATAACTCCACTGCTGCCCGTGCTCAGAGAGCTTGGCTTTGAGTGCACCGAAAAGGTGTCGAAAAATCTTATTGAGATTTCCTTTGACGGCAAGGCAAACAACTTTTATCTTTTCGGCGGTAAGGATGAATCCTCCGCATCGCTTATTCAGGGTATGACACTCGGCGGCGTTTTGCTGGACGAGGTTGCGCTTATGCCGCGCTCGTTCGTTGAGCAGGCACTTGCACGCTGTTCGGTTGAGGGCTCAAAATTCTGGTTCAACTGCAACCCCGACAATCCGCTTCACTGGTTTCACGAGGAATGGATAAAGAAAAGTGAGGAAAAGAACTGCCTTTACCTTCATTTTTTAATGCAGGACAACCCCTCGCTGACAAGGCAGATTATGGAGCGTTACCGCAGTCTTTACAGCGGCTCGTTTTACGAGCGCTTCGTTGAGGGCAAGTGGGTTGCGGTGCAGGGACTTGTTTACCCGTTTTTCTGCGAGAGCAGAAACGTGTGCGAAGTGCCTGGCGGTGAATTTGAGCGGTACTGCATTTCGTGTGACTACGGTACGGTAAACCCCGCCTCCTTCGGGCTGTGGGGAAAGCAAAACGGAATCTGGTACAGGATAGACGAATACTACCACGATTCACGCCTGCTCGGCGAACAGAAAACGGATGAAGAGCACTACAGCGCACTTGAAAAGCTGGCAGGTGACAGAGAGATTGACTCCGTTACCGTTGACCCGTCTGCGGCAAGCTTTATTGAATGCATACGCAGGCACGGCAGATTCCGTGTTGTTCCCGCAAGAAACGACGTGCTTGACGGAATCAGAAAGGTGTCCGAAGCGTTAAAGGGCGGAAAAATCAAAATCTGCTCACCCTGCCGTGACATCATCCGTGAATTCTCGCTGTACCGCTGGGAGGACAACTGCACGAAGGATACCCCGAAAAAGACCAACGACCACGCAATGGACGACCTGCGCTACTTTGTGACAACACTTATGCAAACGGGTGAAAGCGACTTTTTCGCCATTGCACAGGAAAGGAATGAAAGGCTATAAGAAAAAGCAAAAAGAACACCGCTGAAGCCGAGGTGTGCTCGGTACAGACGGGACACACGCAAAACCCGTTTGCGTTTCTGGAAAGCTGTTCGGCATTGGGCAGACAACAGCTTCGGCTGTATTCGGCGCTCAGGGATGCCGTACCGATTATTGATGCGGCAATTATGAAGCTTGTAAGACTTACGGGCGGCTTTTGCATACGCTGTACGGACTCTGCCGCACAGGAAACGCTTGACCGCTTTTTTGACTCGGTAAACGTCAACGGCAATTCCCTCGGACTTGAAAGCTTTGTATCGAGCTACTTTGAACAGCTTCTCACCTACGGCACGGCCATAGGTGAAATCGTTACGGACAGCACGGGGCTCCCCGTTGCGCTTTTTAACGCACCGCTGGAAAATATTGAACTGAAGCGAAACGCAAACGGCATTGATATCGACGTTTTCACGGTTTGTTCTGGTACACCGCAGAAAGTCAGGTACCCCGAGCTTGTCATTATGTCGGCTCTTAATCCGAAGCCCGGCGAGCTTTGCGGAAATTCGCTGCTGAGCGGCCTGCCCTTTGTTGCACAGACGCTTATGCAGATTTTCAGAACTACGGGCACCAACTGGGAGCGCCTTGGCAACACACGCTTTGCAGTAACCTACAAGCCTGCAAACGATGCGCTTGACAAGGCATACGCCAAGGAAAGGGCAATGCAGGTTGCAAAGGAATGGAGCAGCGCCATGAGCAGCGAGAGCGTGAGAGATTTCGTTGCCGTGGGTGACATTCAGATTAAGGCTATCGGCTCGGAAACACAGATTCCGGACAGCGAAATACCCGTAAGACAGCTGCTTGAACAGATTGTTTCAAAAACGGGATTACCGCCGTTTCTGCTGGGCTTAAGCTGGTCGAGCACGGAGAGAATGTCCTCACAGCAGGCAGATGCTCTGACAAGCGAGCTTGAAGCCTACCGCAGAATACTTACACCCGCAATAACAAGGCTTGCCGACACCTGCCTGAGACTTTTCGGACTTTCGGGCGGCACGCAGGTAATCTGGGACGACATAATGCTGCAGGATATGGTTGAGCTTTCCCGTGCCGAGCTTTATTCGGCGCAGGCGCTCAGATTAACCAAGGAGGAATAATGGAGAAATTACAGAAGAACGCACCGTCGGGGGTTGAATGTTCTTTTATCCCGACGGACAACGACCTTGAGCTAATCAACCGTTACACGGTGAAGGAGCTTAAAGCAGACGAGGTTTTCTGTTTCAATCTTACGCTGTGCGACAATGAAATCGACAGAGATTTCGAGCGTTTCAGCGTTGAGGCGCTTACCGCACTTGCACCTATGTTTGAGGGCAGGACAGGTATTGCAGACCACAGCATGAAAACAGAAAACCAGCACTCAAGAATTTTCAGAACGTGGATTGAAGAAAGCGAAATTCGCAAGACTTCAACGGGCGAAAACTACACCGCTCTCAAGGCGAGGGCATACATCCCCATAACGCACAAAAGCGAGGAGCTTATTGAGCAGATTAAATCGGGCATAAAAAAGGAAACGAGCATCAGCTGTACCGTGAGCAGTCAGCTTTGCTCGGTGTGCAACGCAGAAATCAGAAAGGGCGGCTGCAAGCACCGCAAGGGCGAAATTTATGACGGCAGGATGTGCCACACCGTGCTCGGCAAGCCTACCGACGCTTATGAATTCAGCTTTGTTGCCGTGCCTGCCCAGCCCGAAGCAGGCGTTACCAAAAGCTTTACGGTGCCCACAGGTATGGCTTTTGACAAAATTGAAAAAGCCGCCGCGGGCTGTGAGGCGGTCACACTGAGCATTGAGGCATTTTCTCAGCTTACCGCAAAAATACACAGCCTGCAGGAGCTTTCAAAGGACGCCGAGAAGTACAGAAAAGCACTTGAAGCAAGAGTTTCAAGGCTCGGTGCAATGGCTGTTCCCGAGCTGAGCTCAGATGAGCTTGAACACATTTGCGCCAAGCTTCCGACCGACAGCCTTACAGCACTCGAAAAGGCGTTTTCGGCAAACGCGGCAAAACGTTTTCCGCTCACGCCTCAGCTTGGCACATTCACACACGAAAACAAAACAGACAACAAGGAATTTAAAATTTAAGGAGGAAAAATATGTCAGTTTCATTCAAAGGCATCAACGAACAGGTAGTTACATTCAGAACAGAGCAGGAGCTTGCCGCCGGTACGCTCGTTACTGTCAGCGCTAACGGCACGGTAAGCGCCTGTGCGGCAAACAGCAAGATTGTGGGCGTTGTCGTATCAAGCAGAGAAAATCTTGCCGCCGTACAGATTTCAGGCTACGCCGCCCTGCCCTACTCGGGTTCCGCGCCTGCCCTGGGCGTTACGGCAATTGCTGCCGCAGGTGACACAAAAATCAAGGCTGACTCAACAAACGGAAAGCTCGTTACCGTGCTTGAAGTAGACACAGCGGCACTCACGGCAGGCATTTTGCTTTAATAAAAGGAAGGAGTAAATAACTATGGCAAATTTTGATAACATCAGACTCGAAAAAGGACTTTACTGCGGCGGCTCATTCACATCCGCTCTTGAGAGCATTGACCCGTCCGAAAACTACAAGGGCAGTGCACTTGAGGGACTTGACGCGTATCAGCGACAGCTCAAGCGTTTTGACATCAAGGTAAGCGGTGCGGGCAGTGACGTTGTTGAAAAGTTCTTCAAGACCACAGACAGCGCAACCCTTTTCCCCGAATACGTGGCAAGAGCAGTACGACAGGGTATGGAGGAGGCTAACGTGCTTCCCAAGCTTATTGCAAGCGTTACCAACATTGACTCTCTCGACTACCGCTCGATCACAAGCATTCCTTCAGACGATGACAAGGCGCTCAAGGAGGTTGCCGAGGGCAGTACAATTCCGCAGACGGTTGTAAAAACGAGAGAAAACCTCGTAAAGCTCAAAAAGAGAGGCAGGATGCTCGTCGCATCCTACGAGGCTATCCGCTTCCAGCGCCTCGACCTTTTCACCGTCACCCTGCGTCAGATTGGCGCATATATCGCGAAGGCACAGCTTGCCGATGCAATTGACGTAATCGTAAACGGTGACGGCAACTCCAACGCTGCCGCCGCAACGAAGGCAGCTTCCGCAGGCACGCTCAGCTATACCGACATCGTAAACCTCTGGAAGGACCTTGACCCGTACGAAATGAACGTTCTTATTGCAAACAACGCAGATGCGGTGAATATGCTCAACCTCGCTGAATTCAAGGACTCTGCGGCAGGCCTCAGCTTCCACGCAACAGGCAAGATGATTACACCCATCGGTGCCGAGCTCATCCGTTCCTCCGCCGTTGAAAGCGGAAAAATTATCGGCCTTGATAAAAATTGCGCACTTGAAATGGTTAAGGCAGGCGAAGTAATGACCGAATACGACAAGCTCATTGACAGACAGCTTGAGCGTGCCGCCATCACCTCAATTGCAGGCTTTGCAAAAATCTTCACGGATGCATCCCGTGTGCTTGAAGTCTGATTTACGGGGGTAGGGCGCTTTGATCGGTAATTATACTGTACTCAACGGATTAAGGCAGCTTATGACCCTTGACGAGAAAGAGGCAGAGAACGCTCTGCCTCTTTGCTCACTCTGCCTTAACGAAATTAAAAAACGCCTGCGCGAGGGCGCAGACGAAAACGACAGCCGCATCGCCTCGTGTGCGGCGGCACTCGCCTTTTACCGCATCACCTTAAGAAACGCTGTTGATTCACAGGGCACAACCGGCTTCAAGGCAGGCGACGTTACGGTAAGCCGCTCTCCCGCGGCAGCGGTCGAGCTTGCCGTTTCGGTCAGAGATGAGGCTTTTGCCGCAGCGGCAGACCTTATTGAAGATACGAACTTTGTTTTCAGGCAGGTAGGTAAATGAACATTGATAACATTATAAAGCTTTTCGGCAGAACGGTTGAACTGAGCACAGACAGCACAACGAAAAGCTTCAAAGCGTTTATTCAGCCGCTGAGATATAAGAACAAAATGTACCTTGACGGTATTTACACGCAGATTGGCTTCAACAGTCAGGGACACTACCTTTATATAGGCCCTTCCGACCCCGACCTTACCCTGGCAGAGGACACTGCGTTTCTCACTTCTGGCGGCACGAAATACCAGATTGACCGTGCGGAAAGAGTTTACAGCGGCGAGAGTGTCTTTTACATCTGGGCAATTATACGAACAATTGTGGAGGTTGAATGATATGTCAAATTCAATAAGCGCTATGCCAAAGGACATTGTAAAATGGCTCAACGAGCAAACGGACGTTTTCGGCGAAATAAAATTTCTGACAGAATTTCCGCCCGTACCCAAGGCGACACCGCTTAAAAATCCGATTATATCGGTGGGACTTGACAGCGTTAAAATCAGCGATTTCTTTACCGAAAACAGCGAGGGTGAGTTAGTGCCCGACGAATACTGCCGCCTGGCTGACATCAGACTGCGTTTTTCAATTCACGTGCCCTATTCAATGGGCGGCACGGCGTGCCACGATGCATTCACAAGGACAATCGATTGCCTTTCCTTCAAGAGCGACCTTAACCTTGTTCAGTCGGGCTGTGAGGCAATAACCGCCGACAGGGAAACGGATGCCTTTGTTATGAAAAGCTGGGCAGATGTTCAGGCGCAGTTCTGCCCTGCCGAATCGAGCGAGGTTCAGTACGAGGCCTTTCTGCCAAAAACTTTTTTCTGTGCCTCGCACGTGAACGATACCGAACTGCACGTTTCGCAGGAAGAAAAAGCGAAATGGAATTCAGCCGTTACCGTAGGCACATATTTCGGCACGGGTGAAGCAAGCCGAAGCATAAAGCTCGGCTTCAGGCCGAGGGCAGTTATAGTTTCGCCGTCAATCCTGCCGATGTTTTACACGTCAAGCGGATTATCCTACTGCCTGAGCGGCATAGCGGTACAGAACTATTCGAGTGCAGGTGTGTACATCAACGACAACGGCTTTATGATAAAGCAGGGCACCTCCGAAAACAACGCCGACACTTTTGTTTTGCTCAACAAGCTGAATATCGATTATAGCTACATAGCTCTCAAATAACAAATAATAAAAATAATAAAGAATAAATGTTGATTTTTGTGTCCGTGTGAGTTATACTGTAGAAAAACTAAAAATTCAGAACCGAGGGTTAAAAATTATGGCAAACAGAGCTTTCGACAACAAAGGCGTTTATTCGCTTCTTCTCACTCCGTTCAAGGAAGACCGTTCAATTGACTTTGAGGTTTACAAAAAGTACGTTGAGTGGCAGTCCCGTCAGGGTGCACAGCACCTTTTTGCTTGTTGCGGCAGTTCCGAAATGACTACCCTTACACCCGACGAGAGAATTGAGCTTGCTACACTTGCTGTTAAGCACGCCAACGGCACTCCCGTTGTTGCTACCGCCAATGTTGAGCCCACCTGGCACGGCCAGATTGAGGAAATCAAGCGTATGGAGCAGACGGGCGTTGAAGGCCTTGTTTTCGTAACCAAGGGCTATTGCGACAATAACGACAGAATGTTTACTTACCTCTCCGAGCTTGCGGAGCACACAACTCTCCCCATTATTCTTTACGAGTTCCCCGGTATGCAGCCCCACCTTATGGATGCAGAGTGCTACGGCAAGCTTGTTGAAACAGGCAAGTTCTACGGCATTAAGGACACAACCTGCCGCATTGAAAAAATCAAGGAAAAGATTGCCGTTCAGGGCGACTCCGCCGTTCTTCAGGCTAACATCCCCTACCTTATGGAAGCTTATGAGGCAGGCGCAAGAGGCGTTGTTGCAACACCCACAAGCTGCGGTGCTTATCTCTTCTCCAAGATGTACGATGAATTTTTTGTTCAGAACGACAGAGAAGCCGCAAACTACACCCACCAGCAGATTTGTATGCTTGACAACGCTATTGATTCCGGCTTCTGTGCAAGCGCAAAATACCTCGTCAGCCTTTGCGGCATAGAGGGCTTCAACTGGTACACAAGAGGCAGCCACAACCTTGCTCCCCAGAGACTCAAGTCACTTCGTGTATTCTTCGACTGGGCAAAGGCAACGGGCTTCAAGTTCTATAACGACTGATTAATTTCAAACACTACTAAAGGCGGTATCCAAAATGGCCGATAACAACAGCTTTTCCATTTCAAGAAAGGGCTACAATTGCGCTGAGGTTGACGAATACATCAGCTGTGTACGCCAGTCCGAAACACAGCTTCGTGAAAGCTATGCTTCTCTGCAGGAAAAATACGATGCTCTCTGTGAAGAAAAATCCAAACTGCACAAGGACTGCACCGCTCTTGCCGCAGCGCTGCAGAAGCTGCGTGAAGCAGGACTTTCCGAAGAAGTCCGTGAAAGCACTAACCTGCGCGAGGAAAACGCTGCTCTCAAAGCTGAAAACGAAAAGCTTAAGGCAGAGCTTGAAATCGCCCGCAAAGAAGGCACGGAGGTTGCAAAATTCTACGGCGATACGGCTTCAAAAATGATTGAAGAGGTTTCGCAGATTGTGCAGAGATTTGAAAAGGATGCACAGCGCAAGGCAGACGCAATCACGGCAGCTGCACGCCTTGAGCAGGAAAAGGCAAACTTCATTAAGGAGCAGGTCAACCACGAGGTACGCAGCCTTATGTCAATGCTCGGCAGCTTTGCCAGGGACACCGAAAACGAAGGTACTGTTGAAGTAATTGACGACGGAAAAGACGAATAACAACAAAAGCCACACTCAACTGTGTGGCTTTTATATAAGGAAGAATATCAGCTATGAGAATGAGAAAAAAGAAATATCTTGAAGAACGTCTGAGCGAGTGCGGCGACAACATTATTCAGCTTTTCAGCGACGACCGCAACTTTATGACGGCAATCGAGAAGAAGGAATACTTTGATTTCAAGGAGCTTTTCGGCAACGACAGGCCCGTTGTGCTTGAGGTAGGCTGCGGCAAGGGCAAATTTGCCTGCGAGCTGGCTAAAGCCAACCCCGAAATCAATGTGCTTGCGCTTGAAAAGGTTGCAAACGTTATTGTGGCGGCAAGTGAAAGGGCAAGAGAAGAAAAAATCGAAAATCTGCGCTTTCTTCACGGCGGTGCGGAATACCTTGAAAAATATATTGCGCCCAAATCAATCGAAAGAATTTACCTCAACTTCTCCTGCCCGTACCCTAAGAATTCCTACGCCAACCACAGGCTTACCAACGCACGCTTTCTCAAAAGCTATGCGGTAATTCTTAAAGACGGCGCAGAAATCCACCAGAAGACGGATAATATGCACTTTTTTGAATATTCGCTTGAGCAGTATTCCGCCTTCGGCTTCAAAATCAAAAACATATCCCTTGACCTGCACAACAGCGGCTTTGAGGGCAACATAGAAACAGAATATGAGCACCGCTTTGCTTCGCAGGGCATGCCCATTTACAGAGTGGAAGCGTATTTATGAAAACCTGCTTACTTGTCGGCGGCGGAGATTTTTTCGCCGGGGGCTTCAGGCCCGAAAAGGACAACTTAATAATAGCCGTTGATGCCGGCTATAAAAGGCTGACAGAGCTTGGAATTACACCCGACATCGTTGTGGGCGATTTCGACTCGCTCGGCTTTGTGCCCGACCACCCCGACACCCAAACACATCCGAGCATTAAGGACGACACGGACACAATGCTTGCAGTAAGACAGGGCATTGAGGCAGGCTGTGACCGCTTTCTGATTTACGGCGGCACGGGCGGCAGAATTGCGCACACTCTCGGCAACATACAGATACTCAGCTTCCTTGCAAGCGAAAGCAAGCAGGGCTTTATTATCGACAAGGACTATACAGTTACCGCCGCAAGGAATTGCACGCTGCGCTTTGATAAAAATGCAAGCGGATATATTTCCCTTTTACCGTGGGGAAGCCAAAGCTGTATCGTAACGCTCAAGGGGCTTAAATACGGGCTTGACCGTGCTCCCCTGCCCTGCGACAGACCGCTTGGAATAAGCAACGAGTTTACGGGTAAGGCAGCCGAAATTACGGTGCACGGCGGCACGGCCGTAATAATAATTGAAAGCGCGGGCAACCTGCCCGAAAGAGAGGAAAACGATGGCCAATAAAATCACCGCCGCAATTTTTGACCTTGACGGCACGCTTATTGACTCAATGCCGATATGGAACGACTTGAGCTTCAATTTTCTCACCGCACGCGGCATTACTCCGAAGCCCGATTTACGCGACAGAGTTTCGACGATGTTTTTGCGCGAGTCCTCGCAGTACGTTGTGGACGAGTACAACCTCGACTGCACGGCGGACGACGTGCTCGAATTTATGCACGAGCAGATAGACAATTTTTACATCAACCTCGTTCCGTCGAAAGAGGACGTAATACCGTTTCTTGAAAAGCTCAAAAAAGCCGGCATTAAAATGTGCGTAGCAACGGCAACGGAAAGAAGGCTCGCAGTTCCGGCGCTTGAGCACAACGGTATGCTCGGATATTTCGATGAAATTTTCACCTGCGCAGACTTGGGAGTGAGCAAAAGAGACCCGCTTATTTTTGAAAAGGCACTCAGCTTTCTCTCAACAAAAAAGCAGGAAACCTACGTGTTTGAGGATTCGTTCCACGCCGTTGAAACCGCGGCAAAAGCAGATTTCCCCGTAGCGGCGGTTTACGATGAGTCAGCCTCAAGCAAGGAAAAGGAAATCCGAGAGCTCAGTAAGGTGTTTTTTTATAAGTATGAAGAGCTTGATGGATATTTTTCTTTATAATGCAAAATGCAAAACGCAAAGTGCAAAATTGAGGGTCGCTTCGCTCCGATTATAAATAGAACAACCGCTTTACCAAAAGCAAGGCGGTTGTTCTAGTATCAACTATTCTGAAATTAAATCTATTATCACATTCAAGGCTTGCTGTTTCTCAATAGAAAGGCAGGCTATTTTGTTTGCCAGTTCACTATGCTGTGAATTGGCATTTATATTGCCGAACATAATTGCTTCTTCCGAAACCTGTAACGCTTTGCAGATCCTTTCAATCAGGTTAAGACTCGGTCTGCAGGAACCCGTTTCAATTCTGCTTAAATGCTCAACTGAAACACCCAGCATTTCGGAAAACTCTTCTTGAGTATAGCCGTTTTCATTACGGGCGTTTTTTACTCTTTGTCCAATCTGCTTGAAATTAATCATAAATCAAACCTCACAGGCTGTTTTGATTTATTTTATCAAGTTATAGAATATTTATTAATGATTTTCATTATCATTATTGACATTTAAAATCAAGCAGTTATAATTAGATTAAATAAGTATAAAAAAGAGGTATGGATATGGAAAAAATTATTGATAACATCATCATTGACGTAACTAATGAAAACGCTACTACTGTAAAAGCCGACATTCGTGTTACGGAACATCCTGAAGCGAATAAATTCAAAAAGCTCTACTATGTTGCTTTTGTTGTTATCTTTATTTTAGGCTTCTTTGTAGGCAGTGGCACCAACTACAGCGACGGTGGACAAGTAATGAATCGCTACTCTGAAAATAACGGCGAATATTTTCCGGCACATGAAGACAAGTATACCGGTTGGTATTTTTTGAGATTCACTTTTGAAGGTGAAGGCTGGCAACATAATTATTTTTATGATATGGGATACAGCAATGATAAAACATACTGGGGAGAACAAAAAGAATCTTATCCTGAAAACGTTTTTATATTTATCGTACTTAATATATTGCTTGCTGCTGCTCCGTTTGTTTTTGAGTTCACAAGAAAAAAAGAGTGTCAAAACACTCAGCTCAACATCAAAGATGATAAAATATATGGAAGTTGCGGTATCGCAATAATAAAGAAAAAAATCGATATTCCATTTGCTAATATTAATAACATTACGGTAAGTCAAACAAAAGCTGATAAATTAAGGTCGGGTAAAACTCTGCAAATTATTCACGGCGATAAAAAATCTGTTTTCCACTACATTCACAATGCTGAAGAAGTAAAAAACTATATCAATAATTGCGTTGATATGTTTAAATCCAAGAAAGAAGAATCACAGCAAACAACAGTTATAAAAAGTGATTCTTCGGCAGATGAATTAAAAAAGTACAAAGAATTATTGGATAACGGAGTCATTACACAAGAGGAATTTGACGCAAAGAAAAAGCAGCTTTTGGGCATTTAGTTCTGTCTTAATTACTATACCACGAGGTGAAGCAAAATGGATGAAAATATAAAAAATGAATCAAATCCAAACAATACACCGATTATTAACAATACGCAAAACCAAAACGACTATTACGCTGCATTAAAACGCATTGAAGACGAAAAAGAAGCAAAAAAGCAAGAAAAGAAACGAAAAAAGAGAATTGGTTGCGGTACTGCTTTACTGATAATGGTGTTGATTTCCATAGTGAGTTCGATAGGTGACAAAGTTGAAAAGCAAACAATGTCAAGTGAACCTGTTACTATTCTCAACGCTAAAGAAGTAATTTCATATTCCAAGAAGAACGGACTTTACGAAGGAGAAAACAAATATGAAAAGCACTCAAACGGATATACATATCGTTACAATTGTGTTGCAAAAATTATAGATCAAGTAAGCAACAATGTGTTCCTTGTTTATATACCGTGGGAAAACACATCCGTTCCCGAAACAGAACAGCATATAAATTTCCGAATTGAATTACCTGATAATATAGACATTGGATACAGAACCGATATACCGGGTGGATTGGAGTATTGGATAATACTTGAAAACGTTGCTATTGATATATATTCATCAGATTCTGGAATTGTTCTAACACCTATTGTTGACTCACAATCGAATGTTTCTGTAGAGTTAAGCGAAGAGGCAGCTTTAAACTGGCTGAATAAAAGTGCTAATAACTGATTAAACTCTATTCAGCCTCACCAATGCGTGAGGCTGTTTTCTTATAGTAAAATATTTAATTTTTATAGCGATATATTTGCCTTACGGCAAATGCGATATAATTTCAATGCTTGAAATTTCGATATAGGCTCGTTACATTCACCTACGATATGCCGTCAATCCCGTGCGTGATTGACGGCACTGCATTTTATCTGCGATAAAACACAAAACAGGACAGCACAGTTCACCCATACTGTGCTGTCCTTTATCTCTTCCCGGAAAAACTATACTTTTTCTGCTTCACCTACCTTTATTTTAAAGCATAATCTTTACAAACGGCTGTTGCTTCGCCGTTTTCGCTGAAAACGATATCCACAACACCGATTGCCGTAAACCCGTCTTCATATTCAACGGTAAACGTAACCGTGTCATTAAAGGCTGAAAAAGATATACCGCTGTTTTCCGACAGAGCTTTTAACATTTCGTCCGTGTGCTCCCAGTAAAAGCCGTCCGTTTCGGCGTTGTAATCTTCACCGCTGATAACGATTTCGTGTCCGTGTTCGGGAGCAGAAAAAACAGGTCTGCCTATAGAATAAACAAGCTCTCCGTATTCAGACGTGTTTTTTACCGACACGCTTTTTACGCTTCTGCCCTCTTCCAAGGTCAGCCTGAATTCATTGACGGAATACTGCGTGAGATAAAATTCATCCGTACCGCAGCTATGGCTTCTGCCCCTGAAAAAGCCGTCTTCATCACGGTAAGCGTAAATCCCGTTATCAAGTTCGGAACGGACATTTTCCTTTTCACCGTCCGTCATTCCTCGTATATCGGTTACGGTCAATTTAATGCCGCAGTCATAGCCCTCGTTGATTTCAAGCGGAATTACCGTGTACTTTTCGGCTTGTGCGGCACCTGCAAGCATTATAAAGCCGCCCATCATATCAAGTACGTTATTCCGTGTGGTTTCCTGTGCGGAAATTTCGGGGTCAGCCGCAGGTTGTGTTCCGGCAAAGCCTGCACCTAGAACAATAATTACCGCAAGGCACACGGCAACAAGCGCCCTTGTTTTTCTTTTCGGCTTTGCGTGAGCAGCACCGCCGATGACCTTTGCCTTGAGTCGGGTTTTCATATGTATGTCGGGCTGAATGTCATCAATTATATTCTTGAACTCTTCCTTTTTCATTGTGCATAATCCTCCAATTCAGGTTTGAGCATTTCTCTGCCGCGCTGTAAACGTTTTTTTACTGCGGCTTTACTGAGCTTTAATATGCGTGCAATTTCCTCAACGGAACAGTCGTTATAATAATACAAAAGCACCACGATTTTGTACTTGGCAGGCAGGGCAAGCACACTGCGCAGCACGTCCTGCCGTGCATCGTTTTCACAGTATACGGAAAGTGAAACCTCCTGCGTACTCACGTTTTTTCTGCCCGCCTTTTTGAGCAAATCGAGGCAGGCGTTCTTAGTTGTTCTTATAAGCCACGCCTTTTCGTGTTCGGCACCGCTGAATTTGGCTTTGCCGAAAAAATATTTTGTAAACACGTCCTGTAGCACGTCCTCGGCATCAGCGCTGTTGCCGAGATAAAGAAAGGATATTCTGTAAAGCATCGCCGCATAAAGCCTGTATTTTTCTTCAAATTCTTTTTCGAGATCCCGAGACTTCATAGTATCCTCCTTTCACATATAAAACGAACGAGAGCAAGGTAAGGTGACAAATTTTTCGCTGATGCACAGATTATGCGCCGTTAATATTATCGGTTGATTTAAACAGATAAAAATGATAAAATAATTTTATCAACCCGCTTTTTTCTTTTCAAGGAGATGTTGATTATGAAATTTATTCGTATTATATCCTTATTACTGTGTTTTGCCGTGCTTTCGGGAACAGGTGCCGTTTTCGCTTCGGGCACGCGGGAAAAAGCAACTCCGGTACAGCCTTCAACGTGGGCGGCGGTAGACGGACTGGGCAGAACGCTGTCGGACGGTGAAGCCGTCGGCGGCAGAAGGCAGGATAAATTTGTGGGTGTTTTCTACTGGACGTGGCATTACCGCTGGGTCAATGACCACGAGCCGCTGACTACGGGCAGTGTGCTCGACAAATACCCCGAAGCAGTGAACGATTGGGAGCACCCTGCCTGGGGTAACACATACGACGGCAGACCGTATTTCTGGGATGAGCCTCTTTACGGCTTCTACACGAGTACGGACAGATATGTCCTGCGCAAGCACGCCGAGCTTTTGACCGATGCCGACGTTGACGTTGTTATATTCGACACAACCAACGGAACGCTTCTGTTTGAGCCTTCGGCTTCCGTGCTTCTTGAGGTGTGGAGCGAAGCAAAAGCAGACGGCGTTGACGTTCCACAGGTTGCCTTTATTCTCAATTTCGGCGGTGCTGAGGACACACGCACTCAGCTGAGAACGCTTTACGAAATAATGTACTCGCAGGGCCTTTATGAGGATATGTGGTTTATGTGGGAGGGCAAGCCGCTCGTAATGGCGGATATAACCTGCCTTGACCTTGATGATGAAATTGACAAGGAGATTTTCGATTTCTTCACCTTCCGCGACAATGAGGCAACCTATTTTGCGGACGATACGGATTTTCTTGATGATACCTGGGGCTGGTGCTCCGATTACGAGCAGACCAGGTTCGGCAAACGCATTTTCGGCGGTGTGGAGCAGATGTGTGTTTCCGTTGCGCAGAATGCCAACGAATACGGCCTCAACGCTCTGAACTGTCCCGAAGGCACGGTTCAGGGCAGAAGCTTCACCGACGGCGTTTTCTCCTACACCTACAGCTACGCAGGCAAGGAAATAACGGTTGATAAAGACACCGAAAACTCACTTTTATACGGTCTTAATTTTCAGCAGCAATGGGATTACGCAATCGAAAACGACCCCGAATTTATTTTTGTAACGGGCTTTAACGAATGGATTGCTGGCCGCTGGAAGGAATGGAACGGCACGGAAAACGCCTTCCCCGACCAGTTCAGCCCCGAATACAGCCGCGACATTGAGCCGAGTAAGGGCGTACTCAAAGACCATTATTACTATCAGCTTGTTGAAAATATCCGCCGCTTCAAGGGCGTAGATGCTCAGCGTGCAAACGGCGCACAAAAAACCATTGACATTTCGGCCGACACGGTACAGTGGGAAAGCGTTCAGCCCGAATACAGCCACTACACGGGCGGTGAAAACCGTGACAGCGCAGGGTGGCTTGGAACATATTACACCAACGACACAAGGCGCAACGATATCGCCAAGGCAAAGGTTGCTTATGACAGCGACAACGTTTATTTCTGCGTTGAAACGGTTGACGAGCTTACTCCCGAAACCGACAGCGCGTGGATGCGCCTGTTTGTAGACACCGACACAAGCGGTGTTTCGCCCAACTGGGAGGGCTTTGAGTACGTTATAAACCGCAATTCGCCCGAAAACGGCAAGGTTACGGTTGAGCGTTCAGTCAGCGGTTGGAGCTTTGAAACGGTTGCCCTTGCCGATTACAGCGTCAGCGGTAACGTGTTGCAGATAGCCGTGCCGAGAAGCGCACTCGGCCCGGACGGCGAAGCGGTGAAGTTTAACTTCAAGTGGGCCGACAACGTTCAGAGCGAGGATATTCTGGATTTCTACACCGACGGCGATGTTGCCCCCGGCGGAAGGTTTACCTTCGTTTTTGACAGCACCGCTGACGGCGAAGAGATACCGCCGAGAGAAGCCGATGAAAATATTTTCGCCAAGCTTTTTAAGTTGCTTTTTGAAAAATACGAAAGACAGTATGCGGATTTGAGAAAGCTTATTAATTATTACTTGTAAAAAGCGCAGAATGCACTAACAAAATCTAGCTCTCCACACAAAAGCGGAGAGCTTGGTTTTATTTTATTCTCTTTATCCTGTCACCCGTTACGAAAAACACCTTGTCGGAAATATCCATAAGCGGTTTGTCGTGCATTGAGTCGGTGTAAAGCGTGTCGATTTTTCCGTCGGGATATCGCTCGTAAAAAGCCTTTATCTTATTTTCGCGGAAGCACACCATACCGAGCTTGCCCGCTTCAACGTCGTATTTCGTGCCGACGTAGTTGTTTATGCCTATTCTTCTGCACACCTCGGCAATTACGATTTCGGGCGAAGCGGAAATTACAATATCGTCCTCGCTCTTAACGTCCAGATAAAACGGCTTGACCTTATGTATGTGCTTGTCCCAGAATTCGTTTACAAGGCCGTCCAGATTATCGAGCCCCGAAACGTATTCCTCAAAAATGCCCGCATATTTTTCAAGTGCCTTTTCAAGGCGGAGCGTGCCCAGCTTGTACTGCAGCACGCCCGAAACCATGTGCGGAACGTTTCTCAGCAGGGTCGGGTCTTTTTTGAGCACCATTACAAACAGGTCAACAAAGCTTTCGCCCCTGTAAATTGTATTGTCAAAATCAAATACGTTCATTTCTTATCGGGCGCTTTTACTTTCTGACATCGTAGTTGGTAACGGTAATTTTAACGTCACAGTTACGGTAGGGTGCGGAATTGGTGTTGTAGGTGACACCGAGATACAGGCCGTTTGCTATTGAGTAGTAAATATAGCTGTTGCCGTCCTCTTCTTTTTCGGGAAGGTTGTCGCCGAGTGTCTGCTCAAAGCCTGCTGCCTTGCACTTGTCGATATACTTAAGGTAATCGGCATAGCTCATATCGTTGAGGTATATAACGGCAACCTCGCCCTCTTCGTTCTTTGAGTAGCTGCTGTCGGAAATCTTTTCTTTAAGCACGGGCACCTTGTCCATAAACTTATATCCGGGCCAGCTCATTCCCTTGTCTGCCATTGTGTAGCCGGGTGCAACCGTGGGTGCCTGAGTTGCACCGGGGTAGGTTTCAATGTCGTAGACAACGGTTGTTACAATTTCAAAGCTTTCGGAGCCGTTTTCATCCGTGACAACTTCCGTCATCGGCTTACTGTTGTCATCAAGAATTACATAGTAGTTCTGTGTTGTCTGCGGTTCACCCGAAGCATTTGTAACCCAGTCGCCGGGTCTGCCCGTTTCCTCTGCAACGGGCTCGGTTGTCTGACCCTCGTCAACATCATTTTTGCAGGCTGCGAAAGCAAAAATCATGGCGAAAACAAGAACAACGGCAATATATTTTTTCATTTCTCATATCTCCTTTTAAAGAATTACAAATTATTTTACCATAACAAGGAGAATTAGTCAATCGGATTATTTACCGAATTCAGAATACAGCTCAGATAAAAATTCAGGGCAGCTCCTTCCCTTGGTTACTGCCCTGAATGTTGATGAACTATTCTTATTTCTTTTCAAACACAAAGCCGTCACTGTCTGCCTTACAGACACAGGCTTCACCTGCATTTATTTTACCTTCCAGGATTTCTTCGGAAAGCTTATCCTCGATTTGCGACTGAATTGCTCTGCGCAGGGGTCTTGCACCGTAAACGGGGTCAAAGCCTGCATCGGCAATTTTTTCCGTGGCGGTTTCGTCAAACTCAACGGTTATTCCCATAGCCGCAACACGCTTTGTAAGAGAGGACAGCATACGCTTTGCAATTTCTCTGATGTCTTCTTTGACAAGCTTGCGGAAAACGATGATGTCGTCAACGCGGTTGAGAAATTCGGGACGGAACGCTTTTTTGAGCTCGCCCATAACCGCTTCTTTGATTTTTTCATCGCTCATTGAACTGCCCTTTTCGTTGCCGAAGCCTAGCGCTGAGCCGCTGCCCGCAATCAGCTTTGCGCCGATGTTTGAGGTCATAATTATAATACAGTTTTTGAAATCGACCTTTCGCCCCTGGGAATCGGTGAGTATACCGTCATCAAGAATCTGCAACAGCATATTGAACACGTCGGGGTGTGCTTTTTCGATTTCGTCAAACAGAATTACCGAATAGGGCTTGCGGCGCACACGCTCGGTGAGCTGACCGCCCTCGTCATAGCCGACGTAGCCGGGAGGCGAGCCGACAAGGCGTGAGGTGGTGTGCTTTTCCATATATTCGGACATATCGAGCCTTATCATTGCGTTTTCATCGCCGAACATTGAGGCGGCAAGCGTTTTGCAAAGCTCGGTTTTACCCACGCCCGTAGGGCCGAGGAAAATGAACGAGCCAGTTGGCCGCTTCGGGTCTTTGAGACCCACTCTGCTTCTTCTTATTGCACGGGAAACAGCCTTTACGGCTTCGTCCTGCCCTACAATGCGCTCGTGCAGCTCGTTTTCCATATTGAGCAGTCTTGCACTTTCTTCCTTTGTAAGTTCAATAACGGGAATACCAGTCCAGCCCGAAACGATTTCGGCAATTTCGTTTGCCGTAACCTCGCCTGCACTGCTTGAGCTGCGCTGCTGCCATCCGTCCTTCTGCTTCTTTAATTCAAGCTGTACCTCGCGCTTTTCATCTCTGATTTTAGCTGCGCGCTCAAACTCCTGCGAGTTTATTGCCGCCGCCATTTCATCGTCAAAAGCTTTGATTTTTTCCTCAAGCTCTTTAAGGTCGGGCGGTGCGGTAAAGGCGCGAAGACGCACCTTTGAGGCCGCCTCGTCAACAAGGTCAATCGCCTTGTCGGGCAGAAAACGGTCGCCGATATATCTTACGGACATCTTTACTGCGGCAACGATTGCCTCATCGGTAATTTTTACCTTGTGGTGGGCTTCATATCGGTCGCGCAGACCCTTAAGAATTTCCACCGCCTCGTCCTCACTCGGCTCACCTACAGTAACGGGCTGAAAACGCCTTTCAAGTGCGGCATCCTTTTCGATGTGCTTGCGGTATTCTTCAAGCGTTGTCGCTCCGATAACCTGAATTTCACCCCTTGCAAGTGAGGGCTTGAGAATGTTTGCGGCGTCAACCGCACCCTCTGCCGAGCCTGCACCGATAAGGGTGTGAAGCTCGTCAATAAACAAAATTACGTTGCCGCTTTTTGCAACCTCTTCAAGTGCCGTTTTGATTCTTTCCTCAAAATCGCCTCTGTACTTTGTGCCCGCAACCATACCCGTAAGGTCAAGCGAAACAATGCGCTTGTCTGCAAGTATTTCCGGCACCTCGCCCGAGGCAATTTTGAGCGCAAGCCCCTCTGCAATTGCGGTTTTGCCTACACCGGGCTCACCGATAAGGCAGGGGTTGTTTTTTGTGCGGCGTGAAAGAATCTGAATAACTCTTTCTATCTCCTTCGACCTGCCGATAACGGGGTCGATTTTGTTGTTTTTGGCGTAATCGGTCAGGTCTCTGCCGAACTGCTCAAGCGTAGGCGTGTCGGATTTGCCGTTTGCCTTGCCGCCCTTTTCGTTGCTTTGCTTTGACGACTGGGAATTTGAGCTTACCGCCTTTACCGTGTCTGCGAGCACATCCGAAGGCGAAACGCCGAGCTTGGTGATAATGTTCACGGCGCAGTTTGAGCCTTCCTTGATAAGCGAAATGAGCAGATGCTCCGTGCCCGTGTAAGTATGCCCCATTGAACGGGCGGCGGCAACGGAAAGCTCAATTATATATTTGAGTCTTGGCGTAAAATCGTCGGGCACAAGCACGGTAGGCGTACCGACACCGACCGTGGATTTGAGCACACCTTCAACATCGTCAATACCGATACCTCTGGCGTTAAGTGCCGTGCAGGCAACACCGCCGTCGGTTTTAAGCAGACCTGCAAGCAGGTGCTCACTGCCGACATAGGTGTGTCCCATATTTTCGGCAACCTCAACTGCTGCGTTGAGCGCCGAATTGGCTTTCTGCGTAAAACCTGTAAATTTGTACATTTTTCATCACTCCTTGAGTACCTTCCAATACTGTGCATTAAAGCCGTAATTATCATCTTGCAGATAATTTACTATCTTCATATTATTGGCATTGCACAACGCTTCAAATTCTTCTTTTGTTTCTTTTCTGTCAAACGATTGATAATATAAACTGCCGCCTTGCTTTACTAAGGAAAAAACTTTTTTGAGTATTGACTCGTAAAGACCGCTTTCCAATCGTGAAGAACCTACCATAGTCACGATGTCAAAGCTATCGTCCAAATCATTTATCAGCATTACGTCTGAATTGATGATTTTTACTCTATTGGGATTATTTTCGTTTTCAAGACATTCCTTTAACTGTCTGCACGAAAGAGCGTTGATATCAATACTTGTCAGGCTGCCGTCTTTCAGCTTATATGACAGATATCTGTCCCAATACCCTGCGCCGATACCGACGTTGCAAATACACATATTCTTTTCAACCGAGAAATTTTCCTCGAAGAACTTTGCAAACATATATTCAAGGTATTTGTTTTTTACGGACAGATTCCAAGGTCCTGCTTCGGAGTCGTAGCACTGTCCGTATGCCTTCAATAAAAAGTCTTTGTCCATAGTAAAAATTCCTAATTCATAATTCCGAATTCCTAATTAACCGAGTGCTTCACGAACTGCCTTTGCCCGTATTGCATCTCTTTCCGAAGGCTCAAGTGTTCTGCCCTCCCTAGCGTTTACCGTTGCGGGCTGCATATCAACATTGAGTTCGCTGAGTGCTTCAAGGCTCACGTCGAGGAGTCCCTCCGCCGCACCGAGGCGAACGAGTGAGGAAAGCTGCATAAATTCCTCACAGCTCATAAGCCGTGCATTTTTCAGTATGCCCAGCGCACGGAAGATTTTGTCCTCCCAGACGGGATTTCTGATAATCTGCTCACGAAGCGCCAATTCCTGCGCAACGAGCTGCTGTGCAATGGATTTAAGGTTACTCAGCGCAGTTTCCTCGCTGATGCCGAGCGTTACCTGGTTGCTGAGCTGATACATATCCCCGTTGGGGCTTGAGCCTTCGCCGTAAGCACCTCTTATGATAAGACCGAGCTTTGATACGGTTGAGGCGATTTTTGTAATCTGACCGCTTTTTGCAAGCGCAGGCAGGTGAAGCATAACCGAGGCTCTCATAGCCGTGCCGAGGTTGGTCGGGCACTGGGTGAGAAAGCCGATGCGCTCGTCAAACGCCAGCCTTAGCTTTGAAGCAACTGCGTTGTCAAGGTCGTCCGCACGCTTGTATGCACTGTCGAGAGCAAGGCCTGCCTCCATAACCTGCAGGCGGATATGGTCTTCTTCGCAGAGCATAATGCTGACGGACTCATCCTCGGAAAGCAGAAGTGCTCTGCCCTTGACCTCGCTTGCAAATTCGGGGCTGACAAGGTGGCGCTCCGCCATTGAAACCGCCTGCGCACGGGTAAGGTTTTCCATTTCGATGTAGCTTAAATCCTCGCCGCAGCTGCCCAGAAGCGCATCTCTTACAAGAGCGTTTACCTGTGCTTTGCCTGCGGTGTCAAGCTTTGCGGGGAAGGGATAATCCTCAAGATTTCTCGCAAGGCGTATTCTCGTGCTGACAACAACCCTGCATTTTTCACTATTACCAATATACCATTTACTCATTTTCCTTCGCCTCCTTCAAGCTCACGGATTTCGTCACGCAGCTTCGCCGCCTGTTCGAATTCCTGCTCCTTTACAGCTTCTTCAAGCTTCACCTTAAGCTGTGCAATCCGCTCCTCTTTAGTGGGTACTGCCGCTTCCTCACGCGTGACTTCGATTTTCTTGCCCGAGTGAAGCGCTCTGCCGTGAATTCTTTCGAGCGAGGGCTGAAGCTTGTCGAAGAAAATTCTGTAGCATTCCGCACAGCCCAGGCGGCTTTCCCTTACGATATCGTTAAAGGAATTACCGCATTTCGGACAGCGCTCAACCTTTGCACCGACAGCCTTTCTGCCGACGTCGCCGAGGAAATCCGAAAAGAAATCGCTCAGGCTCAAGGGTGCAAAGCCCGAAAACATATCGGTGTAGCCCAATTCCTTTGCACACTGTGAGCACAGGTGATGCTGGGTTGTTTCTCCGTTTACAACTCTTTTGATGTGTGTGGTTGCCTGTGCCTTCGCACAATTCTGACATAACATTATATATTCCTCCTTGCCTTTCCTTTTATGAATTGATTACCTGTAAAAGCATCTGCTTGAATACAGATGCACGGACTGTATCTCTTACCGGTTGGTCAAGATTCCTGTAGCAGTTGTCACTCGTTGCCGCAAGCATAATTTTTGCCGTTTTTGCGGAAATAATTTCTCTGCCTGCAAGGTTTATTATATGCGCCCGTGCCGTCTTTTCATCAATAGCCGTGCCCATATGGTTGAGCAGGTGCATCACCATATCCCCCGGCGTAGTGTATGCCGCACGGGTGATGCGGATGTAACCGCCGCCGCCTCTGCGGCTTTCGACTATATAGCCCTGCTCGGGCGTAAAGCGTGAAGAGATAACGTAGTTTATCTGGCTGGGCACACAGCCGACAAGTTGTGCAAGCTCGTTTCGCTGCATTTCGGCGCTTCCGCCGTCCGCCTCAAGCATATCCATAATAAGCTTTGCAATAGTGTTGCTGATGTTCACTTAACGCTCACTTCCTTTCGCCGTTGTTTGACTTTGACTTTCTTTGACTTTAGTCTATACCATTTTGACAAAACCGTCAAAGGTCAATAAAGGTCAAATCTGTTTTCTATGCCCCGATTTTTGAAAATAGCTCCCGAATGCTCCATTTTTCTTCGATTTTCTAATTTTTTGACCTTCTTTGACCTTTGCGCGAAAGTCAAAAAATAACGAGCGACATCCGATTGGGTGCCTCTCGCTTTTGTTGCGTTATGGGTTATTCTGTTTTTTCTTTGTTGTTGCCAGGTCTTAAATAGTCAATTGAGTCAAGAATTTTGTCAATTTTGTTTTTGCTTTGCGATTGACTATGAGCGTAAACAGCGGTATTGCCAACAAAAATCGCAACCCCATATTGACCGTTTGCATCTAAAGTGTAAATGCGATAATTAGCCATTCGATTATCTGTTTCGATTCTTTGCCACGAATTATGAGTTGTTGTTATTTTATAGTGTGCTTGACCGTAAAGATCTTTTGCACTGTCTTCATTATTAAACTCAAAAAATTCAAAATGTATATCATTTTTATCGAATGCAATACATTTAATCAAATACATAAAAGCATCAGAATCGCCATTGTAATAATCTTGGGTTATATCTTTAGGTTCAAACCCCTCAGTTTCAATTGCTTTCCAAACTTCCTCAACAGTTGCTTGGGTTTTAGGTTCTGAAAATATACTTGAAACAAAATAAATGGCAGATATCAAAAACAAAGCAATCACCGCAAAAGCCACAACGAAGCTTTTGACGCTCATTTTATTTGTATAAGTAGTTTTTCGTTTTGAATACCTGCTCATTATATTTCATTCCTTATTTACTGTTGGTTTTTGAACAAATCGCTTCGCAATTTGCTTTTGCGAATTCACTTAATGAATATGAACGGACTCTTTCTTTTACAATGTTCGGAACGAGAAAGCCATTTGCCGTCAGCTTGGCACAGCGGTTGATAACGGTTTTGTTGGTAACGTTGAGCATTTTACTCACGTCAATCGGCTTGAATTCAAATAAACGTTTTTTCAGCAGGAATGATAGAAACTCCTTTTCCTTTTCGTTCAGATGCGATAAAGCGGAATCCAATTCGTCCGTTACGGATGATAAAGACAGCTCGCATACCTTTTTTGAATAAAGCTCCACCATGCGTAGAAAATAATTTACCCATATTTCGGGGTGAGGCGGATTTTCCCTGCCCGAATAGTATAGTGCAGGCAAACCCATCTGAAGCGAGGCATAATATTCATCGGGGTCATAGGCGAAATACTCTTCCAGTGAGCCTATGCCGTTAAAGCCGTATCCGTTCAGGTCAAGAACGTATCCTGACATCAGCCTTGCCGTTCTGCCGTTTCCGTCTTCGAATGGGTGGATGGTAACGAGCTGATAGTGCACCACAGCCGCAACAATAAGCGGATGGTCGTCGGTAGTGTTGACGTACTCAACGAGCTCATCAAGTAGCACGGGAATATCGGTATATTCGGGCGGTATATATTCAGGCTCGCCCGTTAGGCTGTCATAAACTGCAAACAGCATTCCGGGAGGCATTGCACCGCGCAGACCGATTTTTTCTTTAGATGCGCCCTTTTCAACCATTGCCTGTACTTCAAGCAGAAGTTCCTTTGAAAAAGGAGTATTCTTTTTCAGCTTTTCTTCGAGAAGATTGAGTGCAAGAAAATAATTCCTCACCTCTTGCTCAGGCTTTAGAAAATGCTTGTGTGAATCCCTCTCCATAGCTTCAATTGCCTGTGTTTCGGTAAGCGGATTACCCTCGATTTTGTTTGAAGCATAGGAGCTTTTCTTTTTGGAGTTTTTTCTCAGCCTGTTTTTTGTAATGGTAGGCATATTGACCGTCCGCAATGAAAAACGGTTTTCATCTATTGCGGTAATATTTTTCAATATGTCGTTTGTCAAAGTAACTTTAATCATAACGTCATTCCTTTGATAATTAACTGAACATATTATACCACGGCTTCGTTAAAATTTCCACTATTATTTCACTATTTTTTCACTATTTTACATTATTGCAGCATTAAAAAGGTCTGCCCTGGTTGATCAGAGCAGACCTTCGGAGGTTAAACTTATGACTATGATTTATTTTTTACGTTCACTTTGATTTTTTCGTCAATTGAGATTTATATTTTTTGTTTATTCCTCATCGTTGCGCTTGCGGAGCACGAAGGCGAGTGCGGAAGAACCGCTGAGGGCAGCAACTGCGGCAATCGTACCGCCGAGTGCAATACCCGTGTCGGGTGTGCTTTCGCCGCTGTCGGAGCCGTTGCTTTCGGAATCAACAACTGTGGTGGTAGTGCTGCCGGGCTTGTTACCGCCGCCGAAAAGGAGGTTGTTGAGCCAGTCGAGCAGGTCGCTTGAAGCAAGGCCGTTGAGAATGTCTGCATAGCCAAGACCCATTTCGTCAAGCTTCTTGTAGATAGCATCTGCATAAGCAGGAATATCCGTAAAATTCTCAACTCTGGGAAGGCCGAGTGCCTCGTTGATATCGTTGAGAGTGTCCTTTACCTCTTCAAAGTCAATCTGACCGAGAAGCTTTACGATAAGAGCAATAACGTCTTCCTTGCCGGGCTCTTCGGTAGAGTTTTCTTCGCTTGAAGCTTCTTCAGAGCTTGCTTCCTCGCTTGTTGCTTCTTCGGAAACGTTTTCTTCGGATGTAGCTTCCTCAGAGCTTGCTTCCTCGGAGGTTGCTTCTTCGCTTGTGATTTCTTCGTTTGTTACAGCCTCGGTGGTGGACTCGTCCTCAGGTGCCGCAAAAGAGGTTACGCTGAGTGACAGGCACATTACCGCAGCAATAACGCAAGACAGAATTTTCTTGAGTGTCATTTGCCAAAATCCTTCCTTTTTTAAAATTTTGCTTTGGGCGGCTGACAAACCGCCCAAAGTGCGAAACTGTTTTGTTCGACAAAAAGATACTAACATCTACAGGGTATAACCGTCAACGCACAAATATTGGAAATAAACGCAGGGAACACTCTTGAGTGTTCCGCCGAGGTCTGATGAAACCTGACGGAACGGTCAAGACCGTTCCCTACAAAAATTTTAATATAATCCTAATTAAACAATTCCGTTGACAGATATCTGTCACCCGTATCGGGCAGGAGTACGGCTATGCGTTTTCCTTCGTTTTCGGGGCGTTTTGCGATTTCAATCGCCGCGTGAAGCGCCGCACCTGCCGAAATTCCAACTAGTATGCCCTCCTTTTTTGCAATCAGTCTGCCTGCTTCAAAGGCGTTTTCGCTTGTTACAGGCATTACTTCGTCATATATATCCGTATCGAGTACCTCGGGCACCAAGCCTGCGCCTATGCCCTGGAGTTTGTGTGCCCCTGCCTTGCCGCCCGTAAGCACGGCTGAATCGAACGGCTCAACCCCGACGATTTTTATATCGGAAATTTTTTCCTTTAAATATCTGCCCGTGCCCGTTATCGTGCCGCCCGTACCTATACCTGCAACGAAGAAACCGAGCCTGCCGTCGGTGTCTTCAAAAATTTCGGGGCCCGTCGTAGCGTAATGTGCTTCGGGGTTGGCGGGGTTTACAAACTGGCCGGGTATAAAGCTGTTCGGAATTTCTTTTGCCAGCTCATCCGCTTTTTCAATTGCACCGCTCATACCCTTTGCGCCGTCGGTGAGCACCAATTCTGCCCCGTAAGCCTTCATAAGCTGTCTGCGCTCAAGCGACATCGTTTCGGGCATTACGATAATTATTCTGTAGCCCCTTACCGCCGCCATCAGGCACAGACCTATACCCGTGTTGCCGCTTGTCGGCTCAATTATAACGCTGTCGGGCTTGAGCAGGCCCTTGCTTTCGGCATCCTCAACCATAGCCCGTGCAACCCTGTCCTTTACGGAGCCCGCGGGGTTAAGGTATTCGAGCTTTGCAAGAATTTCCGCCTTTAAGCCGTATTCTTTTTCGATATTGTGAAGCCGCACCAGCGGCGTTCTGCCGATTAAATGAGCGGCTGATGAATAAATTTTTGCCATAATTATTTCTCCTCCTATATAACAAGCCAAAGTATGATGTTAACTGCTAAAAATATTATATTTACAACCGTAAACACGAGCAGATATCTGCCCGAATTTATGCTTTCCTTTGCAACAAGCTTGAACGAAATCAAGCTTGCCATAGACGCTATAAGTGTGCCCAATCCGCCGAGGTTTACACCTACAAGCAAATCCGTTGCGTTTTCGGTAAAGCCCGAAAGAAGAAGCGCCGCAGGCACGTTAGAGAAGACCTGGCTTGCCGCTATTCCGACAGGTACCTCTCTGCCTGAAACAACGGATTCCAGGAAGGAGCTTACCGCTTCAATTCTGCCGAGGTTGCCTATAAACACAAAGAGGAAAACAAAGGTTAAAAGCAGGCTGTAATCGGCTTTTAAAAGCGTTTTTCTGTCCGCAACAATCACCGCCGCAAGAGTTATGCCAAGCGTTACGCCGTACGGTATCACGCGAAAAACCGTGAGCAGCGAAACGGCGAAAAGCAGCCCGTAAAGCAACACCTTGCCCTTGCTTATTTTATATTCTTTTTCTTCCGACCGGACTGTTACCTTTTCGCTACCGAGTAAAAACGAGCTTATCACGATAAGTATAAGCGAAAGCACGGCGTAAGGTGCAACTGCGCCGATAAATTCACCTATCTCCATACCGAAAGCGGAAAACAGGTAGAGGTTTTGCGGATTGCCTATGGGTGTGAGCATACTGCCCAGGTTTGCCGCAACCGTTTCAAGCACAACGAGTATAACCGCCTTGTTCATCCTGTCCGATAATTTCAGCACAATCAGCGTGAAGGGCACGAAGGTTATCAGCGCAACATCGTTCGTTATCAGCATTGAGGAGAAAAAGCACAGGAGATTGAGCGTTAATCCGAGCGTGCGTATGCTGTCGGTTTTACTTAAGAGCTTATCCGCAAGCAGGCGGAACACACCCAATGCATTTAAGCCTGCCATAACGAGCATAAGACACAGCAGAAGCGCAAGCGTGCGAAAATCAATATACTCAACATATTCTGCCGAGGGTATAACGAAAAACATTGAAGCCGCAGCGAGCAAAAACGATATTACAAGCACGGCTTCCTTTTTAAGAAATGCTTTAATCTTTATCATATATGATTTTACACCTTTGTTTCGGGTTTTATCATATATTATCACAAACAAACCGCGCCGTAAATAATTATTGCAATTATTGTGAACAATATGTTATAATCAAAGCAACTCAAAGGAGGTTCATGTTTATGGATGCTTTTTTTGCGAAAATCGTGTCTTTTATAACCGCAATTTTTACTATGTTCAGCCTTATTTTTACACCTGCAAAGCCCGTTGAGGGTGAGTTTGACGAGGTAACACCCGTTACAAAGCAGGCTTTTGACGAAGGAGAGTTTACAATGGGCGAATACGATATAGTTGTTTCCCCCGACGATAATGACGCTAACGACGGCTCACTTGAAAATCCGTTGAAGACGGTTGAAGCCGCCAAGGAAAAGGCAAAGGCAAGCTCTGCCGACTCTCTCACAGTCTGGTTCAGAGAGGGTACATACAATATATATTCCGCTTTGGAATTTACCGCAGAGGACAAGAGCGGCGTGCTTTACCGCTCGTACCCGGGTGAAGAGGTAATCTTCTCCGGTGCCAAGGAAATAAGCGGTAACTGGAGCGAAACGACAATAAACGGCGTAAAAGCATTTGTAACCGATATGCCCGTTGAAAGCGATGCGGATTATTTCTATTCGCTGTTTAAGGACGGCAAGCGTCTTTCACGTTCCAACTACCCCAAGGACGGTGTTTTCAAAATTGCCGACCCGATAACCGATGAAGGCGTACCCTCTGACTGGTCTCCCGATTTCTTTACACATACGGTGGCTTTTATTGCACACACCAAGGATTTGCTCAACTTCTCAAACGTTAACGACGTTGACGTAAGGGTTATGCACTTTTGGTGCGATGAGCTTCTGCCTATTCACTCTGTCAACACCTCCACGGGCAGAATAGAAGTTTCCAAGGTTTCGTCAATGACTTTAAGGGTTGACGATAACTACATATTTGAAAACGTAAAGGAAGCACTCAGCCTTCCGGGCGAGTGGTACCTCGACCGCAGCGAAGAAAAGCTCTACTATATACCGCAGGATGGCGACACGGTTGACAATACCGTGCTTTATGCGGGCGGCTGTGAACAGCTTATAACACTTGACGGTGTTGAAGGCATCTCTTTTCAGGGCATCAATTTTGAAAAAACGGACTGGTCTCATATTGACGGCACTTTCTTTGACGAATCCATGCTTGAGTCAAGCCCGATGTACGGCAATATAAAGTACGGCGGTGTGCACCCGCAGGCAGCGTTTGAGATTCCGTCAGCAATTTATATCACGGCATCATCCGGTGTCGATTTTACCGACTGCCGTTTTGAAAATATCTCCTACACGGCTGTCAAGTTTGACAAGGCTTCAACCGACTGTAACGTAACAAGCTGTTACTTCAACGAAATCGGTGCAAACGCAGTGTTTATCCACGGCGATTTCGTTGTGCCCGCAAGCACACAGCGCATAAACGTAACGGATTGCCACATCAGCAGCTACGGCAGAATTTTCAATAATGCTATCGGCGTTCTGCTCACACATGCAACAGACTGTGAAATATCAAACAACGAAATTCACGACGGCTGGTATACGGGTGTTTCCGTTGGTTGGAACTGGGGCTATTCCGACAACCCGACAAACGGAATAAAAATCTGCAATAATCTTATTTACAATATCGGTAACGGCTGGCTTTCCGATATGGGCGGTATATACACCCTCGGAATTCAGCCCGATTCGGTAATCAGCGGCAACGTTATTTACAACGTCGGCTGTGACGAAGGCGCTTACGGCTACGGCGGCTGGGGAATTTACCTTGACGAGGGCTCAAGCGGAATACTTGTTGAAAACAACCTCGCTTACGACTGTTCCTCGCAGACCTTCCACCAGCACTACGGCAAGGACAACGTTGTAAGGAACAATATCTTTGCATTCGGCGGTGAGGGTGCGTTCATAATTTCGAGGCACGAAGAACACAACTCCCTTACCCTTACCAACAACATTTTGGTTACCGATAACCAGCCTATATATGCACGCACGATTGAAAGCAACTGGTTTGTCGATGACAGCAATCTTTACTGGGATTATAGCAACGGCGGCAATGTTACCTCGGGCTACTCGATGAAGCTGACTGACAAAAAGAGCATTCCCGTTATGGCGGCAAGAGGCTATTACAACAACGCCGTGTTTGCTGACCCGATTTTCAAGGATGCCCAAAACCGCGATTTCACGCTTGCAAAGAATTCACCTGCACTTGATGCAGGCTTCACCCCGTGGGAGTACAGCGCAGGAACGAAAACATTGTTTGATTAATCATTCCGTATAAAAAGCATAAATAAGCCCAAGGCAGATTACGCCGAATTATCGGCAAATGCCTTGGGCTTTTTGTTAATTATTCAAAATACTTTTTCCAGCTGTCGTCTGAGAGGATTCTGCCTTCTGCGAGGTTGAAGGTGAAGGTTTCCTGCTTGCCGTCCTTTTCGGTTACGAGTTTGATAACTTCGCTGTTGATATATTCGGCACTGATAATCTTTTCGTCCGTCTTTTTGAAGAACTTTCGCACGAGTGTCTGTGCCGCCTTGTCGTAATCGCCTGCGTTATCTGAAACAAAAAGAACGTTACCGCACAGGTTGTTAATTTTGCCGAGGAGGTACTTCTGCTCATTTGTAAACTGGAGCTTATTAATGCGCATCATCAGCACATCGGTAAGCTTCTGGTTGTTCTTTCGCAGGAAGAATACGTCGGGGTCGTTCATCCATACTCTGCCATTCATATGGCGGCGGAAAATGGAGTTATTTATTGCGCTTCTTGCGCTGAGCATTTCGTTAGCAACCTGAATACGGTTGAAGAACAGACCGTCGTAGTAAAGGTCAACGTCACAGCTGATACGGCAGGCATCAACAACACCCATAGCAGGGCCAATCGGCACACCGCAGCCAAGGAAGAGCTTATCGCCAACGCACTCACGAAGGAACGCCATAGCGTCGCACATAATTTCGCCTCTGCTCTTGCCGTGTCTGGGCTTGATACACTGGCTGTAGAGGAAATCGAGCTTAACCATATCGTAACCCCAGTCGTTGAGGACAGTATCGAATACTTCTCTGAGATATGCTCTTACCTCTTCGTTGTAAATATCGAACGTATAGGCACCGCCCCAGGCAATACAGCCAACCATCGGCTTGCCGTTGGTGTCCTTGATAAGCCAGTCGGGGTGTTCCTTTGCCATACGGGAAATCTTCTGGCAGTTGAAGGGAGCAAGCCAGATACCTGCCTTGTAGCCCTTGTCGTGAATCTTATCGGCAATGTATTTCATACCGTTGGGGAACTTTGCGGGGTTGGGGTCAAGCCAGTCGCCGATATAGGTTTCGTAGCCGTCGTCAATCTGGAAAATATTGACCAGATCACTATACGGGTCAAGGCCGTCAAGGTCACGCAGAATAATCTTTTCGTCAATGTCCTGGAAGTAGTTGTACCAGGAGGTGTAGCCGCTCATAGTGCCGTGCCTTGTTTCGGGCATATCCCACAGGCCGAAGTAGCTGTCAAATACCTCCTCGTAGCCGCCCTCGAAGTAAACGATGTCAAACACCTCAAGCGGAGCCGTGAGCACCTTGCCGAGCAGGTCCTTTGTGAAGTAGAAGCGGTTTTCGTTCATCTTAACCTTAAAGATAGTAAAGCCTGTCTTTTCGGTAAGTGAGCCCCAAAGCTTTACGTTTTCGCCGTTGCGGATATAGGTGTAGCAGTGGCTGTGGAATTCGCCGGGCTTTTCGGAATACTTGACTATCCACTCGTCACCCGTTTTTCTTGCAATGCCCTTGGTGTACTCGGAAATATTTGCAAGCTTGATACAGCCGCGCATGATTTCGTCTGCCTTGTATTCCCTTGTCTTCGTCCAGGACTGGTAGCCGTTACCGAAGAAAAGGTCGCACGCCTTGAACTCATAGGGCATTTCGGAATAGAATTCTACAAGCTCAATCGTCTTTTTCGGAACAATGGTAACCTTGTAGCTGTTGCCGCTGTTTTCAATTTCAAGGCGGTAGTATTCGTTCTCACGATCGTTCGTTGTGAACTCCTTGCCGCCGAATTTAAAGCTTACGGTATATTTTTTGTCCATATTTATCGCTCCCGTTACGTTAATAAATATATAATAGCAGAATTCGTGTTATTAATCAACTATTAACGCAATGCAAAAGGATTTAATTTTTGGCGTTTGGCCGGAATAAACATTGTTGCTATATCACATTTTGTAGGGGAGGGGTCTCCCCTCCCGACATAAAAGCGATAATGCCGTCAACCGCGGGAGGCGAAACGCCTCCCCTACTTTTTTTATTCTTTATTATTGATTTACAGATTATTTTATAGTAAAATAACTGTTAGTTTATAAAAAGGAGAATAATGATTTATGAGCAAGAAATTGGTTGTCGGCAACATCGGTATGATGTTCGGTATGGCACACGTTGAGGGTGCGCTGGCTTATGACGATGCGGAAATCGCACTCATCTGCGACTGCAACGAGGAAACACTGCGCAAGGCAGGCGAAAAGTACGGTATTCCCGCCGAAAAGCAGTGCACGGATTACCACGACATTATCAACAACAAGGATATCAATGTTGTTTCCGTTGCTATCCCCGACCAGCAGCACAAGCAGGTCTGCTCCGAGCTGCTGCGCGCAGGCAAGCACGTGCTTTGCGAAAAGCCCCTTGCACTCACCCGTGAGGATATTGAGGAAATCGTAAGGGTTGCGGACGAATCGGGCGCAAAATTTATGGTCGGCCAGATTTGCCGCTTCACGCCTTCATTTATAAAGGCAAAGGAAATTATCGACTCGGGTCTTATCGGCGAGGTTTACTTCGTTGAAAGCGAATACGCGCACGACTATATGAAGATAGTTGAGAATGCAGACGGCTCTGCCCACTGGCGTGCTGACCCCAAGCGCCACGGCGTTATCGGCGGCGGTTGCCACGCGGTTGACCTGCTGCGCTGGCTTGCAGGCGACCCGACAGAGGTTTTTGCCTACGGCACACACCTTATGCTTCCCACGGTTGATTACGATGATGCAACAACTGCACTTATGAAATTCAGCGACAGATGTATGGGCAAGGTTTTCGTTTCCACGGGCTGCAAGCGTGACTACACGATGCGCACACTCGTTTACGGCACAAAGGGCACAATCATCTGCGACAACACCTCCCCCACTATGCAGCTTTTCGTTGTTGACGAAGAGGGCGTTGCGCCCAAGGAACCGCAGATTATCGACCTTGAGGTAAACAACCACAACGCCGTCAAGGAATTTGAGGTTTTTGCCGACGCTATTCTCAACGGTAAGCCCATCCCCACAGACGCAAGAGAGGGCGCAAAGACGGTCGAGGTCTGCCTTGCAATTGTTGAATCCGCAAAGAAGGGCGAAAAGGTTTACCCGAATTACAATTTCTGACAGCCTTTGATTTTTGCAGTTTTTACATATTTTCGGCTTTGAAAAGCGCAAATTTTTATTCCTGAAGCAACGTTTTTTTAACGAAAACTATATACATATCAAGAAAATTGTGATAAATTATTTATGTTAATTTTATTCCGCTTAAAGAGGAGTGTTTACAATGACAAAAATTTACGAAGGCAAGACTAAGGACGTTTACAGCCTTGAAAACGGCAACGTAATGCTCAAGTTCAAGGACGACTGCACAGGCAAGGACGGCGTTTTTGATCCCGGCGAAAACACAGTCGGTCTTACAATCGAGGGCATCGGCAAGGCTAACCTCAAGTCCTCTATCCACTATTTTGAGCTTCTTAAGAAGGCCGGCATCAAAACCCACTACGTAAGCGCTGATATTGACAACGCTACAATGGAAGTTCTTCCCGCAAAGGTATTCGGCCAGGGTCTCGAAGTTATCTGCCGCCTTGTTGCTACGGGCAGCTTTATCCGCAGATACGGCAACTACATTGCAGACGGCACACCTCTTGAGGGCGGCTATGTTGAGTGCACCTTCAAGGATGATGCTAAGGGCGACCCGCTTGTAACAGGCGAAGGCCTTGCAGCACTCGGCGTTATGACTCCCGCTATGTTTGAAAGCCTCAAGGAGCAGACGCTCAACATCACAAAGATTGTTGCTGACGACCTCAAGTCCATCGGTCTCGACCTTTGGGATATCAAGTTCGAGTTCGGCTACAATAACGACGAGGTTATCCTCATTGACGAAATCGCTTCCGGTAATATGAGAGTTTACAAGGACGGCGTTATCGTTGACCCCGTTGAACTTACAAAGTACATCAACGAAAGATAAGCTTAATAAAAAATTTCAGGGACTGTCTCGGTTGAGACAGTCCCCTTTTTGTTATGTTCAGTTGTTGAAAATATAGTCGCAGATGCGCTTGGTTGAATTACCGTCGCAGGCTGACATAAAGTCGTTTTTAAAGTTAATTACCTTGTTCCTGTCAAAGCCGGTTTCAAGGCGTTTTACTTCGTTTATAATGCCCTCGGTATCCTCCACGATTTCGCCGGGAACAAAGCTTCTGTAATCGAAATAGAAGCTGCGGTCGTTTTCATACTTTTCAAGGTCGTATGCATAGAAAATCATCGGACGTTCGAGAAGCGAATACTCAAAAATAAGCGAGGAATAGTCGGAAATAACTATATCCGCCGCACAAAGCGCCGTGTCGATATTTGCCGCCTTGGAAACATCGTAGAGGAAGCCGTTGTACTTTTCCTGCTGCTCCTCGGTGAGCTTGAATGCCTTTGCGGTAAGCGGATGAAGCTTCATAACAAGGGCATAATCCTCGTGAAGATTGTCATAAAGCGCATCAAGGTCAAGCGTATTGCGCATATAAGAATTCCTCAGGCTGTTGCCGCGAAAGGTAGGAGCGTAAAGGATTACCTTTTTGCCCTCGATACCGGGGCAGAGCTGATTGAGTGTATCCCTGCCGCTCTTTACAAAATCGGGGTCGAAATAAACGTCCGTTCGCGGAGTACCGAGAGGCTTCACAACAGCCTCGTTACAGTTGAAGGCTTCGGCGTAGGCAAAGCTGACCTTCTGCGAAGAAACACAGACGTTGGTGTATGTATTGTGCACGGGAAATTTGTCAAGAGAATCTTTGTTGGCACCCCATTTTTTATCTACCGTGGAGTAGCCCCACATCTTGAAAGCGCCGCAGGCGTGCCATAGCTGGACGATATCCTGACCCTCGCGCGGCTTGTTTGCAAAGGCAGGGAAATAATAATCCACAAGGAAAAGCGCACGGCAATTGCCGAATTCTTTAAAGAAAAACTTACAGTCAATAAACTTGGAAAGCTCGTTTATAACCTTATTTTTGTAGCGGTTGTCTCCCTCTCCCCTGTTAACCACAACGCAGTTGTAGCCTCTGCCCTCAAGCTCTTCTTTAATGCACCTGAGGTTGTCGGGAAGGGTTTTGTAAAGGCTTGAATACGCAAGAACAACCTTCTTTTCGTCAATAGGCTGTTTTGAGTATTTTTTATAGTAGTGCGGCCACAGGTGATAGTACCAGAAGCTTCTTCTGAAATCGCCCAGCCTTTTCATAAACTTGCGTTTAAAAAGTCTTAATATATTTTTTACAGCAGTCACTTTACTCAAGGTAAACTCAACTCCTTTTTCAAAAGGATATTATATACTATAATGTAAAAAATTGCAAGAGTAATTAAGAACGGAGATTGTGTGGCGAGTTTTCAGGGGGTATCCTATATAAATGAAAAAGAGACTATCGGGAAAACCGACAGTCTCTAAATCAACAAATTTGCGTCAGATAGCGCGGGTAACCTTTCCTGAACGAAGGCAACGGGTGCAAGCATAAACTCTCTTGGGAGAGCCGTTTACAACAGCCTTAACACGCTTGATGTTGGACTTCCATGTTCTGTTGGAACGTCTGTGGGAGTGAGAAACCTGGATACCGAAAGCGACACCCTTACCGCAGAATTCACATTTTGCCATTGGTGAAAACCTCCTTTTAAGCTTTTACTAAACGAACATTAAGTATTTTAGCAGATTAACAACTAAAATGCAAGAGCTTTTTTATATTTTTTCGTTTTACATAAGTTGTTTTTAAAATATAGTGTTTGTTTGGTGAAAAATCACATTTTTGTCACAGTTTCAAGCTGTTCGCGCAGCCAGTTTATAGCCTGTGCCGTACCCTCATCGTCCGCAGGGAAAAATTCTTCGGTGATTTTTCCCTTGTCAACAATGTCATAGGACTGCCAGCCGATGTAGTACGAAGCGCTGATTTTGTTGCCGTTTTCCTCGTCCACCTTAACGGTGAGTCTGTAGCGGAAGCGGTCATCAAAAACGCCCGTATTCTCCTTATATGTTACGGAGCCGTACCAGATGTTGGGCTTGCCCCAGATAGGCACGGCACCGAGCAAATATTCAAAAGTTATATCGGGTATAGTGTTCATAAAGTCACCTTAATATGCTGCAATTTTTTCAATTTCAGCCCTGCCGCGGGAAGAGGTTATAACAACCCTGAATGCATCGCATTTTTCCTCAACGGGGCAGATTTTGCGGCTACCTATAGTGGTATAGTTATCGTACGCCTGCTTCCACCTGCCGTCTTCCCTGCACTCAATTCTGAACGAGGCAACGCGCTGACCCTCGGCAATATTCTCCATAAGCTCAAAATAGCTTATCTGCTTTTCTTCGCCCATTTCAACCAGGTAAACGGACTGTGTGGGTGAGGTATGCGTGCAGGTGATTTTTGCGTTTTCGCAAAAATTCACGGCAAAGGATGAACGTATTTTGTCGCCCAGCTCCTTGAGGCGTGCAACGTCCCTCGGGTCAAACCTGCCGTTTGGCATAGGCGGAATATTGAGGTTGAAGGTTGTGTTTGCACCGACGGAGTTGAGATAGGTTTTAAAAAGACGGTCGAGCGAATGAGGCTCCTCCTCCGGGTGGTAAAACCAGCCCTTGCGGATTGACATATCAATTTCCGACGGAGCAAAAACAAGTCCCTCGGAATAGATGATGTTTTCAAGCGTGCCGATATCGCAGTTGCAGTTGCAAATGCCGTCAAGCGTACCTTCCGCAAGCTTGCCCTCAGTCTGCTTTTCGCAGAAGCCGCAAAGCTCATAAGGCACTACAGCCCACTCGCTTGCCCTTGCCGTGCCGCTTTCGTTGCCACACCAGCGCAAATCGGGGCCGTCATCCTTAAAAATAGTGGCGTTTGGCTGATATTTACGCACAAGCTCAAAGCAGGACTCAAAATCATAAACCTGCTTCTTACCGCTCGGACCCTCGCCGCAGGCGCCGTCAAACCACACGTGAAAAACCTCACCGTAGTTTGTGAGCAGCTCGGTAAGCTGTGCACGGTAGAAGGCGTTGTATTCATCCGTGCCGTAGCAGGCGGCGTTTCTGTCCCACGGGGAAAGATAAAAGCCGAATTTTATACCGCCCCTTTTACAAGCCTCGGCAAGCTCGCGCACAACGTCGCCCTTGCCGTTTTTGTAGGGGCTGTTTTTTATTGAATGCTCGGTAGTATCGGTCTGCCAAAGGCAGAAACCGTCGTGGTGCTTGGCAGTGATAACCGCACCCTTCATACCGGCAGATTTTATAGCCTCGACCCATTGGTCGCAGTCAAGCTCCGTCGGGTTGAAAATTGCAGGGTCTTCCTTGCCCGTACCCCATTCAAGACCCGTGTAGGTGTTGGGGCTGAAATGGATAAAGGCGTAGAACTGCGTTTCTCTCAGGCGTTCAAGCTGGCGCTTGCTGGGCTTTACCCTGCCTGCGTTTTCGATAAATTCGCTGAACGAAATCATTTTGCAACAGCTTCCTTCTGCTCATTTGCGGCTGTATTGTCAATCATTTTATCAACGCTGTGCTTACCCTTGTGGTGGTAGGGGAAAACGAGCAGGAATACATAGGCAAGAATACCGCCGATTGAGTTACAAAGAATGTCTTCCATAGTATCCATAAGTGCCCAACGGTATTCAAAGGTTTCTGCTGTCCAGCCTTCAGCCCAAAGGCTCTCACTTATAACATGAGGTATTATGTGCGGATTTGCAAGGAAGTCCTTACCGTAAGTTTCGGCTGCTGTCTGTGCCTCCTGATAGCACCAGTGCTGAGCATCGGAGCCGAAGAACTGGTCAAGAATGAACTCTACAATTTCCCAGGCGTTACCCGCAATAAAGGAAACACCGAAGGCGGCAAGAGCAACAAGCGGAACGTGGTGCTTAATCTTATCACGCACCTGCATAGCCGTGATTGCCTCGTAGCCGAAGAGAGCACCTGCTATACCGCCGAATATATGGAAAATAAGGTCGTAGTAACGGAACGAATAGTAAAGGTTAACATATGCACCGCAGAAGGAT
This sequence comes from Clostridia bacterium, assembly GCA_017410325.1. Lineage (GTDB taxonomy): Bacteria > Bacillota > Clostridia > Oscillospirales > Acutalibacteraceae > UBA8612. The sequence goes on along the minus strand of JAFQRA010000021.1, from coordinate 104,360 downwards.
GCCATAAAGAAGCCTATAACGGAAATATCCTGAATATAGGAAGGCAGGTAGTGCATAAAGTTTTTCTTGCTTGTTGCCATACAGATTTCCCATGCGAACATACCGACAAGGTTAGCCGCCATCTGCTTTACCATCATAGGTCTGCCGCCAAGCGGAGTGAAGCCGAATATTGAATCGAGAATACCGAAAATCATAATGGCACGGAAAATCCACCACCAGACTATTTCTATCGGCTTTGCGTTAGCCTTGATTCTTGCAATGTAGTTTTTCATAAATCTTTCTCCCTCAATTTATACTGTCACGGTTTAACCGTACAACAATGTAAGTTTACCAAATAAAAAAGTAAAAGGCAAGAGTAAAATATATTCTTTGAAAAATTGTAACAATTGGTCGAAAAAAAACTCCCCCGTGCCCGGGTAACCGGGCAGAGGGGAGAAAAACATTATGTTTCACTGCTGCAAAGCAGCAGATTTTGGCTTTTTTATTTACCGAACAGACCGTTGAATAAGCCTGTGAAGAAGGAGACTATGATATTAAAGAATCTTACCAGCCAGGAGGGAAGCTGTATACCTTCACCTGAGCCGTTAAAAAGATTTTGGAAGAAAGCAACTATCTGCTCCCAAAGGGTAGGCTCATCAACAGGGTCATCGGGATTATCGGGGTCGTCGGGATTATCGGGGTTATCGGGGTTATCGGGGTTATCGGGGTTATCGGGGTTGTCGGGATTATCCGGTTCATCGGGAACATCGGGCTGTACGATAGGAGGAATATAGAACTTGTCTCTTGCCGCAATTGTGAAGTCCTCTTCAATGGGAACGTAGAAGGCAAGGGTCGTTTCCTTCATATCATCCTCGTCAAGGCCGAAAACTGACGGGTCGTATTTTCTGCCCTTTGAATCAAGAATTTCCCAATAGGAGAAATCGCTTGAAGAAAGTGATGTTCTTGCCGAAATCTGTTTGCCCTTGTATACGTCGAGCACACTTGTATCGTACCTTGTATTGATGCAGGTCATCTTGATCCACTTTTCGTAGGTAACTGTCGTTGCGTGGGATTCCATAACCGGATTTGTAAAGTAGATACAGTCTGCATCACCGGGAGTATATTCGGCGTAGGCAACAAAGGTATATGTGCCCGGCTGTTCAATCTGATGCTCGAATATCTTGCGCTTACTGCTCTGCGTATGGCTGTAGGTTGGCGGAATATCCTCGCCGAGAACCCAGGTATTCGTGCCATCCGTAAGCCAGACCTTTGCCGTACCGTTCTTGTACTGGTCGTGGAAAGCAAGAGTTACCTGAATTACACCCTCGTTGTTGGAGTTACGGGTATTAACCGCAAGTGAGCCGAACTTGCCCGTATCGGGTCGCTTTACAATTTCTATGGGAAGCGTATACGTAAGCTCCTCGTAGTTCGCATCAAGGTAAACTTTCATTTCCATAGCTTCGGTTTTACCGAGAGGAAGATCTCTTACGCTTACGCCCCATTCAACCATAACCTTAGAGGCATCAAAGCCCTCCTCAAACTCAAAGCCTGCATCTGCAGCCTTTCTGTTTTTGGCCACGTAGCCGTAGTTGACCTTAACGGCCTCGGGAGTTTTTGTAATCGGAAGCTTCTTGGGAGCAATTATCTTTATGGGAATATTGAACTCAAGGCTCTCGTAATTTGCGCAGCTTACTGTGGTTGTTATATCGTTATATGTTCCGGGCTCAAGAGTTGAAAGACTCTTGCTGAACTTCACGGTTACGTTTGCAGGGTCAATCCCCTCGCCGAACTCAAAGCCGAGCAGGGCATCAGCCTTTACCGAAGAGCCTACAGTACCCTGAACAATCTCAAGCGGCATAGGCACCCTAACGTTGAGTGTGCCGGGTTTAAGGGATATGCTCAGGGATATCATCTGTGCGCTCTGTGCAAAAAAGCTGATAAGGTCGGGATTATCGGGCACAAAGTATGCCCATGTGCTTATATTCGTACCTGCGACTTTTGCGGTATCCTTGCTCTGCCATTTGAAGATACCGGTTATGGGCTGACCCTCGTAGATAACACGTCCGCCTTCAAACTTGATGTCACCGTATGTGAGGTCGGGTGACCAGACAAGGTCATCATCAAGAACCGTCGGATAAACAGATATACCCGAAGCCAATGCAGGGTTATCGTTTACGTTTACCTGTACGGTAGTTGTAACGTCCGCATGACCCTTGAGAGTCCACGTTGCGGAATATGTACCGCTCTCATAAATCTTTTTGCTGCCCGATTGGACGTTTGATATGGAATCGTAAGCCCATTTACCGCCTTCAATCGGTTCGCCTGTTTTCGTGTTTATAATCGTGCCCGTTATCGTTGCGTCAGAAAGCTTTGTGCCGGGGTCAATTGCAGCAGCCGTTGCCGTACCCTGAAGAGCGGTTTCAATCGCAGTAACGGTTATCGTCGGCCAGTTTTCAATCGGGTAATCGTCCGTAGTTCTGAACGAGCCTTTCTTATATTTCGTCGTATCCGTCGGGAAGAAATAAAGCGTAACCTCCGAATTTTCACGGGGAGTAGGTACGGTTGATGCGTTGTTAAAGCCAAAGTATCCTTCAACCTTTTCGCCCTCGTACCAGACCTCACCGCCTGATACGGTAAGGTCGCCGTAGCTCAGGCCGTATTCAAAGGTACTGGGTGTAACGGTGGGAGCAACCGTTACGGTTGCGTTGCGGTAGTTAAGTGCTATCGGGTCTGCCGCCGAAGCAGTAAGACCCATCGGGATAATTGACAAAAGCAAAAGTGCCGTCAGAAGGACAGCGAAGGATTTGTTAAGTTTTTTCATAATGTTTCTCCGTTTCTAAACTTTTTTCCGGTCGGTGTTTCAAGTCGGCCGAAATTTTTCTCATCATGTTTAGTCGGACACATCTGAAAACTCAAGCAAAAAATCTTCACTCTGTTTTTGCCATAGTCTTTATTCTCTTATGCAGTAAAAAATTAAGCAAAGACGTGATATGGCAACAGAGGTTTCACGACTTTCAGTGCTGTTAAATTTCAAACGTGCCCCGTTATTTGGTTTTTCGGGTGAAAGGTGTTGAGCCATTGGAATCACATCCTTTTTTCTGATTTATTCAACTTATGCAAGTTGTTAAGTAAATATTACCAAATTACTGTCTGAATTTCAATATTTTTGTACACATTTTATAAATATTTCCAAAACTCTGTAATATTGCACATTTTCAACTCTGCTTGTTTGTGCATTTTGACGCGGTATTTTTCCGTGCAAGAAACAAAAAGCCTTATGGCAAATTATGCCATAAGGCTTTTTGTTATAGGCGGACTTTATTCAACTTAGCATTTCACCTAAAACCCCGCCGATTTTTTCCGCCATAAGGCAAAAGCCGAGGTCATTCGGGTGGCAGTAATCAACGGTTGCGAGGTCTGCACGGGAGCCGTATATTTCCTGCCCGTCGATAAAATAAACGTTTTTGTCACCGTTTGCAACGGCGGTATCGTAGGTGTTACGGATTATTTCCTTGCGCTTTTCAATTTCCTTGCCGAAGCACTTATCCGCAACGGAAACCATTATAACGGGTAAATCGGGCTGTGCTTCACGCAGTATTTCAAAGAAACGGGAGTGTGTTTTTCCGAGCCACCGGGTATCGGAGGCATTGTGGTCGTAATCGTAAACGAAAACACTCATATCAAGCGTTGCAATATAATGCGCCATTTCGTCCTCACCCCTGCAGCTGCCCGAAAAGCCGAGGTTTACAAAGTCGCAGTCGAGCTTGCGTGAAATTACCGCCTCGTAGCTGTTGCCCGAATGGCTTGCACAGCCGCCCTGAGTGATTGACGAGCCGTAAAACACTACGGGCCTTTGGTGCGTATATTCCTGCGATGCTTCAACCGCCGCACCGTCCTCAAGCAAAACACAGACCGAGGAAACATTGTTATAGAGCGGAAAGTTTATAAGAATATCACGCATTTTTGCCGAGCCCAAATTAACTTCGGAGTAAAACTCTTTTTCACCCTCTTCCCTTGCCTTCCCAAAGAAATCACCCTGCGGAATAAAGGGCTTTATATACTCGCCGTCGGCGTACAAATCGAAGCAGCTCGTGCCCGTCAGGGGCATGTGAGGAAACAGGCACACATCGGGCAAAGCAAAGCGCAGAGCTATTCTTTTGCTGTCCGTTTCAAAGCGTATTCTGCCGCCTGCGGTGTTGGTGTGAAGCGCTTTTACGCCGTCATTCACCTTTTCGGCAACCTCACGGGGCATACGCCTGTAGTTATTCTCCTTACAGTCGTAAAGACCGTAAATTTTAAAGGGAGAGGTATGTATACTGTAGGCTTTCATACCGTCGGCAGTGACCTCACCCACCGTAAAATTAGAGTCGATTTTTTCGATTTTCATCCCGACCACCCTTTTACTGTTACTTAACCCAAACTGTAATCTACAGAAACTATCTTACCGTCATTTGTAACTACCGATATTGAAAATTCCATTATTCCAAGGTCCTCGTATTCTTCCGCGGCACCGTTTATGGTATACCCTCTGCACACCGATGATTCAATCTCACTTGTCACCGATGATGATTCCATCAGCAGCTCGTTCATATGATCCGGAACGAGACCAAGACTTCTGAAAGCTTCAACGAGTTGCTGTGTGTCGGCACAAGCCTTTAAATCAGCCACCATTTTTTCCATATCGGAGTCAGTCAGGGTTTCAAAATACATATTACCGACCTCGGCATACACCTCGAATGACTGCACCTTTTCAGACAAAGAAGAAAGCATATTGCTGCCGGCCATTATTTCTTCGCCATAAAGATTATTTTCCAGAATGCAGAACATACCGCCAAGCTCGTATTCGGCGTATCCGTCACTGCCTTCACCGCTGAAGCCGTAGCTTTTGAGCACCCTTTCGCATTCGGTCATTCTTCTTCCGACTATACTTTGAGAGCCGTCTTTTTCAAGAAAATCAAGCATTTCTTCTCTGACGGCAAGCTGTTCTTCCGTGGGCGGTACGGGAATTTCCGGCTCATATTCATATTCATCTTCGTATTCATCCTGACCGTAATAGATAAAACCGAGCGGCGCATTCCACCTGAAATAACCGTATTCATCAAGCAGGATAAACGAAGCCGTAAACACAGCTACAAGCGCAACGCAGACTGCGGCTGCCGTTTTCATTTTTTTGCTGCATTCTTTACGGTTTGCTCCCCACACTGCCAGCGGAACGCCCGCGGCAAGAAGCAGAACGGCAGAAACAAGCGATGAAGGCAATATCCATAATTCATCCCTGAAAATACTTGAAATGCTGAGGGATTCAAACTCCATGTGGATAAACCATGTGACAAAAGCAAAGGGCAAAAATAGCAGAACGTTTACAAGCACTCTGTGTTTTTTCAGCTTACAGTTGAGTAAAAACCACAGCACAAAAGCCACGGCAAACACGCAAACCATAAATATCGCACGCTGTTTCATTGCCGTACGGCTGTCATATTCGGAATAATACTCGCCGAGCAAAACAGTATCCACGGTAATGCAGGTAAAAGCGTAGCACAGCCACATAACAACGTTTTCACAAAGCAAAACAATATATTTTGCCGCTATGCGCTGTGCCTTGGTAATCGGCACGGACATATTGAATCCTTCAACAGCCGCCGAATGCTCACCCTTAAACGCAAGCATACCCGAAACGAAGTTCGTCACCGGCATAATGCCGAACAGAAAGACAAACAGAATTTCCGAAGCGGAGCACGCAACCGCACCCGCAACCGTAACAAGCATCAGCCATATTCTTTTGTGTCTCCACGAATAGAATTCCGACAGTAAAGCACCTTTCATTTTCACAAACCTTACTTTCAATATTTTTCTTCTACGGTAAGCTTCTATATTTCTGAACATCCTCGCGGCTTAAACCGCACGATTTTGCAAGCACCGTGCATATACAGTATATACAGTGCGTTTTCCTTTGTCAATAGTAAATATAAAAAAATCAAGAAGTGACCGAGCACTTCTTGACAAAATTCAAGCTTTTTTTCTTTCGGGCAGGTTTGTGAGAATTATAGCAACAAACATAATTACACAACCGAGAATTTCTCTGCCGGTAAGTGCTTCGTGCAGAATAACCCAGCCCGAAAGCACGGCAAAGACCGATTCAAGGCACATCAGAAGCGAAGCTACGGCAGGCTGTGTGTGCTTCTGGCCTATAATCTGGAGAGTGTAGGCAATGCCGCTGCTCATAATTCCCGAATAGAGCATAGGCACCATTGCCGCCTGAATATTTTCCGCCTGCGGTGTTTCAAAAATAAGCATACACACGGCAGAAATAACGCCGACAACAAAAAACTGCGTAAAGGAGAGAAGGACACCGTCCACCTTATCGACAACGCTGTCAATATAAAGTATATGAATGGCATAGAAAACGGCACAAGCAAGCGTGAGCAATTCGCCCTTACCTATGGTCATTTCAGCATCCACACAAAGCAGATACGCACCCACACAGCCCATCAGAACGGCAAACCAGACGAAAAGTCTGGGCCGCTGTTTAAGTGCAAGGCCGAAAACGGGCACGAGAAGCATATAAAGCGCCGTGATAAAGCCGATTTTACCGGGCGTTGAATAGTTGAAGGCAAACTGCTGAAAGCTGCTGGCGCAGTAAAGAATAACGCCGCAAATCACACCGCTTTTAAGCTGTACCGCGGCTTGCTTTTTCTTTTCCGCTTCGGTGCGCGTATCGTTTTTGCGCTTTCTTATCTGTATAAAAACTATAAGCGGTAAAAGCGCCGCACAGCCGAGAAACATTCTGATTCCGTTGAAGGTAAACGCCTCCACGGATTCCATTCCGACGCTTTGCGCAACGAAAGACGTACCCCATATAAATGCGGCAAGCAGAAGCGCTATGTTACCGCCGAAGGCTTTTTTTGAACTGAGATTCATAAATTAATACTCCATTTTTTCCGAACCGTTTTCGCGCGATATATCGGCAAGGAAAACAGTTTTATGGCCTGCTACGGAATCGAAAATACTCGTGCAGGAAACCGAGGGCTCTTCACCTCTTACGTAGTTGACGAAATCCTCCGCCAGACCGAGGTCTCCGCCGCCGTGACCGCCGCCCTCGCAGAAGGCGGAAAGGTCTATAACCTCCTCGTCAAACTCCTTGCCGGGGTCGGGATTTATGCGAAGCACGTGAATATCGTTGTGCTCGAATTCGCCCCAGATTTCGCCCTTCGTGCCGACGATTTCAATTCTGCGAAGCGGTCTTGCCGCACCGCCGACCATATTGTGTGTACCTGTTGCGCCCGAGGCAAAATTAACCATAACGCTCTGGTGGTCAACAACGTTGTTTCCGCTCTTATAAATACACTTGCCGTATGGGCTGTCACCCTTGAGAAGATTGATTTTGTCCTCAATCGCAGCATTTTCCTTATCTTCAAGCGCAGACCAGACGTAAAATTCCCAGCGGTCGGGATGGTCTATGTATATTCTCTTTGCGGAATAGAGACAGGTATCAACATAAGGGCAGTCTACAAGGCACTTTGTGCCTGCGCCCTCCGGTGCCATTTCGGGCTTAAACTGGAAAATCGAGCCGCAGCTGGACACAGTCTTCGGCTTGACCTCACCCATCATCCACATCATTATATCAATATCGTGACAGCACTTTGCAAGAAGCATTGAGGTTTTGCAGTTGTCGGAATTGCCCCACTTGCCTCTGACGTAGGACGTTGAAGCGTGGTGATAGCTGACGTGCTCAAAGGTATTTATGCTGATTATGTCGCCTATTTCGCCCGCAAGCACACGCTCCTTTATTGCAAGGTAAAACGGAGTGTAACGCAGCACGTGGCAAATCATAACCCTGTTGGCGTTTTCCTCGACAACCCTTACTAATCTTTCCATTTCCTCAAGGCTTACGGCAAAGGGCTTTTCAAGCAGCATATCGTAGCCCTTTTTGAGCAAAGGAATTGCCGTTTCAACGTGCTGGTGGTCCATAGTGCCGTTGATTATTGCATCGGCAAATTTCGGCACGCTTGCCAGCGCCTCGGCAGACGGAAAGCAGTTTTCCTCGGGGAAGCCGAACATCTTCCTTGCCTTTTCACAGCGAAAGGGATTCGGGTCGGCAATACCGACGATTTTCAGCTTGTCGGGGCTTTTGAGCGCAAGCTCGGCATAGGTAAATGCACGGTGTCCTCCGCCGACAATAATTGCTGTTACGGGTTTAGTTGACATAATCCAAGACCTCTATTTTCAAAAAACATAACTAATGGTTATGATAACACATTGTAGAAAATAGTCAAGAAAAAGCATATATAAATAATAAAAAACAGCCGTGAAAAAACACGGCTGTCGGTTGATTATTAACTTAATCAGAAAATTGAGAGGATAATCTTTGCTGCAAGTGCAATTACAAAGAAGCCGATACCGACAATCTTTGTGAGCTTGACAAGCTTTGCTTCCATTGTACGGCCCTTGTTCTTGCCGAAGAAGGTTTCTGCACCGCCTGCGATTGCACCGGAAAGACCCTTTGAGTTACCTTCCTGAAGGAGAACAAGTGCAACGATTGCGATTGAGAGAACGATAAGAACTACACCGAAAACAACCTGATACCATAACATAATAAATCACCTTTTAACGCTTTAATTTGAAGCGAATACCCTTTCTTTTGTTACGGGACATAACACCCCGACATATTCGATACTTCGGTATTCTACCACATTGAAACAAGAAATGCAACACCTTTTTGTAAAAAGATGTATTTATTCGGTAAAAATTTTGAACGTATATCTGCCCTCGTTTGGGCAAAAATACTACTGACAAGCAAAAAGCTGTTTTATTTCAGGTGTTTGTGTTTGCATCAGCTTTTAGTTTTGTCATTACCGTCGGTACAACTTTTCTGTATCGTCGGTTTTGTTTTATATAAGACTAAGCTGCTCGCCGCTGTCCTCTGCGCTCAGGAGTGCTCCCGTTGAGGGCAGATTTTTCGTGCGGTAGCGGTAGGGCTTTACAAATTCACCCTCAACATATGGTCTGACAGTCATCAGCCGCTGACCTTTTTTGAGGGTGAGCACGGCAACGCCCTGGGTGTCCTTTGTTGTCTTGGGTGAAACAGAGCCCGTGTTGAAAAGAAGGTGTCTGCCTGCACTCGAAACTAGCACAAGCTCGGTATCTTCTTTTACATACAGCGCCGAAACAAGCGGAGATTTATCGCAATAGGCTTTAATCAGCTTTTTGCGGTTGGTCTTTGTGGCGTAAGCCGACATATCGACCTTTGCAACCTTGCCGTTTTCAAAGAAGAAGAGCATATAGCCGCTGTAATCCTTGGTTACGGCCATATACATAAAGGCCTCCTCCGGTTCCATATCAAGCTTTGAGGGCACGTATTCACCCAGCGCGCTTGCCTTGGTAAACTCAAAATCGTCCGCCTTTGCCTTGTAGACCTGCTGTTTATTCGTAAAGAAGAGCAACTCAACATCGTTGGTAGTGTCACAGGTGCAGGCAATCTTGTCGCCCTCCTTGACCTTCTGCTCACCGCTCATACGAAGTGACAAAGGAGTAATCTTCTTGAAATAACCGCCCTCAGACATAAACAGGTGCACCGGCTCGTTGGAAACGGGGTTTTCGTCCTCTTCCTCTACGATTTCAGCGTTGTAGATAATTTCGCTTCTGCGCTCCTTGCCGTATTTCTTGATTACGTTTTCAAGCTCGGAAACGATAATCTTCCTGACACGCTGGCCTCTTTTGAGGATATCCTCCATATCCTTTATGGCCTCTTCAAGGTTTTCGATATCCTTGGTGTGCTTGAGGATATATTCACGGTTGAGGTGGCGAAGCTTGATTTCCGCAACATACTCCGCCTGAAGCTCGTCAATGCCGAAGCCTATCATCAAGTTGGTAACGACTTCCTTTTCCTCTTCGGTGTTGCGGATAATTTTAATCGCCTTATCGATATCAAGCAGTATCTTTTCAAGACCCTGCAGAAGATGAAGCCTGTTTTTCGCCTTCTGCAAATCGAAGAAGGTTCTTCTGCGCACACATTCGGTACGGAAGGCTATCCACTCCTCAAGAAGCGCCTTTACGCCGAGCACCTGAGGCATACCGGCAATAAGCACGTTGAAGTTGCACGAGAAGGTGTCCTCCATAGGTGTCTGCTTGTAGAGCTTTAACATAAGCTTTTCGGCATCGACACCGCGCTTGAGGTCAATCGTGATTTTAAGACCGTTCTTGTCGGTTTCGTCACGCACATCGCTGATTTCCTTGAGCGAGCCTGCCTTGAATTTTTCAATAATCTTGTCGATTATTGCCTCCGCCGTAGTCGTGGGCGGAATTTCATAAATATCTATACAGTTGTTGGATTTATCGTACTTGTACTTTGCTCTTACCTTTATGCTTCCCCTGCCGTTGTTGATGACGTTAGCCATTTCCTCGGGGTTATAGATAATCTGACCGCCGCCGATAAAATCGGGGGCTTTGATTATTTCGGAAACATCGTAATCGGGGTCTTTTATCATCTCAATTGCTGCACGGCAGACCTCGTTGAGGTTAAACGAGCAGATTGAGCTTGCCATACCGACGGCAATACCCGTGTTGTTGTTGACAAGCACACTCGGGAAGGAAACGGGGAGAAGCGTGGGCTCCTTCATAGTGTTGTCGTAGTTGTCAACAAAGTCAACGGTGTCCTTATCGATATCGCCGAAAAGCTCGGCACAGATGGGCTCTAATTTTGCCTCGGTATAACGGGAGGCAGCCCACATCATATCACGGGAATAAGCCTTACCGAAGTTACCCTTTGAATCAACAAGCGGATGAAGCAGAGCCTCGTAACCTCGGGAGAGACGCACCATTGTGTCGTAAATTGCGGCATCACCGTGGGGGTTGAGCTGCATTGTACGGCCGACGATGTTTGCGGACTTGATTCTGCCGCCCGTGAGAAGTCCCATTTTATACATTGTATAAAGCAGCTTTCTGTGGGCAGGCTTCAAGCCGTCGATTTCGGGGATTGCACGGGACATAATAACGCTCATGGCGTAAGGCATATAGTTGACTTCGAGCGTATCGGTAATACGCTGGTTTACAACCTCGCCTGCACCGAGAATATGGGCTTTCGGATTGATTTCAGCCTTGGGCTGCTTATCCTGCTTTTTCTTAGCCATTCGTCCTCTCCCCTTTCTCAGCTTACGTCAGCCATATCAATATAGAGATGGCCGTTTTCTGCAATATACTGCTTTCTGCCGGCAAGGTTATCGCCGAGCAGAAGCTCAAATTTTTCCGACATAGCTTCTGCCATATCGGGCTCAACTTTGATAAGACGGCGTGTGGCGGGATTCATAGTGGTCAGCCACATCATATCCGCCTCGTTTTCACCAAGACCCTTTGAGCGCTGAATTGTGAATTTCTTGCCCTCAAGTTCAGCCAAAACGTCTGCCTTTTCCTTTTCGGTGTAGGCAAACCAGGTTTCGTCCTTGTAGTTGATTTCGTAAAGCGGTGATTCCGCAATAAAGACATAGCCCTCTTCGATAAGAGTCGGCATAAGGCGGTAAATCATAGTGAGGATAAGCGTTCTTATCTGGAAGCCGTCAACGTCGGCATCGGTACAGATAATAACCTTGTTCCACCTTAAATTTTCAAGATTGAAAGAGGCTAAATCCTTTGCCATTTTGCCCTTTACCTCGATACCGCAGCCAAGAACTTTGATAAGGTCGGTTATGATATCGCTCTTGAAAATTCTGTCATACTCGCATTTTAAACAGTTGAGAATTTTACCTCTTACGGGGATAATTGCCTGGAATTCCGAATCTCTCGACTGCTTACAGGCACCCAACGCAGAGTCACCCTCAACGATGAACAGCTCGCGCATACTCACGTCACGGCTGCGGCAATCGACAAACTTCTGTACTCTGTTTGCCATATCGTTGCTCGTCTGCAGGTTCTTTTTGATTGTCTGCCTTGTGGTTTCAGCCTTTACACGGCTGCGCATATTTATAAGCACCTGATTGCAGATTTTCTCTGCTTCAAGCTTATTTTCGATAAAATAAATTTCAAGCTGACGGCGGAAGAACTCAGCCATAGCCTCCTGTATAAACTTGTTGTTGATGGACTTCTTCGTCTGGTTTTCATAGGAGGTCTGCGTTGAGAACGAGGAAATGACGAGAATCATACAGTCTTCAATATCCTGAAAGCTGACTTTCGGGTCGGTTTTAGCGTACTTGCCGTTCTGCTTAAGGTACGCATCAATCGAAGAAACAAAGGCACTTCTTACCGCCTTGTCGGGTGCACCGCCGTATTCAAGCCAGCTTGAATTGTGGTAGTACTCCTTGACCTGCGTTTTGTTGGAAAAGCGCAGAGCGGCATTGATTTTGAGCTTGTAGTCCTTCTGATCCTCTCTGTCTCGGCCGACACGCTCCGCAGTCCAGAACTGGGTTGCGCTCATTGCCTCTTCACCGCCGAGCTCGTCAACATAGTCCTTGATACCGTTTTCGTAAAGGTATTCGTAGGTTTCAAAGGAAGCGGTGTGGCCCTTCTGATTTTTCAGAATAAAGCGCACGCCTGCGTTTACTATTGCCTGGCGCTTGAGTGTGGACTGAAAATAGTCAAGCGGTACGTTTATATCGGTAAAAACGTCAAGGTCGGGCTTCCACCTGATTCTCGTGCCCGTATCCTTTTTCGGGTATTCCTCCTTGAGCATTTTGCCCACGGGCTTACCCTTTTTGAATTTGAGCTCGTAGCGGTAGCCGCCCGTTTTGATTTCAGCCTCCATATACTCGGAAGCGTACTGCGTTGAGCAAAGGCCAAGGCCGTTAAGACCGAGCGAATATTCGTAGCTGCCGCCGTCATTGGTGTCGTACTTGCCGCCTGCGTAAAGCTCGCAGAAGACAAGCTCCCAGTTGAACTTCTTTTCCTTGGGGTTATAGTCAACGGGAATACCTCTGCCGAAGTCCTGTACTTCAACAGAGCCGTCCGAAAAACGGGTTATGACAATCTTTTCGCCGTAGCCCTCCCTTGCCTCATCTATTGAGTTTGAGATAATTTCAAAAATGGAGTGCTCGCAGCCCTCAAGACCGTCCGAGCCGAAAATAACGGCGGGACGCTTGCGGACTCTGTCCGCACCCTTGAGGGAGGTTATGCTTTCTACTCCGTATTCTGCTTTCTTAGGCATTTTATTACCTCTCTTTATACTGCATATTGCCGGCACTGCTTTACACAGTGTCGGCAAAATGAATTATTTATGCATTTTCGTTTTCTTCGGCTGCTTCTTCCGGGGCAGCAGGCACTTCTTCTGCCTTGGGCTCCTCGCCGAGCATATACTGCCTGAAGGTTTCGCCGCTCATCTTCTCGTTTTCGATAAGATATTCAGCTACCTTGTGGAGCTTGTCGAGATTGTCGGTGAGAATCTTTTCACAGCGGTTGTAAGCGTTGGTGATAATAGCGTCAATCTCGCTGTCGATTGAGCCTGCAACGTTTTCGGAATAGTTGCGTGTCTGGCCGTAATCCTTGCCGAGGAAGACCTCGTGACTGCCTGAGGTAAAGGAAATCGGGCCGAGAGTATCGCTCATACCGTATCTCGTAACCATATTGCGGGCAATTGAGGTTGAGCGCTCAATATCGTTTGAAGCGCCCGTTGAGATATCGCCGAGAACGATTTTTTCGGCAACACGGCCGCCAAGAAGCGTAACGATGTTGTCAATCATATCGTTCTTTGTGGTGTAGCTCTTATCCTCCCTGGGAATGGACATAGTATAGCCGCCTGCCATACCGCGGGGAATAATTGAAATTTCGTGAACGGGATCCTGTGATTCGAGCGCAAAGGTTGCAACCGCGTGGCCTGCCTCGTGGTAGGCAGTGAGGCGCTTTTCCTTGTCGCTCATCTTGTGGGACTTCTTTTCCGTGCCGACGATAACCTTTACCGTTGCTTCCTCAATTTCCTTCATCGTGATTGCCTTCCTGTCGATTCTTGCGGCAAGAAGAGCAGCTTCGTTGAGAAGATTTTCAAGGTCTGCACCGGTGAAGCCTACGGTTGAACGGGCAATTACGGACAAATCAACGTCGGGCGCAAGGGGCTTGCCCTTTGCGTGAACGTGGAGAATTTCCTCTCTGCCCTTGAGGTCGGGGTAGTTGACCGTAACCTGACGGTCAAAACGGCCCGGACGGAGAAGTGCCGGGTCAAGAATATCGGGGCGGTTTGTTGCGGCAATGATGATAACGCCCTCGTTTGCGCCGAAGCCGTCCATTTCGACAAGCATCTGGTTGAGGGTCTGCTCACGCTCATCGTGGCCGCCGCCCATACCTGCGCCTCTGTGGCGGCCTACGGCATCGATTTCATCAATAAAAATAATCGACGGAGAATTCTTCTTTGCCTGGTCAAACAAATCTCTTACTCGGGAAGCGCCGACACCGACGTACATCTCAACGAAGTCGGAGCCAGAGATTGAGAAGAAGGGAACGTCTGCCTCGCCTGCAACGGCGCGTGCAAGAAGGGTTTTACCCGTACCGGGAGGGCCTACAAGAAGAACACCCTTGGGAATACGCGCACCAAGATCATTGAACTTCTGCGGGTCCTTAAGGAACTCAACAATTTCGGCAAGCTCCTGCTTTTCCTCGTCTGCACCTGCAACGTCGGCAAATGTCGTCTTGCGCTTTTCGTCCTTGGCGTTTTTGATTCTCGCCTTGCCGAAGCTGAGTGTTTTGTTGGTTTCGTTATTAAAGGTCTGACCCATACGGCGCACCATAACAAACATCAGCACGCCGAGCACGCCCATTAAAATAATCGTGGGCAGCACCTGAAGCAGCCATGAATTTTCGGCGCCTCTCTCAAGCTCAACCTTGACGGGTGAATCGGGGTTAGCCTTGTTGTACTCCATTACGTCAAAATGAACGTCCTCAAGGAACAGATTGACGTTGGGTACGGTGTACTTTTTGGGGGCGGTTTCGCCCTCTTCATAATAAACCAGTGCACCGGAGCTGAGGTTGAGGGTATACTCCGTCACCTCGCCTGCCTGGAATTTTGCCACAACCTCGTAATACTTTGCCTTGGTGCTTTCCGTTGACGAAGTAACGAAATAAAAAGCAAGGCCGATTATCACAACCGGAATAATGAGGTAGGGCAAAAAGCTTTTCAACTTCTTTGTGTCCATTTTTTCACTCCTTGAAATATATATGAAAGATTGAAAATTACTTATTTTCGTAGATTTCGGGCTTGAGTACGCCGACATAGGGCAGATTACGGTACTTTTCATCGTAATCGAGACCGTAGCCGACAATAAAAGCATCGGGCACCTCGGCACCTATGTATTTTGCATAAACATCTGCCTCACGGCGCTCAGGCTTATCGAAAAGTGTGCAGATTTCAATACTCCTGGGCTTTCTGGTGGAAAGAATTTCCATAAGTGAGTTGAGCGTTCTGCCGCTGTCGAGGATATCCTCTACAATAAGAAGGTCATAGCCTTCAAGTGAGATATCAAGGTCTTTAATAATTTTAACATTTCCCGAGCTGTTTATGCCCGAGCCGTAGCTGGAAACCGCCATAAAATCTATACGGCAGGGAAGGTCGATATGTCTCATAAGGTCGGACATAATGGCAATAGAGCCCTTGAGTATGCTTACAAGCAGAAGATTTTTTCCCTTGTAATCTTCCGTTATCTGTGCACCGAGACGGCTCACAATTTTCTCAAGGTCTTCCTGCGAAAAAAGAACGGATTGTATATCGTTAGTCATTTTCAGCTTCCCCCACTGTTTCAATAATCAGAAATCTTTCCGTATTTCCGTCAGCCTGTACGCGTTCATCCGCACCCGTACCGCTGACCCACACAACGCCGTTATCGTCCCGCAGGACGGGAATCCTGTTGCGGTGTGACGGAGCTATGTGCTTTTCGTTAAACAGGCGGCGGAGCTGTTTGGTAACTCCCCTGCCCTTGGGGCGGATTTTATCGCCCGGTTTAATAGAGCTGAAAATCAGCACTCCTTTTATTTTATCATAATCTATAGCTTTAGCCAATAGTTGTTTGTTAAATTTTTGTATATTTATTTTGTCAATTTTGTCATAAAAGGACGAAATTACCGTTTCATAGGGCAAAAAGTTTGTTCCCAAAACAAAATCCTGCTCCCATTCGTCCGCTTCACCTTCCTCTTTCGCAAGCACGCCGCCGTAAACGCAAAGCGAAACTGCGTTAAGAATCTGTGTGCTGCCGCCGTTTGAAAGTATATCACACACGGCCTCAATATGATGTGCCTGCGGCTTTTCGGCAGTAATTTCTTCAATTATTTTTGCAACCGCCCTTCTCTTAAGCGAAGGATGCACGGTGTTAAGATTTTCGGCAAGCCAGCCGTTTTCCGTGCGTGAGTTTTCCAGCACGGAGGCTGAAAGAATATCAAGCAATTCCTCATCCTCACGCAGGTTTGAAACACATCTTTCAAACGCACAGTCAAACGAGGGATTGATTTTTTTGAGTCGGGGCACGATATTATGCCTGATGCTGTTGCGTGTGTATTCGTCGCTCAGGTTTGTGCTGTCCGTAACAAAGGGTATACCGTTTTCAGCGCAGTACCTTTCGATATCATCCCTCGAACAATAAATCAGCGGACGGATGATATTACCCCTAACGGGCGGGATAGAGCCCAGACCCTTGAGCGAAGCCCCCCTTGCAAGGTTGAACAAAAAGGTTTCCTCACAGTCGGAAAGCGTGTGCGCCGTTGCAATTTTTGCTTCGGGAGCTATTCTTTCGAAAAACGCATAGCGTTCTTTTCTGCCGCATTCCTCAACACCCAAGCCCCTTTCCTTTGCAAGAGCAGGTATATCCGCAGAGCCGATGAAAAGCTCTACACCGAGGCTTTTGCACACCTCAACGCAGAAGCTTTCGTCACGCTCGGCCTCCTCGCCGCGGATACCGTGGTTGAAATGAGCGGCGGCAATTTTAATATTATATTCGTCTTTTAAGCCGTATAAAACGTGAAGAAGCGCCATCGAATCTGCTCCGCCCGAAAGAGCTGCCAGAACGGTATCCCCCGGGTGAAGCATCTGATGACGCTCAATTGCACGGATTGCTTTAATCTTCATTACGTGTTTTTTCCGCCGTTGAGAACAGAGTGAACGCACCGTTCCAATGCAGAGGCACGGTTTCAAGTGAGCCGTGTCTGTTTTTGGCTATGATAAGCTCTGCCTCGTTCTTCTTGGCGAGATCCTCCTCAGTGAGAGGACCGTCCTTTTCATTAATATAGTAAAACGGTCTGTAGAGCATAAGGACTATATCGGCATCCTGCTCGATTGAACCCGAATCACGCAGGTCAGCCAGCATCGGGCGGTGGGACTTGCCCCTGCCCTCGGTAACTCTGGCAAGCTGCGAACAAACGATAACGGGTATATTGAGGTCCTTTGCCATAAGCTTGAGGTTACGGGTGATGTCCGAAACCTCCTGAACGCGCTGTGCACCGTAATCCTTTTCGGATTTGACCAGGCCGAGATAATCGACAACAACCGCATCAACGTCACGCATACGGCGTATTCTTGCCTTCATTTCGGGCACGGTAATTGTAGAGGTATCGTCAAAATAGAGCTCACAGTTGACAAGTGACTCTATTGCAACACCCATACGCTGCCAGTCGGCATCGTCAAATTCGCCCGAACGCATTTTCTTGACGTCAACCCTTGCTTCCGTTGCGAGTATTCGCTCGGCAAGCTGAGCCTTTGTCATTTCGAGCGAGAACATTACAACCTTTTTGCCGCCGCAGACAGCGATATTTCGTGCAAGGTTTAGTGCAAAGCTCGTTTTACCCATACCGGGACGGGCACCGATAATTATAAGGTCGGACTTGTTGAAGCCGGAAATATGCCTGTCCAGCATTGAAAAGCCCGAGGGCAGACCCCTGTGCTTTTCACGCTCTTCTTTGTTTGATATAACCTTGAGGCGCTCAAAAACCTCGTTGTTGATAATATCGTTAAGGCGTGAGGGTGCGTCCGTATTTCTGCCCTGGCGGATGTTGTATATCTTCTGCTCGGCGGAATCAAGAAGCAAATCCGCAGAATTGTCCTCGTTCATCGAGCTGTCGATAATTTCACGCGAAGCGGAAATCAGCGAACGCAGATAGAATTTTTCACGCACAATCTTTGCGTAGGATTCAACGTTCTGTACCGACGGCACTGCCTGAGCCAGCTGATATAGGTAGGTTTTGCCGGCCGCATCGTCGTAAACGCCGTCCTTCTTCAGGCGTTCAAGCACTACAAGCGGGTCTATGGGCTGAGCATTTGCATCGAGCATTACAACGGTTGTAAAAATAGCCTTGTGCTGCGGCATATAGA
The DNA here is from genome assembly GCA_017410325.1 of Clostridia bacterium. Taxonomy (GTDB): domain Bacteria; phylum Bacillota; class Clostridia; order Oscillospirales; family Acutalibacteraceae; genus UBA8612. The sequence goes on along the minus strand of JAFQRA010000021.1, from coordinate 86,119 downwards.
AATGCTCCGCCTTAAGGTGAATAAGCACGGTAGGCATACAGCGAGGATCCTTGAGTATTGCGCCGAGCACTGCCTGCTCTGCCTCAAGGCTGTAGGGCATATTCATACCGTCGTAATTTGTGGATACATCTGCCACGCTGCATCCCCCTTTCTTTAATCAATAATAAAATTCACTGCAATTATTCGCAGACCTGCACGTAAAGCGAGGCTGTTACGCCGTGGTTGAGCTTTACGGTTACGGGATAGGTGCCGAAGGACTTGATATCCTCAACGTCGACCTTTCTCTTGTCAAGCTCCACACCGAAATCGGCTTTAATCTGTGCGGCAACCTCCTTGGAGGTTACGGAGCCGAAGAGCTTGCCGTTCTGGCCTGCCTTGGCAACGACCTTGACCGTCTTGCCGCTGATTTTAGCGGCAGCTGCCTTTGCGGCGGCCGTTTCTGTTTCAATGCGGTATTTCTCCGCCTGCTCTTTGTTTTTAAGCTCGGACATAGCCTGAGCGTTTGCTTCGGAAGCAAGGTTCTTGGGGAAGAGGAAGTTTCTTGCGTAGCCGTCGGAAACGTTTACAAGCTCGCCCTTCTTACCAAGTGACTTTACATCCTGCCTGAGAACAACCTTCATAATTGTTCCTTCCTTTCCTAAAAGTGTTTTCGATTAAGTAAGGTTCGATGAAATTACTTAGTACCAAATATTCTGTCGCCTGCATCGCCGAGACCCGGTACGATATAACCGTGGTCGTTAAGGCAATCGTCAAGCGCAGCAATATAAATTTCAACATCGGGGTGTGCCTTTGTGAGAGCTTCAACACCCTCGGGTGCGGCGATAAGGCACATAAATTTGATATCCTTGGGGCCTCTCTTCTTAATTTGAGAGATGGCGTCTATAGCCGAGCCGCCCGTAGCAAGCATCGGGTCAACAACGATAACCTCACGGTGCTCGATATCGGCAGGCAGCTTGCAGTAATATTCAACGGGCTGAAGAGTGTCGGGGTCGCGGTAAAGACCGATATGGCCTACTCTTGCGTTGGGAACAAGGGTAAGAACACCGTCCACCATACCCAGACCTGCGCGGAGAATAGGCACAAAAGCGAGCTTCTTGCCGGCTATAACCTTAGTGTGTGCCGTTGCAAGCGGAGTCTGAACGTCCTTGTCGGTAAGGGGAAGGTCGCGCGTTGCCTCGTAGCACATAAGCATTGCTATTTCGCTGACAAGCTCGCGGAACTGCTTGGAGGTGGTTTTAACGTCTCTCAACACGGAAACCTTATGCTGAATAAGCGGATGATCCATTACGTGTACTGCCATTTCTTTATCCTCCCGGTTTTGTATATTTTCAGTTGTTTTCTTCAATTTCTGTAATAAGGCCTACTCTGCGTGCGTGTCTGCCGCCCTCAAACTCTGTTTCGAGGAAGGTGTCAACCATCATACACGCAAGGCCCGCGCCGATAACTCTGCCGCCCATTGCAAGAATGTTTGCATCGTTATGAAGCCTTGTGTAGTGTGCGCTGAAGCAGTCTGAACAGCAGGCACAACGGATTCCCTTCACCTTGTTTGCGGCAATGGAAATACCAACACCCGTACCGCAGCAGAGAATTCCTCTTTCGCACTCGCCGCTGACGATTGCGTCTGCAACCTGCTTTGCTATAATCGGGTAATCTATTGCTTCGCCCGTATATGAGCCGTAATCCTTATACTCCACACCTTTTTCGTCAAGGTGTTTTTTTATGCTTTCCTTAAGTTCGTAGCCGCCGTGGTCTGCACCTAAAGCTATCATTGGTTTTCGCTCCTTTTCTTTAATTCTCTTTCTGCCTGCGGCACTCTTAAATAAACAGGCTTAAGGGCATCTGCCTCAATAAGCTCGCCTGCATATTCCGCCGCAAGCGCAACGCCCGCCGCACGCTGATAACGCACGGTTACGGGTGCAAGAAAAACGCCGTTGCAAACAGTTTTCAAATAATTATAGCACAACTCGGCACCATCGCCAAGTATTATTACATCTTTTTTTATATCTTTTTTGGCATTTTCTATCATTTCGGGCAAATCCGATATCATAACCGCCTTGTCTTCGCACAGTCTTGTGACTTTTTCGCCGCAGTCAAACACGGCGGTATACACCTGCGAACAGCGTGCATCCATAACGCACAGAGCTATACAGTCAGCCCCGAGAAGGTTATACGCCATAGCTTCGAGAGTTGAAACACCGATACACTTTTTACCGCCGAAGCAAATGCCCTTTACCGCCGCAACGCCGATACGTATGCCCGTAAATGACCCCGGGCCGTTTGCAATTGCCACGGCGTCCACATCCTGCACGGTACGGTTTGCCGTTTTCAGGCAGGCTTCAACCATAGGCAGAAGGGTCTGCGAATGGGTAAGCCCTGCGTTTACAAAATTTTCGGCAACGATTTTGCCGTCAACACTCACAGCCGCACCTGCACTGACCGCAGAGCTTTCAAGCGCCAATATTTTCAAGCCGCTCATCCCCCTCTATCTCAATAATTCTCACTTCGTCCGTTTCGCCCTTTGTTATATTTACGAAAAACGAATTTTCCGGCAGTACGTTTTCAATATTTTCGCTCCATTCGACGGCGAGCACCGCATCGTCCTCAAGATATTCAAAATATCCCGTGGTGCAAAGGTCGTCCCATCCGTCAATACGGTACATATCAAAATGGCACAGCATCGGCGAGCCGTGGTAGACGTTTACAATCGCAAAGGTAGGGCTGCTGACATCGGCAGCAATGCCCATACCTGCGGCAAGCCCGCGTGTGAAGGCTGTTTTGCCCACGCCGAGTCCGCCGAAGTAGGCAACAACATCTCCGCGCCGAAGCACGGCACCGAGTTTTTGTCCGAGCAATTCGGTTTCGTATGTACTTTTCGTAGTGAAAGCCTTTTTCAAAATATCACCTTATGCATAATTTCTGCTTTATCTATGGGATTATAACATAAAACTTTGAAGATATAAAGAGGGTAGATATAATTTTTTAGGTTTAATGACAAACAATGCAAAATGCAAAGTTCAAAATGTAAAATTGTGGGAGGGCTTTGCCCTCACCCATTTGTATAAATCGCTCTAGATTAACATTTTATAAAATCGGAGCGAAGCGACCCTTAACTTTGCACTTTGCGTTTTGCACTTTGCACTAATTACAGTTTATCTGTCATCAGACAGATAAACTGTAATTTACATTATCTCTTGTATTTCCTTTTATGTTGTACTATAATGAAGAATAATTCTAAATTTAAATCCCCGTGAGGTGAGTTAATGCGTTCAATCACAAATTTTCTGAAGGAAACCGATATATATCTTGCCGTGCTGTGCCTTATTGCTTCGGTTGCAGGTATCGTTGCCGTTTTCAGTGCAACGATGCACGACCTTGAGGAGGGTGAGTTTATTGCACGTGAGGCTATTGTTATGATAGCCGCCGTTGCGGTCGGTTTTATAATGTGCATGGTAATTTCCGCAATAGATTACGAGGTTATACTAAAGCTTTGGCCCGCAGTTGCAGGCGTTTCGGTTTTGCTTATGCTGGCGCTTTTCAAGTGGGGCACGGGTCCGAGCGAAAGAAGCGACGTTATCACCTGGCTGCCCTTCTCGATAGGCGGCTTCAGTATCTATTTTCAGCCGTCGGAGCTGCTTAAAATCGCGTTTATCATTACCTTTTCCGTTCACCTTGAGCTTATCAGCGACAGACTGGACAAGGTCGTAAACGTGCTTCTGCTTGCCGTTCACGGTGCAATCCCCACACTGCTCGTTGTCGTTACGGGCGATATGGGCTCGGCGCTTATTTTCCTTATGATGTTCGTCGTTATGACGTTTATGGCGGGCGTTAAGCTGCGTTATTTTGCGGTTGCAATCGCAACGGTTATAGCCGCCTTTCCGCTCGTATGGGTCAAGGTTTTCAGCGATATTCAGCGCAACCGCTTTCTTGCCCTGCTCTACCCCGAATCGTATTCCGATATTATTTATCAGCAGCTGCAGAGCAAGAACGCAATGGGCTCGGGTCAGCTTTTCGGCCAGGGTCTTTTTGAAGGCCCCTACACGCAGAACGGCGTTGTTCCCGCCGCAGAAACGGATATGATATTAAGCGTTTTCGGCGAGGAACTAGGCTTCGTGGGCTGTCTTGGCGTTATGATTCTGTTTATGCTGATTGTTTTCAGAACAATCAAAACCGCACGCCTTGCCAACGATACGCCCGGCAGAATGATGTGCATAGGCGTTGCCGCTATGATAGGCTCGCAGGTTGTTGTCAACATCGGTATGTGCCTTATGCTCCTGCCCTGTATCGGCATCACCCTGCCGTTTATGAGCTCGGGCGGCACGTCCAACCTTTGCATTTATCTTGCAATGGGCATTGTTTTCAGCGTTTACAGAATGAACTGCGAAAGAGCACCCGTTGATTTCAGGGCAATAAATATAAGAACTCCGTACATCTGAGGTGCAAAAATTTGAACTACGATCAGGCTATAAATTATATACATTCGCTCAACCGCTTCGGCATACACCCGGGGCTTGAACGCATTGGGGAGCTTTGCAGGGCTGTCGGCAACCCGCAGGACAGGCTGAAATTCGTCCACGTTGCAGGCACCAACGGCAAGGGCTCAACCTCTACTATGATGGCAGGTGCACTCACCGCAGCCGGTAAGAAGACGGGGCTTTTCACCTCGCCCTATGTCAGCGAGTTCCTGGAGAGAATACAGATTGACGGCAAGCCGTGTGACAAAGCGCTTTTTGCACAGTGTATAACAGAGCTTGAGCCGATTGTTTCGCAGATGGCGGCAAAAAATATGCAGCCGACAGAGTTTGAGGTTATTACAGCCGCCGCGTTTATGGTTTTCGAAAAAACGGAATGTGACGTCTGCGTGCTTGAGGTAGGTCTCGGCGGCAGGCTTGATTCGACAAACGTTATCGGCACACCGCTCGTGAGCGTAATTGCTTCGGTTTCGCTTGACCACACGGCAATTCTCGGCGAAACGGTTGAGGAAATTGCAAGGGAAAAGTGCGGCATAATCAAGCGCAACGGCAAAACCGTGTGTTATCCGTGGCAGGAAGCAGGCGCTTTTGATATTATTCACGACACCTGCGAAAAGATGAACAGCTCTCTTTTAATTCCGAATGTCCGCGGAATAATCGCGATTGAAAACAGAATTGACGGCGTAAAATTCACGTACAGCGGCACCGAATACAAGCTCTCAATGAGCGGTGAATATCAGGTTTACAATGCAATTACGGCAATTGAAGCCTGCCGTGTTTTGGGGCTTGACGAAGCAAGCATAAAGCACGGAATTGAAACGGCAAAAGTACCCGCAAGAATGGAGGTTATTTCCTCCTCTCCCCTTGTACTGCTTGACGGCGGGCACAACGAGGACGGCGGAAAAGCGGTTGCTCAAAGCCTTAAAAGCATGCTCGGCGGCAAAAAAATATTTGCCGTTATCGCTATGATGGCGGACAAGAATATTGAAAGCTATCTTGAAAAAGTGGCTTCGCTTTGCTCACTCGTGGCGGCAACAACCGTAGCCGACAACCCCAGAGCAATGAGCGCAGATGAGCTGGAGCAAAAAGCAAAGAAATACTGCGGCAATACGGTTTCCTTTAATTCGGCAGCCGAAGCGGTAGAATACGCGAAAAGAAATATTGCGGATTTCGACTGCCTTCTTGTGTGCGGCTCACTCTATCTTGCGGGCGAAGTGAGAAGCAGGCTGAAAAATATTTTTTAAGCCTCGCCTTAAAATGACACGGTTTTTAATACCAAGCCTCTATCCTATACGGGTAGAGGCTTTATTTTTTTTGAAAGGAAGTAGGAAATGATTGAAATTTCGGTTTCGGGAAAATGTATGACTGTATTTTTAAGCGGCGAAATTGACCACCATTCAGCCGCCGCCATACGCAAAAGAATCGACGAAGAAACGGACAGGCTTTTGCCGCAGCTGCTCGTGCTTGATTTCGGCAACGTGAGCTTTATGGACAGCTCGGGAGTCGGGCTCGTTATGGGCAGATACCGCAACGTAAGCGCACACGGCGGACGGCTTGAAGCGGTAAACCTGTCGCCGTGGTGCTACAAAATTATGAAAATGTCGGGACTTGACAAAATTGCAAAAATTCAGATGACGGGGGTGCAGCGATGAAAGCACTTAACAAATTCACAATGACTATGGACAGCCGAAGCGCAAACGAGGGCTTTGCACGCCTTGTGGCGTCAGGCTTTGCCGCTCAGCTTGACCCGACCGTTGAAGAGCTCTGCGACATCAAAACCGCCGTAAGCGAGGCGGTTACAAACTGCATAGTCCACGCCTACCCTGACGGCGTGGGCAACATTTACATATCGGCAGGCATTTTTGAAAACGGCCTTGTACGCATTAAAATCCGCGACAAGGGCTGCGGAATTGCCGATATCAAAAGGGCTATGGAGCCGCTTTATTCGAGCCTTGGCGGTGAAAGAGCAGGGCTCGGCTTTGCGGTAATGGAAAGCTTCTGCGACAAAATCCGCGTGCGCTCAGCCCCCGGCAAGGGCACGGCGGTAACGCTTGACAAATATATAAAGGGTAAAGAATTTGGCGGTTAAAACAGACGAAAGAGAAAAGCTGATAACGGAAAATATGGGGCTCGTTCACTCCTGCGCCGCACGCTTCAAGGGCAAGGGAGTGGAATACGACGATTTGTTTCAGGCAGGATGTGTGGGACTTATCAAAGCGGCAGACGGCTTTGAAGCCGACAGGGGCTTCGCCTTTTCGACCTATGCCGTGCCCGTAATTTTAGGCGAAATACGGCGGATATTCCGTGACGGCGGCTCGGTAAAGGTCAGCCGTATGCTCAAAGAAAAAGCCCGTCTTGCACTCAGCCAGAAAGAAAGGCTCACCCGAATAAACGACCGCGAGCCGACAATCGAAGAATTGGCAGATGCTCTGGGGCTTGACGTACAGGAAACGGCACAAATACTAAACGCCGCTATGCCTGCCGTTTCGCTGACCGCCCACGAGGATGACAGCCGCAATCCGCAGCTTGACATACCCGTGGACTCGCAGGAAACGGAAATTTCGGACAAAATAGCTCTTCACCAAACAATGCTCACCCTGCCCGAAAGAGACAGAAGGCTCATTGAGCTGCGCTATTTCAAAGGCCTTACGCAAGCCAAAACCGCTCAGCAGCTCGGAATGTCGCAGGTGCAGGTTTCACGGCGGGAAAAGGTTATTCTTATTGAGCTGAGAAAAAATATGATATAAAAGAAGAGCCACACACCCGCAAAAGTGTATGGCTCTTAAACGTTATTCCGTTATTCTCCGAAGCAATATTTTGTAAATTCCGCGGCAACAGAATCAATGTCATATTTTTTTGCCTTGAATATTTCCGTCATATCCTGTCTTTCAAATTTTTTCCAATATTCAACAGCGGTTTTCGCCCAGAGCGAAGCATTACCGAGCGGCAGGTATTTAACTCTGCCCGTTATATCCGCATCGGGAGTTATTCTGTCCGAAATAACGCACGGCACGGAAAGCGCCTGTGCCTCGATTACGGTGTTTGGCATACCCTCATAGAACGACGGAAACACAAAAACATCCGCCGCGCACAGCAAATCGGGTATATCTTTACGTATTCCGAGAAATACAACGCTGTCTTTTATGTAAAGCTCTTCAGCTTTACTTTTGATTTTTTCTTCCAATTCTCCGCCACCGGCAAGGAACAGCTTTGACTCAGGCTCAAGCTTTAAAATCTCTGCAAACACTTCAAGCAGAAAACCGTGATTTTTAGCCGTTGAGAAGCGTCCGACATGGAATACGGCAAGCTCGTTTTCAAGCCCCAGCTTTTCACGCATTTCCCGCCTTTTATCACCGCTGTAGTGATAGACGCTCATATCGACACCATTGTAAAGTATATTCGCTTTACCGCTCTTTATGCAGTTTTTGCCGAAGCAATATTCCGCGGCCTCCTTTGACGGGGCAATTTTAACGTTGGGAACAACTTTCGCAAGCTGACCGAGCGTAGAATGGAGAATTTTCTGCTTCGATCCGCCGTCAACCGCCGTGTTGCTTGAGCGGTAAATCAGCCTTTTTGCGCCGCCTTTTTTTGCGGCAAGAAGCTCAAGCGCCGTGCCCGGCTTGACAGATGAGCAAAGAACGCTTTCGTAGCCGTTTTCTCTTACAATGTTTTCAAGTGCCTTCAGCGACCCCTTAAAATCCTCGGATTTGAGAGGAATACGGTAAATCCTGCCGCCGAGGGCTTCTATTTCGTCGTCGTAATAACCTCTTTGTTGAATATTGACACAGAAATCCATCTGATATTTTTCACGGTCCAGCTTACGGTACTGCTTCATCAGGAAGGTTTCCGCACCGCCCGCATCCATACTGTTCATACAGCAGAGCAATCTTTTTACGCTCATATTTTTACAGCCTCTTTGTCATTCAAGTTCATTCAGCAGTGTCTCAACAGCCTTGTCCGCTTCAAAATGCGCCGCACGCTCAAGGCAGGCCTTCTTCATTAAATTGAGCCTTTGCGGATTTTCGGCGGCTTCAAGCAGTATTCTTTCAAGCTCGCCGTCTTTGTACGGAGTATAAACAAGACCGTCAACACCGTTTCGTATGATATGCGAATTGAAGTTCCAGTCCGTAGCGATTACGGGAACACCCGCCGCAAAAGCATCCACAATAGTGCCTGCAAAGCCCTCTCCTTTATATACAGTCGGGAAAAGCAGAGCAAAACAGCTTTTGAGCTCGTCCGTGCTGCTGTCCGTATTTATAAAGCCCTTATAGGTAATAAAATCACCCGATTTTTTACAAAGGGCGGCAAACTCTTCTTCGTATTCAGGCGCAACCTTGCCGAATATGTCAAGCAAAAATACCGTTCGTCCCAGCCTGGTGTTGACCGCCGTTACGGCGTTAACAGCCTTATCAACACCCTTTTCGGGCGTGACACGGGAAAACGTACAAAGCCGGTACGGCTCAGCCTCGGTATAAACAAGCCCGCTTTCGTCAAGCGAATGAGTTTCTCTGAAATTCGGCAGGTACAGTACGTTGCCAAGCCCGAGCATTGATAACTCGCTTTTCATAGGCTCCAATTCAACATACACCCTGTCAAGACGTGAAATACTGTTAAAAAGCTTCTTATCCTCTGCAAGCATACCGGGCAACCAGCCGCCGACAACGACATAATGAAGCCTGCGGTTAAGCTTACGGTTGAACGCTTCAAACAAAGCGGGAAAAACCCTTACCCCGCCCTGTGCCGGCATCATAATAATATTATCACAGCTTTTAAGCAGCTTAATGCAATTCAAAAACACAGCAGCAGGCTTGCGTTTCCAGCCGCAGGTGTCAAGCACGGTAATGTTTTCTTTCCCGAGCGCTTTTACAAGAGCCTTGTAAACCGCCCTGGTCTTATCCGTCTGCCCGTCGGCAAAATCCTTACCCAGCCCCAGATGGCCGCAGATACCAACCTTGTACACCTTTTCACCGCTTTCTTTTATAACTCAACTTAAATAAGTATATATTAATACAGCTTAAATGTCAAACCGACAAAATAAAATTTTACGGTAAATACACTTTACAAACATAAACCTTTGTGCTATTATTTTACCGAACAAATGTTCTTGAAAGGGTGAGTACAACGGCTGAACGAATAATACTGCACTGTGACCTGAACAACTTTTTTGCATCTGTAGAGTGTCTGGGAAAGGACGAGCTCAAGGACAAACCCGTTGCGGTTGCAGGCAGCGTTGAAAAACGCCACGGCATAATACTTGCCAAAAACGAAGCTGCCAAAAAATTCGGCGTAAAGACCGCCGAAGCAATATGGCAGGCACAGCAAAAATGTCCCGACCTTGTTCTTCTGCCGCCGCACTATGAGCTTTACAACAGCTATTCGCAGTCTGTACGCAGGATTTACGAAAGATATACGGATATAATAGAGCCCTTCGGAATTGACGAATGCTGGCTGGACGTAACGGGAAGCACCTTCCTTTTCGGCGGCGGCGAACAAATTGCACAGAGCATACGCCAAGCCGTAAAAAAAGAAACCGGTCTGACCGTTTCGGTTGGAGTGAGCTTCAACAAGGTATTTGCAAAGCTCGGCAGCGACCTGAAAAAGCCCGATGCGGTAACGGTAATCAGCCGTGAGAAGTTCAAGGATATTGTATGGCCGCTTGACATAGGCGAGCTTATAGGAGTAGGCCAAGCGACCAGCCAGAGTCTTTGCAGAATCGGGCTGTTTACCGTAGGCGATGTTGCAAGAGCCAACCCCGATATGCTGCGGCTTGTTCTGGGTAAGGCAGGCGAAAGCCTGTGGAAATTCACAAACGGCTTGGATAACGCCCCCGTCATAAGCAGCGAATTTGCACCGCCGCCGAAAAGCATAGGCAGAAGCACTACTCCGCCCGAAAATATATGTACACGTGAGGATGTTATGACAGTTCTCATAAAGCTGTGTGACAGGGTTTCCGCCTCATTAAGGCAAAACCACGCCCTTGCAGGCGTGGTACAGGTGCATATACGCGACACGAAGCTAAACATTACCGAACATCAGCGAAAGCTGGATGAGCCGATAAGACTGACCGAGCTGCTTTTCCGAACGGGGCTTGAACTCATAGACGAAATATGGAACCGCGAAGCTCCGCTTCGTTCAATCGGAATAAGAGCCGCTCAGCTTATACCGCAGGACGAAAGCTTTCAGCTCTCGCTCGGCTGTGATTACGAGCGGCTTGAAAGGCTCGAAAAGCTCGAATGTGTAATCGGCAACACACGTGAACGCTACGGCAAGGATGCCATTGTGCGCTGCAGACAGTTAAGCGGAGAAGCCTTAGGGATATATTCCTCCTTCGGAAAACTTGTATTATAGTATTATAGTTTTATTTTTCCTTAGGCTTGGCAAACATTGAAACTATGAGTCCGCAGAAAACCGCCGCACTTATACCCGCCGCACCGGAGGACAACGGCCCCGTCAGCGCGCCGAGCAGCCCTTGTTCCTCCACCGCCTGCCGTGTGCCTTTTACAAGAGTATATCCGAAGCCGGTCAAAGGTACAGCCGCACCGGAGCCTGCCCATTCGACAAGCGGCTCATAAAGCCCCAGCGCACCGAGAATAACACCTGAAACCACGAAGGCTACAAGTATCCTCGCAGGTGTGAGCTTTGTTGTATCCATTAAAAGCTGTCCTATGGCACAGATAAAACCGCCTACCAGAAATGCCTTTAAAAAAATCATAAAAAAATCCGCTCCTTCAAAGCTATTGTCTGCCTGAAAGAGCGGATTATTCTTTATAAAATTACATTTCTTCGATAAACTTTACGATATCGCCGACTGTTTCAAACTTTTCAAGAACGTTGTCGGGAACTTCAACCTCAAACTCGTCCTCAAGGCTGATTGCAAGATCAACAAGATCAAGACTGTCTGCGCCAAGGTCGTCCTTGATGTTGGTTTCCATTGTGACATCGCTTTCTTCAAGCTCAAGCTGCTTGCAGATGATTTCTCTTACCTGCTCGAAAGGCATTGTTTTTTCCTCCTTCATAAAAATACTATTAATTTAATTGTTGGTTTACTTATTGCGTTTTTTATCTTAAAGGCTATCGTGCAGTTTGTCAAGTGCTTTTTAAAAATTTCTTAACAAATTGTTCACGAATCAGCTTCCGAAGGTGGAACTCATATCGGCCTGAACAGCCTCTCTTGTAACCTTAACGAACTTGGAATTATCAATTTTTTCCTGAAGAAGCTTGAAGTACAGCTCCTTATCTATCGGAAGCTCTACCGTCTTATCAAGCCAGCTTGAAAGATGAGCGCAGTTGGAAATCGTAAGGCCGTTGATACCCTCTTCGCCTCTGCCGACAAGCTCACCGCCGCGAAGAATGTTATCCGCAAACTGCTTCATAACCTGAACGTGCTGTGACCAGGGCTCGGGGTCGGGCAGGACTGTAAAGGTCTTGCTGTTGAGCTTGCCGAAGCCCTCATCCGAATGCTTGGTGTAATTGCTGACAGAGCCGTCAAGCTCGGTAATTTCAAGCTTGCCGCCCATGCAGACAATCTTTGCCTTATCGAGAGTAATCTCAAGTCTGTTTGTGCCCGGATAATCGCCGGTTGTTGTGATGAACACACCTGTTGCGCCGTTGGGGTACTCAACGTAAATTGTTACGTCATCCTCAACCTCAATGTTGTGGTACTTGCCCTCGTGCAGGAAGCCTCTTACCTTGCAGGGCATTCCGCAAAGCCACTGCCACAAATCGAGCTGGTGAGGACACTGGTTGAGCAGTACGCCGCCGCCTTCGCCTGACCAGGTTGCACGCCAGTCGCCCGAATCGTAATAGGACTGCGTTCTGAACCAGTCTGTGATAATCCAGTTAACTCTTGTGATTTCGCCGTATTCACCGCTTTTGAGGATTTCACGCAGCTTTATGTAGCAGGGGTTTGTGCGCTGGTTGAACATAATTGCAAACGATTTGTCGCTCTTTGCGGCAACCTCGTTCATCTCCTCAACCTGCTTTGTGTAAACGCCTGCGGGCTTTTCAATCATAACGTGAAGACCTGCGTTAAGTGCCTCAATAGCATAAGTCGGGTGGAGATAGTGAGGAGTTGCAACGATAACGGCATCAACCTCACCCGAAGCGATAAGCTCACTGCCGGTGTTATAAACCTTGATACCGGGCTTTGTTTCAAGCGCGGCCTTACGGCGCTCTTCCTTAAGGTCGGCAACAGCGGTAACCTCAAAATCGGGCAGACAGCCCTTTACGATGTTGTTCATATGGCTTGAGCCCATATTACCGTAGCCGATAATTCCAAGGCGGATTGTGCCCTTTTCCATAGAAGCAAGAATTTCCTTGAGTGCGTTTACTGCGGCATCAAAGGATTCGTCCGTGCTGTTGTATACGTAGCTCTGCTTTTTGCCGATGGAGTTGATTGTGCCGTTGTCAGCCTCAAGGTTTTCAAGGCCGTCAAACACGGTAAGGTGAGGCTCAAGCGAAAGGAACTTTTCGCCGCCGTTGCGGGCAAAGCGCTTTATGATTTCGGCCACCTGACCGTCGCCCTTGCCTGCGGGGACAACCTCGCCGTTTTCAAAGTAAGCATCCTTTACGTGGAGGTACTTTACAAAGCCTGCAACCTTTTCATAGGCTGCAAGCGGGTCAACGCCGCACTGAATATAGTTTGCAGGGTCAACAATCGCAAAAAGCTTATGTTCGCAGTAGCGAAGAACTTCGAGGTTTCTTTCGGCGTTGTCGCCGTAGATGCCCTTTTCGTTTTCAAGGCAACAATATACACCCTGCTCATAGGAGTAGTCTGCCATAGCCTTTACTCTGCGGAGCACCTCTTCCCTGTTATCCTCGTAGCTCTGACCCTTTGTGAAAAAGAAGCTGAACATACGGATAAACTTGGTATCAAGAATCTTTGCAACCTCAACGGTATTCTTGAATTTTTCAAAGTGGGGCTCAAAATCCTCGTCAATTTCAATCTTGCCGAAGGGCGAACCGATTGAGGAAACCCTGATACCGTTTGCATCAAGCTTTTCCTTGAGAGCCTTTGCCTCTTCAACGGTAAAATCCGCAATGTTCTTGCCGTCAATACCTCTCGGCTCAAAATAAGACATTCCGTTACGCTTGAGCGCGGCAATCTGGCCGTCAAGCTCTTTTGCGGCCTCATCCGCAAAACCGGTGAGAATAAAATCCAACATAGCTGACACTCCTTTGTATTGTGGTAAATAGTTATTTCTTTCTGTAAAGCTTCTGGCCCTGATATTCGGGCTCGCAGGTTACGTTGACACCGAGCTTTTTGAGCAGGTGCTCATCAACCTGAGAAAGCATAACGCTTACGTGCATTTCACAGCCGCGCAGTCTTCTGAGCTGTTCCATAGCCTTGGCAGCATTCTCATCGCTGGCGGCACAGATTGAAAGAGCAAGCAGAATTTCATCGGTGTGAAGTCTGGGGTTTTTGCTGCCGAAATGTTCTGTTTTAAGGTACTGTATAGGGGTTATAACCTCAGGTGAGATAAGGTGCATATCCTCATCCAGACCTGCGTAAGCCTTGAGTGCGTTGAGCAGCATTGCGGCGCTGCAGCCGAGCAGACCCGTGGTTTTGCCCGTGATTATTCTGCCGTCGTCAAGCTCGATTGCCGCGGCAGGAGCACCCGTAAGCTGTGCCCTGTCAAGAGCAGCGCTGACAACCGGTCTGTCCTCCTTGGTGATGTTTGCCTGACGCATCAGAAGTTCAAGCTTATAGACAACCTCCTGGTCAACCTTGCCCTCGCGGCGCTCGCAAAGCCCGACGTAGTAGCGGCGGATAATTTCCTGCTTTGCGGCGGCACAGACAGCCTCGTCATCGTAAATGCAGTAGCCTGCCATATTTACACCCATATCGGTCGGAGACTTGTAAGGCGACGTGCCGTAGATGCTTTCAAACATCGTATTGAGAACAGGGAAAACCTCAACGTCGCGGTTGTAATTTACCGTTGTTTCGCCGTAAGCCTTGAGGTGGAAGGGGTCAATCATATTGACGTCCTTAAGGTCTGCCGTAGCCGCCTCATAAGCCAGGTTAACGGGGTGGTCAAGCGCAAGATTCCATATCGGGAAGGTTTCGAACTTGGCGTAGCCGGCTTTGATACCTCTCTTGTTTTCGTGATAAAGCTGTGAAAGACAGGTTGCCATTTTGCCGCTGCCGGGGCCCGGTGCAGTAATGATAACAAGCTCACGCTGGGTTTCTATATAGTCGTTCTTGCCGAAGCCACGGTCGCTGACAATAAACGGGATGTTGGAGGGATAGCCGGGTATTCTGTAATGGCGGTATACCTTTACGCCAAGACTCGTCATTCGCTCTATAAACACCTCGGCCGCAGGCTGACCGGCAAGCTGTGAAACGACAATACTGCCGACAAAGAGACCTATCTCACGGAATTCGTCAATAAGCCTGAGCACGTCTGCATCGTAGGTGATGCCGTAGTCGCCCCTGATCTTGTTGTTTTCGATATCGGCGGCGTTTATTACGATTACAACCTCTGCCTGATCTTTAAGCTCAAGCAGCATTTTAAGCTTACTGTCGGGTTTAAAGCCGGGCAAGACGCGGGACGCATGGTAATCGTCAAACAGCTTGCCGCCGAACTCAAGATAGAGCTTGCCGCCGAACTGTTCAATGCGCTGTCTGATGCACTCGGACTGCATTTTGAGGTATTTCTCGTTGTCGAAACCTATTCTTTCCATATCAATCAATTCTCCGTTTTGATTAAGAGATATAACTCGTGTATTATATCATATACTTTTCGGCAGTTAAAGAGTTTAATTATAAATTTTCTTAAAATTATAAAAAATTTTCTTTCTTATTGAAATATGCGTTTAAAATAAGTATAATATAATTTACTCTAATTATAATGGGGTAGTTTGTTATGATTATTAAAAACGCTGTTATCTGGGCGGAGGACTTTTCGCCGGTAAAAAAAGACATTAAAATTTCGAACGGATTAATCGAGGACATCGGCTGTTTTGCAAACGAAGACGGTGCGGATTATTCGGGTTGTACCGTTGTGCCCGGCTTTATTGACATACACATTCACGGTGCACGTCTTTCGGACAGCTCGTCCGGCAGCACGCAGGAAATTCAGACAATCAGCAGATATCTTGCCGAAAACGGCATCACCTCTTTCTGCCCGACGACAATGACTCTTCCCGAGGAAGTCCTCGCAAGGGCTTTCGGGGCTGTTAAAGAATGTATGGGCAAGGAAGACGGTGCATATATTCACGGCATCAATATGGAAGGCCCGTTCATCTCCCTTGCGAAAAAGGGTGCGCAGGCGGCAGAGCACATCCGTAGGCCCGACACGGAGGAGTTTGAAAGGCTCAACGCAATCTGCCCGATTAAGCTGGCCGATATCGCACCCGAAGAGGACGGCGCAATTGAATTTGCAAAGCAAGTGAGCAAAACCTGTACGGTTTCCGCCGCACACACTTCGGCAATCTACGAGCAGGCAAGGCTCGGATTTGAAAACGGCTTCACCCACGCAACTCACCTTTTCAACGCCATGACACCGATTCAGAACAGAGCCCCCGGTGTGCCTACTGCCGTTTTTGACGACGAAAAAGCCACCGCAGAGCTTATCTGCGACGGCCTTCACAACCACCCCGCCGTACTGCGCATGGCTTTCAGCCTTTTAGGCGAGGACAGAGCCGTGGTTATAAGCGACTCTATGTCTGCGGCAGGTATGGGCGACGGTGAATACGAGCTCGGCGGTCAGACCGTATATGTAAGGGACGGCAAGGCCACTCTTGCCGACGGCACGATAGCCGCAAGCACGACGAATATTTTTGCGGAATTCAAAAATCTGCTTAAATTCGGCGTTGATTTCAAATCCGCACTCAAAGCGTGTACAATCAACCCTGCAAGGGTTATAGGTGCTGACGGTTTTACGGGTTCGATATCAAAGGGCAAGAGAGCAGACCTCCTTGTACTTGACGGCGATCTTAACCTGAAAGCGGTTTACATCGGCGGCAGACAGATTGTCTGATGCTTCCCGTGCAGACGCCGATCGTTTACGGCGCCTGCAAATATATAAATTAAGCAGCCGAAACGGCAGCTCCCCGCGGGCTTTGAAAGCCACTGCCGTTTCTTTGAGGCTGCGAGGCTGCTCTCAAAACATACTATGTTAAAATACTGTTTAAGGTGAAATGATTATGAAAACAATTGCTGTACTTATTGCAGACACACACGAATACAATCCCTTCTGCAAATGGGCAACCGAAAACGGTGCAGAAAACTTTGAAGAAAACGGTATGAGAATGCTCAAGATGTCGTTTTGCGGTGACAGGCTCGTTGCCATGCTGAGCAACACGGGCAAGGTAAATGCCGCAATTGCCGCAACGCATCTCATTCTCAAATACGGTGCAGAAGAAATATACAACATCGGCTTTTCGGGTGCAGTAAAGGGTGTTCGCAGGGGTGACCTTGTGGCAGGCTCCAGCTGTACCGAGTGCGATTTTGACCTGACACCTCTCGGTTACGAATTAGGCGTAAAGCCCGGCCAGAAATATGTATACGAAACCGACCCCGAACTGCTCAAGTTCTGTAAAGATATGAGCCTTTACATTGGTGCACTCGGCACGGGTGATATGTTCCTGACGAGCAACGAAAAGAAAGCGGATTTTCACAAGCGCTTCGGCATTTGCGCCTTTGATATGGAGTCGGGTGCAATTGCCTCTGTCTGCGACCGCTACGGCGTGAAATCCCTTAGTATTCGCAAGATTTCCGACGATAGCGAGGAAACCGCACGTGAGGATTACAGAGCAATGAACAAGAGTGAAGAGATGGGTCTGACTGACACGCTCATTGCACTTCTTACAAAAAAATACAATGGATAAATTTCTTATCGAAAGCTGCTCGCTCTGCCCACGGAATTGTAAAGCCAAACGCCTTGACAGCACTGTCGGTGAAGGCTTTTGCAGGCTGCCTGCCCTGCCCGCTGTATGTCGGGCCGACAAGCACTTCTGGGAAGAGCCGAACATCAGCGGAAGCAACGGTTCGGGCACAATATTCTTCAGCGGCTGTGTTCTCAGGTGCGAATTCTGCCAGAACAGCGATATCAGCCGAAGCTACTGCGGAAAAACGGTTGATGCACACGCTCTTACTGAAATGATAAAAGAACTGGAAGCCTCGGGAGTGCACAATATAAACCTTGTAAGCCCAACGCCTTACTACCCCGTGATAGTAAAGGCTTTGCAGAAATACAAGCCGTCAATACCCGTTGTGTGCAACACCTCGGGTTACGAAAGGGTTGAAACGCTCAAAGCGCTTGAAGGGCTGATAGATATTTATCTGCCCGACTTCAAATATTCCGACCCCTGCTTAGCAGTAAAATATTCCCAAGCCCCCGATTACCCGAAAATTGCACTTGATGCAATAAAGGAAATGGTTCGCCAGGTCGGCACACCCGTACACGGTGAAGACGGTATGATGAAAAAGGGCGTTATGGTAAGGCACCTGATACTTCCCGACAGCCTTGAAAACAGCTACGGCGTGCTTGATATGATTGCGGACAATCTGCCGGAGGATATCTGGATAAGTCTTATGGCGCAGTATTTCCCGACAGGCAATGAAATTCACAGCGAACTAAGCAGAAAAATTACCGCGGAAGAATACGAAAAGGTAAGCGGCTATATGCTTCTCCTCGGCCTTGAAAACGGCTTCGTGCAGGAGCTTGAAGCGGCAGAAAAGTCGTACGTACCTGATTGGAATATGGTGTAAACTACGGTTTGTCGAACTGAATAATTAGGAATTCATTCCTAATCCATAATTTTTGTCTATCACCGGACAGACAAACTGTTATTTGTAAGGAGTAATAAAATGAAAACAAATCTTTCCCCCGAAGAATACGGCGCAAAGGCACAGGCACTTTTTGAGCAGGGCTACAACTGTGCCCAGGCTGTTGTGCTTGCCTTTGACGATTTGACGGGGCTTGATAACAAGACCGCCGCTATGCTTGCCTCCTCTTTCGGCGGAGGAATGGGCAGACTACGCGAGGTATGCGGTGCGGTAAGCGGTATGTTTGCCGTTGCAGGTATGCTCAAGGGCTATGACGACCCTAAGGCAAAGGCAGAAAAGGCAGAGCACTACGCCCTTATCCAGAAGCTTGCGGCTGAGTTCAAGGAAGAAAACGGCAGCTACATCTGCCGCGAGCTGCTTGATTTACCCGGTGCAAGCCGACCTGTCCCCGAGGAGCGTACCGCAGAATATTACCGCCGCCGTCCGTGCGGAGAATACGTGCGCTGTGCGGCGACAATACTTGCAAAAGAATTAGAAGAAACTCTTTAAGGATTGAAATATTAATGAAAAAGAAACTCCAAAGCCTCACGCTGTTGGATTCCGCTCTGATATGCGCAGTTATAATGCTCTTTGTTTATGCGCTCAAGGGTGTCTGGCCCTTCGGCACGGGCAATATATGCTACGATGATATGGCACAGGGTGCCGTGCCTGCGCTCTACCATTTATATGACTGGATTCACGGCGGCAAGGCGCTTGACTGGGACTGGCTGTCGGGACTGGGCACCAACGTTTCCAACTTCGGCAACCCCACTCCCCTTTTGCTTGTGCTGTGTCTTTTTCCCAGAGACAGCCTGCTTTATGCCGTTGGCATTTATGTAGTGCTTAAGGTTTCGGCGGCGGCCTTCGCTTCAAAATATTGCTTTAAAAAAATGTTCCCGAAGCCCGACGGAATATGGCACACTCTGTTTTCCGTTATGTACGCCATGAGTGCGTTTTCAATGTTCTATTATACAAACACATCATGGCTTGATTTCGTTGTTGTTTTTCCGTTTATCATTTACGGCCTGAAGCGCCTTTTTGACGAGGACAAGCCGTTTATGTATATTGCCGCCTTTGCGGTAACGCTTTTCTATTCCGTGTACCACGGCTTTATGATTACGCTTGCCGTATTTATGTTAAGCGGACTTTATATCATACTGATTTCTCCAAAAGAAAAACGCGGCAGACAGGCTTGTTTGCTTGGCCTTTCAACGCTTGCCGGCGGCCTGCTTTCCTGCTTTGCCGCTGTTCCTGCAGCGTTGCAGACCCTGGGCTCAAAGCGCTTCGAAACCAGCACGGGCAGTGAAGAAGGCGTACTTGAAAAGATACTCAAGGCAAAACCCGATACACAGCTTCACAACAAGCTCATACTTCTCATCGGCCTGCAGCTTGCAATCGTGCTGACCGTTGTTTTTATTGTAAAGCTCTTCAAAGACAAAAAAATCAAGCAGGCTTTTTTCGTACTCACGTCAACGCTCATTCTTCTGCTTCCGATTTTTATTGAGAGCATAAACCTTATCTGGCACATGGGCAGCTACGTCCAGTTTCCGACAAGATTTTTCTTCATTTGCGTGTTTATGCTGCTGTGCTTCTCGCTTGCGGGAATTGAACAGTATTCCGAAGCAATCGTTACGCTGAAAAACAAATTCCTGCGTTTCGGTCTGCTCGTGCTCTGCGCCCTGCTCACGGTGGGTATGCTTTACGGGCTTATCTATTTTGCGGAAAATATTCTCGGCTCAATCAGCACGGCACTCGAAGAAACCGCTTCCGCAGCGGACGTAAAATACAATTCGTTTCTGCTTCTTTTCGGCTTCGGCATACCGCTTTTTGCGTTTCTTCTTTTTCAGAAAAAATATATCATCCGCGCCTTCTGCTTCGTGCTGTGCATCGTGCAAACTGCGGGCATCTGCTACGGCGGAGTTGCAAACAAGCACCAGCAGGAAAGCGAGGAATACCTTTACAACAGCCCGTCCTTCCTTGAATACTGTGCAGAGGTTTCGTCGCTTGACACCGGCTGCGGCGAAATGGGCAGAATCAAAAACGCCGACACGAGCCTTAACACGAACTATCCGTTTGTTATAGGCACTCCTGCGCTTTCAAACTGGACGCACTATATTTCCCTTTCCGCACAGAATACGGCAAAAGTGCTCGGCTACAGCGTACAGTATACCCGTCTGCTTGATTCGGGCGGCACGGCGTTTACCGACGGCATTATCGGCGTTAAAAAGATGATTATGAGGAATCATCACAGTGCAAGCAACAGATACGCTCTGCTTGATTCTACCGAAAACTTCAGTCTTTACGAAAACGAATATGCAGTTGAGTTCGGCTTGCTGGGCAGTGAAGAGCTGCTCGGCAGTATAAATGAAATCAGCGTTGACGAGCGTTTTGAGGTACAGAACAAGCTCTGGCAGATTTTTACGGGCGATAATGATAAGCTGTTTGATATATGTACAAGAACGGCTGACGGCGAGAATATAAAGCTCGTTGAAAGCACGCCCGACAAGCTTGTTTTCCGCTACACGGCAGGCAAAAACGAAGAGCTTTACCTGAATGCAGGTGAATACCAAAAGCAAAGCTTCAAGATGTCGGTCAACGGCGAAACCGTTTTTGCGTCCTACCACAAATACACGGATTACCGCTACTATCCCTCTGCCGCCGTAAACGGCACGCTTCTGCTCGGAAGCTTCAGCGAGGGTGAAGAGGTTGAGATAGTAGTTGAGTGCATAAACGGCCAGAAATTCGGCGACAAAACGGTACAGTTAGCCTCAATGCCGCTTGACAAAATGACCGCTCTCAACAGTCTCTGCAAGGACACCGTGACCAACGAAAAGGTCGGTAAATCGTCTTTAAACTTCGATTATAACAATACAACGGGCGAAAACAGATACCTTTTCATCCCAGTTACTTTTGACAACGGCTTCACCTGTAAAATCAACGGTGAAAAAGCCGATATACACTGTGCTCTCGGCGCTTACCTTGCGGTTGAATTACCCAACGGCAGCGGAAAGGTTGAAATCGACTGGCAGCCCGAAGGAGAAAAGTCCGGCATTGTTCTCACCGTTTTCGGCGTTCTTCTCACGGCGTTTATTTGGCTGATGAAAAAGAAAAATTTTAATATACCCAAAGTAATTGAAAGAACAGTTTATTACGGCTTTGCGTTTGCTTCGGTTGCCGCCGTTGCGGCAATTCACCTTGTACCGATTGGCTTTATTCTTTATGATTTGATTTCCGGAGGAATAAAATAAATGGCTAAAATAATTGCGATAGTAAATCAGAAGGGCGGTGTGGGCAAAACCACAACCGCAGTCAACCTTACGGCCGCCCTTGGCGCAAAGGGCAAAAAAGTGCTGCTTGTTGACATTGACCCGCAGGGCAACTCAACGAGCGGACTGGGAATAAACAAAAGGGATGTCAAATTATCATCCTACGACAATATAATAGGCGGTACACCTGCTTCACAGACCATTGTTCATTCACCCTTCAAGAATGTTGACGTTATCCCCTCGACAATGGACCTTGCAGGCGCAGAGCTTGAGCTTGTTGATGTTGAGAGAAGAGAAGCCAAGCTTCGCACCTGCCTTGCACTTGTAAAGGCGCAGTACGATTTTATTTTTCTTGACTGTCCGCCGTCGCTTGGTCTCATAACTCTCAACGGTCTTTGTGCGGCAGACACCCTGCTTGTGCCTATTCAGTGCGAATACTATGCGCTTGAGGGTCTGTCTCAGCTTATTTCTACCGTCAGAAATATCAAGCGCCTTTATAACCCCCTTATAGATATTGAAGGCGTACTGCTTACAATGTATGACGGCAGGCTCAACCTCACACAGCAGGTTGTGGAGGAAGTCAAAAAATTCTTCCCAAAAAAGGTTTTTTCAACCGTTATTCCCCGTACGGTCAGGCTTTCCGAAGCACCGAGCTTCGGTCAGCCCGTAATGTATTATGACCGTGCTTCCAAGGGCACGCTTGCCTATGACGCCCTTGCAGACGAGCTCATTCAGAAGAATACATAATTTATCAGGAGGAGAAAGACTATGGCACCGAAAAAAGGCGGACTCGGAAGAGGACTTGATGCACTTCTTGTCGATAACTCGATTGAAAATATTTCAGCATCCTCCGCAGTCAAACTCAAGCTCAACGAAATTGAGCCCAACAAAAACCAGCCCAGAAAGAATTTTGACGATGAGGCACTTGCCGAACTGAGTGCAAGCATACAAAAACACGGCGTTATTCAGCCGCTTCTCGTGCGTCCCCTGCCCGGCGGCAATTATCAGCTTGTCGCAGGCGAAAGGCGCTGGAGAGCATCCAGAATGGCAGGGCTTACGGAAGTACCCGTTGTTATAAGGGAACTCAGCGATGAGGATGCGGCCGCACTTGCGCTTATTGAAAACCTGCAGAGAGAAGACCTTGACCCGATTGAAGAGGCAGAGGGCTACAAGTACCTTATGGATAACTACTCACTCACGCAGGAAGAAGCCGCACAGCGTGTGGGTAAATCACGCTCCGCAGTTGCCAACCTTATGCGTTTGCTCGCACTTCCCGCAGACGTGCTTGCTTTGGTGAGCGAAAAGAAGCTTTCTGCAGGCCACGCAAGAGCTCTCCTTCCCCTTGAGGACGGTGCGCTTATAAAGCAGTTTGCCGATGAAATTATTGCAAACGGCTATTCGGTAAGGCAGACGGAAAAGCTGGTAAAGGATTTCCTTAAGCCTAAAAAAGCACCCAAAGCCGCACCCGAAAGGGACAAGTACATCACCGAGGTTGAGCTTTCACTCTGCGAAACACTTGCCAGAAAGGTCAGCGTAAATGCCAAGGGCAAGGGCGGCACGATTACAATAGAATACTTTGACAGCGATGATTTGAGAAAGCTTGCAAAAATGTTTGAGGAATAATTAATGGCACTTGACGGATTAACCCTGCATTTTATAAAAGAAGAAATAGCCGCGGCGGCTGTCGGCTGCCGCGTTGAAAAGGTGCATCAGCCCTCCAGAGAGGAGCTGGTGCTCGTTTTGCGCGGCAGAAACGGTGCACATAAATTGCTTATCAGCGCCCGTGCCAACTCACCGAAAATTCATTTCACGGCTTTTCCGCCCGAAAACCCCGCAAAGCCGCCGATGCTTTGTATGCTGCTTAGGAAGCATCTTACCTCTGCCCTGCTGACCGCCGTGCGTCAAGAAGGGCTTGAAAGAGTGCTCTTTCTGGATTTTGATGCTACAAACGAAATCGGCGAGCCTGTAAAATTCACGCTCTGCACGGAGATTATGGCGCAGTACAGCAACATAATTCTCATAAATGAGCAGGGCAATATTCTGGATGCGGTAAAGCGTGTTGACAGTGAAACCTCATCACTGCGGCAGATTCTGCCCGGTATGCTCTATAAGCTGCCGCCTAAGCAGAACAAGCCCGACCTGTTTGATACAACGGGCACCGAAATTGCAAAGAACGCCGCCGAAACGGAAAACAAGGCTGTTTCAGCCGCAATTCTTTCCAGCGTACAGGGCTTGTCGCCCATAGTCTGCCGCGAAATTGCAAGCCGCAGTATCGGTGAAGATAAAAGAACGGAATTTCTGAGCGACGGCGAAATCCGGAAAATCGGCGAAGAAATTGAAAAGCTGAAAACCGTTGAACCGAACCCCTGCGCAGTAATTGACCCAAGCGGAAAGCCGCTTGACTTTTCGTTTATGAACATCACACAGTACGGCGTCAACGCGAAAATCAAGCCGTTTAACTCCTTCTCCGAACTGCTTGACGATTTTTATTTTGAAAAGGACAGGCTTGAAAGAACCAAGCAGAATTCCGCCGAGCTGCAAAGGTTAGTTGCAAACCTCATACAGCGCACGGCAAGAAAGCTCGATGTGCAAAGGAAAGAGCTGGAGCAGTGTGCCGACAGAGAACAGCTTAAAATCAACGCCGAGCTCATTGCGGCAAACCTTTATCAGCTGCACAAGGGTGCACCGTTTTACGAGGTTTACAATTACTACACAAACGAGAATATAAGAATAAACGTCAACCCTGCGCTGACACCCAACGAGAACTCGCAGAAGTACTACAAGGAATACCGCAAGGCCAAAACGGCTGAGCAGATGCTCACAACGCTTATTGCAAACGGCGAAGAAGAGCTCAGTTACCTTGACACGGTGGCGGATGCGCTTTCCCGCGCGGAAACCACGGCACAGATAGCCGAAATCAAGCAGGAGCTTTCACACACGGGCTATATCAGGAGTAAGCTTAAGCCCGGCACAAAAGCACCCAAGCCCCTTGCACCGATGGAATATGAATCGAGTGACGGCTTCACGATACTCGTGGGCAGAAACAACGAACAAAATGACCGCCTTTCGCTCAAAACAGCCTCCAAGGGCGATATATGGCTGCACACGCAGAAATTCCCCGGCTCACATACGGTTATAGTTACCCAAGGCCGTGAAGTGCCCGAGGAAACGCTCGTTGAAGCGGCAATCATAGCCGCCTACCACAGCAGGGCAAGGCAGTCCTCGGGCGTACCAGTTGATTACACGCAGGTAAGAAACCTCAAAAAGCCGCAGGGTGCAAGACCGGGCAAGGTAATATACCACGTTTACAGCACTCTTTACGTCACGCCTGACAGAGATTTGGTAAATAAGCTTGCAAAATAAATAAAGCCAACACAAACGTAAAAAGTTCGTGTTGGCTTTTTGATTTTATAAATGTTATTGCATTAACGTTGCATAAGCTGACTGCAGCTGCGGGTCTTTTTCAATGCCTTCAAGGTTCTTTGCAACCGTGCCGTCAAGGCCCATTTCAACCGTATACGTCGGCTCGATTCCGTTGCCGCTGCAATACTCTGCACCCGAGTAGGAAATAACCTTTGCTACGGTGAGGGAGATTGCACTGCCGTCTTCAAGGGTATAAATCTCCTGCATAGTCATCTGACCCGAGGTTTTCGTGCCGATAAGGCTTGCCTTGGAAAAATCCTTAAGCTGTGCGGCAAGAAGCTCTGCACCGCCGGATGTACTGCCATCAACAAGCACCGCCATACCCTTGGGGAAGGTGATTGCGGAAGCATCCGAAGTAAAGTTCTTATAAACACTGCCGTCACGCTTTACCGCGCTGGCAATTGCGCCTGCGGATTCTGCACCGCTGGGAAGAATGAGGTCTGCCACTGCTGCAGCGTATTCCATTGTGCCGTCCTTACAGCCGCGAAGGTCAATAATTAGCGCCGTTACGCCCTGAGAGTTGAGTGTGTCGATTTCGGCCGAAAACTGCTCCGCCGTATTGGCAAAGAAACCGTTGATGCGTATATAGCCGACGTTGCCGACGAAGGAAGAAGTAACGGTCTTGGTATAGCCTCTCATAACGGTGACCGTTTTCTGTGCACCGTCGCGCTCATAGGTTACGGTTACGGACTCGAAACGTCTGCCTATGCGAAGCGAATCGATAACGGTTGAAGCGTTCATAATATTGACTTCAACATCGTCAACCTTAATTATTGCGTCACCCTTTTTAAGCTCCGCGTTTTCTGCGGAAGAGCCTGCATAGACTTCGGTGATTACAACCTTGCCCTTGTCTGCGCTGTACTCTGCCTCAATGCCGATACCGCCTTCGCCCTTGAGCTTTCGGGTGTATTCGATATACTCTTGTGCAGTCATATAAAAGCTGCCCGAATCGGAAAGGCCCTTCATATAGCCGCTTGCACTCTGCGAGAAAAGCGAATCGTCATCAAACTCGCCGTAGTAGTTTGTACGGACATAGTTATCGATTGCAGATATACCGTCGTAAAGCTCAAAGCGGTTGGAAAGCTTTGAAATCAGCCCGTTGTAGATATTCTGCGAAACGGTCATTGTAATTGCAAAGGTGGCCGTTATGCTAAGCAGAATAAGGGCAACGGTAAGCCCGAGTGAAATTTTCTTATTCATACGCGTCTCACCGCGCCTTTCTGGTAATTGTATAACTTATCAGCCCGGAAGCTTGATATAACCGCTCATCGGATTGACTGTAGAGCCGTCAACACGGATTTCAAAGTGAAGGTGCGGTGCCGTTGAATAGCCGGTATCGCCTACCTTACCTATGGGCTGACCCTGCTGCACCTTATCGCCGACGGAAACTCTCATTGAGCCGTCCTGCATATGTGCGTAACAAGATGAAATACCCTTGCCGTGGTCAATGATTACGAAGTTGCCGTATGCCTTGTGCTTTGCGGCATAGATAACCTCGCCGTCCTTGACCGCATAAACGGTTTTGCCGTCAATGCCTGCGGCACAGAAGTCCGTGCCCGTGTGAAGCTTGTATTCGCCCGTAATCGGGTGCGTGCGCATACCGTACGGAGAGGAAATATAAACACCGCTGCACTTAAGCGGGAATATCATACCGCTTGAAAATACGGTTTCCGTGCCGTCCAGATAGGGGTTGTCCTTGCTGTCGGGCCCGTCCGTTTCGGTGGTTTCCTCACCCTCGGGCTCGGTTGTCTCTTCGTCCTTATCAGTTGTGGATGAGCCGGAATTTTTAATAAATTCCTCCATCTGGTTTGACAGAGCGATAAGCTCGTCCTCCTGCTTGCTGATAAGTGCCTTGTACTCATCGCTCTCCTTGTCGAGTGCGTTAAGCTCCTGCTTCTCTTTTTCCATCTCAGCCTTAAGCTCTTCACGCTTTTCTTTAAGCTCGTCGCTCGTAGCCTGAATCTTTGATTTACTGCTTTCAAGAGACTGCGTTTTTGAACTCAGGTCTGTTTTCTTGTTTTCCTGTGCGGAAATACTGTCTGTAAGAACAGTATCAAGCTCTTCCAGCTCGGACACTTCATCCTGAAGCGTTGCCATAAGGTCATTGTCGTGCTGTGCCACTCTTACCAGAAGCTCCGTTCTTGTAAGAAGAGTAGAGAAGTCCTCCGAGGTGAGCAGGAATTCAAGCGTTGAGCCGCTTCCTGCCATATACATAGCACGGATACGCTGTTTCAACAGCTCGTAGGTTACTTCAAGCTGCTCCTGCTTTTCGGAAATAGCGGCATCCGTCTGCTCAATCTGCACGGAAAGAGAGCCGAGCTGCTTTGTGATAAGCTTAATCTGGCTTTCGGTGTTGTTCTGCTCATTGAGAAGTGCCTGATAGCGCATGGTAAGCAGGTCAACCTCATTCTGCGTACTGCTTATCTGATTGCCCAGGCCGTCAACAACCTTTTCCTGCTCGTCAAGGCTTTCCTGTACTTTGTCAAGCTTTTGCTGGTTTTTCTCCATTTCCTGCTCAAGCTTTTCGTACTGGCTTTCAAGCTCCTGATAAGCTTCATCCGTTGTATTTTCTTCTGTTGTCTGTTCTTTTTCCTGTTGCGAGGTACCCTCGTCTGTCTGTCCTGTGCCGCTTTCTCCCGCAGCCGTTGCCGGGAAATTAAAGCAGCAGACCAATGCGACAAGAAGCGCAAGAGCCTTCAGCAGACAGCGGCGAATCTTACTCGCTGACATTGTCGCTGTCATAATCCTGCTCCTTAAGATATTTATTCATTGAAACAATACTGCCCACGGCGCCCGTAACCACGCCTACCGAAATGAAGGCAACGAGCATCATCAGTGCATAATCCGCAAACGGTGCCGGCTTTGACGAGAGAATGGACAGCATATCGCCCATTGCACTTGCGCCTGCCTGATAAATTCCGAACACTATGCCAAGCGAAACCAGGCCCGAAATAATGCCGAGGACTATACCCTCAACCATAAAGGGCCAACGGATAAACCACTTCGTTGCACCGACGGATTTCATAATTCTGATTTCAAGGCGGCGGTTATACATCGTCACTCTGACCGTATTTGAAATTATGAAGAGAGAAACTACAAGAAGCATAAGAATAACCGCAATGCTGATATAGCCGACGGTCGTTCTTATATTTGTAAGCTGTCTAGCAAAATCTCTGTTGTGGCGAAGCTGAATGATATTGTCAAGCCCTTCAAGCTTTGTGACGGTATCATCGTAAAGCTCCATATTCTCAAGCGTTACTTCGTAAGCATCGGGCAGAAGCTCGGACTCCATACCCTCGAAAAGAGCCGCAGCCGTACCTATGGACTCCATAACATCCGGGAAGGCTTCCTCCTTGGGGATAAAGGTCTTTGCCTTTACATTGCCTATGGCATCGATTTCGGCACCCATTGCGGCAATTTCCTCATCCGTTGCATCATCCTCAATATAAACCATAATGACGTTCTGCTGAGAAATATCGCCGAGAGTCTGATTGATGTTTACAAAGAGCATATACGCAACGCCTATCATAACAAGGCAGGACATCAGCACCGCAACGGAGGCCAGCGACATCAGCTTGTTTGAACGGATGTTGCGAAAGCCCTCTTTTGTAAGGTAGGAAAGGCTGGCTGAACCGCCTCTCTCTGCATTTTTACTCATCGGACTCACCTCCGCTCTTCTTTCTCTCGCTTTCGGGCTTGTAGTTGCGGATAAATTCATCCGCCTCGCGTATGGCCCTGCGGCTTGAAAGGTTGAGGTCAGGCGGCAAAGCGCTTTCGGCTACAATCTTTTCTCTTGAAACATCGTCCGATTTGATTCTGCCGTCCTGAATGGTGATAACTCTGCGGCCGAAGCGGCGCACAAGCTCCTCCGAATGGGTTACCATTATGACCGTTGTGCCCGTAGCGTTAATTTTGTTGAGCATTTCAACAATTTCGTAGGAACGCTTTGCATCGACATTGCCCGTGGGCTCGTCCGCAATAATGATATCCGCATTGTTTACAATTGCACGCGCCAAGGCTACCCTCTGCTGCTCGCCGCCCGAAAGCTGGTTAGGCAGGGCCTTGGACTTTTCTGCCAGACCGACAAGGCCGAGAACATAGGGTACACGCTTGCTGATTTTCTTTTCCTTTGCGCCTATAACACGCATTGCAAAGGCAACGTTGTCATAAACGGTCATATTGGGAATAAGTCTGAAGTCCTGGAACACTATGCCCAGGTGACGGCGGAAATAGGGAATATCCCTCTTCTTCATCGTGTTGAGAAGACGGTTTTTGATTACTACGGTGCCCGTTGTGGCAACCTCCTCGCGCATCATAATCTTGAGAAGGGTGCTCTTACCTGCCCCGGAATCGCCGACTATAAACACGAATTCACCCTGTTCGATTTTAATGTTTACATCGTCCAGGGCTTTTGTGCCGTTATCATAGCTTTTAGATACGTTCTTAAATTCGATCAATTTGTTTAGTCCATCCTTTTTGTGCCGCGGCATTACGCCTCAGGCAGACAGCAGCTCACGAGAGAAGCTGTGTTGTGGGCGGCTTTAAATTTATCGGCACGAGCATTGCGCATAAAATTTTTCGCCGGGCTGTTCAAAAACGCTGGCAATACCTTTTGGTATTTCCGTGTATTTTTGGGCATTCCGGCGGAAAACGAGCGCGCAAAACCGCGCTATAATATTTTAAAGACACCCGCCTGTACGGCAAGATTAGTATTTGACGGGGTTGGCATCAAGATACTTCTTAACCATCAGGGCTACTTTGAATACTATCGCATCGTCGAACTCACGAAGGTCGAGTCCTGTGAGCTTGTTGATCTTTTCAAGACGGTAAACCAGCGTATTTCTGTGAACGAAAAGCTTACGTGAGGTTTCGGAAACGTTGAGGTTGTTCTCGAAGAACTTCTGTATTGTAAATAGCGTTTCGTGGTCAAGCGTGTCGATAGAGCCGCGCTTGAACACCTCGCGAAGGAACATTTCGCAAAGGGTTGTGGGAAGCTGGTAAATAAGACGTGCTATACCGAGGTTGTCGTAGCTGACAATCTCCTTCTCCGTATCGAAAACCTTGCCGACCTCAAGAGCGACCTGTGCCTCCTTAAAGGAACGGGCAAGCTCTTTTATACCCTCAACAACGGTACCGATACCGATAAGGCAATGAATGAACGCCTCGCTGCTGAGTGAATCCGCAATGGAACGGGCAAGCTTTTCAAGGTCGCGTGTTTCGATGTTTGCACGCACCTCTTTAACAAGAGCGATATCTGTTTCATTGATATTGATTACGAAATCCTTGGTCTTGTCCGGGAAGAGATTCTGGATAATATCATAGATAGAAATATCGTTGTGCTCGGGGATACGGATAAGAAGCACGACACGGGAGGTATCGGTTGTAAAGCGAAGCTCCCTTGCCTTGAGATAGATGTCGCCGGGCAGAATGTTGTCGAGCACGACGTTTTTAATGAAGTTGCCTCTGTCGTACTTTTCGTCGTAAAGTGACTTAACGCTGCTCAGCGATACGGCAACGATATCGGCAAACTTGGGTGCAAGCTCGTCGTCGCCTTCAACAAAAGCGGCATATTCCGGGTGTAAAACCGAACCGAAGGGACGGTAGGTGTGGCCGTCCGCAGAGAAGGTTTCGCCCTTGGAAAGGTTTTCATCAATAGAGAAAGTGCACACCTCGCCTATACGGCCGAGTTCACTGCAGGAAATGACTGTTCCTGTTTCGTCGACAACGCCGACTGTCCTTCCTATAGCCTCACGCATCTGGTGAATGATACCTTGAAAAAGTCTGTTTGACATCCGGATAACCTCCATAACGATGGTTTGGGTAAAGTGCCCATAATGACAATATGCATTTTACACAATTTTTTTCATTTTTGCAAGGGGTTTTGACGATTTTTTTGCATTTCGCTGATTTTTTGTTGAAAGTATTTGTGTTTATTGCCAAAGAAAACCGTGTTTTTCAACCGTTACCGCCTTTGTCAAAATGCACAACTGCATTGGTTGAACATATGATGAAAAATAATTTTATTGACTTTGTTGTCTTTTATTGATATTATTTATTTACGAAAAGCAGGAAGGCGGTAAACCCTGCAAAAAATATCAGGAGGACAAAGAAATGAAAAAAGTTTCCAAGCCCATAGCTATCGTTATGGCACTCGTTCTTACCCTTGGCGCATTTGCCGCTAACGCACTTGCAGCCGAAAAGGTTTACGCTCATCCCGAAGGCATCTTCACACTCGCAGGCGGACAGGACATAAGCTCCGCCAAGCCCGTCGCAATCGGCGAACTGGTTTACGGTGCTTTAGAGGCAGAGGGCAAGGCTGTTTACAAAATCTACAGCGAAAAGGCACAGGAGCTCAGACTTGACTTTGACAGCGCAACACCCGTCAACGTTACCGTCAGCACCTCCGACGAGGCTGCTACTCCCTACACCGAAACAAACAAAACCCATTTCAGCAGCAACATTCAATTGGAAAACGCCAACTACTACATAACTGTTGAAAACTATGCAGCTCCCGTTACACCGCCCGCCGATGACAACACGGGTGATGACAACACAGGTGACGACAATACGGGCGATGACAATACCGGCAGCGACAACACGGGTGACAGCACAAATCCCCAGAGCGCAGCACTTGACCTCACACTCAACGCAGAAGACGAGGAAGAGGCCGCCGTTAACGAATTCAAATTCTCAACCTCCGTTTCCGAGATGGAAAAGGAAATCAGAGTTGACTGTAACCACAAGAGTGCAGAGCTTGTTGCAGGCCAGTCCCTTCAGCTTAAGCTCAGCAATTTCAACATTGAAAACATCAACTATTTCTGGAGAGTTCTTGACGATGAAACAACACTCCTTGTTGACGAGAGCGAAATTGTCAAGGTTTCTCAGGACGGTCTTGTAACGGTACAGCCCAACAGCGAAAACTTC
The DNA here is from genome assembly GCA_017410325.1 of Clostridia bacterium. GTDB lineage: Bacteria > Bacillota > Clostridia > Oscillospirales > Acutalibacteraceae > UBA8612. The sequence goes on along the minus strand of JAFQRA010000021.1, from coordinate 54,266 downwards.
AACAAGGACACCGAAGTTAAGGTTCAGGCTGTTATGTACTACCTGAACGAGCTTTGGACAAAGACGGTTACTATCAAGGCTGTTCCCGCAAACGTATTCCTTAACCCCTACTATGATTCAACAGAAGACAACTGCCTCGTTCTCGGCGAGGGTGCTTCCAGAGTTATCACGGCAACCACCAATCTGAAGGATGCCAGAATTACCTGGTCAACAGAGGATGCTGAAATTGCAACGGTTACCGCAGGCGGTAAGGTTACAGGCGTAAGCATCGGCAAGACCTACATCAAGGCTTCCGTAAAGGTCGGCGAGGTCAGCGTTTCCAGAAGAGTACTCGTTGACGTCAAGCAGAACCACGTTTCCGTTATGGGTATTGCGTTTGATACACATTCCGACGAAATCCGCGTAAACGAAGACAAGACGGTTGCTTACACATTTGAAACAGCTCCCGCAGGCAAGAACCCCACCAACGCAAAGGTAACATTCACCTCCAGCGACCCCGCAATTGCAACGGTTGATGCTGACGGTAAGGTTACAGGCGTAGCAGTCGGCACGGCAACAATCACCGTAACCTCCGAGGACGGTCAGTATTCCGATACCTGCACATTTACAATTAAGGAAGCTATCCCCAACTGGCTTATGGTTATCATCGCTCCCTTCAGAATGATTTATAACCTTATTATGATGATCATCGGCAAATAATTCAAACGGCTTAACCAAATCAAGCGGATTCGCCTTCGGGTGAGTCCGCTTTTACTTTTGGGTTATCCCCGCATACATTTCGGGCACCTCGCCCACTATTATCGTTTCGGCAACGAGGGTGGTATACGTGTAGGCAGCGGTTACGGTTTCACCCGGAAAGACTATGAGCATTGTTGCCGTTGTTTTAAGGAAAAGCTGATGACGGGTCTGATTTATGCCGGCATCGTCAAAGCTGTCAAAAAACGAGGTCTGTGCGCTGCCCGTAATGCTTATAACCGTACTGATTTTCGGACCTCTGCCGTTTAAAAGCGCCAAGCCCGTGAGCGAGCCAATCGGTATGCCCAGCTCCTTTGCGCTTAAGCCCGAAAGATTTTTTGCAACCGCGGAATTTATTTTTGATTTGAGCAGATTAATCTGCATAGCATCGGTTTCAATTGACACAATATTACCGTCGGCATCACGCTTTATGCTGACAAGGCTGCCGTAGCCCGTGTCCGTACCGGTGAGAATTGACGGAATATCCGTGCCTGCCGCAACGGCGGCATACGACTGCGCCTGTACGGCCGCAGTGCTTCTTATCATAGGTCTGAGCCTTGCATCAATCAGCAGAAACAAGGTGACCGAAACAGACAGCAGGCAAACCGCAAAAAAGATATATTTTTTTGCCCTGCCGTACGGTCTGTAATAATTCAATCCGCTCACCCCCGTATATTATATGTTACTTTAACGGGTGAAGTGCATTTTCCACTTGACTATTGCGGAAAATCAATGTAAAATATCTATAGTAAAATAAAAATCAGGAGTAATAAACAATGGATAAGGAATACAATCCCGATATCGTCAGCGTGGTTGACGAAGACGGCAAAGAACACATTTTTGAAGAGCTTGACAGAATTGAAACAGAAAAGGGCAAGTATGTTGCCCTTCTCCCCATCTATGATGACCCGCAGGAGCAGCTTGACGACAGCGGCGAAGTAATCATCCTTAAGGTCACCGAGGAAGACGGCGAAATCTACCTTGCCGCAATTGAGGACGACGATGAGTTCAACGAGGTCGGCAACCTTTTCGAGGAAAGACTTGAAGACCTTTTCGAGCTTGAAGACGAAGAATAAAAAATAATAATCACCCTGCCTTGTGCGACAACTTTCGGCAATACTAACCCAACACTCTTTTTATAGGGATGCCTGCTCCGACAGCGGATTGCAGACCTCCCGCCTTTACGGCGGACGAAGGGAGCGTGAACCTGTTGGGAGGCGACCCACCTGCTTTTACACGCAGGTTAATATTAGCCTTGAGCGGCTTGGCGGGGTGACCTAAGGGATTTACTAATATTTTAACGATGAGATGGCGGAATCCGCACGCCAAAAACGGGTTCGGATTATTCTCGCCACCCTAAGAGTGATTTTTTATGAAAAAGATTATTGATTATGATGTGTACGGTCTTCTTCCCGTTGAAGGAGGCTTTCTTTACATAAAGCCCGAAGTCTTGCCCGACGGCAACGTCAAAGGCAGCTTTTGGGGCTGTGAGGCACAGAGCTCCCGCAACGAGCAGGTAACCAAATGGTCATACTTTCAGAATAAATTCGGCCCTGCATACAAGGCAATTGCCGGCCAGGTTACGGACTACATTTCCTGTGAAACGGGCTTTCTTTCAAACAACCACACGGTTGTTCTCTACCCCGACGGCGACCTGGGCGTATTCAACTCCAAGGGCGCGGCAGTGTGGACGGGTGAGCTCAAATACAACGGTGCACCCGTAAGAGGCGTTGCGGTTGACGGCAAAAATTTCTGGAGCGTCGTGCCCGAGCTGAATGCGGTTATCTGCTACGCTACAGATGAAAAAAGAGTGCAGATGAGAATAGGCGGCGGCAAATCCACAGCCTTCCTCGACCCCTCAGCCATAGTCCGCTACAACGACATGCTCTACGTATGCAGCCGCGGTGCAAACAAGGTAAGAACCATTTCGCTGGCCAACTACGCGGTAAACGATTACCTTGAATTTGACGAGCCCGTAAACAAATACTTCCTTGCAGGCGGCAAGGAATTCGTACTGCTTGACTCCGGTCTTTATGAGCTTTAAAAATTAAATAAAAAACCGCCGTTCACCTTTTAACGGTAAACGGCGTTGTTTTCGGATATTTATATAGCGGCAAAAATTGCTTCAAAAAATCTGATTATTGCAGAGAAGAACGATACAATATAATCAAAGAAGTTCTTTTTCGGCTCTTCCTGCTCAGCAGGTGCGGAGGTTTCGGCTTCTTCGGGTACGGTCGTCGCTTCGGGTGCACGCGTCGTCGTTTCCTCGCGGGCGGTTGTAGTTTCCTTTACGGTGGTTGTTTCGCCAGGAATTTCGATTTCAGCGGGCAGCGTTGTAGTCGCCGCAGGAGCGGCAGTTGTTTCAACGGGCTTGAGTGTGCCCGTGGTTGTTTCTTCGGAAACAACGGGCTTTGTTGTGCTTTCTGTTTCGGGCTTGTATTTTTCATACATTGCCAGAGCATCTGCAAGCTCTCTCACGGCAAGACGGCGGTAAACGGAAACCTGAATGTCCGAAGAATTTTTGCTGTAATAGTAAAGATACTTACCTTCAACCAGCTCCGGCTCAATTCCGTACTTTACGGCGGAGCTCCTCTGCATTGCAATTGAGGAGGCGTACGGCGGCTCATCGACAACCTTACTGCTCTGCCCGTATACGGCTTTAATCAGCACATCTTCGCTTTGATTTTTAAAGCCGCCCAGGTTTTCAAACGCCTGGAAGACAACATCGCTGTTCACGCCCTGCTGTACGGCGCGGGACCAGATAACGTTTTTAAAGGCTATTGTATAGTTGTCAATATCAAAGCCGTCCACCTGATTTTCAAGCTTTGAAACCATTTTGTCATAATAGCATGCCTTTGTATAATTGTGCTGTAAAACGAGAAAGCTCTGCGCGTCCTCGGCGGCAATCGCCTTCCAGGCGGCGTTGAAGTTTTCACCGTATGTATTTGCATCCAGCGTAAAGGCATCAATCAGGCGCTGACCCGTGAGCGCACCCTCACCCGAGGATATGCACCAGCGTGCAAACTCCATAGGTACACCGTAGTAGCTCGAAAACTGGTACGCACCGTATGAAACCTTGCCCGTATCCTTGCCTTCCGAAATGCTGGCCGGGTCACCGTTTGATTCATATTTTGCGGACAGGCTGCCGAGCAAAAAAGCTTCGCTGTCGGCATTTGCATAATCGGAATTGAGCATAATATAATATTCGCTTTCAAGTCCGTTAAGCACGAAATCCTGCTTTGCGCCTGCACTTACGGCAAACCCGCCTATAACTGCGGCAATAAGCGCAAGGCATATTATTTTCTTTTTCATTAAATTCACCTCATCTTTAATTTTACATCATTTTTAATCAACTTGTCAATATTACCGCTGTTGGCAAATGGCGGCATAGTATAAATCAAAAAACGAAAGGAAGAAAAAAATGGAATCATTTATGCAACTGCTCGAAAAACTCATTGCTGTAATTATGTCATTTTTCGCAACGTTTTTCGGCACGACAACACCTGCGGGCTATTCACCGCTTGATTCGGCGAACATAAAGCTCAATGCGGCTGTCATTTCCGACACACATATCGACAGCTCAGTATACGACAGAACGTCTCTTCTGCGAAAGGGCCTTGCAGATATCGATGCATGTACGGTACCCGTTGACGTGCTTGCTGTTGTAGGCGACTGCACCGAAGGCGGTAAGCCCGACCAGTTCAGAGTCTTCTTCAACCAGCTTTCCGCCTGCGACCGCGTAAAGCTCACCCTCGTTTCGGTGGGCAACCACGATTCATGGCAGGAAAACACAGGCTTTCAGTCCTTCTTTGAGCAGTACGGAAAACTGCTCGGCAAAGCCGTTACGACAACCTACCGCCACGAAACCGTAAACGGCTACCACTTCTTTACCCTCGGCACAGAGGCAAAGCTGCAGGACGAAGCCTACCTTTCACAGACTCAGCTTGACTGGTTTGACGCTGAGCTTTCCGGCCTTACCGGTACGGACAAGCCGATTTTCGTAATGCTTCACCAGCCCTTCAACGGCACAAACAGGGTTAACGAAGCGTGGGCACTCGGCAAGCTCGGCGAGCAGTCCGACGCACTTATGGCGATAACCAAGAAGTACACCGACCGGGGTATGCTTATCGTATTCTTCTCGGGCCACCTCCACAGCGGCCTCGGCTACAGCGGCGTAACGAATGACGGCAACCTTTATTTTGTTGACTGCCCCAGCTACGGCAAAGACCCCGCCAGAGGCGACATTATTGAAACCGGTACAGGTTACGTTCTTGAAGCTTATATCGGCAGAATAGTTATCCGCGCAAGAAACTTTGTTTCGGGTATATTCTACGACAACTACACCTACACAATCCGTACAAACGAACAGAACGTCCCCGAAGAGCCCACGACGGGCGAAATCCCCACAGAACCCTCGACAGAACCGTCAACAGAGGAACCGACAACTGTCCCGATGACAACACTTCCTGCTGAAATAGGATAATTCATTTATTACAAAAGGCTTGCAAAGGGGGAAGCACCGTTGCAAGCCTTAAAATATTTATTTGCCATTTTTCCTTTTTGTGACAATGTTTTTACAATCGCAGGTTATATTATATAGGGTTAGCCCTTAATTGAGCGGAGAAAACTTATGAAAAACAAATTCACCGTTGAAGGTATGATGTGCGCCGCCTGCTCGGCCGCAGTTGAAAGAGCCGTCGGCAAGCTTGAAGGCGTTGAAAGCGCACAGGTAAACCTTCTTGCAAAGCTGCTTACAGTTGAATACGATGAAAGCACGGTTACTCCCGAAAACGTCTGTGCCGCAGTAAAAAAGGCAGGCTTTTCCGCCGTTTTGCAAGAGGAACCCAAGCCCGCGGAGGTTAAAACCGACAGGGACGAAGCTCCTCCCGTCTTACCGGGGCAGGATGAAAAATTCACGCCCGTAAAAACACGGCTTGCCGTTTCGGTACCGCTGCTCATTATATTAATGTATATTACAATGGGGCACATGCTCGGTCTACCCCTGCCCGAATTTCTTCACGGTGTGAGCAACGGCGTACAGTTTGCTTTTTTACAGTTTCTTCTCACCTTACCCGTTGTATATGTTAACCGCAAATTCTTCTGTAACGGCTTCAGAGCACTGCTGCACAGAGCTCCCAATATGGACACGCTTGTTGCGGTCGGCTCAGGTGCCGCGCTTTTATACGGCACAGCTTCAATATTTATGATCGGCTACGGTCTTGGCAACGGTAAATCAGACATAGCCGAAAGATACGTTTCAAACCTCTATTTTGAATCTGCCTCAATGATACTCACTCTCGTTACGGTGGGAAAATTTCTTGAGGAAAGGTCAAAAAGAAAAACCAATTCTGCCGTTGCAAAGCTGATTGATTTGTCACCGAAAAAAGCAACGGTTAAAAGAAATGGCAAGGAAATAACCGTCAACGCCGAGGAAATAGTTGTCGGCGACACAGTTGTAATCCGACCGGGCGAAAAAATACCCGTTGACGGAATTGTGACAGAAGGCGCATCAAGCGTTGACCAAGCCGCACTCACGGGCGAGAGTATGCCTGTTGAAAAAACTGTGGGCGACAGCGTTATGTCAGCCTCGCTTAACCTTGAGGGCTCGTTTACAATGAGAGCTTCCAAGGTCGGCAAAGAAACAACGCTTGCACAGATTATCAGGCTTGTCGAAGAAGCAGGCGCAACAAAAGCACCCGTGGCAAGGCTTGCCGATAAAATTGCCGGCGTTTTCGTGCCCGTGGTAATGAGTATTTCACTTGTAACCTTTATCGCGTGGCTTACAGCAGGTCAGACGGTAGAATTTGCTCTTTCCTGCGCAATATGCGTGCTTGTCATCTCCTGCCCGTGTGCACTCGGCCTTGCAACGCCCGTTGCAATAACCGTTTCGGCAGGCAAGTGTGCTTCCGACGGAATACTGATAAAATCCGCCGAAGCGCTTGAAGCACTGTGCAAGGCAGACACGGTAATTTTAGACAAAACGGGCACCGTGACGACAGGAAAGCCCGCCGTTACGGATATTATCCCTGTTAATACAGACGAAAACAGCTTATTGCTGCTTGCCGCTTCGCTTGAAAGCAAGAGCGAGCACCCGCTTGCAAAGGCTGTATGCCAAAAATACAACGGCAGCCCCGTAAAGTCAGATAACTTTACTTACGTTCCCGGCAAGGGCGTTTCGGCAACGGTTGACGGCAAAAGGGCCCTCGGAGGAAACGCCGCTTTTATGGCTGAAAACGGCATTGATATTTCAGCCTTCAGAGAACAAACCGCTTCGCTTTCCGCGCAGGGAAAAACCGTAATGTTTTTTGCCCAAGACAATAACGCAATCGGTATAATTGCCGTTGCCGACGAAATCAAGCCCACGAGCATTGAGGCAGTAAAAGCATTGATGCAAAGCGGGAAAGAGGTTATCCTTCTTACGGGCGACAACAGAAAAACTGCCGATGTTATAGGAAGCAGGCTCGGTGTTACCAAGGTTGTTGCGGAGGTTCTCCCCGCACAGAAAGCCCGGCAGGTTGAAGATGAACAGAAAAAGGGCAAAAGCGTAATTATGGTCGGTGATGGAATAAACGATTCCCCTGCCCTTGCAAAAGCCGATATCGGAATTGCTGTCGGCGGCGGCACGGACATTGCTATCGACTCAGCCGACATTGTGCTGATGAAAAACGACCTGAACGATGTTGTAAAGGCGATTGCCTTTTCACGCAAAACTCTCAAAAATATAAAGCAAAACCTTTTCTGGGCATTTTTCTACAACGTTATCGGAATCCCCGTTGCGGCAGGAATACTGTTTTTGCCGTTCGGAATAACTCTTTCGCCTATGATTGGTGCGGCGGCGATGAGCTTAAGCTCACTGTTCGTCGTGACAAACGCATTAAGGCTGTATAAGATGAAATAAGACAAAAATCATACAAAACACCGATGGATTTCAAAATTCAGCGGTGTTTTTGTTTTTACGGAATAAATTAACAAATACACTTGTTATTGAAAATAATATTTGTTATAATGATTGTAACTGTATAATGGGGAGGAATGTTATGCCCTCAAACGATACATTGGCTTTTTTGCCGGCAGCTGTAATTGTATTGCTTTCAGTTTTAATTGTTTTGCTTTCGGTTGCAATAGCTATGATTTATTCATTAATTAAGAAAAGTAAAACAAAAAACGATGACAGCGAAAAAATAGGCAGACTTATGGCGGATGAATTTGAAAGAAACCGCCGCGAAATGTCGGCGGGACAAAACGATATGCGTGCGCAGACGGCACAGAGTCTGGGCGAAATGGCAAAAAAGCTGGACGAAATGACAAGGTCCAACTTTGAAAACCAGAGCAAAATGACCCAAACCCTGAACGACTCTTTAAGCTCAATACGACACAATAACGTTGAGCAGAACGAAAGGCTTGCAAGAAGCGTTTCCGAGGCGATAGGCAAAATGCAGGAAAGCAACGAAAAGAAGCTTGACCAGATGAGGGAAACCGTTGACGAAAAGCTCAACGCAACCCTTGCGGCAAGGCTTGACAGCTCGTTCAAAACCGTTTCCGACCAGCTTGAAAACGTCAACAAATCGCTCGGCGAAATGAAAGAGCTTTCAAACGGTGTTACCGCAAACGTTTCTACGCTTAACAAGGTGCTCACAAACGTCAAAGCGCGAGGCACGTGGGCAGAGGTTTACCTTGAAAACATACTTGACCAGACTATACCCGGTATGTATGTCAAAAACTTCTCACCCGTTGAGGACAGCCGTGCGGTTGTCGAATTCGCGGTAAAAATCCCTTCGGGCGATTCTTCGGGCACGGTAACCTACCTGCCTATTGACTCAAAGTTCCCGATGGAGGACTACGTAAGGCTTTGCGATGCCGCGGAAAACGCTGACCCGGCAGCACTCACCGCCGCAAGAAAAGCACTTTTTGCGCGAATCAAAGACGAGGCAAAACAGATAAGCAAATACATAGTTGTGCCCACAACCACACCCTATGCGATAATGTACCTTGCAACGGAGGGCTTGTACGCCGAGGTTGCCGCCTCACCCGAAGGCCTGCCCGAACAGCTGAGGAGCCGGTACAACATTATGATTGCGGGCCCCACAACGATTACCGCACTGCTTTCCTCGCTTTCAATGGGCTTCAAAGCAGTTGCAATAAACGAAAAGGCAAACGAGGTGCGCAAAATGCTTGCCGTTGCCAAAACACAGTACGACAAATTCGGCGTGCTGCTTGACAAGGCGCGAAGCAAAATTGACGATGCGGGCAAGGCACTCGATATGGCGCAGGACAGGAACCGCATAATTCAGAAAAAGCTCAAGGGCGTTGAAGCCGTTGACGATATTGAAAAATTAGAAGATAAATTTTTTGAAGGAGAATAGATTATGTCAAAGTACAGCGAACTTATTTCCAAGATGACCCTCGAAGAAAAGGCAGCCCTTTGCGACGGTGCGGATTTCTGGCACCTCAAGGGAATGGAAAAGTACGGCATTCCGTCAATTATGGTCTGCGACGGCCCTCACGGTCTTCGTAAAAAGGACTACAGCAAGACGGGCGACAGCCTGAGCAACTCCGTTCCGGCAATCAGCTACCCCACAGCCGCTACAACAGCAGCCTCATGGGACCCCGAGCTGCTGTACAAAATGGGTATTGCGCTGGGCAAGAAATGCCTTAAGGAAGAGGTCGGCGTGCTTCTGGGCCCCGGCATCAATATGAAGCGTTCTCCCCTTTGCGGCAGAAACTTTGAATACTTCTCCGAAGACCCGATTCTTGCGGGAGAGCTTTCCGCAGGCTTTATCAACGGCGTTCAGTCAATGGGTGTCGGCACTTCGCTCAAGCACTTCTGCGCAAACAGCCAGGAAACACGCAGAATGACCTGTGACAGCGTTGTTGACGAAAGAGCGCTGCGTGAAATTTACCTCACCGCTTTTGAAATTGCCGTCAAGAAGGCAAAGCCCTGGACGGTTATGAACTCCTACAACAAAATCAACGGCTTCCACGGCTCCGAAAACAAGCACACACAGCTTGAAATTCTCCGTGACGAATGGGGCTTTGACGGCGTGGTAGTCAGCGACTGGGGCGCATGTAACGACAGAGTTCTCGGCCTCAAGAACGGTAATGACCTTGAAATGCCCTCCTCCGCAGGTGCAGGCGCAAAGAAGATTGTTGAAGCTGTCAAGAACGGCACGCTCGACGAAGCCGTAGTAACCGAGAGAGCGCTCAACGTACTCAAGCTCATTGACAAGGCAGCCGCAGGCGCACAGAAAAATTATCCCTACAACGACCTTGATGACCAGGATTTCGCAAGAGAAATTGCCGCAAACTGTATGGTGCTTCTCAAGAACAACGGCGTTCTTCCCCTTAAGAAGGAAGGCAAGATTGCAGTTATCGGCGAGCTTGCAAGAACACCCAGATATCAGGGCGCAGGCTCCTCTCACATCAACCCCACAAAGCTCGACAACGCTCTTGAAGAGCTTAAGAATATCGGCTATGACGTTGAATTCGCACAGGGCTACGAGCTTAAGAAGAGCAAGGCAAAGAAGAACCCTGCTCTTGCCGCTGAGGCAGCACAGCTTGCCGCAAAGTGCGAAAACGTTGTTCTCTTCATCGGTCTTACGGATGAATACGAGGCAGAGGGCTTTGACAGAACTCACATGAATCTGCCCGAGGCACACGACAAGCTCGTTGAAGAAATCCTCAAGGTAAACAAGAACGTAATCGTTGTTCTTGCCGGCGGCTCACCCGTTGAAATGCCCTGGAATGACGGCGTTGCCGCAATTCTCAACTCCTACCTCGGCGGTCAGGCAGGCGCAGGCGCAGTTGCCGACATCATCAGCGGTAAGGTCAACCCCAGCGGTAAGCTGCCCGAAACATACCCGATGGTTTATTCCGACACGCCCGCATACAATAACTTCCCCGGCAACCCTGCAACGGTTGAATACCGCGAGAGCATCTACATCGGCTACAGATACTACGAGAAGGCTGCAAAGAACGTCCGTTATCCCTTCGGTTTCGGCCTTTCCTACACAACCTTTGAATATTCCGATATCAAGCTTGACAAAACAGCAATGAGCGAAAACGACACGCTCAAGGTCAGCTTTACAGTCAAAAACACGGGCGCTGTCGCAGGCTATGAAATCGCACAGCTCTACGTTGCAGATAAAGAGAGCACAATCTACAGACCCGTCAAGGAGCTCAAGGGCTTCAAGAAGGTATGGCTTGAGCCGGGCGAAAGCAAGGAAGTTGAAATTGAGCTTTGCAAGCGTGCATTCGCATTCTACAACGTAAATATCAACGACTGGTGCGTTGAAAGCGGCGAATTTGACATTCTTGTCGGTGCATCAAGCGCAGATATCAGACTCACTGCAGCCGTAAGCGTTGAAGGCACAACCGAAAACATCCCCGACTACTCTGCCGTTGCTCCCCTTTACTATACGGGCGATGTTCAGTCCGTCCCCGAGGAGCAGTTCGTTGCAGTTCTCGGCAGAGAGCTTCCCACAGCTACCTACGCCCCCGACAGAAAGCTCAGCATTCAGGACACGTTTGAAAGCTGTGCCCACACCAAGAACGGCGCACGTATGTATAAACTTATGTCAGCCGTTGTTCCTGCCGGCTTTGCACAGGCCATTGCCCTCCAGACTCCGTTCCGTGATTTCATCAGCATGAGCGGCGGCGTATTCAGCGAGGATATGGCAAACGGCCTTGTAAAAGCACTCAGCGGTGAAAAGGGCGGTATCCGCATTATTCTCAAGGGTATTCCCGGAGCAATCAAGGGTGTAGGTCCGCTTCTCAAGCAGATATAAAACACAACATATTGATACAAAATATTTAATTAAGCAAAATAACCCAAAATTTTCCTTAAACGGATTAAATGTTTGTCGTATTTTTGATTGCGGATTTGCTAAAAATATTATATATTAGTATGTGTTAAAGCTGTATCTACTACTGAAAGGAGTACCAACCAATGAACTACACAAACAATAAAAGCGTTCTTTCCTGGATTGAAGAAAAGGTAGAGCTTGTAAAGCCCGACAAAATTGTCTGGATTGACGGCTCTCAGGAGCAGATTGAAGCTCTCAGAGCAGAAGCTTGCTCCACAGGCGAAATGATTAAGCTCAACCAGGAGCTTCTTCCCGACTGCTACCTTCACCGCACCGCCGTTAACGACGTTGCACGTGTTGAAGGCAGAACATTTATCTGCGCTCCCACCAAGGAGATGGCAGGCCCCACAAACAACTGGATGGATCCCGCTGAAGCTTACAAAATGCTTTATGACATTGCAAAGGATTCCTACAAGGGCAGAACAATGTACGTTATCCCCTACTCAATGGGTCCCGTCGGCAGCCGTTTCTCCAAAATCGGTATTGAGCTTACAGACTCTATCTACGTTGTTCTCAACATGGTTATCATGACAAGAGTAGGCACAAAGGTTCTTGAGGCTCTCGGCGACAGCGAAGACTGGGTACGCGGCCTCCACTGCAAGTGCCAGATTGACGAAGAGAAGAGATATATCTGCCAGTTCCCGCAGGACAACACAATCATCTCCGTTAACTCCGGTTACGGCGGAAACGTTCTTCTGGGCAAGAAGTGCTTTGCACTGCGTATTGCCTCCTATCAGGGCTGGAAGGAAGGCTGGCAGGCTGAGCACATGCTCATCCTCGGCGTTGAAAAGCCCAACGGCGAAGTCAAGTATATCTGCGCCGCATTCCCCTCAGCCTGCGGCAAGACCAACCTTGCTATGCTCATTCCGCCCAAAGCATATCAGGAAAAGGGCTACAAGGTATGGTGTGTCGGCGACGATATTTCCTGGATCCGCAAGGGTGAGGACGGCAGACTTTACGCTATCAACCCCGAAAACGGCTTCTTCGGCGTTGCTCCCGGTACAAACGAAAAGTCCAACCCCAACGCTCTTGCAGCTACAAAGAAGGGCACAATCTTCACCAACGTTGCTCACAACCTTGACAACAACACTGTTTGGTGGGAAGGCCTCGACAAGAATCCCCCCGCAAACGCTATGGAGTGGAAGGGCAACCCCTGGAACGGCCAGACAAGCGAAGAGAAGGGTGCTCACCCCAACAGCCGTTTCACAGCTCCCGCTGTAAACTGTCCCTGCATCAGCCCCGAGTTTGAGAACCCCGCAGGTGTTCCCATCTCCGCTATCGTATTCGGCGGCAGACGCGCTAAGCTTGCTCCCCTCGTATATCAGTCACGCGACTGGAACCACGGCGTATTCGTCGGCTCAATCATGGCTTCCGAAACAACAGCAGCCGCTGCAGGTGCAGTAGGCGTTGTCCGCCGTGACCCCATGGCTATGCTTCCCTTCTGCGGCTACAATATGGGCGACTACTGGCAGCACTGGATCAACATCGGCGAAACACTCGATGCAGACAAGGCTCCCAAGATTTTCAACGTCAACTGGTTCCGTAAGGACGACGAAGGCAACTTTATGTGGCCCGGCTTCGGCGATAACCTTCGTGTTCTCGAATGGATTCTTGACCGCTGCGACGGCAAGGTAGACGCTGACGAGGTTGCTATCGGCTACGTTCCCAAGGCAGAGGACATCAACCTTGAAGGTATCGAGGACGAGGTTTCCATCGACACTCTTAAGGCTATGCTCGATGTTGACAAGGAGCTCTGGACAGCAGAAACAGCAGGCATCGAAGAGTTCTACGCAAAGTTTGGCGACAAGCTTCCCAAGACTCTTGCTGACGAGCTTGCAACTCTGCGCGCAAATCTCAACAAGTAAGATATAAATTATTTAAAACCGGTTACCCGTGCGGTAGCCGGTTTTTTAAATGTAAAAGTCAAAATGCAAAGTGCAAAATTGTGGGAGGGCTGGCGCCCTCACCCGAATTCAAATCAGATATTGCAATAGATTTAAAACAATGATATTATAAAATACATAAAACAAAAGGCAGGTAAGGTTTATGCAGAAATTTCTGATTGTTGTGGATATGCAGAACGATTTTATTGACGGTGCACTCGGCACGGCTGAGGCTGTTGCGATTGTTGGCAAGGTTAAGGCAAAAATCGAGGGCTTTGACGGCAAGGTGTTTTTCACCCGTGACACACATTTTGCGGATTATCTCACCACACAGGAGGGAAATAACCTGCCTGTTGAGCACTGCATTAAAGACAGCTACGGCTGGCAGATAAGAAAAGAGCTTGATGTTTTACGAAAAACCCAAGCGATTGACAAGCCCGCCTTCGGCTCTGCTGAGCTTGGCGAAATACTCAAAGCGGAAAACGGCAGCGAAGAAATTGAAAGCATTACGCTTATCGGCCTTTGCACGGATATCTGCGTTATTTCAAACGCAATGCTGATTAAAGCGTTTCTGCCCGAAGTAAAGGTAAAGGTTGACGCCGCGTGCTGTGCAGGCGTAACTCCCGACAGCCACAAAACGGCACTCAGCGCTATGAAAATGTGTCAGATTGAAATTGAAAACGAGGGATAAACTATGAAATGGCTTTTCAGAATTTTCCGCACGGTAACGGCACCGGTAATTAAAATTCTTTCCCTAATCTTTACGCCCGTTTTCGGCAATTTTGCCGCCCCGTACAAAGCAAAGGACGAAAAGAATTTAAGGCTTAATATGGCGGTGCTTTCCGACATTCATCTGCGCGGCGACAAGGACAGAATAAGAAAGCTGCACAACGGTCTTATCGACCTTGAAAAGTCGAAAACGCCAAATGACGTTATGGTCTCGGTAGGCGACCTTACCGACCACGGCGAGCCCGAGCATTGGGAGCTGGCGGAGAAAATTTTTGCCGAACACAAGCCCGCAAAGGAGCTTTTCCTTGTTCTGGGCAACCACGACACGTGGACGAGAGAGGAGTCGGACAAAAACAGCGAGGAGCTGTTTATTGAATATAGTAAAAAAATCAGCAGCAGAGAAATTGACTCAATGTACTTTTCTGCCCAAATCAACGGTTACACCTTTATTGCGCTGGGCAGTGAGGGTGACAGCTGCAACGCTGATTTTTCCGATGAGCAGGTTAAGTGGCTAGATGAAACGATGGAGAAAGCCGCCGTGAACGGCAAGCCGATATTCGTTTTCTGCCACCAGAGCATTAACGTCACCCACGGTCTGCCCTACACATGGAGCAGAAAATACGACGACGGTGACGTGCTCAGGCCCGACGACGGCGGCATAGGCGAAAAATCCGATGAGATTCTTGCAATTTTAAAGAAATATAAAAACGTATTTTTTATGAGCGGTCATATTCACCTCGGTATCGGCGGCAAGCGCAGTTTTGCAAAAAAGGGCTACGCAAGCGTTGAAAACGATGGCTCGCTGCACAAAATCAATCTCCCCTGCTTTATGTTTTTAAACCACCACGGCTGTCTCAATTCAACGGGTCTCGGCTTCCAGTTTGAGGTATATGACGACAAGGTAATTATGCGCCCGAGAAGCTACGCCAGCCGTATATGGTACAGCAAATTCAACAGAGTTTTCACTCTTGAGAGGTAATTGAAATGGCTTTTATAAGTGTTTTTGACGTTATCGGCCCGAATATGGTAGGGCCTTCAAGCTCACACACCGCAGGTGCGGCATCAATCGCCCTGCTTGCCAAAAAGATGATTGGCGAAAAAATTACAAAAATCACTTTTACGCTTTACGGCTCGTTTGCCAAAACCTACAAGGGCCACGGCACGGACAAGGCTCTTGTCGGCGGCATACTCGGCTTTGAAACGGACGATATAAGAATCAGAGACTCGTTCAACATAGCAAGAGAAAGCGGACTTGAATTTGAATTCGTCTGCAACCACGAGGAGCTTGAGGACGTTCACCCCAACACGGTAGATATGGAAATCACGGGTGAATCAGGCAGAATTCTGAAGGTCCGCGGCGAATCGCTCGGCGGCGGCAAGGTTATGCTCACACGCATCAACGGTGTAAAGGTACAGTTTACGGGCGAATACCACGCACTCATCGTAATTCAGCGTGACAACCCCGGCGTTGTTGCGGGCATCACATCCGTGCTCAGCAGTTGGGACGTAAATATTGCATACCTTCGTGTTTTCCGTGAGGAAAAGGGCGGACTTGCCTACACGATAGTTGAGTCGGACGAGGAAATCAGCGAAAAGGCAGTAGAGGTAATCAAGAAGAATCCTGCAATTCAGGATATTATGCTTGTGCAGAGGTAAATAAAAATGGATTTTCATACCGCAGAAGAACTCCTTGAGCTTTGCTCACAGGGAACTGATATAGCAACGGTTATGCGTGAAAGAGAGGTCACTCAGGGCGAAACCGACAGCGAAACCGTTGAAGAAAAAATGAAAAAGGCACTTTCCGTTATGCGTGCTTCCGCGCACACACCGCTGACCGAGGTACTGCCCTCAACGGGCGGACTTATAGGCGGCGAAGCGGAAAAGCTGAACAAAAATATGCTGGTCGGCAAAAATATATGCGGCAGCGTTATGTCAAAGGCGCTTATCTATTCGCAGGCCGTGCCCGAAATGAACGCTTCGATGGGTGTTATCGTTGCCGCACCGACGGCAGGCTCGTCGGGCGTGCTTCCCGCCGTGCTTTTTGCACTTGAGGAAGAATTCGGTCTTACAGAAAAGCAGCTGCTTGACGGTATGTTCACCGCAGGCGCAGTGGGCTATCTGCTGATGAAAAACGCCAGTGTTTCGGGTGCACAGGCAGGCTGTCAGGCAGAGGTAGGCTCTGCCTCGGCAATGGCGGCTGCAGCGGCGGTTGCAATGATGGGCGGCACGCCCGAGCAAAGCCTTGATGCGGCTTCAATCGCACTCGGCAACCTGCTCGGCCTTGTGTGCGACCCGATAGCGGGCCTTGTCGAAGCGCCCTGCCAGAGCAGAAACGCAATCGGTGCGGCAAACGCCCTCACCTGCGCGGAAATGGCACTCAGCGGAATAAAGGCAGTCGTACCCTTCACCGAAATGGCGGCGGCAATGCTGCGCATAGGCGTGAAGATACCCAATGAACTGCGCGAAACCGCCCTTGGCGGCTGTGCAATGACTCCAACGGGCTGTGCTCATAATTGCAGAATTTTCGGCGGATGTAAGTAACAAAGAATTTCAGTTCGGAGAACAAAATGCTTGAGTTTATTTCAAAAGAGCCCATAAACAAGGGTTGGTCGTGTGACAAAAAATACTGTGTCACCACTGCTGACGGAACTAAATATCTTCTTCGTGTTACGCCTTTTGAAAAGAGTGCAAACCGCGAAAATATGTTCCGTATACAGCAAGAAGCTGCAAAGCTCGGTATTCCTATGTGCAAGTCGCTTGAAACAGGCGAATGTGACGAGGGTACGTACATATTACAAACCTGGATAGACGGTAAGGATGCGGAAGACGTTATCCCGAAACTCACAGAACAGGAGCAGTATTCACTCGGCGTTGAAGCAGGCAGAATTCTGAAGAAAATTCATACAATTCCTGCACCCGAAAACCAACCCGATTGGGAAACCCGTATAAACAATAAGGCCGATTTGAGAATCGGAAAATATAACGATTGTCCGCTGAAATATAATAACGGCCGGGCTTTTATTGACTTCATCAACGCTAACCGATACCTGCTCAAGGGCAGACCGCAGGTGTTTCAGCACGGCGATTACCACATCGGCAATATGATGATTGAAAACGGAAAAATTGTAATTATAGATTTTGACCGTTACGATTTCGGTGACCCGTGGGAAGAATTCAAGAGCATCACCTGGTGCGCAAAAGCTTCTCCGCTTTTTGCTTCGGGTATGGTCAACGGATACTTCGACAATGAAGTGCCTGTGAGCTTCTGGAAGCTTCTTGCGTTTTATATCAGTCTCGGAACAATAACATCTCTGCCGTGGGCAATTCCGTATGGCGAAGGTGAAATCAAAACAATGAAATCCCTCGCAAACGAAGTGCTTGACTGGTACGACAATATGCTCAACGTTGTTCCGAAATGGTACAAAGGATTTTCGAACACGAAAGATTGGTAAATTACAGTTTGTCGAGGACAAACTGTAATAATTAAGGATGTTTTGCAATGAACAAACACGCTTTTGAAATAATAAACCAATTCGATGAAACTTATTCCGACCCGCCGCCGAAGGTGAGAGAATCGGCACGGGCTTTGGTAATTAAAGACGGTAAAATTCTGCTCACCTACGAGGCCAATATCGATAACTATATGTCCCCCGGCGGCGGAGTTGAAGAGGGCGAAACGCTTGAAGAATGCTGTATCCGCGAGCTTCGTGAGGAAAGCGGATTTGAAGTTAAGCCCGTTGAACGCTTTGTGACGGTAAACGAATTCAGCCTCGGCACACTTTACATCAGCAATTATTTTTTGTGCGAGGTTACGGGCGAATGTGAGCAAAGCCTCACCCCGACGGAAATTGACCACGGGGTCTGTCCGAGATGGCTTCCGCTGAATGAGGCTATAGCAATTTTCAGCACTTACCCCGAAAAGCCTGCCGATAAGGCAAGCCTGTATCTTCGGGAATATACGGTCTTTAACAGATATTTGGAGAAAATTAAATAACAATCCTCCGTCATTTTCTTGCGAAAATGCCACCTCCTTTAAAAAGGAGGTAATGCACGAAAACTACAGCGATATAAATTGCTTTGTCAATAGCTCCTTTGAAAAGGAGCTGTCGAGCGTATGCGAGACTGAGGATTGAAAAGAATGAGGTGACTAACCATAAAACTTATTCTTTCATCCTGCGACTTCAGAAATGAAGCATCAAAAGAAACAATATTGAAAAATCTTCCCAAGCCGATAGAAGACTGTAAATTGCTTTTTATTCCGAATGAAAAAGCAGACAGTCAGGCAATAAACAGCGATTTATACTATAACCGTATGGCAGAATTCGGCTTTTCAAAAGCAAACACTTATGTTTTCGACCATACCAAAGCCGATAAATTCAGGAACCTTGACATTGATTTGATTTACGTAAGCGGAGGAAATACCTTCGGAACATTGGACAAACTTCGCAAATGCGGTTTTGACAAAGAGATTATTGAATATGTTAAAAACGGAGTAATTTATATCGGCGGCAGTGCGGGTGCGCATATCGCT
This sequence comes from Clostridia bacterium, assembly GCA_017410325.1. Taxonomy (GTDB): domain Bacteria; phylum Bacillota; class Clostridia; order Oscillospirales; family Acutalibacteraceae; genus UBA8612. The sequence goes on along the minus strand of JAFQRA010000021.1, from coordinate 35,526 downwards.
ACAAAAAACATTGAACATGTTTTAAAGTATGATGACAACAATACAGGCTTGTCGGATTACAATGGGTTAGGACTGTTTGACGGTGTTTTAATATGTCATTATGACTACCACAGAAAAAATGACTTGGACACCTTAATTGCAAACAGCCCGTATAAGGTTTATTATCTCACGGATTCCGATTCCATTGTTTTTGAATGTTGATTTCCGTCTTGACACCGCCATATCGGTGTGATATACTTTATTCATTAAATTAAGGGAAAACCTTTAAATTATTATGATTGGAGATACTCAAAATGGAGAGAATCAAGACTATCGAAACAAAAGACCTTGTTAAGACATGCGAAAACGGCGGTTGCGGCGAGTGCCAGACTTCCTGCCAGTCCGCTTGCAAGACTTCCTGCGGTGTTGCTAACCAGCAGTGCGAAAACACAAACGAAAACTAAGCGTTAACAAAAGAACATAGTGCACTAAGGCAGGGCAATCCATAAGATTAACCCTGCCTTATGTAATGGAGAAAGAAATGGTACACCAGTATAAACTTAACGGCTACAACATCGTGCTTGACACGTGCAGCGGAGCAGTTCACGTGGTTGACGAGGTAGCCTACGATATAATTGCGCTTTTCAAGGAAAAGAGCTCAGACGAAATAGCAGACATTATCTGCTCAAGATACTCCGATGTTACGCGCGAGGACTGCCTTGAGTGTGTTGAGGCTGTTGCCGGCCTTGAAAAGGCAGGCAAGCTGTGGACACCGGACACGTACGCCGATATGGCATTTGATTTTAAAAACCGCAACACGGTCATAAAGGCTATGTGCCTTCACGTTGCACACACCTGCAACCTCAACTGTGAATACTGCTTTGCAAGCCAGGGCAAGTACCACGGCGACAGAGCACTTATGAGCTTTGAGGTCGGCAAGCGTGCGCTTGATTTCCTGATTGAACATTCGGGCACGCGCCGCAACCTTGAGGTTGACTTCTTCGGCGGTGAACCGCTGATGAACTGGGACGTTGTAAAGCAGCTTGTCGCCTACGCCCGTGAGCAGGAGAAAATCTACAACAAGAATTTCCGTTTCACGCTCACCACAAACGGTATGCTTATTGACGACGATGTAATTGAATTCAGCAACAAGGAAATGAGCAACGTCGTTTTAAGCCTTGACGGCAGAAAGGAAGTTCACGACCGCCTGCGCAAGGACTATCAGGGCAGAGGCAGTTACGATATAATTCTGCCCAAGTTCAAGGAATTTGTTGAGCGCAGAGGCGACAAGGGCTACTATATGCGCGGCACCTTCACCCACGCCAACACGGATTTCACAAACGATATTTTCCACATGGCGGATATGGGCTTTACCCAGCTGAGCATGGAGCCCGTTGTGTGCGCACCGACCGATGCGAGCGCACTCACCGAGGAGGATTTACCCGTACTGTTTGAGCAGTATGAAATTCTCGCCAAGGAAATGATTAAACGCAAAAAGGAAGGCAGACCCTTCACCTTTTACCACTATATGCTCGACCTCAAGCACGGCCCTTGTATCTACAAGCGCATTTCGGGCTGCGGAAGCGGCACGGAATACGTTGCCGTAACACCAACGGGCGATATTTACCCCTGCCACCAGTTTGTCGGTGACGAAAAATATCTGCTCGGCAACATTTACAACGGTATTACAAACACCGCCGTGCAGGACGAATTCAAGCTCTGCAACGCTTACGCACGAAAAGAGTGCGACGACTGCTGGGCAAAGCTGTACTGCTCGGGCGGCTGTGCGGCAAATTCCTACCACGCATCGGGTAAAATTACGGGCATTTACGAATACGGCTGTGAGCTTTTCAAAAAGCGCATCGAATGTGCCGTAATGCTCCAGATAGCAGACGAAATCTGAATAAGGATATTTGAAATGATAAGCACACCAATTGTTGATTTTGTGAAGAATTACGCAAAAGAAAACAAGGCCCGGTTTCACATGCCGGGCCATAAGGGTGTGCCTTTTTTAGGGCTTGAAAGCCTTGATATCACCGAAATCGAGGGTGCTGACGACCTTTACCACGCCCACGGGATAATACTCGAAAGCGAAAAAAACGCATCCTCCCTTTTCGGCACAAGCCGCACCGTTTATTCGGCGGGCGGCTCAACCCAGAGCATTCAGGCTATGCTCTTCACCGCTTTTCAAAGAGCAGATAAAAACAGCAATCCGTATATTCTTGCCGGCAGAAACGCTCACAAGGCGTTTATTTACGGTGCCGCAAAGCTCGGTGTTGACGTTGAATGGCTGTACCCCGAAGAAAATAACGGTATTTGCTCGTGCGGCATTACACCGCAGAAAATTGAAAACGTGCTTTCCTTGGCACCGACAAAGCCTTTTGCGGTTTACATCACAAGCCCCGATTATCTCGGCGGGATGTCGGATATAAAAGGAATTTCCGCAGCTTGCAGGAAGCACGGTATTCCCCTGCTTGTCGATAACGCTCACGGTGCATACCTTGCCTTTTGCAAGGAAAACCTTCACCCGATTGCCTTGGGTGCTGATATGTGCTGTGATTCGGCACACAAAACCCTGCCCGTGCTGACAGGCGGCAGCTACCTGCACTGCGCCGGGAACGATATCTACGGCTTTGCCGATAAGCTCAAGTCGGCAACGGCACTTTTCGGCAGTACAAGCCCGTCGTATCTCGTTATGCAGTCGCTTGATTTGTGCAACAGATATATTGACGAAAAAATCAGAGACGATATTGCCTTCGTCCAAAGCAAGGCGGCCGAAATCCGAGAAGCAATGCGTTTAAAAGGCATTGAAGAAATATCCGTTGAGCCGCTTAAAATCACCGCCCGTTGCTCCGATGCCGAGTATTTCAGAAATTTGGGTATCGAGCCCGAGTATTATGACGGTGAATTCGTTTCGTTTATGGCGTCTTCATTCAATTCCTGTGAGGATTTTGAAAAGCTGAAAGCAGCTTTTGAGAATATGCCTCTCCTTAAAAGAAATGTCAGGCAAGGTCTCGGCTTTGTAAAGCCCGAAAGGGTAATGTCAATACGCGAAGCAATGTTTGCCGAAAGTGAAACGGTGAGCATTGACAAAGCAAAGGGCAGAATCTGTGCCGCACCCACGGTTTCCTGTCCCCCTGCAATACCCATAGCCGTAAGCGGTGAAACAATAACAGCCGAGCACATAAGAATTTTCAAAGCATACTCAATAAACAGAATAGCAGTTGTGAAAGAGAAAGTTTAATCCGAACTTTCTCTTTTTATATTTTCTCTATCTCCACACCCGTATAATAGTGCTTGATTATTTCTTCCCACGTGCTTCCCTGCCGTGCCATATAATCCGCACCGTACTGGCTCAGGCCGACTCCGTGGCCGTAGCCTTCGGTTGTGAAATGAAAGCCGCCGTTTTTGTATTCGCAGGTAAACACGGCGCTTCTCAGCCCCACCGCTTCACGGAAGCGTATGCCCGTATAGTCTTCACCGCCGACATTTATCTGCGACACATAGCCCGAGGAAGCCGCATGGATTTCGCCTATCCAGTCTTCCGCTTCTCCCGAAAGCTCACAGCCTTCAAGGCCGTTGAGCATCTGAGAGAGCTCATCGGCCTTTATTACAACGGTTTTCGTACAGTCGGGCGAAAGCCTGTCACCTGTGCTTACAACGCTTTGCAGATAGGCAACCTCACCGCCCCAGACGGTTTTTGCGCTGTTTGTAACACCGCTGTTTATTGCGTGGAATGCTGCCATTATCGGCTTACCCTCAAAGGTAATAACCTCACCGCTGACCGACTTTATTGCTTCGGTCAGCTTTTTTTCGTAGGTTTCGGTTTTGCTGCCCCACTTTTCCTCTCTTGCTTCAGGGGTGAGATAGCCCTGATGTGTCGCCGAATCGTCACTTAAATCCGCACCCTTCAGCGTTGCGTCGGGCTTTTCGCTTTGCACTGCGCGTCTGTAAAGCAAATATGTATATGCCGTTACCGCCTGCGCTTTGAGCGCTTCCTCGTGGTAAACGGCAGGCATTTCCGCCGCAAGCACACCGAGCAGGTATTCGGTAATTTCCAACTCAACAACCTTGTTTTCTTCTTTGAGAAGCACCCTGGCCGTATCAGCCGTATCCTTGCTTTCACCGTCCGATTTATCGGTTTCAGATATTGATTCACGGTGAATCCCGTTACCGTCCGGCCTTGTCCCGTCTAAAGAGAGCAGCGGCGTGAGCATAACGGTAAGCGCAATAAGAAAGGCAAGCAGTTTGTAAAATCCCATTTTTATTTCTCCCTATGTTTTATTTTTAACAAGCCTCAGCTTTATTCATTGACTTTTCAAATTTTTTTATATATAATATAAATTCAAGTATTATATTTACCTGTTTGCAGGTGTTACCCAAGGAGAAAAGTTTATGTCCAAGTATATGTCCCCCATCACGAGTGACTCCCTGATTAATCTATGCTCTGAAATCAGAATTAATGACAAGATTAATGTAGAGGATTACAACAGATACAACGTCAAGCGTGGCCTTCGCAACAGCGACGGCACAGGCGTTATGGCGGGCTTAACAAGAATATGCAGCGTTGACGGTTATTATATTCAGGACGGTGAACGTGTACCCAGGCCCGGTATGCTCAAATTCCGCGGCCTTAATGTAAACGATCTGGTAAAAGGCTTCCGTGAGGATGACCGTTTCGGCTTTGAAGAGGTTGCGTGGCTGCTCATCTGCGGTGCTCTTCCCACTAAGAATCAGCTTGAAAAATTCAGAAACGTTCTTGCGGAGTGCCGTGAGCTGCCTGAGGATTTCATTGAAGATATGATAATGAAGGCACCGTCTGCCAACATTATGAACAAGATGTCGCGTTCAGTGCTGGCTCTCTATTCGTATGACGATAACCCGGACGATATTTGCGTTGAAAACGTACTCAGGCAGTGTATTCAGCTCATTGCACAGCTACCCTCCGTTATGAGCTACGCATATCAGGTCAAGCGCCGTCACTTTTATAAAAAGAGTATGTACATTCATCAGCCCAAGCCTGAGTTTTGCACGGCTCAGAACATCCTGCGCACCATCCGCTCTGACAGAGCGTTTACGGACGAGGAGGCAAAGCTGCTTGACCTTTGCCTTATCCTTCACTCCGAGCACGGCGGCGGTAACAACTCCACCTTCGCCACACGTGTCCTCACCTCCTCCGGCACAGACACCTATTCGGCAATCGCCGCAGGCATAGGCTCACTCAAGGGCCCCAAGCACGGCGGTGCCAACATAAAGGTACGCGAAATGACCACCCTTATGTCAGAGGAAATCTCCGACATAACAAACGAGGGACAGGTTGCGGATTATCTCACAAAAATCATTCACAAGCAGGCCGGTGACGGCTCGGGTCTCGTTTACGGTATGGGACACGCTATTTATACAATGTCCGATCCGAGAGCAGTCCTTCTCAAGGCTGCCGCAAAGGATTTTGTAAAAACCGAGGAATTTGCAAGAAGATTTGAACAGCTTGAGCTTATTGAAAGGCTGACACCGGAAATTTTCCGCAAGGAAAAGGGCAATATGAAACCCATTTGTGCCAACGTTGACCTTTATTCCGGTCTTATTCTCGATATGCTCGGCATACCCGAGGATTTGTTCACACCCATCTTTACGGTTTCCCGTATGGCGGGCTGGGCCGCACACAGAATTGAAGAAATCAGCACCGGCGGCAGAATAATCCGACCCGCATACAAGAACGTTTCTCTTCCCAACAAGTACATAGCCCTTGCAGACCGCACGGAAGAAAACGTTATGCACTCGGATATGTATATCCCCAGCGAAGAACGCTTTACATTTTAAGAGGTGTAAAAATGAAAAAGATTAAAGGAAGTTTATCAAAGCCCGAGCCGTTTGCAATTATTGCAGCCGCCGCAATCAGCCTTTGCGCACTGCTGCCGCTGCGTGTTTATCAGGTTGCAAGGCTCATTGACCCGCAAACAGGCTTTTTCACCGAAAGCAGCTTTACCGTACCGCTGTTTTATATTCTCTGTGCAGCCGTTGTGGCTGGTGTTGCCGCAGTCAGCTTTTTGAGCGAAAAGGCAGGCAGAACGAGAAACATAGCAGGCCGCAGTATTCCCACGGGCGTTGCGTCGGGTCTGACAGCTCTTGCCGTAATGTTCGACTCGGTTTACAGGGTTTCCTCCTTCATCGAAATAAACGCAAGCTACATTGAAGCGTCAGACCTCACTCGTATACAGTATCTGAGCAAATCCGGTGCAACCGCTCTTTTGCTTCAGGCCGTATTCGGCGTACTGACAGCCTTTTTCCTGTGGATTTACACCGTTTCCTGCCTGAGTAAATCGGCCAGGCTCAACGGTTTTGCAATTCTTTCCGTTGCTCCCGTTGCGTGGGCAATCTGCAGAATTATTGTGCGTTTTGTGCGCAAAATAAGCTTTGTAAACGTTTCAGACCTTCTGCTTGAGCTGTTTATGCTTGTGTTCCTTATAACCTTCTTTATGGCTTTTGCACAGATTGTAACCAAGGTAACACCCGAAGACGCCGCGTGGAGGCTTTACGGCTGCGGTGTGCCTGCGGCACTTCTCGCCTTCCTTGTCAGCGTACCCAGACTTTTCCTTATTATAATCGGCCACTCCGACAGCCTTGTTGCAGACTACGGCTTCAACATCTGCGACCTTGCCATGTCCGTATTCATCCCCCTCTTCCTTTACAACACGGCTTGTGCTAAAAAGCAGACAGATAAATAAAAAATTTACCCGACGAAAGGTCCGACCGACTTGTTTGTTGAAAATTTACTCACAACCGCTCAACAGGTGCTCATTCTCTACATTTTAATAGCCGTCGGCTTTTTTGCGGACAAGGCAGGTCTTTACACGGAAAAAGCTTCCAAGCTCAACACAAACCTGCTGTTTTACATTGTAACTCCGCTTGTAATAGTCAACAGCTTTCTCACCATTGACAATTCGCCTGAAAACCTTAAAAATTTCGGAATTGCCGCCCTGGTGGGTGTTGCTATACACATAGTGGGAATCGTTATAACCCTTCCGTTTTTCCGCAAAAGCGCTCCCGATGCGGCAGGTATTTACAAATACGCCTCCATCTACGGCAACTGCGGATATATGGCTCTTCCGCTTGCCAATGCCGTGCTGGGCGCACAGGGTGTTTTTTACTGCTCAGCCGTAATTATGGTTTTTAACATTTTCGGCTTTACCCACGGCATATATATTATCGGAGCGCAGGACGGCAAATTCAATTTCAAAAAGCTTCTGATAAATCCCGGCACAATCGGTGTTTTCTTCGGTCTGCCGCTTTTCCTTCTCGGCATTGAGCTGCCCGAGATAATTGCAACACCCGTAACGAGCCTTGCCGCACTGAATACACCGCTTGCAATGCTCATTTTCGGCACGTACATTGCACACACCGACCTTAAAACAATGCTCACGGACAAAAACATTTACCTCGTTTCCGTGCTCAAGCTCATTGCCGTGCCGCTTATAATGATAGGAATTTTCAGAATTTTCAACCTGCCTCAGACGCTTGCCATGGCTATGGCAATTTCCGCCTCTGCACCTTGTGCAAACAACACGGTTATTTTTGCAGGTAAATACAACCTCAACACAGGCGTTGCTTCAAAAACGGTTGCACTCGTCAGCTTCTTTTCCGTGCTGACCATGCCCGTAATGATAGCACTGTCTGCACTATAGGGAGGACTTATATTATGACAGAAAGCAAAAAAAGAAAGGGTCAGAGCAAGCTCGCCTTTCCTCTCGGTTTAGCCGTAATAATCCTGGCCGTTGTCGGAGTAATTTTCTCCGTGGGCGCAGGAATTGACGGCATCAAGGATTTGACCGACAAATCCGAAAAGAAAATCGAATACGAAACAATGCTCATACCCGTTGTTATGTACGACCCCGATATGTTTGACGATGTTTCCGCCGCCAACCTTGACCAGCTTACGGTCTGTGCCGTATGGGGTGTAATCAAGGATGAAAGCATTTACCCCGGCAAATACGAAACTGACAACAGCGGTAATATTATGATACCCGCAGAAGAGGTCAACAAGAAATTTGCCGAGCTTTTCGGCACTGACGTAATACCCACACACATCGGTGTAAAGGGCAACTTTGACGAATTCTCATTCAACGAGCAGACGCAGTGCTACCTCGTAACCTCCGCAGGTACAATGCCGATATACACACCCGATGTAAAGGATATCGAAAAGACCTCGAACACAGTTGTGCTCACAGTCGGCTACCTCTCCGCAGAAGCCTGGGCGCAGGATAAGGCAGGTAACTTCGTCGAACCCGAACCGAGCAAATACGTAAAGGTAACGCTCAGAGAAAATGACAACGGCTACTACATAAGCGCAATTCAGGCAACAGACTCACCCGACAACGCTGACCCCGGCGTAACAATACTGCCAGCAACAACCGCCCCCGTAACGCTTGAAAGCACAAGCGAAGCGGAGAGCGAAACAGAAGAATAATAAAGCACAAAAGAATTGCCTCTTCTCTAAAGCATAAAGAGAAGAGGCGTTGTTTTTTTATGAAACTTATTCTGTTGTTTCTTCAGCGGACGGTTCCTCGTTTCCGAGGTATATGTAGCCGATTGTTTTGGAATAATCGAGGTCGGTGAAATCCTCATACGAGCCATCCTCAAACACAAGGCGGATATCGTAGATATTCTCTGCCTTCTCAACATAGCTGAGCTCAAGAGCCTTGTTTGAGTGGAAATAATCCTGCGACAAAACGTTGTCTGACCATTCCTGAGTGCCGCTCGGACGTACGAGCATTGAAACCGCATCCTTACCGGTAACGTTTGCAACAACTACCTTTTTCTTTTCAAGGCCCGCGTCCTCGCCGTCTTCAAGAGCAAGGCTGTTCGATTCATCGCCGCCGTTTGCTCCCTCGTTACCCGTACAAGCGGCAAACGAGCAAAGGCAGAGCAGAGCCAGAAGAAGTGCAAGTATCTTTTTAAAGCTGTTCATAAACATTCTCCTTTACTGTCTTTATAAATTGATTATATTATAAAGAAGCCGCGGTTTCAAGTGCAAGTTTCATCATATCCGTAAACGAGGTCTGTCTTTCCTCGGCAGAGGTTGCCTCCCCCGTGATAAGGTGGTCGGAAACCGTGAAAATACCAAGTGCGTTTTTGCCTGCACGGGCAGCATTCATATAAAGCGCCGCACTTTCCATTTCTACGGCAAGCACACCCATTTTTGCCCAAAGCATATTAGCCTTAAGCTCGTCGGGCAGACAGCTGTCATCGCCGTAGAAGGTGTCGGAAGACAAAACGTTGCCGACCTTGCAATTCAAACCGAGCTCTTTGGCCTTATTCACACAGGCTTCAAGAAGCTCCCAGCTTGCAATCGGGGCATAATCACCCGGCAAGTGAAACTGCTTTACAAAATTGGAATTTGTGCAGGCACCCATACCGATTACTATATCCTTGATTTTTACCTTTTCGCTCATACCGCCTGCCGTACCGACACGTATTATATTTTCAACCCCGAAGAAGTTGAAAAGCTCGTAGGAATAGATGCCGATAGACGGAATTCCCATACCGCTGCCCATAACGGAAATTCTTTTGCCCTTGTAAAAGCCCGTAAAGCCGAGCATATTGCGCACGGAATTCACCTGCACGGCGTTTTCAAGAAAGTTTTCGGCAATGAATTTTGCACGCAAAGGGTCACCCGGCATAAGCACGGTTTTCGCAAAATCGTCGGGTGTTGCGTTGATATGCGGAGTAGGATAGTTTGCCATAAAATCACCTCATCAATATCCGCCTGTAAAGTTTTCTTGCTTTACAAGCTTAACTATAGCACTTGTGCCGAGTCTATCTGCACCGAGTGCTATAAAGTCCTCAGCATCGGCAACCGAGCGTATTCCGCCTGCGGCTTTTATCTTCAAACCGTTTGAAACGTGCTTTGCAAAGAGGGCTATATCCTTCCTCGTTGCACCGCCCGTAGAAAAGCCCGTTGACGTCTTGATATAGTCTGCACCGGAAGCTGAAACAATTTCGCACATCTTGATTTTTTCCTCATCGGTCAACAGGCAGGTTTCAATAATAACCTTTAATATCCTGCCATCGCAAGCGGCTTTAATCCGCTTTATTTCATTGAGCAATTCATCATATTTTTTGTCCTTGAGCCAGCCGACGTTGATTACCATATCAATTTCGTCTGCCCCGTTTTCAACCGCATCGGCAGCCTCAGCGGCCTTAACTGCGGTTGTTGAATAGCCCAAAGGAAAACCGATAACCGTGCAGATTTTCACCCTGCCTTTTGCATATTCTGCCGCCTGCTTAACAAACGAAGCGGGAATACAGACACTCGCCGTAGAATACTCAATACCGTCATCACATATAGCCTTAATCTGCTCCCACGTTGCATCCTGCTTTAACAGCGTATGGTCAACCCTTGAAAGTATGTCCTTTATCTCCAAAGCCAAAACCGCCTTTCATGTTTTTGTTTATTTTATAATAGCATTGTTTAATTCTAATTGCAATAAAGCACCCAATAATTACGAAAACAAAAAAGAAGCAACGATTCCGTTTAGCGGTTTAAAAACCGTATCGGCAATTCCGACACCACGTTTCGTGCTTCAATACAGAGTTGCCCTACGGACTTTACTTGCCGTGGTAACCGATATCTCAGCAACAACTCTTATAGTATTGTATCAAACTGTTATTGGTTAATCAATAATAACCCCCGGATATATCAAACATTCTATATATTAAGAAAAGTGATACACCGTTCAAGACCGGGGCCGGTGCAGAACACACACCCGGCGATGTATCACTATATTAATATTATATTCTTTTTCCACTCAAATGTCAAGAAAACACTTGCAAACCCGAACTATTATGCTATAATATTTTACTGTATATTTTATTACATAAGATTAACGGAGAAATTACGATATGGAAAACCAAGCACCCGAGCGCAAGAAGCGTGTACTCAGCCTGATTCAGCCCACAGCTGTGCCGACAATCGGCAATTATTTCGGCGCACTTAAAAACTGGAAGGCTATGAGCGAGGATTACGACTGTCTTTTCGGCGTTGCCGACCTTCACGCAATAACAGTACGCCAGGAGCCTGCAATGCTTCGCAAGCAGTCAACGGAAATGTTTGCGCTTCTGCTTGCCAACGGCCTTGACCCCGAAAAGAGCATTGTATTTATGCAGAGCCACGTCCCTCAGCACTCACAGCTGGGCTGGCTTCTCAACTGCTACACGCAGTTCGGCGAGGCTTCCCGAATGACACAGTTCAAGGACAAGAGCCAGAAGCACGCTGACAACATAAACGTAGGTCTTTTCTCTTATCCCACGCTTATGGCGGCTGACATTCTGCTCTATCAGTCGGATTTCGTGCCCATCGGCGCTGACCAGAAGCAGCACCTTGAGCTGACGCGTAACATTGCCGAGCGTTTCAACGGCATCTACGGCAACGTTTTCACAATACCCGAGCCGTTCATCGGCAAAAAGGGCGCAAAGATTACCTCTTTGCAGGATCCGACCTCGAAGATGTCAAAATCCGACCCCAACCCCAAGGCATCCGTTTCCGTGCTTGACGAGCCGAATATGATAATGAAGAAGTTCAAGAGCGCAGTTACCGATTCAGAGGCCTGCGTACGCTATGCAGACGGTAAGGACGGAATCAACAACCTTATGACTATATACTCCTGCTGTACCGGCAAAGCTTACGAGGAAATCGAAAAAGAGTTTGACGGCAAGGGCTACGGCGATTTCAAGGTTGCCGTTGCTGAAGCTGTTATTGCAGAGCTTGCACCCGTTCAGGCAGAGTACAAGCGCATAATCACAGACACCGCCTACATCAACGAATGTATGGCAAAGGGTGCCGAAAGAGCAAGCAGACTCGCCCAGAGAACGCTTGACAAATGCATGAAAAAAATCGGCTTCAAACAAATTTAAAAAACTTATTGACAAGCGACAATCTCTTGTTGTATAATGTCTGCTATAGAATGAGAAATTTGCCCCTGCAAATTCGCGGAGGGAGGGAATAGACAGTGAGTAAAGTAGAAGTTAAAGAAAACGAATCCTTAGACAGCGCACTCAGAAGATTTAAGAGACAGACTTCCAGAGACGGTGTTATTCAGGAGGTTCGCAAAAGAGAACACTATGAAAAGCCTTCTGTAAAGAGAAAGAAGAAGTCAGAGGCTGCTCGTAAGCGCAAGTATAAGTAAGAACCGACAAGACGGGCAATTTGTTTGCCCGTCTTATTTTTTATTCAGGATGAGATTTTATATGCTTGATGACCGCTATATGCCGCAATACCGCTTCAAAAGCGTGTGCGACATCACAACAGACGACATAAGGGCTATGGGTGTTGACGGGCTGCTGCTCGACATTGACAACACCCTGATTTACGACGAAACCCTGCGTCCCCTGCCGGGCGTAAAGGAATGGCTTGAATATATCCGTTCCGCAGGCGTAAAAACAGCCATAGTTTCAAACGCAATTCCTCTTCGGGTTATTCCTGTTGCAAAAAAGCTGAACATCGGGTATTATATATACAGTGCAAAAAAGCCCCGACCCGACGGACTTTTCAGGGCGGCGGAAAAATTGGGTCTGCCGATTGAACGCCTTGCAATGGTCGGCGACCAGCTAAAGACGGATATGCTTGCTGCAAATACCGCCGGTGCCGTTGCCGTATTTACGGACAGGGCACGGGACGAAAAAATATTCAAGTTCTATTTCAAAAAAGCAAGAGACGGTGAAAAAGAGCTTTTGCAGGAATTTGAACGCAGAAAAACGGAGAAATGAAAATGGAACTTCACGACCTTATAAAGCTTTTACCCAAGGATATTGATGCGGGTATTATTTCCAGCCCCTCAAACATAAGATATTTTACGGGCTTCAACACCGATTCGGGCTACATCGTTGTCAGCCGCAACGGCAGTGTTTTTATGACGGACAGCCGTTACATTGAGGCGGCACAGGCAAGCGTTGATTGCTGTGACGTTGTGCTTATGAAGGATTACAAGGAGCAGATTCCGAAGTACCTCAAAAAGTTCAACTGCTCAAGCGTTGCACTTGAAGCTGACCACGTCACGATAGCGGGTCTTCGCGAATTCAACAGAATTTTCAAGCCCGACGGCTTCAAGGCTGTTTTCGACAGCCGCCTGGACAAAGCTCTGCGTTTTCTGCGCTGCGAAAAGAAGGCCGAAGAGGTTGAAAACATAAAGGCCGCCCAGACTATTGCCGAGGCCGCCTACAACCACGTTATCAAATACATAAAGCCCGGTATGACCGAAAAAGAGGTTGCGCTTGCAATTGATTTCTATATGCTGCGCAACGGTGCCGAGGGCATAGCCTTTGACACGATAGTTGTCAGCGGCAAAAAGACCTCCCTGCCACACGGTGTGCCAAGCGACAAAATTATAGAATTCGGCGATTTCGTAACAATGGATTTCGGCGCAAAGGTAAACGGCTATTGCAGTGATATGACAAGAACGGTTGCTGTAGGCGAAGTCAGCGATATGATGGCAGACGTTTACGCTATCGTCCTTGAAGCGCAGGCAGCCGCAATCAAAACGGCGGCAGCAGGAATACCCGCCTCAACGGTGGATTTTGCCGCAAGAAGCGTAATTGACAAATCCGGCTACGGCCACGCATTCGGCCACGCAACGGGGCACGGCGTAGGAATAGACATTCACGAAGAACCCAGAGTTTCCGAAAAGAGCAGCTACACACTGCGTACCGGCAACGTAATTACAGCAGAGCCCGGCATTTATCTTCCCGACAGGTTCGGTGTCAGAATTGAAGATATGCTCCTCATAACCGAAAATGGCTGTGAAAACCTTACAAATGCACCCAAGGAGCTTACAGTTCTTAATAATTAATAAAATTACACTTAGGATGTGAAGAGATGGAAAACCAGAAGGGCAAAAAAGTTCTCGTAATAATCAACCCCTGCTCGGGCAGATACACACTCAAAAAACAGCTCTGGCATATTGCCGATATGTTCACAAAGGCAGGCTTTGAAACCACCGTTTACACCACACAGAAGCGCGGTGACGCAACGGAATACGCCAAGCTCCTTGCCGACAAATTCGACCTTATTGTCTGCCGCGGCGGTGACGGCACCTTCAACGAAACTGTAAACGGCGTTATTCAGTCGGGCATTGAAATTCCGATAGGCTATATTCCCAGCGGCACAACGAACGACTTTGCCGCAAGCATAGGCGTGCCCACAGATGTTCAGAAGGCAATCGACCTCATCTGCGAGGTTGAGCCGAAATTCCACGATATGGGCCAGATGAATAACGAGCGCTATTTCTGCTACACCGCTTCCTTCGGTATATTCACAAAGAGCTCGTATTCCGTTTCACAGTCTGCCAAAAACGTTTTCGGCTACCCCGCTTACTTTGTCGCAGGCCTCAAGGAGCTCAAGGGCTTCAAGCCGCTTTCAATGAGAATTGAGTGCGACAACGACGTTTACGAGGGCGAATACGCCTTCGGCGCAATTTCAAGCTCGCTTTCAATCGGTAACATCATCAAGTACAAGCGTGAGGACATAGGCTTTGACGACGGACTGTTCGAGCTCAACCTTGCAAAAATGCCCCACGGCGCAAAAATGTGGACGGAGCGTGCAAAAGAGCTTCTCATTCAGCACAAGTACAATGAGGATATGTTCACCCTCACCAAAGGCAGCCACTTTGTAGTAGAATGTCTTGACGGTGAAATTCCGTGGACACTCGACGGCGAGTACGGCGGCGCATACAAAATAGCCGAGTTCGACTGCCGCAAGCACGCTGTAAAGGTTTACAGAAGTTAAGTTTTATGATGATTACAATTAAACCTTTGACAACTGAATTAAACGAGGATTATCTTGACTTTTTTGACAACCGTGCATTTACCGACGGTAATCCCAACGGGCCTTGCTACTGCACTTCACCCAACCAGGACGAAGAAACCATTAAAAAGATGGTTAAAAAATTCAAGATATTCGGCGTGAAGAAAACTTTGCGCAAGTACGCAGTAAAAATGCTCAATGAAAACAAAATCCACGGCTATCTTGCTTTTGATGGCAATATATCTGTCGGTTGGTGCAATGCAGCAGATATTGAAAGCTATGCCGGTTTTGTTCCGAAATTCGCCAAAGAAAACACTTGCGGTAAAACCGTTTCTATTGTTTGTTTTGAAATTGCACCCGAATACCGAGGTATGGGAATTGCTTCGGCTTTCATTGAAAGAGTTTGCAAAGATGCAAAAGAAAACGGCTATATAGCTGTTGAAGGCTATGCCAGACTTTCCGAAAGCAGAGACAACTTTGATTTTCAAGGACCTATGCGCCTTTACGAAAAATCAGGCTTCGTTGAAATTGCAAGAGAAAACGGTCAAGCTGTTATGCGTAAAATGTTGTAATTTCTGTTCAATTTATTTACTTAAATGAGCAGAATAAAACTATTGACAACATGCAAAAAGCTGAATATAATAAAGGTGTAAGGTGTTGCCGATAGACGGTTACGCCCTCAAAATGGTAGTTAAGAAATTAACCGCTCAGTTTGCAGGCTGGGGCGGTTATTTCTTTTTTGTCAGTTCGACAACAAGTGCTATGATTGAAACCAAAAGCGTTCCGAAAAGGAACAGTTCTTCGTATGTAACCATTGGCACCGCCCTCCTTTCCGGAGGGAAAAGGCGCCCTCCGAATAAAAGAGGGTGCAACCGCCTACCGTTGTAAGGCAACACCTTACAACGGATATATTAGCACAAATGTTCGTGACAGTCAATATTATCCGTAAAAGAACTTAAACAAACTGCTTGACACGGCGAATTAAAAGTGATATATTGTTTTTAATATTTATATTAATAAAGCGATGAAGCAGAATGTGCTTCGGAAAAGTTGATTAACAGAGAGTCCGCCAAAAGCTGAAAGGCGGATATTCAGCCCCGATGCCGACCGCTGCCGAGTGCCTGCGAAGTTGATTTTCCGTCAAATAAGCTGTGCCGTATAAACTGCGTTAAGGTTATTAAAGCGGCGTACTTTTTGTACGCAACACGGGTGGAACCGTGGAGTATGGTTTATTGTACTTCACCCTGTATTTTTACGGGGTGGAGTTTTTTATTTTGATATCTTTACAGAAAGGATGATATACAGTGATTAACGTAACACTTAAAGACAACGTTGTTAAGGAGTACAAAAACGGCACTACCGTTGCCGAAATCGCAAAAAGTCTGGGTATGGGTCTTTACAAGGCCGCCTGTGTTGCAAGGGTAAACGGCGAGGTCTGCGACCTTCGCACAGCACTTGACGCAGACGCTCAGGTTGAGATTCTCACCTTTGACGACGAGGAAGGCAAGAAAGCTTTCCGCCACACAGCTTCGCACATTCTTGCACAGGCTGTCAAAAGGCTTTATCCGCAGGCAAAGCTTGCTATCGGCCCCGCTATAGATAACGGCTTCTACTACGATTTTGACTGCGACGTTTCTTTCACACCCGAGGTGCTCGAAAAAATTGAGGCCGAGATGAAGAAAATCGTCAAGGAAGGCATTGCGCTCGAAAGATATGAGCTCTCCCCTGCCGATGCCATTGCAAAAATGGAGGAAAAGGGCGAAGTCTACAAGGTTGAGCTTATCAAAGAGCACGCCGACAAGGGCGAGAATATCTCCTTCTTCAAGCAGGCTGAATTCGACGAGCTTTGCGCAGGCCCTCACATTCCCGACACCTCACGCGTAAAGGCCTTCAAGCTCACCTCTGCAACGGGTGCTTACTGGAGAGGCGACTCCAAAAACAAGATGCTCCAGAGAATTTACGGCACAGCCTTCACAAAGCAGGCTGACCTTGACGCTCACCTTGAGGCAATTGAAGAAGCGAAGAAGCGCGACCACAATAAGCTCGGCAGAGAGCTTGAGCTTTTCACCACCTCCGATATTATAGGTCAGGGTCTGCCGATTCTTCTGCCCAAGGGCGCAAGAATAATTCAGCTCCTTCAGAGATTCGTTGAGGACGAGGAGCAGAAGAGAGGCTGGCTTCTCACCAAGACACCCTATATGGCCAAGAGCGACCTTTACAAGGTTTCCGGCCACTGGGACCATTATCAGGACGGTATGTTCGTCCTAGGTGACGAAGAAAAGGACGACGAGGTATTTGCCCTTCGCCCGATGACCTGCCCGTTCCAGTATCAGGCATACCTCAACAGAGCACGCTCCTACCGTGACCTGCCTTTGCGATACAACGAGACCTCCACACTTTTCAGAAACGAGGCTTCCGGCGAAATGCACGGCCTTATCCGTGTACGCCAGTTCACAATTTCCGAAGGCCACCTTATGTGCCGTCCCGAACAGCTTGAGGACGAGTTCAAGGGCTGTCTTGAGCTTGCAATCTATATGCTCAAAACCCTCGGCCTTTACGAGGACGTTTCCTACCGTTTCTCACAGTGGGATCCCGATGACAAGGAAAAGTACATCGGTACGGTTGAGCAGTGGGATGAAGCACAGGGCATTATGGCAAAAATCCTTGACCACCTTGAAATCCCCTACAAAATCGGTATCGGTGAAGCTGCCTTCTACGGCCCGAAGCTCGATATTCAGATTAAGAACGTTCACGGCAAGGAAGACACGCTCATCACAATTCAGATTGACCAGATGCTTGCCGAAAAATTCGGTATGGAATACGTTGATGCAGACGGTACAAAGAAGAATCCCTACATCATTCACCGTACCTCAATCGGCTGCTACGAGCGTACACTCGCTCTGCTTATTGAAAAATATGCAGGTGCCTTCCCCGTATGGCTTGCTCCCGAGCAGGTAAGAATTGCTCCGATTGCCGACAGACACCACGAGGCTGCAAACGCACTCGTTGAAAAGCTTTCCGCAGCAGGTCTTCGTGTAACGGCTGACTGCCGCAGTGAAAAGCTCGGCTACAAGCTTCGCGAAGCACAGCTTGAGAAGATTCCCTATATCCTCGTTATGGGTGACAAGGAAATCGAAGAAGGCACGGTCGGCGTACGCAAGAGAGGCGAAGGCGACATCGGCGCAATGAGCGTTGATGAATTCCTCGGTCTTGTACTCAGACAGCAGGCAGAAAAGGTGATTTTCTGATATGATAACCGAAATCAAATTCAAGAAGCTTCGCGAAAATGCAAGAATTCCGCAGAGAGCAACTGCGGGCAGTGCAGGCCTTGACCTTTGCGCCTGCATTGATGAGCCGGTAACACTCGATAAGGGCGGCCACGCCCTTATCCCGACAGGGCTTGCAATCGCTCTTGACGACCCGGGCTATGCGGCTATGATATTCGCCAGAAGCGGCCTTGCAATCAAACACGGCCTTGCCCCGGCAAACTGTGTCGGCGTTGTTGACAGCGACTACAGAGGCGAAATCTGCGTAGGTCTTATCAACCAGTATGAGGAAAGCTACACGATTCAGCCGGGCGAAAGAATTGCACAGCTTGTCGTTATGCCGGTTTGCACCGCCCCGACGGTTGAGGTAACCGAAATTGACGAAACCGAAAGAGGCGCAGGCGGCTTCGGCTCAACGGGAAAACAGTAATTATTTTGCAGCAACTTGTGTATTTATGCACAATATCCCAAAAAAACAGTAAAAATACTGCATATTTATGCAATAAAACAGTTGATTTTCTATATAAAGAGTGTATAATAATGCACATCGACTGAATAAAAATAAATTTGAAATGAGGAAATCGAAATGAAAGAAATTAAGAAAGTTGTTCTTGCCTACTCGGGCGGTCTTGATACATCCATCATCATCCCCTGGCTCAAGGAAAACTACAACAACTGCGAGGTTATCGCAGTATCCGGCGACGTCGGACAGGGCACGGAGCTTGACGGTCTTGAGGAAAAGGCTATCAAGACAGGTGCTTCCAAGCTCTACATTGAAAACCTTCAGGACGAGTTTGTAAACGAGTACATCTTCCCCACACTCAAGGCAGGCGCTGTTTACGAGAAGGATTACCTGCTCGGCACATCCTTCGCACGTCCCGTTATTGCAAAGAGAATTGTTGAAATTGCCAAGGCTGAAGGCGCAGACGCTATCTGCCACGGCTGTACCGGTAAGGGTAACGACCAGGTTCGTTTCGAGCTTGCCATCAAGGCATTTGCTCCCGAAATGCAGATTATCGCTCCCTGGAGAATCTGGGATATCAAGTCCCGCGAAGAGGAAATCGAGTACGCAGAGGCACGTAACATCCCCCTTAAGATTAACCGTGAGACAAACTACTCCAAGGACAAGAACCTCTGGCACCTTTCCCACGAAGGCCTTGACCTTGAAGACCCCGCAAACGAGCCGCAGTACCTCAAGGAAGGCTTCCTTGAAATGGGCGTTGCTCCCGAGGCTGCTCCCGACAAGCCCACATACATAACGCTCTCTTTCGAGAAGGGTGTTCCCGTAGCTCTTGACGGCGTTAAGATGGGCGGCGTTGAGCTCATTACAAAGCTCAACGAAATCGGCGGCGCAAACGGTATCGGTATTGCTGACCTTGTTGAAAACAGACTTGTCGGTATGAAGTCCCGCGGTGTTTACGAAAACCCCGCAGGCGCTATCCTCTACAAGGCACACCAGGTGCTTGAAACAATCACACTCGACAGAGATACACAGCACTATAAGGAGCAGGTTGCTCTCCGTTTCGCAGAGCTTGTTTACTTCGGCCAGTGGTACACTCCCCTTCGTGAGGCACTCAGCGCATTCGTTGACAAAACTCAGGAAACAGTTACCGGCGACGTTAAGCTCAAGCTTTACAAGGGCAATATGATAAACGCAGGCGTAACCTCTCCCTACACTCTCTACAGCGAGGACTTCGCAACCTTCGATGCAGACGAGGTTTACGACCAGAAGGATTCCGCAGGCTTCATCAACCTCTTCGGTCTTCCCATCAAGGTACGTGCAATTCTTGAAGCAGAGCGCAACGCAGACAAATAATTAAACACAATAAAAATAAAGGGCGGAGTTTCCCCTCCGCCCGACAATTGTTTTTTCAGTAACCTTAAAAAAGGCAGGAATATATATCTATGAAACTCTGGGCAGGACGCTTTTCAAAGGAAGCAGACCAAAGAACAAACGATTTCAATTCTTCGATAAAATTCGACAGCCGTATGTACCGTGAGGATATTGACGGCTCAATCGCCCACGCCGTTATGCTCGGCACGCAGGGCATTATTCCCGTTGAGGACTGTGAAAAAATCATCAACGGCTTAAAGCAGATTAAAGAGGATATTACATCGGGCGAGCTTCTTATCGACCCCGATGCGGAAGATATACATACCTTTATCGAGCAGACCCTTACCGCACGCATTGGCGATGCAGGCAAGAGACTGCACACAGGCAGAAGCCGCAACGACCAGGTTGCAACGGATATCCGCCTCACCCTGCGCAAGGAATGCGAAGAGGTTATGGATATGCTCCGCCACCTGACGGATACGATATTCAACAAGGCACACGAAAACGAAAACACAATTATGCCCGGCTACACCCACCTTCAGCGTGCACAGCCGATTACCTTCTGTATGCAGCTTTCCGCTTACGTGAGCATGCTTGAGAGAGATATGGGCAGGCTTGCAGATGCCAAGGCGAGAATGAACTATTCTCCGCTTGGCAGCGGTGCGTTAGCCGGCACAACATACCCGATTAACAGAGCAATGACGGCAGAGCTTTTAGGCTTTGACGGTGTTGTGGAAAACACGCTTGACGGCGTTTCGGACAGAGACTTCTGCCTTGAAATCGCCTCCTCGCTCTCAATTCTTATGGTACATCTCTCCCGTCTTTGCGAGGAGATTATTCTCTGGTGCAGCTGGGAATTCAAATTCGTTGAGCTTGACGATGCTTTTTCAACGGGCTCAAGCATTATGCCGCAGAAAAAGAATCCCGACCTTGCCGAGCTTATCAGAGGCAAATCGGGCAGAGTTTTCGGCGACCTGATGGCACTGCTCACCGCAATGAAGGGTCTTCCGCTTGCATACAACAAGGATATGCAGGAGGATAAGGAAGCCATTTTCGATGCTATCGACACGGTTAAAATGTGTATGACGGCACTTGACCCGATGATAGACACGATGCGCGTTATTCCCGAGAATATGCGCCGTGCGGCAGCCGAAGGCTTTATCAACGCTACGGACTGCGCCGACTACCTTGTCGGCAAGGGTCTCCCCTTCCGCGATGCTTATAAGGCAACGGGTGAGCTTGTTGCGCTTTGTATCAAGGAAAAACTCACGCTTGAAACACTTCCGCTCGATATGTACAAAAACGTATGCGAGCTGTTTGATGAAGACGTTTACAAGGCAATCAACCTCGAAACCTGTGTAAAGAACAGGATCAAAAAATAAAAATAAGAATAAGAAACAAAACAAGGAACTGAACACTATGAAAATCAAAGCAGCCGTTATCGGCGCAACCGGCTACGCAGGCGCAGAGCTTGTCCGCCTTTTACTCAAACACCCCGACGTAGAGCTGACCGCCCTTTGCTCCAAGAGCTTTGAGGGTCAGAAGCTTTCCGATATATATCCGTCCTTCCTCGGTCTTTGCGACAAGGTATGCATTAACCAGAGCGAAGCCGTTGATATGGCAGACGTTGTTTTTGCCTGCCTGCCTCACGGCCTTTCCGAGCCGCTTGCCGCCGAATGCCTTGAAAAGGGCAGAAAGTTCATTGACCTGGGCGCAGACTTCCGCCTTGAAAGCGAGGAGGAATATACCGAATGGTACCAGAAGCCCTTTGACAAGCCCGAAATCCACGAAAAGGCTGTTTACTGCATACCCGAGCTTTTCAGAGAAAAGGCAAAGGGTGTTGACATTATTGCAAACCCCGGCTGTTATCCCACCTCGGCGGCACTCGGTCTTACACCCGCAATTGAAAACGGTCTTGTTGAAACCGACAGCGTAATCATAGACTCGAAATCCGGTGTCACAGGTGCAGGCAGAGGTCTTTCGCAGACGACCCACTACCCCGACTGCAACGAGGCTTTCTCACCCTACAAGGTTGGTATGCACCGCCACACACCCGAAATTGAGCAGACTCTCTCCAAGGTCGGCGGCAAGAAAATCAACGTCACCTTTGTTCCCCACCTTCTGCCCGTCAACAGAGGCATTGTTTCCACAATGTACGTAAAGCTCAGGGACGGCGTTACAAAGCAGCAGGTAAGAGAAGCCTACGAAAGCAAGTACGCAGCCGAGCAGTTTGTCCGTGTGCTCAAGGACGGTCAGACAGCAAACCTTAGAAATGTCAAATTCACAAATATGTGCGATATTTCACTGCACATTGATTCAAGAACAAACACTCTTATCGTTGTTTCAACAATTGACAATATGGTCAAGGGTGCGGCAGGTCAGGCAGTACAGAATATGAACCTGCTTTACTCCCTGCCCGAGGAAACGGGTCTCGACCTCATTCCCCCTGCATTCTAATCCCCCGATTTTTAGGAGATAAATATATGGAATTCATTAAAGGTACAGTTACCACACCGCTCGGCTTTGTTGCAAACTCAGTCCACTGCGGTATCAGAAAGAACAAATCCAAGCACGATTTAGCGCTTGTTTACTGCGAGAAGCCCTGCACGGCCGCCGCAATGCACACGAGCAACCTTGTAAAGGGTGCACCCAACAGAGTTACTGCCGCAAACCTTGAAAACGGTGTTGCGCAAGCCATCATCTGCAACTCGGGTATAGCAAACACCTGCGCCGCAGACGGCATTGAAAAGGCAGAGGCTATGTGTGCTCTTGCCGCAGGTGCACTCGGCATTGATGCAAAGGACGTTGTCGTTGCTTCAACGGGCGTTATCGGGCCTTCTATCAATATTGAGCCGATTGTAAGCCATATTGACGCACTCAGGGATGGTCTGAGCCGTGACGGCGGTGAAAAGGCGGCAATCGCAATTATGACCACCGACACTCACGAAAAGCAGGTCTGCGTTAAGTTTGAGCTTGACGGCAAAAGCTGTTACATAGGCGGTATGGCAAAGGGCAGCGGTATGATTATGCCCAATATGGCAACTATGCTCTGCTTCCTTACAACCGACGCCGCCGTAAGCGCAAAAATGCTCAGAGCGGCACTTAATTCTGTTGTCTGCGACACCTTCAATATGGTATCCGTCGACGGTGACACCTCCACAAACGATATGTGTGCAATCCTCGCTTCGGGCCTTGCAGGCAACGCAGAAATCACCGAAGAAGGCGCAGACTTTGACACCTTCAAGGAAGCACTTTTCGAAGCGCTCCGTTACCTCTCCCGTGAAATCGCACGTGACGGCGAAGGCGCAACAAAGCTTGTCGAGGCATACGTACACGGCGCAAAGGATATCGCAACGGCAAAGACTGTCGCAAAATCCGTTATCAACTCTTCCCTTCTCAAAGCCGCAATGTTCGGCGCAGACGCCAACTGGGGCAGAGTTCTCTGCGCAATCGGTTACTCGGGTGCTGAGCTCAACATCAACGGCGTTGACGTTGACTTTGTAAGCGCCAAGGGTAGGATTGCCGTATGCCGTGACGGCGCAGGTATTGAGTTTGACGAGGATATTGCAAAGACCATACTTCTCGAAAACGAAATCACAATCGACATCAGGCTTTCCGACGGCGAAGCTGAAGCTACCGCTTGGGGCTGTGACCTCACCTACGACTACGTAAAAATCAACGGCGATTACCGCTCATAAAGAGGTAAACACTATGGAAATTTCAAATTTTGACCGTTCACAGATTCTGGTGCAGGCACTCCCCTACATCCAGAAATACTATAACAAGGTTATCGTTATCAAATACGGCGGCAACGCTATGATTAACGAGGATTTAAAGCAGGCTGTTATGGAGGATATCGTTCTTCTTTCGCTTGTCGGCATCAAGGTTGTCCTTGTCCACGGCGGCGGCCCCGAAATCAACGATATGCTGAAAAAAGTCAACAAGGAGAGCAAATTCGTTGACGGTCTGCGCTACACCGATGAAGAAACAATGGAGATTGTTCAGATGGTGCTTGCAGGCAAGGTCAATAAGGACCTTGTGGCACTCCTTCAGCAGAAGGGCGGCAAGGCCATCGGCCTTTGCGGTATGGACGGCGGTATGATTACGGCAGTAAAGCACCGCGAAAAGGACCTCGGCTTTGTGGGCGATATTACGGACATCAACATTCAGCCCGTGCTTGACACACTCAACGCCGGCTACATCCCCGTTATTTCCACCGTTGCCGGCGGAGACCACGCCTTCAACATCAACGCCGACCTTGCGGCAAGCAGAATTGCGGCTGTACTCGGAGCGGAAAACCTTATTCTTATGACGGATATTTCAGGCCTTCTCAAGGACAAGGATGACGAGAGTACGCTTATCAAGGAGCTTAACGTAAGCGAAGTACCCGCACTCAAAAAGCAGAACATCATCAAGGGCGGTATGATACCCAAGGTTGACTGCTGTGTTGAGGCTGTACGCAGAGGCGTAAAGCACGCAATCATAATGGACGGCAGAATTGAGCACTCCATACTTATCGAGCTTCTCACCAATGAGGGTATCGGTACAATGTTCCGTTAAAAAGTAACCGCTAATTAAGAGGCAAATATATATGAATTTTGAACAGATTAAAGAAATGAACAATTCCGCCGCAATGCCCACCTACGGCCGCTACGATTTAGCAATAGCAAGCGGCAAGGGTGCCGTTGCAAAGGATTTTGACGGCAGAGAGTATATTGATTTCACGTCGGGCATAGGTGTCAACTGCCTTGGCTACGCAGATGAAGGCTGGGCAGAAGCAGTCAGTGCTCAGGCACATACCCTTAACCACATCAGCAACCTCTACTACTGCGAGCCTACAGCAAAGCTGACAAAGCAGCTCACCGACGCAACGGGCTTTGACAAGGCTTTCCTCGGAAACTCCGGTGCAGAAGCCAACGAGTGTGCTATAAAGCTTGCCCGCAAATACAGCTACGACAAATACGGCGAGGGCAGATACGGAATTGTCTCGCTCAACAGCTCCTTCCACGGCAGAACAATGAACACGCTTACCGCAACCGGCCAGGATGCGCTTCACCCCGCCTGCTTTGCCCCGTATCCGCAGGGCTTCGTTTACTGCGACAAGGATATTGAAGCGGTAAAGGCGGCAATTACGGACAAAACCTGCGCCGTTATGATGGAAATGATTCAGGGTGAGGGCGGTGTTATTCCGCTTGACAAGGACTTTGTAAACGCCGTATGTGCGCTCGCAAAGGAGAAGGATATACTCGTTATCATTGACGAGGTGCAGACGGGTATCGGCAGAACGGGCACATTGCTCGCACACGAAAACTACGGTATAAAGCCCGATATCGTAACCCTTGCAAAGGGTCTTGGCGGCGGTCTTCCGATAGGTGCCTGCCTTTGCACGGCTGAGCTCGGCACAACAATGGTCGCAGGCAGCCACGGCTCAACCTTCGGCGGCAACCCGATAGTCTGTGCAGGCGCAAGCTATGTGCTTGAAAAGGTAAACAATCCCGCCTTTCTCAGCACAGTAAAGGCTAACGGCGAATATATGCGTGAAAAAATTTCTTCATTCAGAAACGTAAAATCCATACGCGGTATGGGTCTTATGATAGGCATTGAGGTTGAAAACAAGACAGGTGCCGATGTTGTCAAAAAGGCAATCGAAAACGGCGTTATATGTTTAACCGCCAAAGCACTCGTTCGCCTCCTGCCCCCGCTTAATATTACAAAAGAAGAAATTGACCTCGGACTTGAAAAACTTAAAAAAGTTATAGAAGAATAAAAAAAGCCTTCCGTTTTTACATCACGTAAAGCGGAAGGCTGTACTTATTTTTTATTGAGTTTTGCTTTTATCTTTCCCGTAAGCTTGTCTGAAATCACCTTGACAAAGCCCGTAAGAGTTTTGAACTCTTCGCTTTTGCGGAACAGACAGAAGAATACCGCATTTGGTACAATACAGCAAATCAAAAACTTGATAACTGCATTTGCAATAAGAGAAATGTTTACCAGCGAACACAATAACCAGCAAACGGCTCCCGTAGCAACCAAAACAACTAAGTAGCCGATATATCTTTTAACATACAACCTGAACGGCAATTCAAAAACGTATTTAAAAACAGCATACGGATTATACCACGTGTTTGTAAATGCACGTGAAATTGCCGTTGCCAAAAGAACACCGAAAAGTCCCAAATATTTGCCGAGAACAAATGAGGCCGCAAGGTTTATTCCTGCCGTAAGTAATATAAGATAACGGCAATGGCTGAACAAGCCGTTAGTGCTGAAATATGCCGAAACTGCCGACTGCATACCCAGCATATAAAAATCAACCGCAACAATCAAAGGTATTTCCGGAGGAAGAAGATAATTTTCTCCGAACAGCAGCCGTACAAAATCCGTAGAAACTACACAGATACCAATAGCTGCCCAACCGTAAAGCCAGAAATTTGCAAAGTTTATACTGTAAAACATTGAAAGCTTTTTTTCTTTGCTTTCCAGAACATTGTGGTTTCCGATGCCTGCAATAAGGCTGCTAAAAACAATACCCAGCACGCTGTTTATGTTGCTCGAAAAAAGAGTATAATTGGACAGCAAGCCAACCGATGCCAGATTTTGCAGGTATGTAATAATAATGTTATCGGTTGAATTAACCAAGATACCGCCAATTCTGGCAACAGTCAAGGAATAAACATTTCGCATCAAACTGCGCTTTTCTTCCTTGTTCAGCGGTTTAACGCTTTTGCTGTTTATAAAAGGATAATGCTTCTGAGTGAGCCAATACGAAAAAATATTATTTGAAAAAACGGCAGCTACGGAAATCAACAAATAAGCAATATAGTTTTTCCAGCAAACAATAACAACTATCTGAACAAGGTTCTGAACAACAGCCATTATATTGCTGAAAAAGGTCAGCAGATAATTCTTCTGCGCCGCAACAAGCAGCGAGCTTCTGTAAGAAAAGAAATAAGTTGATGCCGTATTGAACAGCAGAATAATATATATAAGAGTATAGCTTTCGTTTATGGCAGGCTTTTCCTTTATA
Source organism: Clostridia bacterium (assembly GCA_017410325.1). Taxonomy (GTDB): domain Bacteria; phylum Bacillota; class Clostridia; order Oscillospirales; family Acutalibacteraceae; genus UBA8612. The sequence continues at coordinate 8,626 of JAFQRA010000021.1, read as the reverse complement.
ATCAAATCCATAAACGGCAGCAATGCAAGACCCACCAAAAAAATCACAACACCTATAATTCGGTAACACTTTCCGTAAAATCTTACAAGCGTTGTTATTTTTTCGTTATCGTTTTTTGCAATGGGCTCATATAGCGCATAGGCAATTGCTGTGCCTATGCCGAGCTCTGCAAGAGACAGCATACCTATCACATTGCCGAAAAGTCCGGTAACGCCAAGATAATCCGCAACGAACACGCGCGTAAACACCATACGGCAGACAGTAGCCAACACAATAGTAACCACGTGTCCGCCAATGCCGGAAGCAATATTCAAGGCAGCATATTCACTTCTGGATTTTTGAGCCATTTGAATTCTCCGAAACAAAAAGTTTATTGTTGTATTTTTTCTGCAACTAATATATAATAAGTATATTATAAATACTGTTTTATGTCAAGAAAGCAACACTATACGGAGTGATTATATGAACAGCAAAAAACGCAAGAGCGGTGTGCTTATGCACATTTCATCCCTGCCGGGTGAATACTCAACCGGCAGTTTCGGCAAAGAAGCTAAAGAATTCATTGATTTTTTAAGCAGCTGCGGCTTTTCAATGTGGCAGGTGCTTCCCTTCTGTCTTGTGGACGAGTGCAACTCGCCTTACAAATCCTATTCCGCCTTCGGCGGCAACCCCTATTTTGTTGACCTGCCCACGCTTTACGAGCAGGGCTTGCTGACAAAAGAGGAGCTAGACTCCTGCCGCCAGCAGACACCGTACAGCTGCGAATTCGTGCGCCTTTACCACACCAGAACGGCCGTGCTTATGAATGCGGCAAAAAGAGCTGACGAAAGCCTGAAAAGCAAAATTTCGGCTTTCATCGACGGCAACCTTTATTTAAAGCAGTTCTGTGAATTTATGGCGCTGAAAAAAGCCAACGGAGAAAAGCCGTGGACTGAGTGGGAAACACAGGATTACGACCCCGAGGTGCTTTTCCTGTGGCAGTTTATACAGTACGAATTCTTCACGCAATGGGCTGAAATCAAGAAATACGCCAATGACAAAGGCATAAAGATAATCGGCGATATTCCGATTTATGTTTCGTTCGACTCCTGCGACGTGTGGGCCAACAAAGAGCAGTTTCTGCTTGACAAGGACAACGTGCCTGCGTGTGTTGCGGGTGTGCCGCCCGATTATTTTGCCGAGGAAGGTCAGCTGTGGGGCAAGCCGATTTATGACTGGGCAAAAATGGAAAAGGACAGCTTCAAGTGGTGGCGTGCAAGACTCAGCCACAACCTTGAAATGTTTGATGCGGTGCGGATTGACCACTTCCGCGGCATTGAAAGCTATTGGAGCGTTGACGGCAAAGCAACCACAGCCAAAGACGGCCGTTGGGTGAAGGGGCCCGGTAAAAAATTTGTTGACATGGCAAGGGAAATTGCAGGCGAAAAGCTCATTATTGCCGAGGACCTCGGCGATATAACCAAAGAAGTTATTGACCTTGTGGAATACAGCGGCTTCCCCGGAATGCGGGTTTTCCAGTTCGGTTTCCTGAGCGATAGCGATAATCCGCATCAGCCGCACAACTACACCGACAACTGCATAGCATACACGGGAACGCACGACAACAACACTCTGCTCGGCTACGTGTGGGAGCTTAGCGAGGAAACGAGAAAAGGTATGCTCGAATACTGCGGCTATTATTCGCCCGACTGGAACAACGGCTATTCTGCCATCATCCGCACGATTTTTGCTTCACACGCCGATACAGTAATTCTGCCTATACAGGATCTGCTCGGCTACGGCTCAGACACAAGGCTGAATATCCCCGGCAAGGCAGACGGCAACTGGCAGTACAGAGTTACCGCAGAACAAATTGCCTCAATCGACAAAAACCGCTGGAAAAGGCTCAACTACCTTTACAGAAGATAATAAATTATGCTACTTTGAAAAAAATGCCACGGAGGGTATAAAAAATGCTCGCATACATTAAAGGCTTTTTCTATTTTATTGAAGTACTCCTTCTAGTTATCGGTGTAATTCCCGTCAGCACAAACGGTGTTGACTACGGCGGCGGTGAATATTCCGAGCCCGAAATCAACACCCCTATGTACATAGTTGAGGACGGCGAGACGGCTTTCGTAATCGTTACCGCTGATAATGCAGATTCCTGTATTATGACCGCGGTTGAAGAATTGCAGACCTATGCCAAGAAAATCAGCGGTGCTGAGTTGGAGCACGTTTACGAAAGCGAATTTACAGCAGGCAAAAAAGCAATTGTAATCGGCGAAACTTCGCTTGACATTACCGACACGGATTGCTCCGAAATCGGTGAAGACGGCTTCCTTATCTGGTCAGACGGCACTTATCTGCTCATCAACGGCGAGGACAGCCGCGGCACACTTTACGGCGTTTATACATTGCTTGAAGAGTATTTCGGCGTGCGCTGGTTCACACCCACGCTTGAGCGTGTGCCCGAAAGCGAGGATTTAGTTGTAGATGCGGCGATTGACAGAATTGTTGAGCCGTCGTTTACCGTGCGAAGAAACGCCTGCCCCGGCACAAATTCTTCACACTATGCAAGAAACAAAATCAATGTCACCTTCTGGGACGAAATGGAAAACCACGGCGGTGCAATGACCTTTGTGCTGTGGGATGTTACGCTTGACACGCTTGTACCCGACTCTCTGTTCGCAGAACATCCGGAGTATTTTGCAATGAATCCCGACGGTACACGAACAACAGACCACGTCTGCCTTTCTCACCCCGAGGTGCTCCCCATTGCAATTGCAAACGGCAGACAGGCTATTCTTGACTGTCCCAGAGAAACCGCAAAATATATCCATATAGGTCAGAAGGACAATTCAAATTACTGCCATTGTGAAACCTGCGAAGCTCTTTACGCAAAATACGGTGCAATCAGCGCACCGACTATCATTTTCACAAACGCCTTTGCAGATGCGCTTGACGATGAATTCCCCGATATGACCTTCACCTTCTACGCCTACGGCGAAACCGACAGACCTCCGACTGACCTGTCTCTTCGCTGCAACAAAAACGTTGTTCCCGTGCTTTGCGGCATACACAGAGCCTGCCGCAGCCACCCGATTACGGAATGCGGCGCTATTGACGGCAACGAAACCTTTGACAACCTCTTTGTAGAGCAGGAGCCCTTTGTAGCCGAGGATCACGCTGTATGGACAAAGCTGGCAGACAGAACCTTTATTTACGATTACACCATTAACTTTCTCAATTCCGCACAGTTCTTCTCCAACCTGGAAACAATGCAGTCCACAATGGCATATATGCACGATATAGGCATAACGGGCTATGTCTACAACTGCGGCGACGGCCACAGCGCAGCCTTCAACGAGCTGAGAAACTACCTGCTTTGTAAGCTCCAGTGGGATGTCAACGCTGATGTTGAATACCTTATGATGGACTTCATGAACGAGTATTACGGCGAAGAAGCGGCACCGTATATCAAGGAAATTCTTGATATTCAGGCTGCACAGACCGCCGCTACAGCCCACGCTTTTGATTTTGACTGGCACTATCAGGCAGGCTTTTATCCGTTCTATAAAGTTATCGAGCTCGATAACCTCTGGAATAAGGCACTCAGCGCAGACATTACCGAAGAACAGCTTTTCAACGTCGAGGTTGCAAACCTCAGCTGGGAATACTTCAAGGCTAACCAGTTTATAGGCAAATACTCCTTCCTCAACCCCGGCAGACTCAAGGCAAACGAAGAGCTTTATGACAGCTTCCTTGCACATAACATCCACCGAGTCTCCTCCTTCGGACTCATCCCGACAGATAAAAGCCAGGTCGACTTTATGTTAAGACCGTTCAATTGGGGTTAATTGCAAAGGCCATTGACCAAACGGTAAAAACTCAATATAGTATGAATGTAAGGTGTTGCCGATAGACGGTTACGCCCTCAAGAATGACGAATTAAAGAATAACCGCTTCTTTTGGACGAGGGGCGGTTATTTCTTTTTTATTGTGTATATGTAACCTGCAGCGAATACTAAAACAGCAGCAAACAGTACAAGATATTCCATACGCAATCCCCCCTTGCGAGGGTAAAGAGTAGTAAAAGCATAGAATGCATCAGCACAAATGTTCTATATAGTTGAGAGATAATCCAACAACACCAAAAATACCGCCGAACGGAAAATTCCGAACGGCGGTAAAATTTTTGTACACCTCATCCACCGCCGTTCGGCGGTCCCCCTTCCCCTCAACTGTAGGGGAAGGCAAGTAAGGTAACTGCTGTTTCTGAAGGCTTCCCCTTTGAGGGGAAGCTGTCGAGCGTATGCGAGACTGATGAGGTGTATGCGGAGCATTAATTAATAAATCACTCTGTTTATTCCAAACAGATTTTTAAAGAACGAAACGAATTTCTGCCAGAAGCTAGCTTTTGAAACGAGGGTAATTTCGTCCCAAATCTCCTCGCCGTCGGCGTTGGTAACGGGGTTTTCTTCCTCGTCAACAAGTTTTGCATAAACCGTCGGGTTGCCGTTTGCAATTGACGTTACTCGGCATTCCAAGCCATCCTCGCTGACCCAAGTAGAAACGCCGGCACCGTCTACATACCAAACTATATCGCAAAACTCGAGGTACAAATTAAGGAACTCTGTTTTCTCAAGCTGAAGAACAATCGTGTCACCGTAATTTACCGTAGCTGTTGACGTCTTTTTGATTTTGATTTCACAAAAATCGTCATCGTCTTCAGGTTCGTTAGGTGTCGTGTCAACAGCATTTTTCTGCCACACCGCATAAAGTGTGGTGGCCTCGGTTAGCGTTATACTATCCCCTGGATAATAGCTTGCGATTGTCGCATCGCTGCTCTTTGACCAACCAAGGAATGTATATCCGTTTCGTTGCGGTATATTGTTGATTATCGTATAACTTGTAGCACCGCCTTGACCTCCAATGCTCAAACTACCGCCATTCGGGTCATACGTTAATGTATATTGTAACCTTGCTATGGTTTTTCCTTCGGTTTCTTCGCATATTCCGCAAATTCGAACCTTATATCCCTCGTTGTTCTCAGTAGGCTCCGTCACCGTTGTCCATTCTCCATATTTATGCCCTACTGCTGAAACGAAATCAGTCATTTGCGTGTAATAAATGCAATCAACACATTTATGCATTGTGTAACCCATTTCGGTACAAGTCGGCTCAATTACTTCTGTAATTGTGTTGTGTCCCTTGGGCTCAACAATGTTCTCTATGCTTTCAGTTTCGCACACTGAACAGCTCACCTTTGTATATCCGTTTGTTGTACAGGTTGCAGGAATTGATACGCTAATGTATTTATGGTCAGTTGTCGGGATATCTTCTGTGTATTCGTCACCGCAGGTGCAAGTATATTTATATGCTCCTTCTTCAATGCACGTTGCTTCCTTGACAACAGTTTTTGTATAATTGTGTCCTGTTGCCTCGGTTTCAGTATCGATGTAAACATCCGTACAGTTAGCACAAGTATGGGTTGTGTAACCGCTGCTTTCACAAGTGGGAGCCGTTACAATTGCAACATAATCGTGACCTAACGCCTTTTCGATTGTTTGATAGCTATCACCGCAAGAGCAGGTGTATGTTTGTCCGCCTGCTTGTGTACAAGTGGGCTTTTGGGTATCCGTTAAGGAATAGCTGTGAGTATGATTATCAACCCATACAGCATAGAAATAGATATTACCCTTGTATGCCGTTGTTGCAAGTGTACCGCTTTGTGCATAAATATGATAGCCGCCAAATGTTCCTGCCGAAATGGCTGTACTTATTTGAGCTTCTGTGTACCAACCAGCAGTATCGTTGATGTATGCACGCCATTTTCCATCACAGTCTCTGTATGCTATATATCCGCAGCCTTCGTGTTCCGCCAAGGTCAAACCGGCATCTTTGATTGATATCCTTTCGGAATCAACACCATAAGTTAAAGTTGCTGTCTTGTTTCCCGTAACGCTATATGTTTTGGAATTGTACGTCAACTGTGTTGCGCTTGTTCTTTCTATGAGGCTTGAGATTATGAGTTTAGTTCCGCTACCGCCTGTGTGGGTTTTACACAGCAAATCACCGGCACTCTGGAAATGCATCGTTATCTTGTTTGGTGTCCATTGTGCATACATCGTCACCGAACAGTTTTTAGTTTTTATTGTTGATATAAAATCTGTGGGTACGATAGTTGTATCATTTTGGTCAAAAACTGTTCCGCCGCTTGCTTTGGTACTCCAACCTGCAAACGCATAACCTGTTCTATACAATCCTATTGTTGAAGCGTTTGTAAATCCGCTGCTTTTCGGATTATTATATATCCAGTCGTGATAAATTTTTGAACTATCGCTTATATTACAAACGTTACCTGAAACGAGTTTATATGTATCAGAAGATATTGCACCGCCGTTTGCATTATAATAAACCGTTGCCGTATTGGGTGCCCACTGAGCATAGAGAGTTATATTTTTGCTTCCGTTTTTCAAATCCGAACAGAGCTTTACGGGTGTTACGGCTGTATCATCATCGTCAAAAACCGTTCCACCGCTTGCGGAAGTTCCCCAACCTATAAAATGATAACCCGTTTTGGAAAGACCAAAGGTAGATGCGTTATACAAACCGTTATCCTTGGTGTTGTTATACGTCCATTTTTGACAAAGTTTTGACGAATTGGATTTTGTATATACCAAATTCGATGAAAGCATATATGTATCCGAGGATATAGAGCCGCCGTTAGCATTGAAATATACATTAAGCGTATTCGGCACCCATTGAGCGTAAAGGGTTACACTGCAGTTACCGTCCGTGATTTTCGGATTTAACGTTGTGGGTACAAGCGTAGAATCGGATTGTCCGTAAACGGTACCACCGCTTGATTTAGTGCCCCAACCGGCAAAAGTGTATCCGTCCTTATACAAACCAAAGGAGCCGTAATTAATCAATCCGTTTTCTTTGCTATTATTGTATGTCCAGGTTTGATAATATTTAGAGCTGTCCGATTTATTATAAATTACATTTGAACTGATTTTATAAGTATCTGACGAAATAGAAGCACCGTTAGCATTAAAATAAACCTTTAACGTATTAGGTCTCCATTGAGCGTATAGAGTAATTGAACAGCTTCCGTTTTTGATGTTTGGGCTCAAATCGCTCGGTTTTATTGTGTTGTCGTTGTCGCTGAAAACTGTTCCGCCGGAAGATTTTGTTCCCCAACCTACAAAAGTATAACCCTTTTTGTAAATACCGAATGTTTCCCAGTTAACCAAACCGTTTTCTTTTGTGTTATTATACGTCCACTTTTGATAATATTTTGTTGAATCACTCTTATTATAAATCACGTTTGAGCTTAATTTATAAGTATCGGAGGAAATCGAGCCGCCGTTAGCATTGAAATAAACTTTCAATATTGGTGGATTACACGTTGTACAGGTAGAAAGGGGTTTAGTTGCTCCGGTGTAGTACCAGTCGCCGCACTCGCATTTTCTAAACACCTTGTGGGGATGCACCTGTTCATAGCCCTCAGCAACGTAGTCATGAACGTGGCCGCCATTGTCTAAAGCATAAGGTGCAACATAAACATTGTATAAATCATTGAATTCAGATTTCTTTAGCGTTCTACCCCAATTTATTAAACATCTTCCCCCATAATTACATTCCGCAATTGTAACTATATCACCATTAACATGCGTAACAAAAACAGTATGTCCTGGACTAGTTCCATCGTAATTTATAATGTCACCTGGCTTAATGTTGTTAAGATTATATGCTCTTCCCCAATTCTTAGGATTACTTCCGTATGCATCATAGCCTAACTGCAAAGCAAATCCAAAACATTGCCAACCTATAGTAGTTCCATTATATACGAAAGCATTACAGGTAGATGTTGATGGGTGGGAAGGGCATGGCGTATTAGTCCAACCATCAGGATTATTGGTCGACTTTCCAACATGATTCCAGTATTTGCCGTGAGGATATTTTGCTTTTAATTCAGATAATGTTAATGAAGCGGCATTTGCAACAATACTGCTTTCAATAAAAAAAACATCAAGTTTTAAGCCAACAAAGCCGCTTAACGGTGCGGCGGTGAGAGTCATAACGACAACCATTATAATCGCCAAGGTTTTTTTTAACAATTTTTTCATTTTGTTTACCTCCAATAAATATGAAATTGTAAAGACAATTCACGAATTGCCCGAATTTTATCGTCATATCGCTTTTACGGCAGTCGAGAAAATGAATAGACCTTACACGGATATTCGTGTAAAATAAAAAGTGCACCCACCGAAGATGAGCGCACAAAAAACGCAAACCCCGGTAGTCGCCAAACTAACATATGTGAAAATGGATGCAAATCCACAACAACAATTGTCGGAGTTTGAATTTTTATCAAATTCCCAATTGTTGTTGGCAAAAATAAGTGCAATTATCCCGTAAAAAGAAAAAACACACCCGATTTTCACATATTAAGTTAGTTTGGCATTAATTAATATACCACATCTGCGCAAGTTATTCAACAGTATTTTTAAAAAGGTTTGTAGTACATTGTAACATCTTAAAGTTGACTTTTGTAGGGGCGGATATTATCCGCCCGTGCTGATATTGCTCGGTTTGCTGGCGGCTGATAGCCGCCCCTACAGTGAAGTTTTAGTTG
>JAFQRA010000020.1 GCA_017410325.1 Clostridia bacterium | reverse complement strand
TGCGCGTTTGTATTAACGCCCCGCTCGGATGCTCCTTAAGTGGAGATGCTGCAGATAGCGAGGTCATTAAGATAGCCCGACGAACATTAAAGTCCGTCGGGCATTTTTTATTAGGGTGAGATTATGAAAGAACAAACAGTAACCTTTTTCGGTCACAGAGATACCCCAAAAGAAATAGAGCCAGCCTTGCGACTGACTCTGATAGACTTGATTGAAAATAAAAATGCAACTGTGTTTTACGTCGGTAATCACGGCAATTTTGATGCCATGGTCCGCCGCCAGCTTGAGAATTTGTCAAAGACTTACCCGATAAAATATTACGTTGTCCTTGCCTATATGCCGGGCAAGAATGCCGAACCCGACGAACACTCAATCATCCCCGAAGGAATAGAATCCGTTCCCCGTCGCTTCGCCATCAACTACCGCAATAAATGGATGCTAAACAAATCCGACATCGTCGTAACCTATGTCACCCGCAATTTCGGTGGTGCGTGGAAACTTAATCAGATGGCGGAGAAGCAAGGGAAAGTTTTCATAGCGTTATAATACGATAACGCAAAATTCTTTATGGTACTTTTCCTTCAAGAATCGCTTTTATTGAATCATATATCATTTTAACTTGTTTTTCCTTAAAGCTAGTGTTATCAAGACCTGTCAAAAAATTTTTGTACATAAATTTTTGTTGTAGGTTGTCCGATTGAACTTCTTTAATAATGTCTTTATGAACATAAGAGTTTATGTTCATAGAAATATACCAATACATAAGCAAAACATTTCTTACATATTCTTGAAGCGCATAATAATCTTCGGTACTGATATTTCGTTTTCCTTCATGTAAAAAGGCACTTCGTTTGTCATAAAAACTTTTTACTTTTTTACATATACTGTTGTCTTCATCCAATAATATTTTACTAACATTTTGAGATACGGACTGCCTGATTTTATACATTTTTTGGCTACATTCCGAACAAACATCAACTTTATCATACGTGGATTTACTAAAAATTGCTTCCAATGCGGAAATGAGCAGTGTAAACCCAATCGTTTCTTCGTTAACCGAATATGATGAATAAAACAATGAAAATGCATTATCATAATATGGATTGTTATGACGCAATTCAATTATTTTTCCATAATCAAAATCGGAAGAAAGTCTATTATTTTGCCTTTTTATTCTTTCAAGCGTAACATTTCGATCGTTACCCAATAACGACGCTGCATTTGTTTTTATAAAATCTGCTTTTATAGTCAAGAATGTACCGTCATCTTTATATGCAGTTACTATTTTAACAGGAAGCTTAATATCGTTGTTGATAGTTAGTGTCAAGATTTGTTCTAAACTTTCAACATTATCTTCCTGCCATTTCATTTCAATAAACTCATTCGTAGTTTTTACATCGTATTCACTCGCATTTGTGTAATCTATGTCAAACGTTTCTTCCTTCTCAAAAGCTAAATATACAAGATTATTATTAACATCTGGATAGCTACAGACCAAGATATACGGGCTAAAGTATATTGCACTCGCTTTACTCAAATGGTTGAGTGTTTCTTCTGTGATCTGTTTTTTCACTATTTTAAATCCGGCGTTTTCATATTCACCTTCAAAAGGATAAATACCACTTAATAATAATTCATATTTTAATTTAACGATACTCATATTAACGCTCCGTCGCAATGATCTACTTCATGCTGGATTATCTGTGCAGGGAAACCTGTGAAAGTTTTGATACGGGTCTGGAATTCAGCCGTTTGCCACTTCACTTTTATGGTTTTATAACGCTTACACTTTCGGGGACCGCCGAGCAGAGAAAGACAACCTTCTTCTGCATCATAAGGTCCCGATTTTTTTATTATCTCGGGGTTGAACATAACCATATACGTGCCGTCATTATCAAAAGCGATGATGCGTTTATGCACACCAATCATATTCGCCGCCATACCTACACAGCCGTCTTTATGGGCGGTGAGAGTGTCGAGCAAATCCTCTGCAACCTGCAAATCTTCTTTTGGCGCAACCTCCGATTTAATGCTGAGCAAAATCGGGTCGTGCATAAGTTCTTTAATCATATTGTTCTTTCTCTTTAAGACCTTATGTATACACAAGTAAAGGCACCATTAAGGGTAGCTTTGCTTAAAATAATGTATTAAACGAATTCGTCTCCACGTATGATAGAATCCAGTCGGTCTATTATGATGTTCTCATCAGTTTCATCCCATATACTTTTTAAGTTATCGATCATTTTTTTCTTCTCTTTAAAATTTAAAAGTTCCGGTGCCATTATATAAAGTAACATGAGTTCAATTTGAGTAGCATTGCCCATAACCATTTTTTTTGCAACATCATCCCATATTATTTTTCGCCACAGCCGGTTTTGTATCCAGAGCAATTCCGGTGGAATTGATTCAATTATTTGAGTATAAGATTTATTGTAGTGCTCTTTTATTCTTACGGATGCTTTGGTAAATGGGTAAAGCGCAATAGGCCTAAAGAAAAGATGACCGCCATTATTGTCTCTATATGCACCAACTGTAATATTGGGTTCTCTAACTTCAGGACATTTGTTTACTATTGCATCCCAAAACTCTTTGCATTCTTGTGTGAAAATAGAAATAATTTCATCCTTTGGGCGGTGTCTGATATACTCTTTAATTTTGGCTCTGCCTCTAATCGGCTTTTCTTCAAGTCCAACAACTTCAGTATCTTTTATGTGTAACCAAAGCAACTCTTTATTACATTCATAGTATGTTATAATTGAGGTCAAAGCCATATTATTTGAATCTGGGATTGATTTGTTTTTTGAATCTAAAATTCTGTCTGTAACAAATATATTTGTGTTATCTATTAAGTTTCTGGATGCAATAGCAACCACATCGTCCTCATCGAGTGCAATGATATCTCTCAAAGAAACAGGTTTAGCATACCTATTCAGCGTACTAAACATTCTTCTAGTGCGTTGCATTCCAATCTCATCGGTAGAATGACCAATGAAAATTACCGGAACTCGTTCTAACTTCATATCGGGATTATCTTTAATTGCTTTCTTAATTCCTGCGACACGATGCTGTCCATCTACTGGAAAGATCTTTACATCATCGGTTAGAGTAATTATTCCCAAATTGTAATTATCTTCGCCGGTTTCATCTTGTGTTCTGATTTCATTCCATTTTGGTTGTCCATCATACACAGCAAGAATTAGTGAATTAAAAAACCTTTCCTCCTGAGTTTCAATATAATTAGCAATGCTTTTATAATTAGATGTGATGCTACGTTGAATCATCCCACTTAACAAATCTGAATGATGAAGTTCATCGTCAATTGGACGTACATATTTGTTTACTTGTTCAAAGCTTAGTGAACTAACATAGTAATACCATATTCCTATTTTTGAACGGATAGCAGGTATTTTTATAGCCATAATAATTCTCCTTAAAACATATCTTCATCGGGCATAACATAGTAATCAGGGATCCGTGTATTGCATGGTGGAATTATAACTCGAAGCAATTCACTCTCTACTTTATCAATATAATCGTCAGTGTCATTGATTGGCAAGTAAAATAAATATAATTCTTTTCCCCAACGATGTATCATGCGAGCGACTTTTGGACGAGTATCAGAAATATATTTAACGCATCTTTTTCGGAGGCTAAAGTTAGTTGCTCTATGTGCTCGACCAATATACATAATATACCTGTGCATTTGCGGGATTTTGTCAGGTTTTAATAGAAACAAGTAAATACCGCCGCAATCATCAGGAACACTACGGATCTCATCATTTATTGCCGTACCATCGTCGTTTAAATATTTTATGCTATTCCAACCTGATGAGACAAGTGTTCTTATTTCATCGTCTATACTAGCCCACTTTTCAATATCTAACTCGAAATTTAATTTAAATAGTAAAGGCCTTTCAAAAATATCTACTTCTTGAAGCATCACATATCACCGAATCTTAAATATTTATAGAAATACGTTGAGAATGATTAGGCGTATCAATACATATCTCTTTCATATCTAAAATTTGTATCCATTTTAATAAATTTGCTAAGAGGTCTTTAACTTCTTTTCGATAGGGTCTGGGATCATTTATTAATGTATTATGCAATTCTGCTGTTATAGCACCAAAATAGCGCGTTTTATCAGAGGCGTTACTAACATAATTATAAAGCCAAAGAAAAACCTTGCTCCATCGAAAAGCCTCTTTAAGTTCATCTTTTGTTGGAATACGGTTCAATTCCAAAAATTCAAAGCATGAAACATCGTCAAAATTCGGCTCAGAGATACTTGGAAAATCATATGTAAACAACGCGTCAATAACCGGATTGAATTGTTTCTCTATAGAAAGATTCCATTTCATGGGTTTAGAGTTGCTTCTATAGTCTTTGAAGGATTGATAATCCAGCTTCATATTTTCATAAAGCTCGTCAGTCATCAAAACAGCATTATCAAAAAGAGAATCAATCTTTTTTAAATCGCCTGATTCAATATCGGCAAAATATGAAAGTTCATAATTGCCTCCATAATTGAGACCAAGTCCATTGTTTGTTAAATTTGCACTACCGAGTACAAGCCTTTTTCTATCGAATACATATGTTTTTGCATGCAGGTCAAACCTTATATACAGTTTCCAGCCATTTGCTTTACAGTATTCATATAACTCAAAATCTGTAACACCGTTAACAATATCTGAGAGAAGGAATCTTACGAGAATCTTTTTTTCACTGAGATTGTTTTGAATATTACTTTCAATGAATTCTAATGCTGATTTTTTGCAAAATGCTGAAATTATATGAAGTTGTTCTGTAGCCAATCTTACTTGTTCTGCTATTTTATTTTTTGCTTCAGATGTTGTTAACAGACTCATAGGATTATACCTTTCTGTAATATATTATTTTGCTTTTAAAAATACTTTTAATCTGTCGTTAATTTCATCCACTAATCTATCCATAGCTGTAGGGTAAATGTTTTGTAGCTTGTACACTGTTTTTATTAATGATACTAAAAACAATTCAAAAGTAACCTGCATATTTTCGTCTTGATAGGATTCTTGAACAAAATCCAAATAAAACTGATGATCTTTATTTACTATAATTTTTAATATACCAAGTTCATCTTTAAAATCTAAAAAAGCATTGCGAGAGCCATAGTTAACATATTTAACACGAGTATTAGAATCAAGATATTGAAGAATCTGCTCCTCTGTTACATCTTCAAATCCTTCTTCACGCAACTCCTGTTCTACCTTTTCTTTAACTTCTTCAGTTACATCGCTGATAGTTTTATTAGGCACCGAAATATCAGGATTTTCTTTTTCTGCAGTTTTTACTGTTTCGGAAGTTGCTGTTGTTGCTGTGACTCCATTTGAATTTTTTCTAGTGCCACTTCGTCTATCGCTGTTGATTTTATACATATCCCTGATGGCTGTTTCAACATAAGGTCTTAATTGAATCCACATCGGTTCATTTCCATCAAAATCTGCCAGATCATCTTCATCTATCCGTTTTAAGGTGACTTGCTGTTTGTTATTCGAAATACCAAAAGCTTCATCCAATTCTGATGAAAAAGAAATTTCACAACCCCACCATCTATGATTAGGTTTAACAGCATCATCATAATAACCAAAGTCTCCAAAATCAATCTCTCGACCTTGTCTCACTATAGATATGCCCATATTTCGTTTTGCACATTTTCCGTATGCTAAAGTTCCGGGATCTTTAGCTATGTATGCTTTATCGTAAAAACGATCTTTTACAATTGAAAAACGAATCGTAACTTTTGACCAGCATTTATTACCGTTTTTATCATAATAATACACTTCTGGCTCGATTATACCTGTTGTATTATCCTCCGTTACATATGGTTCAAATAAAGCTTCAACATATCCGCGTGCCTCGTCATATTTTTGACAAGAAGAATCTGTTTCTGAACAGTTTTCTCTTACACAAAATTGACTTTTTTGCATGAGAAACAAAGGATCATTAGGAAGAATTGTTTCAAATGTTTCTAAATCGTTTATTTCAACGGTGCTAATGTTCACTGTGCCTTCGTTAAGCATCCAGCGATACTTTCTTCCTAAATCCTCAGCGATATTTCGTTTGCAAGTATTCCATCTTTTATGGTCAACTCTATCACATTTAGGCCAAAGCACAAGAGTGCCATGTTTACTGAAATCATATTGCTTTTCTACAGTCTGAAATTTAATAAACTTTTTGTATTCATCTGGAATATTAGTTTTAAAAGGACCTTCAATTCTCGTTTGATTACCACTTGAAACTAAGTCCCAATCGACAAAAACACAATTACAATTTTCAATTCCGTTTATCCACGAATAAACTTCAACTCTTGGAGAAACACTGTATGAAGCTTGAGGCAAACCAACACCAAATCTACCCATTCCCTTTCGCTCTCTGCGAGTAGAGTATCCTAATTTTAAACATTTTGATATTATGTCTTCTGACATACCATTTCCGTCATCAAGAAATGCAAATTCTCTTATGCATTGTTGGTTCAAAACAAGATCCTGCTTACCGATGATAAAAACATTTTTTGCATTTGACTCAATGCTATTATCAACAATTTCGGCTATAGCATTATAGGTTGATTTGTAGCCGGTATTTCTTGCACCATCTGCCATAGTTTCAATTTGATACAGTTCTTCACCAGAATTCATAATTTCCTTTTCCTTAATAGCCATTTTTTTACCTCCAATAACTATCAAAATGAATAAACGCCTCATTTTCATCAAAAGCTACTAAATTATCAATAACATCAATCAACAAACACGATTCGCCGCCACCCATTTGTGGACCGCGCAGGCCACGTCCGATCATTTGACTATATAAGATAACGGATTTTGTTGGACGAGTAATAAAAACACACTCTATATTTGTCGAATCAAATCCTGTAGTTAAAATATCGTAGTTGATTATGATATTTACATTATTTTTCTTATCCTTAAAATCTGAAATAGCCTTTTCTCTGATTGACGGCAACATATCGCCATAAACTAGCGAGTTTGAGATATTTTCAATATTCAAAAAAGCGGAAAGCATTTTAGCATGGTCAACCGAACAAGCGAATACAATGGTTGGTTTGTTTTCTGCATTAAGCTGTTTCAACTTTTCAAGAATTACTGTGTTTCTGGCTTTGTTTCTAGCTATTTTTTCAATCAAAGAGTCAGAAAACATTTCATTTTTGTTGCGAGCTTCTTTTCGTATTTCTTCGATTAAATCATCAGGCACTTCATATTTTAACTCTTCTTTTATTAATTTTGATAGGATTTTTCGTGATTGAAAATATGGGATAATATCTAAAAGTTGTTTATTATTTATTGCTTGATTTTTGCCCATGCTAATTCTATCAACTAAATGTATATCAATTTCAATTTTTCGATCAAAAAATTCGTTGAAAATCCTATTTTCAAGTGAATCTACAGTTGTTCTGCCTGGAGTGGCAGTTAAACCTATAAAATGTTTTTTTGAATCATTAGTTGTTTTTGAAAAATCAGCAACAACTTTACTTGTTTCTTTAGCTCCGATTTTATGACATTCATCATAAACCATAAGAGTAATTTTTTGTGACAAAGTTTTATATAATTCAGGATTACTCTTTTTCATTGTTTGCAATGATTGGATGGTAGTGAAAATCATACCGGAATCAATTGAGTGCTCCCCTTGCCCCCAACTTTTTTCTACAGAAATATTGCGCAAGCCCAAATGAGACCAAACACTAGAAAAAGTTTCAAAAGCTTGTCCAAGCAACTCTTTTGTGTGCGCTACCCAAACAACAAAAGCTTTCTCATCGACAAAATTAAAATAATGTGTCAATATATGCATAGCGGTTTTGGTTTTACCTGTTCCAGTAGGCATATGAATTAAAATTTTTCGACCTAAAGGTGTTTCCTTTGTCAATTCATATATTGCTTGTTGTTTAATTAAATATTGATAATCCAACAACTCGTAAAACTTAGTTGGAGAATGAGTTATTTCTTCTAACATATTTTCTTGAATATAGTCTGTAAAGGTATATTCGGGGCATTTAAAGAACTCGCTAAACATTAACCTATAAAACTGATTATCTTCAAAACTGATTTTTGATGCTTTTGATGCAAGTTTTTCGTGGTTGTCAAGGTTCGAATTTAACGCTTTTTTCAAAAAGTCTATTGGGACGGATTTAAAAAAGCGCATCCTGAACGACTTATCTCGGAATAATCCATATCCATTAATGTTGACCAATAAATCAATCAAAGAACTTTTGGTGTAAGCATCTTCAGAATCGGACCACTCAATAATAGCATCGTATATTTTATCACCAAGATAATCTGATATTTCTTTTTTAGAGAATTTGTTTAGTATTTCCTTAAATTTAGAATAGTTCACTTTTACCCCTCCATTTCAATATAATCAAGAGATTGTTCTAATGCTGCAAAATCCTCGTTGCTTGTGAAATATGATATTGCAAACCTGACGGTTCCGTTTGGGGCAGTGTTCATAAAGGTATGAGATCTTGGTGAACAATGCAAACCAGTTCGTGTAGCAATATTCTGTTCAGACAGAACTTGTCCAATATTATCACTACTATAGCCTTCAAAGACACAGGAAACTACACCAATATTTTTACTTTCATCCGCACATCGTACAACAGAAATATTTTTATGTTTTTCAATAATTTTCAGCAATCGAAATGTATTAACTTTTTCTTTGTCAAAAATATTGTTTATTCCCGTTTCGTTTATCCATTTCAATGCAGCGTTCAGTCCAGCTATAGCACAAATATTATGGCTACCAGCCTCATATTTTGTCGGCATTTCTTCAGGCATATACAGATTTTTGGAATCCACTCCGGTTCCACCGTATATAAGAGGTTTCAACTTGCACTTATTGTTTGTGACAAAGCCAGCAATGCCGAATGGACCATAAAGTGTTTTATGTCCGGCAAAAACAGCATAATCTATTTTGTTTTCGACAATGTTTGTATCAATAAGACCAGCCGTTTGAGCCATATCACATACTGTAATTGCCCCAAACTCTTTAGCAAGGCTAAAAATATCTTTTATCGGATTGATAAAACCAAAAGCGTTTGATGCATGTGACATTACGACAACATTAGGAACGTATTGTAAAAAGGATTGTTTTATTTCACTTATATCATAAATGAAGTCTTTAGGCATTAGCTCTTTGATAACGATTCCGTATTCATTTTCCAAATACTTTAATGTGCGTAATATTGCATTATGTTCAAACGGCGTGATGTATACAACCATACCTTCAGACCATGACATACCTTGCAAGATTACATTTAATGCTTCTGTTGCAGAAGATGTAAAAATACAATCATAATCTGAAGTGGCGTGCAATAACTCTAACATTAATTGCCTTGTTTCAGATATTAAATTGTTGGCAATAGAAGCCTCACGGAACATACCGCGTCCAGCATTGACGCCATATGTCCTGTAAAACTTATCCATTGTTTCATATACAATTTCCGGCTTCGGAAAAGTTGTGGCTGCGTTATCAAAATAATGCATAAAAACTCCTAACTGAGCAACTTACTAATAATATCGATAAGCACTTGTCTTTTTTCGTTATCGCTTAAAGCTGCTCCATATTCTTCGGTAAGCATAGCTTCTAAATCGTTGTAAAGAAGTTGGGCATTATCCGGTAAATTGGTTTTATCAAAAGTTTTGAATGTTTCAACACCAGTATCGTCGATGAATGAAAGTTTATAACTTCCGCCAAGATTTGGACTCTCAGCTTGTTTTACTTGTTGATTATAGTTTTCAACTGTAGTTACAAACTCTGACACTGAATGAATAAATCCATCAATAGATATTTCACCCCAGTCGTCTATTCTAAGACCTGTTGCAGGACGAGCTAAATCCTCAACAAACTTTTCGGAATCTGGGGTAACATCTGCACAGATTTGTAATATCGCATTATCGCTGTTGTTGAACATATGAGAGAAAACATTTTCATCTAAAGATGAAACCCAATCAACAACAACAGAAGAAAGGGTTGCTTGCTCGTGTGATTTCCCTTTAGAGAAAAGGTCCTTAAGCTCTACGGATAATACTTGTATGAGATTATGCTTAATTCTATCAATGTAATTTTTCATTTCAAGAATCCTTGAAGCAACATCTGCACTGAAGTATTCAACATCAACAATCCACAAAATTTTATTAAACAAATATTCTCGAGCATTAATTTCCGGATTTCTCAGTGAGTTTAAAAACTTAGTAATGGTACCGTCAATTCTCTCAGTGTTTCCATTTCCTAAATAAATTCGCTGTGATTCTTTTACCATTTTAGGCAACTGAAGATACCATCTTTGAATAGCATGTACTATATATTCAAAGTTGTTATATTCTTTCTCTGTTGCTCGAATAAAACTACTAAAGGTTTCTTCAAGTGCTTGTATATACTGTTCCTTATCTGGATTCCATTTTTCTAAATACAGATCATATTCAGATGGAGCATTATTGATGGCTTCAAGCAGTCGTGCATTAATCTCCATTTCACGATTGCTTCTGGTTATAACAACATATTTTTTATAAAAATGTAAAACCACTGCGATATAAATAGGAATTACGCCTTTTTTCATGCCTATATGATTATCTGGGTTTGTTAACTCATCATATAGGTCGCAGAAACAACGTTTGCCATTTATAGAACTATCAATGATGAATTCTTTAATTATCCTCAAAACATTCTCAAGATTTTCATCATTAGGAGTTGTTGAAAAAGAAACACCGTTCTCATCTTCTACATATATGCCTGTAACTTTTAATGTGCTTCTCATAAAACTTACATCTTGTCCGCTACCAACAAGGCCTAAATTAGGTTTAAGTTCATTTGCAAGGATACCATCTACAAGTCTTGCACGGCTATTGGTTGCTTGTCCGGTTATAACATCCTTGTTAATAACCTCATTGTTTATTATCGGTGAATTGTAGAAAACCTCTTCACAGATATTTGATAGCAGTTTAGATAATGATGACTTTCTATGAATAGTAACAAGTTCACCAACCCAATAGTACATGCATTCTCCTAATTCCGGACATAAGAAAGAATCCATATATTTCTGTAAAGTTGCTTCGGTATCTGATAAAGAATATAATAATTCTTCAACGAAAACCTCATCATCAGCTTTAGATATTAAACTTGATATAGCGTCGAATTTATAGGCATGTTGAGAAATGTCTTCATTTTCTTTAAGCACAATGAAAACTATTCTGTTGTTTTTTATTAACTTCAGCTGCTTTATTGTTTCATCATATTGTTCAGGGTCACAAATAACTGCATACACAACCCCGGCTGTTCCATACTCTATTTTATTTACACATTCGGTGTTTTCTAACAACTCTGCAGATGTAATAAATTTGAAGTTAAAATATCTTACGATTTCATTATCATCGTTGTATGAGTTAGGATATAAAACTTTACTTCCGACGAACTGATTTAAAATAGTTTGAACATTAGTAGAAAGTTTTTGGGTTTCTATTTCATCATTAATTAATGCATCAACATTTTGTTCTGTGTGCTCGCAGATTCTGAGATGGTTCTTATTTTCGAGTTTTCTCAAAATGCCCTTGTTCGTTAAATCCGTAAGAGCAGGTATTATTGTTTGCACATCATAAACTGAACTGTATATTGAAATAATAGTATCAATATCTGGTGCAATAATGTCAGCTCTATCTAAGATATTTATTAAAGCTATTGATTTTATTATTTTGGCTTCAAGACTCTTCTTTTTGCTTAACTTGTTTAGTGCAACTGAAGTTGTTTTCCAAACTTTGTGTATAGGTCTATCGTACGACTCAGCTTTGAAAAGAGGTTCAAAATAATCAAAAATGACATCGGGAGTTAGCAAAGCGAATCCTTCTGCACTTGAATTCTTTAAAAATTCAGATAAGGTGTGTTTTTGCCCTTCAGAAGATAAAAAAGTGAAAATTGTTCGTTCGTTTTGAGCTATTTTTTCTGATATTTTTGGCAGTATAAAAGAAGAAACAGGATCAAGAGGATAGCAATTAAAAATCAGATTTTTAAATTCATCAACAGTTAATTCACTGAATATCCTTTTGTCACACCATTTGTTATATAAATCTGAAAAATTCTCTTTATAAGTTTCTGTGTATAATTCAAACCAATTATCAACATCATTTTCATTCTTTTTAATAACTCGTCCTATGATTTCATAAGTTTGTGACGCAGATGTATTGAGCTCAATGGTTTTGTATCGATTTGAAACCGCTTTCCAAGAATCAACCTTAGACTTAGGAAGTTTATCTACATAATTTAAGATGCTCTGATGGGAAATAAGCATAATATGCATCTGTTTGTTTGCGCTACGGTTACAGTTCTCGGCAAAATATTGTAGTACTTCTATTTCATCTGAAGAGGTTTTTTTAAGATTTCCAGATAAAAATTTACTGAACTCATCATAAACAACAAAAATACCCGAGAAACCATAATCTCTTATTTTTTCGTTTACATCGTTATATAACTCAATTATGTCCATACCATTAACAGGATTAAATTCGCTACCCGAAGTAAGTGATGGATATATTTCTACGAATTTCTCGTAAAAGACATTATTAAACTGACCGAGTTCGGAAATGAACTCAGACGTAGAGCAATGTATCGCTTTTTTAAAGGCAGAATATGTTTCTTTATAGTTGTTCTTCCAATTGTTTATTGTGGATATTGCAGCAGTAAAATATGTGTTTGGCATAATTGCATCCAAACCATTTTCTTCCAATGACTTTTTTAGTGCCAAAAGAAAAGACTGTCGAATACCTGTGCTGCTTCCTTGGATTACAACAGGTAATAATTTCTGGTCACTTTCTTGATAGTCAATTATAAATTTACACAATTCAGGTTTTGTTTCACAAATCATAGTTAAAAGAGTATTGTATAACTCTTTTTCTTTCCTGCAAAGTAATGCAATTAGCATTAAAGCAAGATGTGATTTACCTTTACCGTATGCACCAACAAAAATTCGTGATCTCTCCTTTGATTTAGGAGAAGTGCTAAGCATAACCTCTTCAATTATATCTATCGCACTTGAAGTAGGAATATAATTTTTGATTTTAGTGTCACTGTGTATATCGTACTCAATATTAATCGAATACTGAAAATCCGAAAGGACTTTAATATAATTATTTAGCTTATCAGCTTTATTTGACATAGTGTTAAGGACATCCTTTCGTTTAGTCATTAATACTTCTATAGTATTCTTCAATACATTCTAAGAAAGACCATTGTGTATTTTTATAAATCAAATCAAGACCGGCAGTTCGATTAATTTTTATATATCCAAAGTTTTGCAACTTATCCAAATATGATGCGACTGCAAAAGTATCAAGATTAAATACTTTTCCTATATTGCAGGGGTCTGATTCAAGCTTTGAAATTTTAATTTCATTGGTTCCATTAGATTTCGCATTTTCATTAATTATTATTGCTAAGATTATTAATGGATTAATTGATGATAAATTAGGAGTAGTTTTTGCATATATCTTATTTTTTATATCAGACGAAGATATTAATCCTAACTCTGATAACGGACAGCTCATATTGTTTTCAGGCGTATTATTCTTTTCTGTGTCTAAATAAGTTTTTATAATACAATCGAAATCATCTTTTAATGCTCTTTCAGAAACATGAAAATCATTGTTTTTTAAAAGAAAAGTCCGAATGCCGTTAATAAAACTTTCAGGAGATATTTCAATCATATTGTATTCGTTGAAGAAATAATACCACGCTGTAGCTAAATCCTTATTTGTTGACAAAAAGTAATGAATAAGGAAAAGGGTACCATCTTCTTCAAGATAACTATCATTCTCCCATACTATTCTACCAAACGGGGAAAGCTGTTGACTACGATTGTTATTATTTGTTGCTTCAATAGTAAGGCCTGTTGCTTGAAGCCAATACCTTAATGCTTTTACCATATTAGCACCAAGTCCGAATTCGTCCATAGAATTAACGTTTTTATCAACAAACACTCTAGAGTTATTAATAATGTGGCGCATTCCTTTGTGCAACCAACCTTTACGTATTGAAAATGTATCATGAGCTCTAAACTTCATATTTTACTCCTATTCTTTAGTAGCAAGATAACTAGCCATTTTACATCCACCATCAAGATATTTAGCCGTTACACACTTTTTACAGCGTGTGCACTTATCGCTATCAATGCGATATGTATCACCGTAAATCATAATGGCACCTGAACGACATAAAGATTCACATTTTAAGCACTTGCGACAAGCGTTATATTTTCTGATTTGATATCCAGCCATTCGTTGCAAATCTTCATGATTTGCAACATTCATAGTTTTTACTTTTATTGCGTATTCATAATCTGCTTGTTTAAATGGTTGTAATGAGATGATAGGTACATTATGCTTAGGGTCAAGTATAATTACCTCTCCGATCAATTTCCTGCCAAGTTCTTTTGACACAACGCCAAATGGATTAAATAGTGAATAAAAACTATCAGTAATTGGTTTGTTTAGCTGATATATTTTTGCGTTATCTTCAACTGTACAATTAGTAAACTTGATTTTTATATCATTAGCTGCAGCAACGCCATTTCCACCCTGACGAGCTTTCCATTTTCCTGTATCGACATAAACTTCAGGGTCAGGTTTTCCTATTTTTTTGGCAAAGCTAATTAAAAAGTCATGCCATTTTTTATATTCATCAGGCATATAAATTTTGGCTAAAAATTGTGCTCTTTCGTTATTGTTAGGACAACACCAGCATCCAACGCGGTCATAGCCAAGTCGATATGCAACGTTAAAATCTACATTTTCAGCTAATATATAAAGCCAAACATCGATGTCTTTCCAATCAAATATAGGAGCAGCTACCGTTTGTTTTTGTATTTTAACGGATTCGTTATTTGAAGAAACTCTATCGTATTTGCTTCTGCTTGCCGATTCGTATTTGCGTATGCCATAAAATGTAAGAATTTGTTTATCCTTATAAAGATTGTTGATCGTTCTTGTTATCGGTCCAGTTTTAAACATTGAACAACACCAACGCATCATTCGAGCAGGGGGGCCAATATCTTCACAAACGCTGTAAAAATCCTGTTCTTTATTTTTGGCAATTTTCAAAATTGCTTTCGGATTGTTTTTTCTAAAGCGTTGAGCATACTCTATTGTTAACGGAAACTCTAAGGTTGTGTTACCGAAAATATGAACCAAGCTGGGGTTACCTAACGCTCTTACTACTAAATCGGCTACTACAGTGGAGTCTTTACCTCCAGAAAAGGAAATCACAGTATTGTTTGCAGGGTAGTCCTTTGCAGTATCTTTTATAAAATCGTATGCCTCATTTTTTATTGAGTCTAATCTATCTCTATTTGCAGAAATAAATGTAGCTATATGTTTATCGAACCACTCGTATGAATTGTTCGATTTAAACTCATTTAATCCTGTAATAAGATTTTCAACATCTGCAGAGGCAAACATACTGGTTGGGATGCTTTTTACCTTGCCATCAAAATAGTATTTATTGTTTGATGCCCATACAGATTTTTGAGTGTGCTCTAAAGGACAGTCGAGCAGTAATTCTATAAGTAATCGTTCTTCTGGAAATACAGGTCTCAAATCAGAGCACATATATTGGGTAGCGTTACCGCATAAAGTACATGTATTTTTACCAATATCGGATGCTCTTTTTATGATTGGTGTGTTACAATTATTACACCAGTACACTTCAATTGGAGCTTCTGTTAATGTGGAGCTGCCGCATTCATTGCACTTTTTATCGGGTGTTTCTTTTTCGCATTTTTTGCACCACATAATTATACCTCCTTATATTTAAATATATCGCATCTTAAGTCCGTTAAAACGGTCTCATTTTTCTGCAGCCTTTCCTGATTTTGTCCACTCATCGACTTCGCTGACTTTGAACTTCCAAAGGCGGCCCATCTTGACGGCGGGCATATTGCGTTTTTCAATCCAGATAAGAACAGTGTCACGGCTTACACCGAGATGTTTACAAATTTCTTTCATTGAATACCAACGTTCAACAGTAGAATCCATTTTGTTTCCTCGCTTTCATAAGGCATATAAATACAAAACAAATATAACATATCGGCGAGGAGTTATCAATGTTTTTTGCCGATTTATGCGGAAAAATTATGATTTTTATTGAACGACAAGTTTTCGCATTAAAAAAAAGCATTTAAATATACATAACGAAAATCTCGAAATATTACGCTAAAATTTTCGAAAATTACAAACTTCTATCTTATCTTTTGCACAAATAAAATCACTAAAAGAGCAATCAACAAAATACACCAAATATACAAAAATGTGATCACAATAGTTTTGACAACGAAAGGTTTTCAAATTTCCAGAGAAGACTTAACAAGGAACTTGAAACAATTCTGATGTATTCGATGAACAATATGACACAATCCAAAATAGCGGAGAAGATGGTTTTCAAAACTCACGGTGCAGTCGGCGGAAGGCTTGCCAAGCTGAAGCAAAAGTTCATAGTAACATAAAAAGAGGGGCCAAACTGTATAAAAATTTGGTCCCTCAGACTTATAGTCTGCCCTTGTTTTGCTTTGATTAAATAATATTTATTCTTTAGTTTCTTTCAGTATTTCTTGTATTTCGCCAATATGCGTTTGCCCAAAAATAAGAGTGTCGTTTCCGATGTGAACTTCTATTGGTGTTGCCGAAGAACAATCAGCGTCCATAATCTCTCTGTAAAAATGCTCTCGGATAGCGTTGTTTCTGCGCAATTCCTCAAAATGCTTGCTGCAAATCAAGCACAAAGAAACACCACACTCTTCCCAATAATATTCAGGTTCGACTTGGATATTGTTTACCTCCATATATTTAACATCTTTTGCCTCTCTACACATTTGACAAACACTGTAACCAGGAGCTGGTTTGTACCTATTAAGAGCAATAGCGCGAACATCTTGATTATTAATTAAGAATTCTTTATCGCCATTTTCAGGCACACCATAAGGTATCTGCCTTTCGACAATACGCTTTTCAATTCTAATACGATTCCTCAAAACATTCTGCATATGTTGCCTAAATTTACTGGCATTAAGTATAGGTTGATTCAGAACATCTTCATCATAGCTTATCGTTGTAGAATTCAATCCTCCCAAACTGTATTCTGATATCAATTTTGCATCAATAAAGCCAAGACGTTTGCATTTTTCAAGAATTTCAAAACTATTTTCCATGCATGTGTCTTGCAACGATTCAATGTCTTCTTCGTTCAAAGGCCATTCAATATCTAAATCATCAAAATAGACATGAGTAATGTTTTTACAGCCAATGAACCTTGCAAAATCCAAACATTCTCTACTAGCAATATGACTGGGCAAAACAAAACCAAAGAAATAGCCTTCCGGCTCATTTGAAACATACACTTTACCGCGTTTCATAATACCTAATTCGTTTTTCAACGGAATCGTTTCTCTATTTGCAATGAGAGTATCTTTACATTTTATCAAGAGCTGCTTATTGTTGTTGAACTCATTCATTAAATAATCATAAAGCAAATCACAATCCATCGTATTGATACGCTCAACCAACATCGCTTGATAATTGGATAATTCTAATTGTACCGTTAACTCATTAATGTCTTCGCTGTATATTCTTTCACACTTACTTTTGCTTAATAAATCAACTGCCAATATGTAGCAATTATGCGATGAAATCGTACAGTTTGGTTTTATGTATAAATTGTCGCCACATTCATACCAACTAAGATATTGAATGGTTCCTCGCTCGTCTCCATAAACAGGAATAATTTCTAAATCTTCCAAAAGATCATATTCATCTTCCAGCTCATCTTTTTCGGCACAGATATAAAGATAGTCATACAAAAGATTTCTAAAATTCGGATCGAGCATATTAAATTCATACACGTTATTCAAGCAGCAAATCGTATTATGAGCATCCAATACTTTTACGCCCAACGCATTTAACGCCGGAGTATATTCATCTTCTTTTGCTTTTACAATAACAGATAAAGATCTGCCAATGTCTTGGTTTTTATCTAAACAATAGATTAACACATCAGGTACCCTAACTACTTTCGCATCCGAAGGTTTAACAAAGCAATCTGTACTATAAGTTGGCAAAATATTCATATTTCTCAATTTAGAAAGCAAATCTATTCTATTCAAGCTTTCTTCAGAAAAAATATCAACAGAATACGTATTACCCTCATATTTAATATGCAGAAAGCGGAGAGCATCTATGCCATCAGTTCTTGATGCGAATTCAATTACCTTTTGTATCGCAGTATAAGTCTCTTTTTTAATATAATCATTCCATCTGTTGCTTATCAAATGATCTCTTGAAGTAGTAAGTTCAAATGGGGCATCAATTATTAACGGTACTTTAAGTTTCACTTGCGTCGGCAATCCTGAATACAAAAAACAATTATTCGTATCCTTAACTTTAGGAATATAGCAAACAATCTTTTGCTTTTTATCGATTTTGCGTTGCTGATTTTCCCGTTCAGAGATTATATCATTATCGGTAATTTCAAATTCGTGTGTTACTATCCGATATTCATACACCTTATCATTAACTTTAATTCGACGAGTTCCGCCGTCATCCGTTATCCGAATATCAAAACCATCTAGTTTTAAACGTCTTAGTTTTCTTAAGCATAAGCACAACCTCAAAACTTTTTCAAACGTGAAAAAATCTTTTTTAATGGGTTGCTTTAGTTCAAATATCATTTTAGTTCCTTTGAAAGGCTCTTTTTCATCTGGTGGTAAAGCCGGTATAGTTGGTGCTTTATCGGTAAGCTTAAAACGAAATGGCCCACTATGAATAAAAACATTATTTGACACCGCAAATACTGATTTAAAGCCAACTCCTTTTTCGCCTATTTCAGGTCTTCTACCATCAGAATCGATAATCTGTTTTTTGGTTGATTCACCAATAGACGTTATTGCTCTTACGTTAGATTTTGTAAAACCTACTTCATTGTATTGTGTAAAAATTTTTGTACGATCATCTGAAATCACTAATTTAAAGTTGGGATTCACCCCTTTTTCATAAAAACAATCATCTGCATTCTGCAAAATCTCATTAATGTATCTTTCGGAATCCATTCCGGAATCATTGATAAGATTTATATATCGTCTGTAAGCTTCCTGACCGAGTGCACTCTGAATTGTCTTTCTTGTAGCTCGAAGTAACTTCATATATTCCGTTGGATCCAGCTCTTCACTAGCTTCATTCAATTGATTAGATGCATTTTTAAACCGCAAATTCATCGAAAGCGTACAATTTTTATCTATTTGTTCACAGAAATCAGACAGTGCAGTAATTCTACATTTATTGCTCAAAAACAGTATGTTATCACAAGCAAAATAAAATTGTTCCGGAACATCTGATAAATAGCAACACTTATAGCCTATCCTCTTGAAATATAAAGCTGCATTTTTATTGAAATCGGAATCATCAAGACACAATTCTTTACTTTCAACAAACCTAATATCTTCGACAATTATAGATTTTATATTTGCGTGATGTCTTGGCTCCTGGGACTTTTTAATTTGCTCTACAAATTGTTTTTGAAAAGCAGAGCAACAAGCAACATGATTAGCAAAAACTTTTATCTGCTCAACGTCAAATATTTTCTTTTCTAAATTGCCTATCATTTTTTCAAATGAAAAAGATTCTACTTTCGACAAAACATCAAAAATACTATCAGTATGTTGAGAATCATTAATTGCCTTATAAAACAATGTTTCATTAACTTTAGAAACAGTACCTAATCCCGGATTTTTACCCCTTGAGTATGTTTTAGGCACAAATAGCTCCCGTTTCTCACCAAGTAATGAATATGTTTTTTGAGGTTCAGGAATATCTTCAGCGACATGGAACATAAACACTTTTTCCGCAGATAAGAAATGTTTATCTGCCGTGTAAAAAATTGGGAATTCAAGAAAAGACTCTCCCTTAAATTCTCTTTTTTGTAAGCAACTAGCATTATCTGAATCTGCTTCAAATAAATACTTGTTTCTGTTTGGCAAATAATTAATTATGTCTTCTTTAACTCTTCGGGAAAAATCAATATATACTTCTCGCAACATGGTATAAAATGATGTGCAACTATGCTTAAACCATGCATTATGATCCTCGGGATCTACATATTCTCTTGAACCACCAAGTTTAAACGGAACATGGCAAGCCATCGGAAACGGTATCTTTATCTGTGTTGGTAAAAAAGAATACAGTGTGCCGTTTTTTATAGAATCATCACCAAACAAATAATCAACAGCAGGAAATACTATTTGCATCAACATTTTCTTTTCCTCAAATGCTGTTTCAACTCCATAACGTGAAATACATGTCTCGCGATCGTATGTAATAGATTTCGTATATCTCGTACATAAAATTTCTTGAACGATATGATCATCGTGCTTACTGTTATTATCTTGCAAATCAACCGAAATATGAACATCCGTTTCTATTTGAAGGTCCTCAACATCCGCAAGAGGTGCTCTTGACACATTAAAAGTTAAACTTCTGAAAGAATCATAATACAAATGAAGCTTTGTCAATTTATTTAAAAAAAGTAACGGATTTTGATTGAAAAGTGATTCTTTGTTGTGATATTTTTTTGCAAATTCATCGTAAATGCTTTTAACCTTTTGAGGATCGGCAAAAAGAGTTAATCTCGTGCCCTGTACCTCTTCAAAAGAATCATATACCGGTATAGGAACTGTGAAATTATTTTTATGTAATTCAAATGAAAACTTTCCACTTTGAATCAAAACTTTATCCGCCACGCCAAAGACCGATTTAAATCCGATACCTTTTTCACCAATCTCTACTTTATCAGAAGAAATATTCTTAGCTGCTTCAGCAATACCGGTAATAGCAAACACATTATACGGTGTAAAACCGACTTCGTTATACGTGAGTATGATTTTGCCCGCATCATAATCTGTTTGTATATCCAATTCCACACAACTACGGTCCGTATAATCGCAATCATCAACATTCTGAATTAATTCAAACAAAAAACGTAATGGAGTGGAATAGACGCCATCTTCACCAACAGAAAGAAGCGACTCTAACAACTTCGGATAATTATCTCCTATTAATTCATTATCTACCATAAGTGAAGTTCTTAAAAGATTAAGAAGTTCAATGAAAATTAAGTGTTCGTCAACGCCCACTAATTTCTCCGTTTTGAAAGAAAGCAAATCCTTCCTCAATTCACTTTTGGCAACGTTATCCATTTGCTTGGCATCAAAGTTTTTATATTTAGTTTTAAGATCATAAATCTTACTCATGACATTCACCTTTCAATTGTAACAATACCATTAACAATTAACGATGTATGAATATCGGCTTGTCCGCATTTTTTTCGAATAGCTTGAACTTTTGCCTCATATGTTTCTCGGGCACTATCAAGCATAGATTGATACATTCTAACTAAATTTATATCAACCGCATTATCAATCTGTGTCTCAAGGCTAAGCTTTCTGTTAATATAATTATTGTATATGCTCTCTATTTTGAAGTTAGCCATAGATTGAACAGAATCTTGATGTTTTTTTCGCTCATTAAACAAAGCTATCATCTGTTTTTCTTCAAGCTTTGCCCATGAATTCGATGAAAATTTTGGTAACTGACGATTTTCTTGCGCAAGCTGCAATATATCCGTCATCTCAACAGCAACTTCTTCATTTTCACACAACGGTACAATTTTAAAGTTTGGGTTTATTCCAATATAGTTCCAAGCATATACTGAAAAATGATATGTACCAACAGGCAAAGTATCGGAACAATAACGCAGATTAATATACGCTGTCTTATTAGTTGCATAAAACTGTGCAGCCTGCCTTACAAGTGGGTGTACAGGTGTGATAAAAAAAGCTTTTCTGTCTTCTTTAGCGGCTTCCGAATCGAAAGTTATAGAAAGATTCGGGCTTTTACTTTTAAGATAATTATCCCAATCTCTTTTAGTAGAAGATCGTACAGATGAAAGCTTTTTAAGATCTTCTCTTAGTAATTCTCGGGCCAATCTGTTAAGACGCAATGTCTTAACTTCTGATTCGCCTAAAATATAATTACCCGTTCCAACGCGATCGTTCAAATATCTTGTAACTAAATATTGCAAACCATTAGGATTAAGCCACGGACTTTCAGCCTCTCTTATTTCTTGAGAAGTATGGAATTCTGATAAATCAAATCCAAACAGTTCTTTTTCTTCATCCTCAAGTTTATTAAGTTCTTGAACGCGGCGAACTTCGTTATCAGCCATTTGTTCAAGTTTGAGTCGGCGTTCTTCGTCTGTAAGAGTAGCATTAACAGCAATTTTCTCAACCTGTGCTCCAATATCGCTAAGTATTTCCTCGCACTCACCTATGCTTCTCTCGAACACACCTATGCGTAGCAAACATCGCTCATAAATATCAGCATCTACCGTATTGTTAGTAATTACGTTATAGATATTTACAACTTCGCTTCTCTGTCCGCGTCGGTCAATTCGTCCAATTCTCTGTTCAATTCTCATTGGATTCCAAGGGAGATCGTAATTAATCATCATATCACAAAACTGATAATCCAAACCTTCTGACCCAACTTCAGTAAATAGAAGTATATCTATTGCATTATCATCTTCTTTGGGTAATTCAAACTGTTTGCGAAGGTCGTATCGAACTTCATCTTTAATACTGCCATCGATTTGTTCAACGCGCAGTCCTTCATATCGCAGTTTATTCTTCAAGTACGCAAGCGTATGGCGAAATGTACTAAACAGAATAATTTTATTGTTTTCTGCTTTCTGTTTTTCCTTTATTACCTTCAGAACGCTATCAAATTTAGGATCCGCTTTAGGTAATATATCGGCAAGTTCTAAAATACGATTCGCCATATTCGATAAAGATGCTATGTCAATGTCGCTTAGTCTTAATTCATCGGTTTCATATTCGGTTTCAACTTCTACCTGATTCAACCGTCTATCAAGAATCTCACGAATATATGGAGCTAAACCAAATATACAACTAGCGGCTTGTCTGCGAATTGTGCTCATCATAAACGGAACAGAAGAGCTGTTATGAAGTGTAGAAAGAGCAGCGAACTCAAAAGCCAATAACTCGTCGTGAAGAATCTTTTGCTCAGCTGTAAAATCACTTGCAATTGTATGAGTTCGTCTTACACAAAAATCTTGAATATCTCGTCTTCTTGTGCGATTAATCATTGTGCCTAAAGTATGCAAAGACTCTACGTCAGATATAAGTTTCACTCTATCTTCACGAGAAATATCAGTGCTCTGTAATTTACTAAGCACTTCTGAATATATTGGATTTTTGGCAATAACATTTCTACCCCACTGTGTATTCAATACACCTTGGAGTTCTTTTATTGCTGAATTTTGCCACCCATCTGAAGCAACTCTAATAATATGTGAGCAACGAGAAATATACTCATTCGGCTTTGACATATTTAAAAAAGTTTCTTTGTCAATTACAAAATCCGGTCTAAGTACGTTTAAAAGCGTAAAAAGATCATCGTCTCCCGTCTGTAAAGGAGTTGCCGTTAACATAACAACCGCATCTGCATGCTCGCAAAAATATTTTACACTTTTATAAGCAAAAGCTTTTAAACTTTTGTCGCTACCATTTCTGATATGATGGGCTTCATCAATAATCACCAAATCGAAGTGTGGGGCAGGATCCAAATCTTTTAGAGAATAAGATTTCCCTTTTTTGCCCTCTTCACCCTGATATACTCTGCTATCCAAAATGGAATATGGTATAATCACCTTATTGTATCTTGAAGGCCATTCACCATCTCTGTCCGTATCGGAAATGATCTGTCTTAGTTCCTGCCCTGTAAGAGGAACGAACTCTTCGTCAAAACGTTTCATTTCAGATTCCCATTTCCGCTCAGTAACTAACGGTTTAGGACAAATAATTAAAACGTTCTCAAGTTCGTTGCGAGCATCTAATTCTTTAATAATCAAACCCGCTTCTATTGTTTTTCCAACGCCAACACTATCGGCAATTAAGATTCTAGGTTCATCAGCTTTTATAAGTTTTAATGCCGGCCTAAACTGATACGGTACAAAATCAATTCGAGCTGCATTTAAAGAATATAAGTTCCCTGCAGAAGGATTATTAATTTGATATGCAGTCAAATAACTTTGCAACGCAGCTATGTCAATCCAATTATAATCAGAACTTTCATCAACTAATGCAATTTGCCCGGAATAAAACGTCTTGATTTCTCCATTTATAAAAACCTCGTATTTTTTTATCTCGCCAAGACTTGAAACAGAAAATACTAACCCTTTTATCTCCGGATTACCCACCAAATAGACCTGACTTTTTTCAGCAATCTCATCTGATGTCGTTTTTGCTTGTAATTCCATTTTATTATTTGCAATTGAATTTGTTGCCGCAACAGTTATTACAGTATTTTGAACATCCTGCATAAACCTATCAACGTCATTAATAATTGCGGAAGGAACATCAAGCCATAAGAGAAACTTGAGCGTTATATCAATATCAAAAACTATACTGTCTTTGTCTAATATTGAGCAACTGTAATGCGCCCATCTGTTTCTGATTTTTTGCATTTCTCTTATAATTTCTCTGTCTTTTGTTGGAAGATATGCAAAGTTTCTCATATCATACCAAGACTTATCTGCTATTTTAAGAAGTGCAGCTAAATCAAAACCCGAAAGATTATTATAGTTATTTTCTTTAGCAAAATTACGTTGATTATAACTTAAATTTGACAAAACACATTCTTGCCACCAATTTTCAGATACTTTTGGCAGCATTTCATTTAGCCAATCTTTAAGATATTCCGTGCAGATTTGAAGGAAACCATTAAACTTAGCGACAATATCTACTGTATTCATAAAATTCTCCACGCTTTTATACGTTTGTTATATTAATATTCCTTCACAATGATCAACTTCGTGCTGAATTATCTGTGCAGGAAAGTCTGTGAA
Source organism: Clostridia bacterium (assembly GCA_017410325.1). Taxonomy (GTDB): domain Bacteria; phylum Bacillota; class Clostridia; order Oscillospirales; family Acutalibacteraceae; genus UBA8612. The sequence goes on along the minus strand of JAFQRA010000020.1, from coordinate 101,892 downwards.
GGTTTTTATATGGGTCTGGAATTCAGCTGTCTGCCACTGTACTTTTATAGTTTTATAACGCTTACACTTTCGGGGAACACCGAGCAGAGAAAGGCAACCTTCTTCTGTATCGTACGGCTCCGATTTTTTTATTATCTCGGGGTTGAACATAACCATATACGTGCCGTCGTTATCAAAAGCTATAATACGCTTATGCACACCAATCATATTCGCCGCCATACCTACACAGCCGTCTTTATGGGCGGTTAAAGTATCGAGCAAATCCTCTGCAACCTGCAAATCTTCTTTTGTCGCAACCTCCGATTTAATGCTGAGCAAAATCGGGTCGTGAATAAGTTCTTTTATCATATTAATCCTCGTTTCTTGTTTCTTCGGCTATCCACGCCATAAGAAGATTCATGATTTTTTCTTGCTGAACGTCGGACAAGGCTCTGACCTGAGGGACTTTATACCATTTTTCAAGGCAGCCTCTGCAGCAACAGGCGCAGGCATGCTGCGCGACGAACACAGGGTGTCCACGCATCGGGGTCTGCTTGCCGTCGTTGGGCGGATATGCAGGGGCAAGTCGTGTGCGGATGAAATCCTGCGCGTGCGCTCGTACAACATTCATACCCTTATCGGCAACGTATGCCCTCTCTTTTTCATACAAGTGAAAGCCTGCCCTGAATTTTGATTCTTTTAATTTTAATAAAGTTTCGTTAATTGTAGGCATATTGATCCAACCGCAATTATTTACTATAAAAACTAATTATCTTTTTCAATATCTCCGTATCTGCCGGGCAGAAATCATAGTTTGGTATTTCTGACGGTGCAATCCACTTTATATCATTGTGTTCCAATTTCTGCGGCACGCCTTCAGCAATGGTTGCGTTAAAAAGAGTTAAATGAACTTTTATATCCGGGTACTGATGAACAACGTCAATAAATTCATCGCCAACAGACAAGGTAACGTCAAGCTCTTCTTGACATTCGCGTATAAGCGCCTGCGCTTTGGTTTCGCCCAGCTCAACCTTACCGCCGACAAACTCCCACAGCAAAGCACAGGATTTGTGCGCAGGTCGCTGACAAATCATAAACTTATCTTTGTCCCATATCAGGGCAGCTACAACTTCTACCATTATCCCACCACCAATTTATTTGTTTTCTTCAGGAACTTTGCCGGTATCGGGCGATCCAAACTCCAAGTAATATTCATCGGCTTAGAGCCGGTGTGTGTCACATAGTTGGCTGTGCCAAGATATGTATAGGCCTCCGCACCGTTCGTGATGCGATCCGACTTAAACTCACGAACAAACAGCAGGACCTTGGTGCCCTTATCCCTGTGATGAATATAACGCTGACCCGTGGGAGAATCAGCCGCAGTGGTGCTCTGACTCTGCCAATGGAAAAGGCTCTCGTTTATAGAATAATCATTGTACATAGTCGTTGGAGAATAATCCTTATCGGATTTATTCAGCGTCACGAAAAATACATCCAGTTGCTTTTCGGGCAACCACTTAACACCCTCGCGGACAGTAGACGGTTTCATGAAATCCATCGCTACCAACAACTGATCGCGCGTATAAGTACAATGCAAATCCAATGGACAGTTAAAGCCTAAATCAACGGGCTCGTCGATAAAGTCAATCTGTTCATAGCGATATTGAAACAAACTTATTAGTTCGCCTATCAGCGTTGTGCTATCGGACAACGTGTAAAGGTTGTCCAACACGTCCTCATCATCCCAAGAGTCTGCACTCTTACCCCAAACAGTAATGTAGAACATCTGAAGCATTCGCTTCTCTACATCGCTCAAAGCGGCAAAATCCACATTGTCCAAGCGAGGAAGAATATCCAGCAAGAAAGATATCCAGCGTCTGGAATCAATGACAGCAAGACGAGCAAACGCCTTAGTAATTATATCTTCCAGTGGCTCCTCAAACTCCTCAATAGCATCTGCCCTGGCACAGAGACGAGAGAAAGATGTGAACTTATAAATCGCCCTCGGATCCAAATGATAATAATCCAAGAAATTCTTCAGAGCCAGCTCCAAACCGCTGTCTTCTTCAAAAGTGGCAACACGAGATACCAAGCCTGCTGTATTACCATAGGAAGCTCGGATATTATCCAAAATATATTTGGCAGCTTTCTTTTCCAACTGAATATAGCAACCCTTCGGTACAGAAATGAAGCCATCCTTAATTTCGCGAGTCACACTGCGAGTAGTATTGCTCAACAGCGCCGCAAACTTATCTTCAAAGTTATATTTCTTGTTTGCCTGACCGATAAAATCCAATACGGTTAGGCATTCTTTATCTTCGGCCAAGCGCAGACCACGTCCCAACTGCTGCAAGAACACAGTCAGAGACTCAGTAGGACGCAGAAAAAGAACGGTATTGACTTCAGGGATATCAACACCCTCGTTATATATATCCACAACAAATATAAAACGCACTTCTCCCGCAACCAGGCGCTGCTTGGCATTTTTTCTTTCCTCGTCAGGAGAATGTCCTGTCAGGAACATAGATGGTATATTGTGTTCATTGAAATAGCGACACATGAATTCTGCATGCTCAATGGAAACGCAGAAGCCGAGACCCTTAACGTCATTGATGTCGGTCACGTACTTCAGCAAGGAGCCCACAACAAGGTCAGCACGACGGTTGGCCATAGCGCCACTTAGTGTGTAAATCTTAGTCAGCTCGCCTTTGTCGTAACCACCGGCACTCCATTTGAGTGTATCCAAATCAACAGTATCGGTAACACCGAAATACTGGAACGGGCAAAGCAACTTACGGTCAATTGCTTCAGGGAGACGAATTTCAGCTGCAATACGATTGTTGAAGTACGGCAGAATGCTCTTGCCGTCCATACGTTCCGGCGTAGCAGTCAAACCCAACAAAATCTGCGGCTGATAATACGCCAAGAGCTTCTGATACGTAGGTGCTGCAGCATGATGAAATTCATCTACGATGATATAATCATAAAAATCAGGCGCAGTCTTTGCGGTAAAATCCTGCGAGTTAAATGTCTGAATAGATATGAACAGGTTTTCAATGCTGTCAGGCTTATAGTTGCCAACAAACATCTCGCCAAAGTTAGCGTCCTTCAACACTGCACGGAAGGTATACAAACTCTGCTTCAGAATTTCTTCACGATGCGCCACAAACAGCAAACGACAGGGCTTACCGGGATTCTGCTTGCGGAACCGCTTATAATCAAGTGCAGAAATAACGGTTTTTCCCGTACCCGTAGCGGCAACAACAAGGTTACGATTATATCCGCGCACCTTGCGTTCTGCCTCCAACTTATCCAGAATTTCCTGCTGATAAGAGTACGGCATTATATCCATTGTATAAACTTCAGGATTGTTTCCATCTACATACTTTTCTGCCTTCAAGGCACGAGTAAGGCGTTCCTTCTGCTCTTCGTTGTAGTATTCAAATTCATTGGAATTCCAATAGCTCTCGAATGTCGCAGCAATCTTATCAATGGTTTCCGGGAGATCCTTTTTAGTCACCTTAACGTTCCATTCCAGGCCACTGGAAATAGCGGCATTGGATAGATTCGACGAACCAACATAGGCTGTCGTAAATCCTGTATCGCGATAGAACACGTAGGTTTTTGCGTGAAGACGAGTGCGTTTGGTATCGTAGCTGACTTTGATTTTGGTATTAGGAAGCTTACGCAGTTCTTCGATTGCCTTTACGTCTGTTGCACCCATATACGAGGTGGTAATAATACGAAGTTCGCCGCCGTTCATAGTAAATTCGCACAGCTCATCCATCAGAAGTCGTAAACCGCTCCACTTGATAAAGGAAACCAGCATATCAATGCGATCCGCAGAAACAATTTCTTTCTTCAGCTCGGTATACATCTGAGGCTCGTGGATTGCACCCGTGAAAAGAGAGCTCTGTGCAATCGAGGTTTCGGGGCGGCTCAAGTCTGCCGCCGTTTTGCCTACCGCAAATCTGGGATCCGCCTCTCTCAAAATAGCAAGAAGCTGTTCTGCACACTGATCAACACCCAGTGCAGCAAAGTCAGCTTCTCTGGTTGTATTTTGAATAAGATCGACAATCCGATTGGTCAACGCGATCTGGGCAGAGATATCCCCACCATTGTCAACCACATTATCCAGGCCCTTCCGAACCACATCAGCCAGATACTGTGATAGTACTTTGGAGGCTTCTGCTTTGTCAATAGGCGCAACAGCCTTGCGGGCTTCCGGAATCTCCGAAAGTTCGCTACTCAGCTGATTATTGATTACTTGTTCATAAAGACCGTGGTGAAGCATAGTATCCTCCTATTAAAGAAAGTTACAATTTCACTCAATTCGACTTGAGTTTATATAATCTATATAAATAAGTATAGTCTTTTATAAACTTATTTTCAATAATGAAATAGTTATAGATTTTCAAAGTATTATTTAAACAAACTAACCAAAACAGACCCTCTGCCAACAGAAGCAAAATCTGTTAATAGAGGGTCTGTGTTTTTATGTTATGTAGCTTCAAAAAGAAATTCAAAATATATCAAGCTTACAAATACAAAGCGATTTATATACAGCCAGCAAACGTTACAGCGTGCCAAACCGTGTCCGGAGATTCAAGCAAACTCGGGAATTGGGCAGACCGGGGCCTGGATTACGAAAATCCAGGCCCCACCATAGCTGTTTCCATCGAAACGAAGTCTCCGGTATACAGTATGCCATTCTCACCTCCGACTTTCGTCGGCACGCATATAAAGCCGTCGTCTCCCGCCCCTGACGGCAATCCTTTTCAGGATATTTCGCGTGAATCCCCAGCCCGTAGGCCAGACGGGTACATTCCGGATTAATCCGGAACTTTTCCTCCTATACCTCTTAACCATACCTATCGATTATCATCGATAGGGTCAGGCAACAGTGCGGTATAACTTCACTGCTCCAGGCAGAAACGGTGAGAATGAGACCGTTTTTCCGCCCCGCACACTTATTGAATCGGCTGTGCGCACCTGCAGTTTATACTCATGCTCTAGAGTTTGCAATATTTAATTTTGATATTACATTCTTTCACGGAATGGACATTTGCTTATGTAGAAATCAGTTCCACTTATATCCCGCTGAATGAGGCGGTTGTTAATGTTTATCTTACTTACAGTATGACAGATTTGATTTAAAAAAATGAAAAAATTCAACTGAATTTATTTTGCTGTCTTGAGCAACATTCAATAAGCCTTTTCTTTGTTATTTCATCAGGCTCAACTCTTCCGGATACAATATCGCACATCTTATTCAGGCTATATCCGCTCAGATGCGCCAACTCTTTAACACTCAGACCTTTTTCTTCCATAATATCTGCCAAAGCGTCGCAGAATCTGGATTTTATAACCTGGGGACACAGAACTATAACCAAGGTTTTGGTTCGTACAGATGCTTTTCTGACCCCGCTGTTGGCAATTCTGCCGTTGAATCTGTAGCAGTCCATTATTTCAACAAAGTAAATTCGGTATGGCGTTTTAAGGCAGTAATCTTCAGGCGAAAGCTCTTTCAACTGACCTTTTTTACCCGCATATTTTTGCTCCCGACACATAAAGACCCTCATTTTGTCGTACAAACCTTTATTTTCTTTCTTGATTTCAGCTATTGATTTAACCATATTGCATTAAACTCCTTCGTATATTATTCAGCAGTAAAATTTGCTTAATAACAGTATGAAAGATTTGAAATGCAAAATTTTCTCCTGCATAACTTTTTTTGCTTATTTTAAGTGTAGAGGTATGAAGCAACAACAATATTGTTGCGATAATGGCTCAATTTGAACATCGAAGTTGCAAGGAGGCATATTTTGCTGAATCTGTAATCCTTACCTTCTCGTATAGCCTTTTTTCTCAACTCACCTCTCAGCACGTAATCGCCTTGAATCAACGATTTTTTCAAATGTTTCGGCTTTCCTGTCTTTTTATCAATATTATATAAGTTCCATCTCTTGCGAATTTCTGCTTCCAACTGCTCGGCATAAGACGGATCTGCCTTAATTCTGGCTAACAGGTGATAATAGTAGTTTTTCGCGCACTGGGCTCGCAATCTGTGTAAATCAACTGCGGCTGAAGCTTGTATCTCTTCCTGTGTAAATATATACTCATCCGGCTTGCTTGGATCAAAGTATCCTCGTATGAATTCAACATCGCATTCAAGCAATCTGTTGAGTTGGTATTTTCCGCCCTTGCCGTTTTCGACTTCAACACACCAATATCCGCTTTCGTCCTGCTTGAAATTTTTATTTCTCAAGTAATACAGTTCTGATTTTCTGATGCCGGTACGAATCTGAAGCTCCGTAATACGACGAACTTTTTCAGTGTACGGATCTCTGCTCGGCGATGGGCACGAAGGTTCAAATCTGCTTCTGGTGTAATCGGCCGCTATCCTACGCGGTTTCTCAATCGCATCCATTTTTACATTGAATCCACAGCAAGGTCCTGCCAGATACGAATGAATCGTGCTTGGCGAATACCCTTTTTGCTGTAAATCATCGGCATATTTTTGCAGTAATTCTTTCGCTTCATCGTAAGTTTTAACGTCGTGATTTTCTCTGCACCAGCGCACAAAGTTATAACAGGTACGCTGATAATTCTGTCGGGTGAGATTATGTTCTTTTGTATTAATTCTTTCCATACATACGTTCATAATCTGCTGAGTTATAGTTGGCTTTCTGTTTCTTCTTTTAGCCATATATGAATCCCTCCTTTGGGAATAATTAACGCTAAACAGTCAGGCTCTACTTCCCTTGATGACAAGCATCAACCGAGCCAGGGGCATGCCGAATTGACAAGATTCGGTAACACCGGTTTGGACCAATAAATGCACACCTACAAACCGGGATAGTCGGTTATATTTTGAATTTATTCTTTTAACAACTCATAAATTCTGCAATATAACCGCTATCCTGTGCCTGATGGCACACGGGTTCCGCCTGTGCATTCCGCCACTCCAGAGCGTGGGAGATTGGCTTAATTTCAGGCGATTTCAATTTCAACAAAGACGGTATGCTCATCAACTTTATAAGCTGAGAACCTATAGAACTCCATTCGGGTTTCTATGTACTTACACAGTCCATCGAAATCAAGATTTTCGACCATTGTATAAACCGTCTTTGTTTGCGCTTGAGTTTCCATCCGCTCAACAACTGAATATGATGTTTCATAATCCAGTTCATCAAGCTTGTGATAAAACTCTTCCGCAGTTTCAAACAATGAAATTCTAATCATTAAAAAACCTCCTGAATCAGTCTTTAACTTAAGTATGACTGACAGGAGGCTATTACAAATGAAAAACAACCCCGGAAATTAATCCGTGGCTGTAATACTTAAGAAAATATTTATTTCAGATACTGTTTTATCAAAAAAGCACAGAAATAAGGAAACGTCAGAATATTATTTGTTTCACCTATATTCCCACCAGTCAGTTTAATGCCTTTTTTTATGTCATTATATTTTTCGCTCTCAATAAGCGTACGCAGAGATTTGGCCTTACCGTTTGTAGCTTTGACTTCAACCGGAATAAGTTCGTCTGCCGTTCTTACAAAGAAATCCTCTTCAAGTGTTGAATCTTCGCGCTTATAGTAAAAGAGTTTTAATCCGCTTTTCTTGAAGGCTTCGGCTACGATATTTTCATATAAGGCACCTTTATATACGCCCAGGTTTTTATTGGCTCGCAAATCCTCTTGTGCCTCTTCATCGAGCATCGCTACAAGCAAACCGGTGTCGCCGAAATATAACTTGTATTTTGTTTCATCATAATTACCCATAAGCGGAAGTTCCGGAAAATTAAGGCAATAACAGATATTGATTATTCCGGCATCGCCAAGCCATTCTATACACCCTCTGTAATCCTTGAAGCGTGCGCCGGATGCTACTTTGGATATTTGGAATTTTTTGTTATCTTTTGCAAGCTGAGGTGGAATCTGATTAAAAACATTCAGAATTCTTGTCTGATCCATCCCTTCAGCATACTTTCTTATATCTTCTTTGTAATCTGCTACGAGTTGTCGTTGAACCTCAAGAGAACCCTCAAAGGTTCCTTTTTCAATATATTCTTTAACAACAGCCGGCATACCGCCAAGAATACAGAAATCAAGGAAAAGAGAGTTATAAACCTTTAATTCGAGTTCGCTGAAAGGAGTCAAAGTTTTCATATGATTAAGAAGATTTTCTGTATGACTATCTCCATAGCCCTTTGCCCATAAAAACTCTTCAAAATCAAAAGAGTACATTTCGTAATCCGTCTTATATCCAACGCTGTTGCTTTCGATTCTTTGATAGTTTATTCCAAGCATAGAACCGCTGCATATTACATCAAATCTGCCATCAGTCTTGAAGAACTTCAACGCAGTTGCTATTTCGGGAAACTCCTGAAGTTCATCAAAAAAAATTAAAGTTTCACCCGCTATGAATCTTTTTGAAGGGTCAAGCAGTGAGATGTTTCTGATAATATCTTCTGCACGATAACCATCTGAAATAATCATCTTGTACTTGGGTTCTTCAACAAAATTTATTTCAATAAAGTTTTTATAATTTAATTCTGCAAATTTTTTGATCGACTCGGTTTTACCAACCTGACGAGGCCCCTTTATAATTAAAGGCTTTTTGTCAGGATTACTTTTCCATTCCGATAAAAAAGTATCGACTTTGCGTTTCAAATAAGCCATAATAATCTCCTTGCTCAAGCAAATTACAATAATATTATATGCACTTATTTTTGAAAAAGTCAAGCCTCGCTGCAAAAAACGAGCGAATAAACTCTTTGAATTCACGAAATTACAGCGAATAACCGCAATTACATTGCAAAAAATGAGCGAATCGATCTAAATAGAGCACGAAACAGAAAACGCTTTTTATTATGCGGCTTTGTACCACAAGCAAACAACCCCGGAAATAAAACCGGGGCTGTTTTTTGTGAGACTCAGAAGCAAAGATAAACTGTCAGTTCGTTATCATCTCCATTATAGGCGCCGAATTTAAAGACTGTTTCCGTGTTCTTTAAAAAGAATTCATCAACAATATCTAACGTATCCGTATTTTCAGTTTTAATTTTAAGCTCAATAAAGCGTAGCTTATCATCAAGAAGCGTATCCAATGCTTTGCCAAGTTCCGCTTCAACTTCACGAGGCTGTCCTTTGAGTGTTTCTTCTGCTGATTTCATTACAGAATAAGTGAAGCTGGTTTTGTTCAGGGTTCTGTATGACACCTGAATATTTTCCTTATTGATATTTTTCATATTTATTTGTCCTTTCTTTTTTATATTGTTTTACTTAATTTAATTTTTGCTTTTGAGTCTTCAGATCTCCTTTCGTGATTTATGCTTTGATAACAGTATGAAAGCTTTAAAGGTATAACAACTGCAAATTACAGGAAAACAACCCCGGATAATTCCGGGGCTGTAGCTTTGAAAACTAATAGCAGATATATAACGTGATTTCTTCCGTTGGTCCGAGTTCCGCACAGCCAAAGCAACAGCGTACATCTACGCAATGAATAAAAAAGTTCGTGATTTCTCTTATTCTCTCGTGCGTCTCAGATGAGACCTTAACCTCAAGATATGTCCTACACGGTTCCTTGGATATGTTTTCAATTGCTTCAGGGAACGGTAGCAATGCATCCTTTTCCGTAGCGGCAGAGTAGCATAAGCATTTACCATAGTCCGAATTTTTCAGCAGTTTGTCTCTGAACTCTTCTCCCGTGATATTGATGTAATTAATTCTTATTTCTCTCATTTATAATATTCCTTTCTTATCAGTTATTTAAAACAAATATACTTATTACTTATTCATACTGTCGGTTTTCAAAGTTGTCTCTCCTTTCGTGATTAATTCGGTTTCTATTAATAAGAATGCTATTTTTATAAAGTCAACAACTGAAAAATATAGCTTATCCGCCCGGCCGAAAAAATTTTTTGAAAATTTTGAAAATATCCTTGAAAAAGCGTTACGAATGTTGTATAATATAAAACACAGAGAGAGCAGTGGCTGCAAAATCTGATTTTGTAGCGAATTCCAAAAATATTTTGGAAATACCCTTGACATTCGTTACAAATTATTGTATAATGTAACCACAGTCAAATACGACACACGTCTCTCGACTGAATAAGCATATCCATTATATGAATTCTGACTGATTACCATGTAGTGGCTTTTACAACTTAATACTTTTACGAGATATATGACACTTAACGAATGCGATGATAACTGACAGAACGAAAGATGAAACCCGGGGCTCAACTCGTTTTTTCCTAAACAGTCGCATTCAAGCAATGTGACTGTTTTTTTATCGCCAAACAGAAAGACTCATATAACTCATAAAACTTTAATTTATAACTGATGCAGAAATAAGGAGGGCTGATTCAAATTAATAATCAGCAAAATTTAAAAAACAGGAGGAATCCATAATGTATAATTACGCACATTACCATAACTACAAAGAAAAAAGAAAGGATAATCATATCATGTCAAATATCAATAATATCAACAGCATTTCCAAATACAACCTTGACGGTTTCTACTCAAGAACCATCGCCGATGACATTTTCGCAAACGGCAACACAGAACTCACCGCAGAAGCCCACGAAGCTTTAATCACACTCTGCTCTTTCAGAAACGTTCTGATGCTTTGTACCGAAGACCTTTTTACCGAAAACTCAAATTTCCATACGTTCCTCAACGTGTGCATCCAGAATGATCTTATTGAAAATCTTTTGGAAGAAGTCGGACTCCCCTCACTGAATCTGCACGAATTTAAGGGTAGATATTTTACCGACAGAGATTTTGAAGATGGCGATACATTTGAATATTTCTGTACTTGCTGCAACGAGATAGCAAGTATTGAGTTTGATGAAGCATTTGTTCATACCATGAACCATGCTGCCGAAATGCTTATCCTGATTCAGGAATACCTTTACCATATAGACGAAGAATACGGAACGGAGTATATGCAGTTCAACATCAGCAAGCTCATTGCCGCAGAGATGCTTTTTCTCGATGACATAATTGAAAGACATTCCATTAATAACGAAAAGGAGACAAAATAATATGAAAGCAAGAATTATAAAAGACAAAAATCCCATGAGCATCAATTACGACAGACGCGCAGCAGATGCACACTTTAAGAAGAATGAAGGCTGTTACTTATACCTCACGCGAGAGGAACACAATGCACTGGTCAGACTTTGCGAGATACGAAACACGATGATTAAAAACCCTTATGCACTTTTTGACACCGGCAATCCCCATCATAGAGAATTCGTGTCATATATCAGAGATAAGGCATTGGGAACTATGCTTTGCGAGGCAGGGCTTCCGTACCTTAACCTTGAGTACCGTGAGGACTATATCATAGAAGATACAGTTTTCGCCGAGTCTTATTCTGCTGAATTCACATACAAAAAATCAGGCAGGAAAGAAATTCTCTTCCGTGATGATGCAGAAAATATAGACGCAGAAACGATATTCTGCGTAATAAAAGAAATACAGATGTATCTTTACGATATAGATACTTACTATGAAACCGATTATATGGCACTTGGCAATCCGGATCTTGCTTTTTCAGAAAAGTGGTTTATAGATTCGGTTATAGAGGAGTGCAAAATCGAAGAGTATTTGACCGATATGTATGAAGAGCAGCTGTCATATTTCTGTTCAGAGACACACTAAAACAATCATAATTAATTAGAACACATATTAACACGCCCGGAGCAAACACAAATTCCGCATATATCAAAACAAAGAAGTAAATGAAAAAGCACATATTATAATCCGACACAGAGGGCGGAATAAAGACTCCGCCCTACTGTGAAAATATATAAAAAAAATACAACAAAAAGGAGAACAACTGATATGAAAGCTAGAATTATTAATTGCGTTAACCCCGAATCTGGTATCCACGAGTTCCCCATAAAAAACGATGCCGCTACTGACGATATTATAAATACTATACGCTCACAGGATATTACCTCTTTGAATACAAAAAAGATTCCGAACAATACGTCCAAATCAGGCAAGATGAATTTATTGACGAATTTTGTTTCGATAAAATTTTGTGAAGCAACGGAACTTATAGATCTTATCAACAACATAAACAGCAGCCATATTATTGAATTGACGGAAGATGTGGATTATATGCTGAAATGCGAAAGCATCCTCAACAACCGTTCATATCAAAAACTTCTTAAAACAGGAGCCCTTTCATCAGATGAAATAATAGCTGCATACCTGTTTTCCCTCATAAAATGGTTCAAAGAAACTTGTTTGAATTTTGACAAGTTTTACACAAAGTATGTGTTTGAAGAGGAAAACTCAAAAATCATATGCAATACTTTCAGAAAAACTTTTGAAGAACTGTTTAATTACCTAAGCCGAGCAGCAGAACAAATCAAAAACGGTGAAAAGAAATTTCATCTCAGCATATTTACACTTCTGCCGACGCTTAATGAACTGGAAGCATCTTTCACAAGTGAAAATCCCACGTGCATTCCTGAAGATAAAAGTCTCCAGAACATTATCCGCAAATTGGAAAACCCGGATATTGACTTTATCGACATTGATGTTGAAAAAATGAAAAAAATCGCTTCCGACAAAGAATTTCATAAAATCCTTTACGGTACCCTTAAAACTTGCCATAAAAATATACAAACAGCAATTGAGCTCACACATCTTGCTCTTGACAAGGAACTTGAAGTACCTAAATTCAATGACGATGATTACAAAAAAATACTTACCATTTTAGAATCAGACGATGCGCACTCAGCGTTGACAAAAGGCTTGCTTTCCGAAAGAGAATATGTAGGTTTCCTGCATTTTCGTTTAAAAATCAACCTGACCGAAAACACGCTTGAAACGCGTAAACGTCTGATTGAAGTTGACAAACATCTTAAAAAGAATTCTAAAAATTGCATTTGTGAAGTTATAGATACAGGTCTGCACGCTTTAGAGCTGGCTATAAAAAACGATCTTGAGGGAAAGAACCTTATTGATCTCACTGATTTAAATATCCGAGACCGATGCGATATCTGGGAATATTAAAACATACCAGTAATCACATTTAAACGGCAAAAATACTATAGAAAAATTCGTAATCAAATACCGAATATGCACATAAATAAATCATAAAATTAACTATAAAGAAACGAGGTGATTTTTATTAACGCTACAACTACATACGAAAACAGCAGTAACGTTTACCGCTACGGTGCTGCAAAGGAAAAAGAAATGCACGTTAAATGCCAGGTTCCTGCTTACAGCGAAAGTGAACGAATTACTGAAAAAGAGATTATTGCCGATACTCTTTATTCTGTATTTTCAAAGTACGCAATAAAGAACTGAATAATAAATTACTGCCGTCGTTAACAACGGCGGCAGTAATCGTATAAATGTATATTATTTTAAAAGGAAAGGATTTATGAAACATGATAAAAAAAAGATACAACGCAATTTATGCCCGTCAGTCAGTCGAAAAGGATAAGAGTATATCCATAGAAAGTCAGATAGAACGCTGTAAAGTCGAAACACTTGACGAGCATTTTGAGGTTTTTACAGACAAAGGTTACAGCGGAAAGAATACTGACCGCCCTGCTTTTCAGAAACTTATGGAAGCCATACGCAGAGGCGAGGTCAAACAGGTTATATGTTATAAGCTGGACAGAATCAGCCGCTCAATCCTCGACTTCTCGAACCTTATGGAAGAATTCGAAAAATATGACGTTACGTTTAATTCCTGTAACGAAAGGTTCGACACCAGCACACCTATGGGAAGGGCCATGCTAAATATTTGTATAATTTTCGCCCAGCTCGAAAGGGAGACCACACAGATGCGTGTTAAGGATGCTTATGAATCCCGAAGCAGGAAAGGCTTCTATATGGGCGGACCTGTCCCCTACGGCTATGCACGCGAAAAATGCACAATCGACGGTATTAAAACATCAAAATACGTTCCGAATCCGGATGAAGCAGAAATAGTCAAGCTTATATATAATCTTTATTCTCAGCCGCAGACTTCTTTCGGGGACGTTGTGAATTATCTGATAGAAAACGGATATAAAAACAGCCGCCACGAAAGCGGATTCTGGGACCGTAGCCGTATTGCGGATATGATTAAAAACCCGATTTACATACAAGCAGATATGGATGCTTATATGTTTTTCAAAAGCCAGGGTTGCGTAATCCATAACAATCCCGAAGACTTTGACGGAACAAACGGCTGCTACCTCTTTTCCGATAAAAACAAAAAGCGCAAACAACTCTGCCTTGAAGGACACAACATCGTCCTGGCTCCTCATACTGGATTGGTATCGACAGACACCTGGATCAGAGCCAGAAAAAAATGCCTTGAGAATCAGCAGGTCGCCAAGCCTGTAAAAGCAAAAAACACCTGGCTTTCCGGCAAGCTCAAATGCGGCAAGTGCGGATATGCTCTTGTTGTCAAGAAAACTAAAAACAGAAATGCAAAATATTTTCTGTGCAGTCACGCAATGCACGCCAAAGACTGTGACGGTGTTCACCAGATGCACGTTGAAGAAATTGAAGATATCGTATTTAACGAAATGAAAAAGAAACTATCTGAATTTGAAACACTTTCAAAACGAGAAAAAGATTATGTTAATCCGAGAGTCAGCGAACTTACAGCACGACAGATTATGATTGACGATGAGATTAACGGCTTAATGAATCAGGTAGCCAAAGCGAATGACCAGCTTATCAAAAGGATTAACGAAAGAATCGCTAAACTTGAAGACGAGCTTTCTGAAATCGACAAAGAACTCTATGAACTGAACACCTCTGCCAACGAACACAACCTTAAAGAGATAACCAATTATCTTGATCTATGGGACGAACTTACTATGGACGATAAGAGAACCGTCTGCGATGCTTTGATAAAAAAAATCAGAGCCACCGAAACCGAAATTAACATTGACTGGAGAATCTGACCGTTCTCCAGTCTATGCGGATATTTTAGAGAAACGCCTGAAAATATCCGCTTTTTTATACACGAAAATCTGTTACACTTTGATTGTAACGCTTCACCAAATCTTTGGAAGTGTACGACTTCTCTTGCGCGCAGGAATTTGATTACGTCGCTTACATCGGGGTCGTCGGAAAGGCGGAGGATATTATCATAGGTTTTTCTCGCCTTCTGCTCTGCTGCAAGGTTTTCGTAAAGGTCTGCGAGCGTATCGCCCGTTGACTGGATTGTTGCCGCAGTCCAGGGCATACCGCTGGCGGCTACGGGGTAAACACCCGTTGTGTGGTCAACAAAATACTTGTCAAAGCCCTGCCGCTTGATTTCGTCAACCGTAAGGTTTTTCGTCAGCTGATAAAGCAGCGTGCCCACCATTTCGATATGGCTCAATTCTTCCGTACCGATATCCGTAAGCAGGCCCTTGAGTTCGCCCCAGGGCATTGCATAGCGTTGGTTGAGATAGCGCATTGATGCGCCGAGTTCACCGTCGGGACCGCCGAGCGGTAAAAAGTGATATTTAAAATATCCGCCAAAAAGCTGAGAATGGCTTAACCTCTCTCAGCTTTTCTTTATTTTGCGGTGTGCTGTTCTTTCATAACTCTTTTAAGTGTTGCGTAAAGCCACACTTTAGCATCGGTGGGAGCGCCATCGGTTATCATCTTTTTCCACAGCAAAGCGAAAACTTCCGTTACTATGTCTTCTGCTTCTTCACTGTCTTCTCGCATTTGAGCAAGACAACATTTTCTAACTGACATTGCGTTTTCTTTCCAAATTTGAGTATACTCAGCTTTCAAATCGTTCATTAAACATAACCTCTCTTTCGTATCGACAATTATATACTCTAATATCAGAAATTGCAATATATGAAAAAAGCCGCCCGTTCCGATAAAGGAGCAGGCGGCTTTGACATTAATTATTCAGTTATTACGCTACAACAGCTACATTTTTGAAAAGCTGTTTAAACAAGTTGGTTTCACAGGGGTAAATCAGCCCATCCGAGCTTGTTATCAGCATATCATTAGGCGTGAGTGTGAAGTCGCCGTTTTCGGGCGTGGTTATCAGATAACTTCCGTCTTCGCAATGAGTAACAGCGCAGCCTTTATATTCAAAGCTCCACGGGACTCCGTTAACAATATGTGCACCGTGATTCTTGCCGTATTCAACAAACTCATCAAAAGTCATAGCTACAGAAAATTTAGGAATATTCTCGCCCGTCCCCAACAGCTTATCATTCTCTTTCCAAAGCTCTTTCACTTCAAGCAGCAGAGCTTCGAGTTTATCAGCAAGCCACACGGGGTCTATAAGCTCCTGGACCCAGTCGGGAAGCAGGGCAAGAAAGCGTTCAAGGACGTAGGACATTTTGAGTTTTCCTGTACCGTCGCCGAATTTGCGTTCCGCTTCGGTGAAGAGTGCGAGAGTGACCTGGGCGAGCAGTTTTTCGCAGATTTCTTTCGCTTTGGCGATTGCTTCGTACTTTGCCCGGTCAGCTTCGAGCTTCGCATTGTCGCTGTCGTAGCGGCGTTTGAAGTAGCCCAGAACGAGCACGGCTGCAAGGAATATTACAGCAAGAGCCGTAAGGGTGATTATGTATTCTTTCATTTTGTGTCAGTCTCCTTTGATTTTTTCTTTTTAGGTTTGGATTCAACAACCTTGATTTTGCCGAGTACGCCAGCTTCAAAGCCGACGAAGGCGAATACACCTGCAATAAGCACTTCGGGCTCACTGCCTGTGATTATGAACGTAACCGTCATTGCGGCCACAAACAGCAGCACGAACACGAATATGCAGATTACGCATTTTTTTGAGAATTTCATCGGCTACTCCTTCTCATCAAGCTGTTTAAGCAGTTCCTCATATTTATGCTTGACCGCACCGTTGCCGCCGAGCTTGACGTATTTGTCGCCTGCGGCAAGGCGTTCCTCAAGCGGTATTTCTTCGCTACATATTGTCAGGCGTAGGGTCATAAGATAGTTCTCACGCTGGTGTCGGTCGATTGTATCAATCTTCTTGAGAAGTTCCTTGAGTGGCTTAATTATCTTGCGAATAGCAACGATGATAACCGTTATTGCACCGATAATTTCAGCCGCACGAAGGATGTCCAATTCGATTTCGCTCATCACTTCACACCTCCCGGGTATGCAACAAATCCGCATTTTGTTGTTTCGCCTGCAGAATATGTAAGCAGATAGCAGCCGTCAACGATAGCTACGCATTCGGCTTCTTCCTTTGCGGAAAGACTGCCGATGCTGTTTTTCTTTGCCTTGCAGTCGGCAACGGTCTGATAGACCTTTTCGGCTGTTTTGCCGTTTTTCCACGCCTTTGCCATAAAATCACCTTCCTGTGTGTTGAAGTTGTCCCAGTCGATATACTTATTCGGGTCAAGCAGGTTTTTGCCGTAGCCCCACGTTGCACCGGACTGTATCTCAATGTGCAGGTGTGCGCCGTAGCTGTTGCCCGTGTTGCCCATTGTGCCGAGCTTCTGCCCGGCTTTTATTTTTGCCCCGACCTTTACGGACGGCTTGTCCTTCATGTGAGCGTAGAGCACGGTTCTTCCGTCAGCCGTGCGGTAAACAATATGGTTGCCGTAGCTCTGACCGCAGCCCGAGGTGCGTGTAACAACGCCGTCTGCTATTGCAACAAGCGTCCTGTCCGTGTCGCATACACGGTCAATGCCCGTGTGATAGCCGTTTTTCCAGTTGCCTGCCTTTTTGAAAGCAGTGGTCTGTCGGCTTTTTGCTTTAAACGGTGAACGGTACATCATCAGAAAATCACCTCAATCAGCGTTTGAAGGAAGCCTATCGGGTCAATGATTGCAAAGATGAAGTTAAGAAAATATCCTGTTAAAATGTAATGTATCATATTGTTATCTCCTGTTAATATTCAACAACTCTGTAATTGTCATAATCGGTTAAAGGGTCGTAAGTTCCTTCTTCGTTTGTACCTGCACCGAAACGCAATTCTGTAATTTTGTTTTCGGAAGGCGTGATAACCAATACTGAAATAGCTGTTTCTGTCGGTGTTCCTTTAGTTTTAGGCGGTGCAAGTGTCGGACTGTCCTGTGCAGGTGAAGCATTTAAGAAATACATAATCGGATACACCTGTGTACTATCAATACTGTCACAATGAACATCACCGAGCAGATATGCTATTTTCCTTGCTCCTACCGTGCTGAAATCATTAGTAAGGCTTGCCTGTAATTGCGAATAATCGTATATGTTTTGGGGTGACGGATAACCGCCAAAGCGTGTGCATTTTGTACCCGTCTTAAAATCTTGAAACAATACATTGACATTCGCCCATTGCGTTGTTCCACCGTGTCCGAAAACTATAACATTCCATTCGCTCTCTTCTTCTTTGTCCGAGAAATTTAAAGCCGTATTGGCAAGCCAAAGAAGCTGTTTATCCGAATATACCGCACTTATTCCGTGTGGAAGTGTAGCGTTGTCGGGGTCAGCACTTTCTGCTTCAAAATCTGCTCTGTTGCTGTCATAAGTCAGCACACCGCTTTCATCTACTATCCACGGATATTCGTGCGTATTAAGGACTATAAAGCGAATTTTACTATCTTCATCATCAAAGTAATAATAACCACCCGATACACTACCCACTGTGATATGATTGCGAGATTGCTTTGTTGTGGCAAAATACAAATCGGGAACTGACAAGTAATTTTCTGCCGAATAATCGTTTGTTACACTATGCAGATAAATGTTTCCGTCATCGTGATTGCCGACAACTTGAAAATACGGAATTTTTGTGTTATGTAAAATCCGGCTGTGCTTATGCCACAATTTAATACCAACATCTTTTCCCTCTGTTGCCATATGTGCCAAATCGCCAAGATGAAAAATTGCACTTGCATTTACCGATTCGGCAAGCTGTCTGGCAATTTCTGTCGGATAACAAGTATCTGTTTTGATATAGTGCGTATCAGTAAAAACAACAACGCAAGCCGAGTCAGCTTTCATATGTGCTTTTGCGGCAAGAGCAACGGTGTTGATATGTTCGTGTACATAGTCTGAAAGCGGTATTTCCTTTACCGTGTTTGCTTTAAGTTCTGCAATATCACTTGTGTTCTGTGCACACTGTTTAGCGGTTACATCTGCCACTTTTTGCAGTTTCTTAAATTCAGCAGGCATTGCATTTTGTTTGATACGAACAGCCTCGCCCGAATGCTCTGTATATACTTCAATATCAATCGTGTCACCTGCTTTAAGATTGGTTAGCGCAAGATATTTAGCACCTTCGGGAACATCAAGCGTTGCTGTCATACCGTATGCATAATTAACATCACCAATATTTAAATTATGAAGTCCTGAAGTAGTATGCCCCGTGAGATTTGTTCCCTCACTATTTTTAATACCATACATTTTGCACGGTTCTCTTGTGCCTTCAATAGTTTTTAAATCCGCATCTAAAAACGCTTGGTAGAAATCACGACCAGGGTTTAAAGCATCAG
This sequence comes from Clostridia bacterium, assembly GCA_017410325.1. Taxonomy (GTDB): domain Bacteria; phylum Bacillota; class Clostridia; order Oscillospirales; family Acutalibacteraceae; genus UBA8612. The sequence continues at coordinate 82,472 of JAFQRA010000020.1, read as the reverse complement.
CAGGAGTGTATGCAGTGACTTTAAATGTTACTGTGTTAATTCCGCTCACATCAATAAAATCCAATGTCATATAATTTGTGTGATTTGAATTATATCCCGTATCAGTTACAAGACCAACAATTAAATCGTCTGTGTCACTATCAAACAATGTAACTCGTTCATTTACTGTGACTGTTTCAGCAATTGCAGATAAATCAACATTACCGCTTTCGGGCACATCAAACGACTGCTTGATTTTTATTTTTTCGGCAGGAATTGCTGGGTTTGGTACAAGTCGCACAAAAAGCGTTATGTCGCCCGTTTCTTCGTCTATTTGATAGCCCTCAATAACACTACCGTTATGCACATTCCAGAGTATAGACTCACTTTCTGCTTCTGTCTTAACTGTTAGATTGCCGTGCTTGCCTAAACCGATAAGGTCAAGAATGTCCTTGTTTTCGTGTTCGTGCCTTTTTTCGTCTTTAATCGAATATTCATCGTCCCCGATTTTAATTTTTGATATATCAGCCATTGTTATTCACCTCTCAAAATATAATCGTTTCGTTTTCAACTGTGGGGGCTGCACCACCTGCGTTTGCTGTAACAGTAAGCGTTTCGCCCTCGACTGCCATTGAATAACCACCACCCGATATCGGATTTTCAGCAAAGTAATTTTCAACAGCAGTTGCGATTTCTTCTTCGGTTAAGCCTGTGCCGCCTGTACCAACAGGAAATGTAAGCTCATCGCCGTTAACCTTAACACCGTCAATAGTTTCAGTAAACTGCTTTACACCTGAAATCGGAATATCAACAGTTTTCTTGTTCCTGTTTTTTAAGCTGCGGCTGTCCGTAAGGTTAAGGCGGTAGAATTTCTGCCCGTCCTTTTCAATCTCACCGAAGTCGCTGATAAGGTTGCCTTCTGCAATATCGGTACGCTCGGTCAGCTTCCACTCGCCGCCCGAATACATATACGCTTTCGGCACGGTGCGGAATATCGTTGTATTGTCCGTGTCCTCGACATCAAAGATTTCCAAACCAAACATCAGGTCTTTCGTAACCGTGAAGCCCGAAACTTTGCCGAGCGGGATAAGAGCAGGGATGGGGTCAAGTGAAACGTTTGAAATGCCGTCATAAGGCTTGCCGTCACGCCAGTACCACCTGCCGCCGTAGTTTTCGCTCAAAAGGAAAATGCCTGTAAGCTCATACGGCTCGTCTTCTTCAATCACATTCTGCTCAAGAACAAGTATGAAGCCCTTGCCGGTCGGATTCGGTGCTTCAAACTCCCACCTGCGGTGTGTTATACCTTCGGGAAGTTTAAGCGAAGCTATAGCCGCCGTGTCAAGTATTACTGCGCTGTTGCTGTCGTCGGGTGTGATTTCATTGCAACGGTGAAGGAGTACGACATCACCCTCAGCGGCTGTTTCGGGGAAGGCGGTGAGGGATTTGATGCCGCCGATGTCCTTGCCGCCGAAAAGCAAACCGCCGCTTGCGTTTTCGCCGAATTTGTCGAGCGTGTCAGCGTTGTTGTGGGAGTGCATTTTCTCAAGCAGCACGTGCACCTTTGCAAGAATGCGGTCAAGCAAGGAGGGGTCACTGTCTGCCGGGGTCAGCTTACCGCTCAACGATTTTTTAATATTGCCTTTGTAGATTTCGGTTTTGCCGATTTCCTCAATATCGCCGTTTTCGTCAACGACATAGCCTATAATCTGCGCCGTAATAATACCGCTCGTTTCAACCATAGCAGAGGTGAGCTCAAAACACACCTTGCCGTCAAGAATTTCAAGGTAATCTGTACGGAACAGTTTTCCTTTGATGGTGATTTCCGCACGGTAGAAATTGCAGGCGGTTATATCCTCGGGCAGCTCAACGATAATGCGTGTGTGCTCTTTTTCGCCGGTATAGCCCCACAGCTGAGGCGCACGGCACGCAGGCGACAATAAAATTTCTCTTTTCATTGCAAGCCTCCTTATCTGATGCCGTAGATTTTTTGCAAACTTCCGCAGATGCTTGAATTAGTTGAAGAGCCGTGCATTATTTTTACGTGGTCAAAATTTGCGACTTGTATTGTTCTTGACCCCTCGGTTACTTTGGTCGGATTGGTCAGCGTTCCTTCGCCTTCAAATTTATAAAAGCGTTTGTTGTAGCTACCGCCTTTTACTGCAGGGATTATCATCGGCTCTCCTGTGCTGAACACTACAATGAAGGCCAGAAAGTCTGATAACTTTAAGCCCGTGTTTTCATAAACACCACCGCTTACGTTAGTTGACAGAGTAACAAGGCCTTTTTGGATTTTGTTTACGGTGTTTTCAAGAGCTTCACGGGCGGCCTTTTCCTGTTGCAAGCCGTAAGCGTTACCCGCAATTGCATCTCTGAGCTCAACCATTGACGGAATGAGCGTAAAGAGCTGCTCGGGCGGAGTGTTTGAGGATGCCGTAGCAATGAAGGACCAGAGGGGGTATTCTGCTGTTGTAGTACCGTCTTCAATTGTATTGCCTGCCAGAGCGATTGTGACCGCTTCCGCTGCAGCTTCGCTTGCCTGCGGCTCAGACGATACAACAGCGAGGCTGTATGTTTCAATATTTGTGCTTGTATCTCGCTTGTAGCGAATTACAACAATGTTTTTTGTGTATGAGGTATCCGAAGGCGGCGGAGTATAGGATGCGCTTTCGGAAAGAATTACGCCGCCGAGATGTCCGTTAAAAGCAAATGCACCGTCAGCAACAGAAACCTCTCCGGTAACAGGTGATACAGTAAGGGCAAGCTGCCTGCCGTTTGTAAAAACAAAACTGCCGCCGATAATGCCCGAGTTTGTCAGAGCGTGGTTGGCGGCTGTGATATGGTTTGTGTTGGAAAATCTTTCGTTTACGAATATGGGCAATTATATTTCCCCCGTTTCAAAATTAATTTGGAATGTTTTATCGGTCATTTTAAGCACCTTAGAGGTGACTTTTGCCGCAACAAGTGTTTTGCTGTGTTGCTCGTATGAGCCGACTATATCGCCGATTTCGGCGGCAATTTCGGAAACTGACAACGCAGATGTGGCGGATGCCTTCTTTTCTGCATCCATAGCCTTTATCATTTCCTGCATAATCTTTTCGCTATCGTCGGAGCTGACGTTAATCAGCTTTGTTATCTCGGCCACGCCTTTGATTTCCTGCGTGACGGCATAGGTGCCATCATGCTGCAGATAGAGGTGGTGTGCCGTACCGCTCTTTGATACGGCAATAATATGATTGACCGGCATTTTATTTACGGACAGCTCCATATTGATGTTTCCGCTGTCGTACTCCTGCCCGGAATAATCTTTGACCGCCTCCGAGCCGATGCGGATGCGCTTGATTGTCGGGTCAAAAGAAAACGACGGGCGACAGCCCACGGCACCGAGAATGCTCTCAAGTGCCGCAAGAGGCGTCATATATTGCCCCGTTGTCGGAACTGTGCCGACTGTTGAAAGATTATCAGCAGGAGTGAACAGTTCTGTAAGCTCCGCCATTTCAATCACACTCTGAACAACTTGGCTCAAGGTGCTTCCGGGAGTAACCGAAACGTTGTTCTGCAGAATCTTCTTTCGTAAGATACCTCTCCACGTTGAGCCCTCAAAGGTTACCGTTTTGCTTGCTGTGTTAGGGCGGAATGATTCTATTCTGCCGCCGAACTGAGGTTTGCTTTCGCAATAGATAAGACAGCCTGCCGAAAGAGTATCAAAACGGATGAGCGATATTTTCAGCTCAAAGTCGTCATCCCGTCCGTTTTCAAGATCGAGGATGAAGCCGTCAAGATAGCCTACATCAAGACCGCTCCGGTCTGTATATATCAGAAGCTCCACGGCGGCACCAGCCTTTCATCCACGAGAGTCAGGAAGAATTTATTTATTCCTTGCCACGCTACCTGATTTTCGCCCGGTTGAATTGGCTCGAAAACGTTGCTTTCCCTGCTGCGTTTGTCAAAAAGGTTGCTGATTGTGCCATCTGCCGCCCTTTTGGTTATGGTTTTGCTTCGGCTGTCTATTGTCAGCATTTCTCCTACACCTATCTCCGCATTCACCGCATAGACGTGACCGCCGATTGTTATTGAAGGCGTACACGGTCCGAAAACCGTAATTTTGAAATGTGCAGGTGTATATAAGGGATTGACAACCCTCTTTTTTGAATAAGGGTTAGGATAGCCGTGAGGATAACCGTGCGGATATGTTACAGGTTTAAGCGTCTCGCCCGTTGGAGAATTGACAATAATTGAACTGTCGGGCGTGAATTGATAAGTCTGCAGGTCTTTGTACCACACAGGGCGGTCTGTAAAAACGGTAAAGGTCGCTGATTTGAGCAGGTTGAGGTTTTGCGTAGGTGTCATTGCTGTAATAAAACAGTCAAGTGAATAGCCGTTGACCGTCAGCTTGCCGTAAGAATTTGCGGAAATATCGCTTTTGAACAGCGAAAGAAGTTGGTCGAGTTTGTTTCCGACATCTTCTGCTCTTTGGCTTCTGACGCCGATTTCGACGGGATATGTTACGGTGTCAGCATTGGTAAAGCCCGATATTTTTGAGCCTATAACATTCGGATTGACGCTGTATGCGTAAGTGGGCAGAGGATTAAAGCTGTAGCCGCTGCCATCGTTGAAGGTTATTGATTTTCCTTCGTGGTTTGCAAACTTACTCTCACGCACTCTGCTTCACCGCCCTTCCTATATCTCTTGGATTGTTGACATCTACAGGAATACCACCGTTGAGGATATTCGCAATCGCTTGCAAATCTGACCTTAAAGCAGCAACGTCTTCACGTGAGAGATTGTTTGCTGACATTGCCTTGATTGAGGTGTATGCCTCGTTTTCTGCTGCCGTAAGGATTCTTTCACCTTCGTGAAGCTGGGCGAGGTAATTATCATAAGGCACATACGGCATACCGATAGCGTGTGAGCCGTCGGCGGCAGTTTTTTCTGCGTCACCCGTTATGCTATCTTTGATTTTTGCCCAGATGCGTGAGCCGAGTGCGCTCCAATCGTAATTGAGGAGAGCTTCAACAAGGCTTCCGGCAAGTTTGAAGGCGGCTTCTATAAGCTCTGGTGTCGCTCCGATAAGACCTTCACCCAGTTTTAAAGTGATATCAACTGCCGCTTCCGTCAAATCGTCCATATTTTCTTCATCCAAAAGAGCTTCAAGCAACTTTTCTACAAGCAGAAATCCTGCATCAATCAGCGTTGGCGTTGCGTCCAAAAGACCGCCGCCAAGCTCCACAACAAGGTCAATGCCTGAATCAATAATTTTTTCAAGGTTTTCCTCATTAAGAAGCGTGTCACTTGCGATACTGATGAGATTTGAAGCTGTATCAACAATAGCGTCTGAATTATCCAGTATGGTATTGGCTGCAGAGCCGACAAGAGTAACAAGAGCATTTCCGATAGGCTCAGCCGCTCCGTCAACCTTCTCAAGCACGGTAGGAATTATGGTGTCGAGCTGGGTCATAATGTCTTCTATACCCTTTTCGATTTGCTCTGTTGCGCCGTCCTCTCCGGTTATCAACTTTGTAATTCCGCCCATAACATCAGTTATGCCGGGGAGCATATCCGCTACAAGGTTGTTTTTGAATGTGGTTGCCGTGCCTGTAAGAATATCAAGCGAATCATTGAAAGCGGCAGAAGCGGCTATGGCTTTGCTATCCATTACAAGGCCGTACTCAACCGCAGCATCTTCGAGTGCTTTGATATCCTTCACACCTTGCGCAAGCATCGGCCCCATTTCATAAGCTGCCTTTGAGCCGAACAACTCAACTGCCTTTGCAGACCGCTCGCTTTCGTCTTTAATAGATGCAACCTGCTTGATAGCTTTGGACAAATCCATATTTGAACCTTTGCTTTCAAGTTTCTTTGCGGCGGTTTCGAGTGTCGTAACCTGCACACCGCTCATCTGTGCAGCATATGCAAGTTTTTGATAAGAATCTGAACTCAAGTTCATTCGCTGTGAGGCTTCGTCGATCTCGTCGCCTGCACTTGCACTCTCCTGAGCGAGTGAAAACACAGCTTGTGCTGTCTTGAGTGCGGCAGCTTCGAGTCCGACAACTGCTGCCGTAGCACCTGCGACACCTGCGGTAACACCTTTCATTGCAGTTGAGCCGACAGTACCAATGCCTTTGAGCACCTTATTGACGGGTTCGAGCTTTTTTTCAACTTTTTCCGCCTTTTCCTTCAGTTCTTTAAATCCGTTTTTGATTTTTTCAATCGCTTTTTCTTGCTTGCCGAGCTCTTCGATTGCTTTATTGTTCTTATCAATCTCATCTCTTGTTTTTGCAAGCTGTGCCTCAGCGTTGTTGAGTTTGACCTGCCAGTCTTTGACTTTGTCGGAGTTTTCACCGTAGGTTTCCTTCATTTTTTCAAGAGCTTCTCTGGTTGTTGCAACCTTTTCCTCTTGCTTTTCCAGCCGCTCATTGAGTATAGAAGCCTTTGAGGTGAGAGCAGTCATACTGTCGTTGCTGTTTCCAAACTCGGCAGACGACAGCTTCAGCTCAGAAGTAAGAACGTTGAGGTCTTTATTTATTGAACTTAATGCTTGTTTAAATTCAGCCTCGCCGCCGAGCTTCACCTCGGGATAGAGGCCAAAACCGTTACCCAATCATCAATCCCGCCTTTCTGTACTTGGCGATATGTTTGTAATACTGTTCCATCAGGCACAGATATTTCGCAAAATCCGTGAGATGCCAGTATTCAAAAGCCGACATACCGAGCAGAACGGTGCACTCAAAGTACGATTTATCAAAATCCCACTCTGCCCGGTCTATCAGTTTTTTTCTTCGTCCTCATCCGGATGCGGTGCGCCCGTAATTGCCTGACGCTCTTCGTCTGTCCATTCGCTCTGCTTTTCTGCACTGAGCCCGGGAACAGATTTGATTACCGCTTTAACAACTGCGTTCTGCAGCAGAACGTGCTCGGCAGGTGTCAGGAACAGGTCAAGCTCTTCCAAAGTTGGTGCGCACACATCTTCGCCGAGATATTTTGCGATTTTTGCCGCTTCATCAAGAATGATTTTGAATATAAGCAGGCGCTTTTCTGCATCTTTGAGGAGTGCCGATATTTCGGAAAGTGAACCGCAGCTGTCCTGAATCTTGCGTGCGGCATTGAAATTCATCTTGATGGGGTAAGACTGTCCCTTCAGGTCAACTCTTACAAACTCTTCGGCTGTGTAACAAACTCTTGCTTTCATAATCACAAAAGCGGCAAGCCTTTCGCCTGCCGCTATCCTCCTTTATATTTTGTATTCTTTCTGAGAGACCGCTGAAACGACACCGTCAAGAACTGCAATAGCCTTGACTGTTGCGGTTTCGCTCAATGTGATGGGATTTTCATATTTCGGCGAGCTTTCCGTAGGCTCTGAGCCGTCGATTGTGTATTGGATTTGAGCATCGGGAGTGTTCGATACAATAGTGATGGGAGTTGTGCTTGTGATAGCTGCTCCGTTATCCGGGAAGATATAAGGCTGACCTACAAAAGCCTCGTCGGAAATATTTGCAAGCGTCTTAACTTTGTTGATAGCCTCTGCAAGCGTATCAAATTCCCATGTATGTGTATGCCAGCCGTTAGGCAGCACCATAGATTTGCCGGAAAGAGAAGGTGTGTTGAACTGGATATTGCCGGCCTTTGTCTGCGCCGTATCGTTGGGCTTTGCAAAAGCTGTCTTGTATGTCCATTCAACTACATACTGCGTCTTTTGGTCGTGTTTCATCTTCTTGACATAACCGAAGCCGCCGTACTTTGTCGGTGCATCCGAGGTGGTGTACTTCTCGTTTGCGGAAAGAATCACCTCACCGAACATCATCTCGCCCGCTCTGTAGGGAAGCCACGTTACACCGAGCGTGATGTCGCCACCGGTGACTTCTTTTTCGTATTCAGTCTGACGGTTGTCACCGTACAGACTGCCTTCTGCGTATGTAAAATTGTGTGTAAGGTTCATAAACTCGCCGAGAATAATGCCCTGACCGTAAACAGGGACAGGGGCTTCGGTGAGCAAAGGAGCCCATACAGCACAACAAGCCTGTGTTTGCATTTTTATACCTCCATATCTGTGCTGAGGATTGAGACCTCAAGCGTTAAGTGATTATATCCTGTGTCGTTTTCCTTTGCACGCCGTACAAAGGTGATTGTAAAGCCGTATTCTTCGAGTGCCTTTTTTATCGGAGCAACCTTGCCGTCAAGACTCTGCTTGGTGTAGTAATGAATATACAGGTTTGTTCTGTCTGCAAGTTCTTTGTTGTCGCCATAAAGCACACCGGATTCGGAAATGTAATTGAAAACGAAATAGCCCCTGCTTATATTGCCTATAAAAGGATAATTCGGGCCGTATTTAACGGTTTTGTCATACTCATCGGGAAAAACGGGCAGAAAAAACCGCTCAAGTGCTTTTTTAACTGTTGCGTTTGCGTCCATTTAACTCCCCCAGTAGTCTGACAGATAGTCTATCGCCTTCTGTTCAAATTCTCCCATTGAGGCATCCCTTGCGGGAGCGACAACGGGAGTTGATTTCTGATTGCTGTTGCCGTATTCCAGCTCTGCGAGCTTCAAGGCGTTTCGTGTACCGTTGGTTGACGGAGCCTTCTTGTCATAGACGGATATGCTGTAATATCCGTCCTTCCCTCGCTTTGGCTTTTGTACCTTAATGGCTCGGGCAAGGTCACCGTGCTGATAATGGCTGCGCAATTCTCGCCGGAGGTTTTCCGCAAAGATGTCGGCACCGATTTCAAGCACACGCAGGTACCAGCTTTGGAAATCCTGTATAGCAGACCAACGGCGTATAAAAGTATCACTGACCTCAAAATCAAGCAATGCCATCAGATAACCTCCTCAACGGATAGCTCCGTAAACACGCTGCTGACCGGGTACGCCCGTATTATTCGGTACTTTTTACCGTCCGAAATAACAAAAGGAGCGCCGTTATAGGTGTCCTTGTAGACCCTTAAAACGGCGCTTATTTTATAACCTGCTTGATTTGCCTGATAAAACTCTGTGCGTGTAGGGGCTTTGAATTCCGCATACGCTTCTACCGTTTTCGTTTCGGTTTCGGCGTTACAGTTTTCATCTTGCCCGTTGGCATATTCTGTAACAAATTTCACTCTCTTATCAAGCATTTGTCAGCCCTCCGAAGCGTAGTCATCGTCGAGCATCAGTCGGACCTTGCGGTCTTCCCATTGCTTTGAATACCATTCGGCTCTGCCGTCATAGTTAATCTGCATTTTTACATAGCACTCAACGGCAGAAACAATCAGCGGGTCGTTTGAAGAACTGTCAGCCTCGACATTCTCCTGAATAAGAAGCGACACGGCATCTTCGATGTAATCGTATATAACACGCTCGAAGGAGTCGTCGTCTGGGATTTCATCCTCCGGCACACGGAAGCGTTGTATTCTCCGTAAAATATCATTCAGCAAACCGCTCGCTCCTTTCTGTTATCAGGCGGAAGCCTTCACCTTACCGTAAAGGACTGTGCCGGGCTTAACGGCAATACCGACAAGAGAATAGGACGTATAGTCGTTGATACGCTCCTTACCGTTCACATCCTTTGTTACGCTGATATCCTCAGCAAACTGTGCAAGGGTGTTTCTCTTGAGTGCGCCGATAATGAAATCGCCCTCGTGAAGGTAGGGGTCAACCTCAACCGGATAGCGTGCAACAGAGTTGACACCTGTGGAGTTAATGGGAGAGAGAACATAGGCACCGTTGCCGTCCTTTGCAAAAGTGACGGACTCTGCAAGGTCTGTGGAAAGATAAATCTTAGCACCGCTCTTTGCTCTCGGAGTCATCTTCTTGAGGCCCGCCTCGATAACATCAAGGATGTTTGCATCTGCAGCATAAGAGCCGTCAATTACCTCATGCTTTGTGATACCCTTTGTATCGTTGTCTGCGCCTGTTCCGTAAACGAACTGCTCGATAAGCTGTTCGCCGTGGTCGGAGACAAGCTCGTTGACAAGATATGTAATGAAAGAATCAGGGCTCATGCTCTCAAGTCTCCACGTAACCCTTACGGTTGCGGAAATCTCTGCAAGAGTAATCTTTACATCAGCCCATACAAACTCTGCATCTGTGTTTGCGACACCTTCTTTTCGAGTCTTTGCGGCACTGACCTTCTTCTTGTAAGGAAGAGAGATATAGCCGGAAACGTGGACGCTGTTGATGTCGTTGAAAACAGGAGAAAGAAGAGCTACCTCGTGAAGGAAGCTGTCCATAACAGAGGTCGGAATAAGCAGGCCGCCGTTGTTGACACCGTTCACGCTTTCTGTTGCCGTTACAGGTTCTGTTGCTGTGGTTGTGAGGACAGCACCGAGAGCTCTGCGCTCTGCCTGTGTGAATGCGCTGTCGGGGTGCTGCATCATACGCCTTGCCCACGCTGTACGATATTCGGGAGATGCGAGGATTTCCTCACGGGTTCGTGTTTCTGTTGCGGGCTGCTGTGTGCCGGTCGCACCGGTAACAACTGTGCCGAGCTCGCCGTTTGCAATTCTGCCGAGCAGAGCATTGCGCTGCTGAGCCTGTTCAAGCAGCTGCCTTCTTTCTTCAAGAAGCGCAGTTGTTTCTGCGTTGAGTGCGGCGAGGTCTGCGCCGGGTGCTTCTGCTTCTGTTGCGATAGCGGCAAGACGTGCCGCAATTTCTTCAAGTCTGTTCATTGTGTTAAATACCTCCAAGTTTTAATTTGAGTAAAAGTTTCTGCTTTTCGTGTTCACGGCGAAGCAACTCCTGCTTTACCTTTTCAATCTCTCCGTCTACTAAGGAGCGTGAACTTATTTCCGTCGCATCGTTGGCAGGGATTGACACCGCTGATACGTCGTAAATCTTAATAATTTTGTGGTGAATGATGGTGCGGGTTTCCTCGTTGTATTCGAGGGTGTTGTAATCGGGTCTGAAACACCAACTCATTCGGTCAACAAGACCTGTGTTGATATCCTCATACATAAGCCTTGAGGATGTTGTTTTGGAAAGGTCGCCGGCAATAAATAAGCCGCTTTCGGGATGAACCTCAAGCAGCAGAGTGTTGTTTCTGTTCCTTGCAAAAACCTTTCCTACGTGGTCGTACTGGAATATAACGTCTGTCATATCGCAATCGCCAAAGGCTGTTGGCAAGATTTGTTCATAAATCGGGTCGCCATTCTCATCGTGAAAAAGCACATACGGCTCAAAGGTTGTGGCATAACCCTCAACGTAGAAATCACTTTCAAACCTCTTCTGATGGGTCGGTTCCAGCGGCACCGTCAAGGGGCTCATGGACCTGTACTGTCGTTCCTGTTTGATTGGCATTGTCGCCCTCCTTATATTCTTGTAATGCGTATTCCTTACGCACAAAGCGTCTGTCACCCTCGGGACCGAGTGTCGGCATATTGAAGATTTCGAGACCTTGATTGTGCGTTAAATAACCACGGTCAAAAAGCTGAGTAACTACGTTAAGCTTTTCTTCCGTGGATGCGTACTGAAGATTATTTGTTGTGAATGCAACCTTGTTTCCGTTGGCAATCTGCCTGTCTGTGTAAATCATATTGGTGTGCACAAGACTGCCCTCGATTGCAAATGGCTCAACTTCGCCTTCGTAATACGCCTGCCATTCAGACGAATTAAAGGTGTTTGTGAGTATTTTTTCATTGGTGCTGAAATAATAAAAGACGTTTTCACGGATTAGCTTCATTTGCTTGTCGTCAACGTACATCGGCGCTGACTGTATCTGTTTAACGTCTTTGTATTTACTGTCGAGCAGAAGAACGCCGCCGTTGTTTTCGGCACCGAGGTTTGAACTTCTGAAGCTCTTTCGCTCTTTTTCAATATCCTTTTCGCTTATGACCTGCCCGAGCATTGCTATAAACCGCAATGCGGCTGAATTCTTAACACCTTCGGTTATAGCCTGATTTTGTGCGTGCAGCATTTCAAGCGTTGGATGAAATGCATTGTTGTTGTCGCCGAAGAGCTCATCTTTGTTCTGGAACTGGCACATTCTCCCGACTTTTTCAAATTCGATTGCACCGTATTCGTTATTGCCGAAGTTGTAGCGCAGGAAGAGTTTTCCGTCATAGGTTACGAGCTGACATTTACTCGGGTGTAAGGGATATACACCGTTTATACGTCCCGTTGTTTCGTCTATAAGCGGGCTTATATAAGCGTTATTCTGCACTTTGTAAATTGTAGCGAGCCTATACAGATACTTTTTTGTATCCATAAGTGGATTCGGCTTTGTTTGTAATACTCTTTCGAGTGCTTTGTTGTGTTGTTCCGAGCCTTTAAGCTCGATTTTCAGTTTTGAGCAATGCTTTGCAAACGAGTGAATTGCCGCTCTTGTGAGCTCCATTTCGTAAACACTGCCCTCAAAAGAAGTAAATCGGGGCTGATAGGCTGTCAAAACTCCGAAATAATCGTTGACCGCTCGCTCTATTTTCTTGGTTTCTCTTGTTTTAAATATCGCCAAGTGTCTCCTCACACTCCTCGTTCAGGTTGATATATTGGTCTTTTTTGTCCTGTAAACCCTTGTAGCCCATAATAAGAGCAACGCCGCCGTCAATTCTGCGGCGGTTGTCCTGCGTTTTAACGGGTTGAATATTTCCGTTGATATCGCTTTTTGCGACAAGGTTTCCCAAGTTCCATTTAAGAACGGGATTGTTGTCGTAAACTATGTTGTGATCCTGAAATTCAGCTTTAAGGTCCTTCATTGGCTGAGAGAGACTTATTGCACCCTGTCTGACGGGTATCATACTGTTTTCGCCAAACTCTGCTTTGAATTGGCGGAGCAGGTCGTCCGATATGTGCCATGGGTCGTAACAGATGAATACGGTATAAAGCTGCTCCGTGTCTCTGAGTTCTTTAAACCACTCAAGAAAAATGCGTTTATCACATTTTCTGCCCGGACAAGTGCGCATATATCCCTGCTGAACCCACAAGCTGTACGGTGCAGAGTCACGCTCACGGCGGTTGCCGAGCCGCTCAGCCTCTTTGAGTACCTGCTCAGGTATCCAGAACATTGATTTTATATAAATCTTGTTATCGCCGGGTCGCTGACAAACAGCGACAGCAGCGTTAAGGTCAACGCTGTCAGCTGCGTCGAATGCACCGATACAATAATCATATTTGACCTTGTTGATTTCAGTGTTGTTGAGCTCTTCCCAACGTAGCCATACAGCTTCGGAGGTTTCAGAAACACAAAAGTCCTTAACCATAACCGTTGGCAAGAACGAGGGGTCATCTATAGCCTTCTGTACCATTTCACGCAGATAGGTTATGCTTTTAATGGTGCCAAGTCCGGGGTTAGCTTTAATCCAGCAGCTTTCGTCACGCCACTCATTTTTGTTGTCGAGCTCATATATCAGCGGCAGAAAGCGTTTGTTCGGCTCCGTTAGCTCGTTGTTGAGCAGCTTTTCGGCATATCTGTATTGCGCATCGTAGATTCCGCCACGGATAAAGCCGTTTGTTGTTATTGCAAGCAACAGATAATTGTCACGGGCACCCGTGGCTTGTCGGATAAGGTCGTAAAGGTCTCTGTTTTTCATTGCAGCAAGCTCATCGAGCAAAGCGAAATGCACGTCGAGACCGTCAAGACCATTGGTGTTGGATGCCATTGCTTTTATAAAGCCGAAGTTCAACGGGAAATACAAATCCGATGCCCTCTTTTTGATGTGCTTAGAGAGCATCGGAGATTGTTTCACCATTTTATGTGCGGCGTTAAAGCCGAGCTGTGCCTGGTCTTTTTTTGTTGCTACGTTGTATATCTGTGGTGCGCCTTCGCCATCGTTGCAAAGCATATCCAGTTCGACGGCGGCACCCTCTGTTGTTTTGCCGTTTTTTCGCCCTTCAATAATAAGAGCCTCGTTGTATTGCCGCAGGCCGTTATCGTCAACAAAGCCGAATATTGCCTGATATCTTGCTTTTTGAAAAAGCTCCAGTTTAAGAGGAACACCGAGCTTACCGCTCGGGCGGTTACAGAAGGTCTCGATAAAGTCTATGTGTCTGCAGGCTTCATCGTAATCAAAGTGATATTCTCCGGGATTGGCGAACTGTTCAAGGAGCATTTCGCTTACTCTTTTTATCTTTTCGCAAGCCACGATGCGCCCGTCATAGCATTGGGTGAAATAACTTTCAAATTCCGTCAAGATATTTTACCTGCTTTTTGTCTTTTTAGAAAGGCAAGCAACTCATCGTCTTTGCCGTTACCTTCGGGGCAGAGGTCAACGAGGTGTTTAAGTGTACCGTTGTAATTCCTCAGCGTCGTGTTGTAGGATTTCACGGCAGGGTTTTCAACTGTAACCTCAAAGCCGTTACCGTTTCTGGTTTTGATAATCGCTCCTTCTTCACGAATTGTTTTCTGCAATTTTTTCAGCGTTTTTTCCATAAAGAAAAGCTCTTCAACCCACTTTTTTGCGAGCTCGTATTGCTGCTCCGGCAAAGTTGCGTAAAATGCGAGAAACTTATTTTTTGTCATAGTAAACTATCGCAAACCCCCTCGTGAGCGTTTCTTCGTGCGTTAAAATTGTTGTCTGGCGTTCGGTCTTTTCCGTTTCAAAGTTGGCTCACTTATGGGGCGGGTCTCTCTACAGGTTGACCACTCTCATCAAACGCACATCTCGTTCTTTTTACTCCGTGTGCATCATAAAAGTGCCCCTCTTCCCAGTCGTGACAGTCCTTGCAATCAAGCCGCAGGTTGTCGAAGCATAACGCTATCTGCGGGTCGTTTATGTTTTCCGGCGTAAGCTCAACAATGTGATGAACTATGCTTCCGATTTCACTTCGGCACACTTCACACAGTCCACCGTCAATGCCTATGCGTTCATCCCTGTAGCTGTCACGGCAGGCACGCCACGCTTTGCTGTTGTAGAACGGCTTTGCCCACTCTTTAGCCATTGCCTTCTCCTTTTGCAGGCTTCACTTCCTGCCCGGTTAAGCGGTCGAAGCATTGACCGCTCTCTTTGTCTTTGATAAGTCTGCAGCGAGGCAGAGAGCACACCAGCGTGCTGTTGTTGCGGTCACGGTATATGCACCGCTCGCAGAACTGTGATATATGCAACGGTGTAATGAACAATCCGCTCACCTCGCTTGCAAATACTAAAGGAAGCCGCTCTCTGCTGCTTCCCTCAGTTTATAATCTATCACAGATTTATCGGGAATGTCGGGAAAGTTTTATTTTCTGTCTTTCCAGAATTTATTGATTTGTTTTCGCTGTGTCGAGCCGTCACCCTCTGTGCCGAGGAACTTGCAAATCCTTTCGTATGAATAGCCCTCAATGTAGTAAAGCCGGATAATGCAGCGGATGTTCGGGTCTTTTACCGTTTCAAGCCAGCACTCCACTTCCGCTCTCTGCCGCTCAAGTGTCAGCTTCTTGTCCAGTATTCTTTTCTTCGTCTGCTTCTGCTTCTTTCGGATTTCTTCAACCGCTTCACTTTCCTCAAAGGAAAAGCCGCTCACTTTGAACACAGTCGGCAGGTACGGATATTCAGGCGAGCTACCCTTGACCGTGTCGGTCTGCTTCCACTCTCGCTCGTCCTTAATCAACCGCTCAAGCTGTTGCTCAAGTACCTTTATTTCGTTCAGCGTCGCCCGAAAGGTTTCAAGCATATATTTCGTTACTTTCATTGCGCTCCCTCCTTAACATACATCGTCAAGCCAGTCATCATAAGCATCCGGGTTAGTCAGCGGCTCTCCTGTATCTGCTTTAATCATCACTACGCTCACATACCAGTTGAGATTGAATTCGTTGAACTTCTTAATCAGCTTAACAAAGCGATAGCCCTTGAACTTCTTTTCCCAGAACTCTCTGTCATCTACACGCTCACGGGCAATGCGTTCAACATATCTCTTTGTTACTCTGCCGTCCTTAGGCTCTTTGACTGTAGGCTGTGTGAGGTTCTTTGAATAAGCAAAGCTCTTGTTTCCGCTCGGGTCTTTTGCTATGTATTTTGCAGCAGCCTCGAAGCCGAACTTCTCGGGCTGATATCTGTTGCAGTTAATTCTGTACGGCCAGAGTGCTTCCATTGTTTCAGCGTCAAGCCCTGCTGTAGCGAAAAGATGATAATGCCAGTTAAGTTGACCTTTGCGCCGACCACTCTTGTATTCCTGCCGCTCCATAACGTACAGGTATTTGAACGGCTCGGAGAGCTTCTTGACCTTGTGGCGGAGCTTGTCCAGTCTGGCAGCGGTAAATTTGCTTTGCTTCTCCGCATAGAACTGTTCGAGCTCGGCAAGCTCGGCGGATGCACGCTTCAGCTCGGTTTTGCGCTTGGATTTTATTCGGCGCAGGTAGTTGACTATATCCCTGCGTGCCTCTTCCTCTGTCTGAGGTGCTTGCCAGTCCTCATAAGTCGGGTGAATGAAGAAGTCTGTATTATCAAAATTCGCATTTACAAGGCGAACTATTTTTTTCTTGGCTTTTGCACGGTTGTACCTTTCCTGTGCTTCTGTTGAGGGCTTTGTTTTCGGTGCCCTCGTCGGTATGCGTCGGCCATCACTGAAAATGGGGTAATAATCCACCTCAAGCATCGGGCCGCTTATCGTCTTTTTGTTTCTGATTTGCATTTTTACCCTCCGAAATCCACATTGACCTGATTTTCATAATAAGGCTCGAGTTTGCGCACCGTGTCGCATAACACAACTTGCATCCACGAGGTGTAGTCGGTTATTTTTTGCTTTTTTGAACACTCTTGATAAATTTCGTATGCCAACTCAAGATGAGCTCCGGTAAGCTCTTTGTATTCATCTCGAAAATCCATAACACGATATCCATTAGCTAATTGCTTCTGAGGTGGCATTATTAACATACTTGCTATGATTTTGCACATTGAACGATAAATCGGAAGAGCTTCGGCTCCGCCAACGAGACTTTCAATTTCATACTCATTTCCAAGTGCTTCTGCAATTTCACTAAGTGACGGAAGGACTGACGGATTCGCACACATATTCAAAAATAAATTCATTTTTCTCTTCCTCTCTTTTTTCGTCGATGAAATACTATACAATACAAGGCCGATATGCGAGCCTCACTCGCCTTGAAAAACACCCCGAAAAAGGGCGCATATAATGTATTTATATATAAGGTGTTTTATAGTCCTCACGCCTCCGCCGTGTCCGGCAGAGGCGCTTGAGGGGAAATTACTTAAAATTTTTTATATGTTTTTGATATAGGTCGTTATATGTTGTGTTGATGCATTCTTTACATTTTACATATTCGCCATTGACCTCAAAAACATATCTGTTGAAAAGTGAACAGTAATAGTTTTTTGAAGCATCCAGCGTTTTGCGTATGCATCTTTTACAAAAGAATCCATTGGGAACATCTATTTCAATTTGTGCTGTGATTTTCATGTTACTCGGTTGTAACTACGCTGTCTGCGCCCTTTACTTCGACCCAACCGTGCTTAAGTCTTGCTTCGGCTTCTTTCATTTTGATAAGTTCATCTGTGATGCTTTCGCTTTTGAGTTTATTGGCTTCAGCTTCTGCTTTGGCAGCAATAATTGCAA
The DNA here is from genome assembly GCA_017410325.1 of Clostridia bacterium. Classification (GTDB taxonomy): domain Bacteria; phylum Bacillota; class Clostridia; order Oscillospirales; family Acutalibacteraceae; genus UBA8612. The sequence goes on along the minus strand of JAFQRA010000020.1, from coordinate 65,042 downwards.
CATCAGCCTTCGCCTGCGCTTTGACCTTGTCGGTTTCTGCCTGTGCAATAGCTGTCTGTTTATCAAGCTCAGCTTTTTCTGCATCCTGCTTTGCCTGCTCCTTAGCCTGTATCTTCTGCATAAGGGTTTCATCAAGCTGAACATCAATGATGAGAGCGCTTGAAACATTAATACCGTATTCGTCGTTGAGCTTGGTGTTGAGATATTCTGTTATAGCTGTACCTACTTCTGCACGCTTGGTACTGTATATCTCCATAACCGTAAACTGCGGTGTAACTTCTTTTATGTAAGCAATAATAGAGTTCTGAACCATATTTTCAACGAGTGTTTCACCGTCCATACCTCTGAAGCGGTCATACAGCCCTGTTACCTTATCCTGCATAAAATTGTAGTTTATTGTAAGGTTGAGCTTTACCATACCGCCATCTGCAGGAGCATCAACGTGCCAGTCATCGTGTTCGCTCTTGTTATAATCGGCAGGGTTATTACTCAATACGAGCTGCTGCTGTGATATGGGAAATTCATCAACTTTTAAAAACGGATTGATGAAGTGTACGCCCTGCTGAAGAACTTTGTCCTGTACGCCGTCTTTCATCGAATAAACAACGCCGACCATACCTGCGCCGATGCGCTCCATTGAGGCGACACAGAAAATGCCGCCGATAAGTGAAACTGCAATTATTAATGCGATTATTGCTTTGGATATTGTGCTCATTTTTTATTCCTCTTTCTTTTTCTGAATTTTCTGTCGTTTTCGATTTTCATTATTACTTTGTGTGTAATAAAGATAATTGCAAGAGTTATTATTGCTGAGGACAGTACCCCCAGCAGGAATATCACCCACATAAGCCATCACCACCTTTTTTATAACTTTGAATATCGAAGGTTGTTTCGCAGAGCTGTGCAAAGGTGTTGATTTCTGCCACGAAGCTCTCTTCGATTACTCTTACAGGATAAATGGCAGCTACGATTTCAAGCCCCTGTTTGACTGTTATGTAGGTTTGACCGCTCTTGTCGGTTCTTGCAAAGTAGAACAAATCCTCATACGGGATGTCTGACAACGGTGCGAGATAGGCTTTGTCGATGAAGATTACAGTGCCTTTTTCTATCAGCGCCCGAAGGTCCCTGCCCATATAGCGCAAACCGAACTTTGTGTATTCCTCAAGCTGCGCCTCATCCGGCGTATTATCTTCAAGGTTGATAGTGTCGGGCAATTCGGGATATCGTTTTATAGTCATTTTCTCTGCTTTTTTGCTGTCGATGTCATACGCAAGGCAAACGGATATTTCATCCAGCTCAGGCAGCCCCCACAGCGAGTATATTGCCGCCCCGTTGCTTATCCACTGCACATCCTTGTCGCAGTAGATATTGAGCACACCCGTCTTTTTGCAAAGGTCAATAGCTTTTTTCGTTTTCATATTTTCACGCTCTTTTCAGTCTTATTGGGTAATGTCCGCACAGCACAAGGTACTCGAAGGCAATCCGCTCGTCACGAGATATTGGAAAATGCTTGGGCTCTCCGATTGACTCCTTAAAAGCCTCATAATACGGTTGTATTTCGGGATGATTTACACGGATGAGGTAACCGTATCTGTGCGGCATAGGTGTATAAATTGTATTTTTTGCCTGTTTGTCATCAGTTGTTGGTTTGTATGGCTTTTCTGTCATCAGACCACCTCTGCAAGATTACTCTGCCAGAGCTGAATAAACAGCTGATGCCGCTCACGCTCGCTCTTGCCCTTGCAACGGCGCTTTGCTTCCCGGAGAGCCCGAGCCTTTGCGCTTTTCAGTTTTTTATGATTTATCGCTTTCATTTTTCTTCACCGTCTTTTGAGTTAAATAGATAAATTGCACAACACCGATATCGAATATCCCTATAAGCTCCGAACCGTTATAAACAAAAACCAGATTTTCGTTGTATTCTATACGGTCAGCTTCAAGGTTAGCTGTTATTTCTTCTGTGGTTTTAACTAATATCCTCTTCATAATTACGCTCCTCGGTTTTCTAATTCTGTGTCCACGATGTCAAAAAGCGTCGGTGCAAGCTGTTCATCTTCGGCTGCTTGCAGATAGCCAAGACCGTCACGGAAGTAATCCGGGTTAAGCTCGCAGCCGTAGCCTTTTCTGCCGAGCTTAATTGCCATATACGGAACGGTGAAGAGACCTGCGAACGGGTCAAACACAGTATCACCTTTGTTGCTGTAGCGGTTTATAATACGCTCGACAATATCAAGCTGAAGCGGGCAGACGTGCATCTGCTGCTTTTTTCTGCTTTGTGATGTGTTTAGCGTTCGCATACGGTTGATGTCGTCCCACACCTCATCTGTCCAGCTGCCCGGGGCAACTACCATAAATGTCGCAGGGAGTCTGCCGTTTTCGTCAAGGCTTTTTGCGAGCTGTACGTGTTCCTCATAGCTGTACACCGTGTTGCGTGAAAAATCTCTGTAAACCTTTTGCAGGTTTTCAACGGGAATGTTTTTTAGCTCGTCTTTATTAAAAAGTCTGTTTCCGCTTGAGCGCCAGAGTGCGTGAGCATCTATCTGCCATTGCGCTCTTGTGTATTCCTCTTTGCTTTTAACTACAGGCTCGTCAGCGTAGGCTGTCGAGGTGTCTGTAGGCAGCTTGCGAAAAAGCAGTATGTATTCCGGGCAACCTACGCCCATCTTTGAGCCGTCTTTGCATTGTTCGCTCCATCCGAGGCGGTAGGTCTGATTGTTTTCACGCACAACATCGGTAACAACTGTTATCATTCCGAAATACTGAAAGCCGTGTTTCATATAGTGGTCAATGCATATAGCGTGGAAGGGCTCTATCGTCGGCATTCCCGTTCCCGTTGCGTTGCCGAAAAGCACTCTATCCTTTACGTGGCAAGCGAATACTCTGCCGGGCTTTAACACCTTCAGCAGGTTCGGTGTCAGATAGTCCATCTGTTCAAAGAACCGCTCGGTGTTTTCGTTGTGTCCGAAATCGTTATAATTCGGTGAGTATTCATAGTGGTTTGAGAATGGGATAGAGGTGTGAATAAGGTCAACGCTGTTTTCTTCCATTCTCGCCGTTTCTTCAACACAGTCGTTTAAAACAGCTGTGTATAATTCTCTCTTGACTTCCGTTCTGCTCACTCCCATCTTTCGTTTAAGGCTGGCGGAAAGATAATCATGTGCCAGTCCATATTCTTTTATGATGCTGCGCATCTGTGCTTGCAGCTTGTTGTGGTTTTCCCACTTTTCCATAAGTACATTTTTGATTTCCTGCTCGGCAATGGTGAAAATGATATCAATGCGAACCGTTTCGGTCTGCATAAACCTGTAAATTCTGTGTACCGCCTGAATGAAATCATTAAACTCATAGTCAATGCCGACAAATATAGCTCTGTGGCAATGCTTCTGGAAATTACAGCCTGAACCGCTCAGGGTTTTTTTCGTTGCAAAGTATTTTGTCTTTCCTGTCTGGAAGTCTATAGTGCGCCGCTCTCTCTCGTCATAGTCCATACTGCCGTAAATATCGACAGCTTCGGGTATGGCTTTTTTGATAGCTTTGCGTTCAGCTTCAAGATCGTGCCACAAAAGGAAGTTATCTTCCGGGGACGCTTCGATGATTTCTTTTGCTTTTGTAACACGAAGGTCAATGCTTCTGCTTTTTTCCTGCGCTGCAGCCGAAAGAGAAACGGCAGCATCCCTCATCAGAACAAGCTGACCGTCACGGTCTGAGGGCAACTCGTCAAATTGTTCGCCGATAACGTGAAACTTGACATCAATCGGTGGCAGAGCATATCCTTCATCGCTGAAACCTAAATCAGAGGGCAGATTTACAAAAAGTCCCCAAGAAGCTACCCACAGCCAGAATTCTTTTTCACGATGAGGATATAAAGTGAGGTGGTTTGCTTTTGTGCTGTCACGCTGAAAAAAGCGTGTGAGAGCCTGTCCGGTGTCCATAACCTCAAGAAAGCCTGCGTAATGTATCAGCTCCTTGTATCTGTTCGGTGAAGGCGTTGCGGTTGCAACAAATTTGTATTTCACGCCTTTGAACTTATCGAGAAAAGTCTGATATGTTTTGCTGCCGAAGCTCCTGAGTACAGCTGCTTCGTCAAGAATGCAGCACGTAAACTTCTTCGGGTCAACATCACCGTCACGCACACGCTCATAATTGGTGAGAACTATGCTCTCTGTAGCTTCTTCGGCTTCTTGTGCTGTGCGGATGTATTTCGGAACTTCGATTTTGAGCAGTTCTTTTGCATCGTGAATAAACTCTTGACGAACACCGAGCGGAAGTATTATCAGAGCCTTGCCGCCCTTGTGTTTTGTTATGATTCTTGCAATTTCAAGCTCCTGTACGGTCTTGCCGAGACCGAAGCTCTCAAATATTCCACGTCTGCCGCCTGCAATAGCCCATTTGACAGCTACACGCTGATGCGGTTTTAAGCAGGGATTTATTTCGCTGTCGTCTATCTCGAATCCACTTACCGGAGCAGTTTCGACTTTTGACAATATAAAATCGTTATAGCTTTGCATTATGCCGGCGCTCCTTTTGCTCGGTTAAATAGTTCAAGTGCCTTTTTGATGTTTTTTGGCGGTATGGATACAGCTTCGGGGTTCATTCGCACAAGCACATTGCGCACGGCAATTTCGCTCCGCCCGAAGTGCTCTGCGAGCGCCTTGTTTGTATGACCGCTCTCTTTGAGACTTAACAGTTCAACCAACTCGCTTACGCTCCAATACTTTTTGCGCACTCCCTTTTGTTTATGTGCCTTCGGCGCAGGCACTTCGATACCCCTGCGGGCAAGTACGGCTTTTATATCATCCTGCGAGCAGGCGTTGAGCTCGGCCAGTACCTTTATTTGCTTCTGACGGTCAACGGCACCGTTATACATATCGGCTATGTCCTTGTCGCTCATCCACGGTTTCAATTTGCCTTCACCCCGTAATCATTTGCAAAGGATTTTATAAGCGCCTTCATTGCTTCCGTAAGGTTGCTTGCAACATCAGGGTCGGATTTTGCAACGGCAGCAAGTGTTTCCTTGAGCTTGAGCATATCTTCCTGCACCGCTTTGAAATGCACCTTGAAGGCGGCAACGTCGGGATTGCTCATCTGCAACTGCTTTTTCAAATCCGCAGCAGTCTGCTGCGCTTTCGCAGCGTCACGCTCGGCGGCCTGTTTTGCAAGGTTTGCGGCTTCTATTTTGTTGTTAATATCAGCGAGCTTCTTTTCAAGCCGGGCGGATGCTTCGGCGGTTGCCTTTGCTTCGGCTTCCGCTGTGATTTTGTCCGTTACCTCCTGCGGTATTTCGGGGTTTTCCTTAAGAGCCTTGAGGTTGTCCTTTGCCTTTTTCTCTGCAGCTTTGGCTTTATCGAGCTTGTCCTTGTAAGCCGTAATTTCTTTGTTGAGACTGTCCACGGTTTCGTTGAGGTCCTTTACCTTGTCACGGTTATACTGAAGCATACTTTCAGCTTTTTCCTTTTCAGCCTGCAGGTCAAGCATTTCCTCAACCTTCGCCCTGGCTTCGTCACGTTCTTTTATGGCTTTCTCAAGCTCGCGGGTGGACATTTCCTCAACGTTGTTTTCTTCAACAAACTGCTCACGCTCCTCTTCCGGAATAGCAAGCAGGCGCAGAGCCTTGGTGTACGGTAAATTCATAACCGCTTGCGAATTTGAAGTGAAGAGACTCTCCTGTCGGTTACCGTATTCCTCGTACAGCTTCATAAAGTTTATTGCTGTTGACTGCGAATAGTTGACCTTATCCTTGAGCCAGTTGCCCCACTCACCGTGTGGCAGGAGTGCCTTTGCTTCGGTGAGATAGCCGCCGATTTCAATGGCATACTCCAAGGCAAAGCGCTGAGCCTGTGCGGTTTTCCATTTTATTTTGTTTGTGATTTCTTCAATCCTGTTATTGTCAAGCGACTGCTGCTGCGGGTTGTTTACGATTGCGTTTTCCATTCTTTTTAGCTTCCTTTCCTATATTGTTTTCTTTGAGCCACGCAAGCCACTTTCTCTCGAAGGCTTCCACCTCCGGTGTACGGGCACAGTTGTGTTTTCCTCTGTTTTGCTTTACACGGTAAGTTTTTTCATCAAGCTCAAGTGTAAAGAAAGGAGTATCCGGGGTATCAATGTGGCGGATAAAGAATATTGCTGTTTCACCGTTTGCGTGACTCTTGGCGTATCTCGCTACACAATGATTGAGCTTTTTTCCTTCAGCAATTAGCTGCTTTTCGCTTTGGCATGGTGTTATCATAAGACCGCTCTCACTGTCTATGTATTCATAGGGCGAGAGCTTAACCGCTCTTGCGGCAAAGGCCTGCAGCAGTTCTTTCTGCGCCTCGTGCTCCGCAATTTCTACAAGGTGATCGTGTTCTGCAACCATATGCTGAGGGTATGGCTCATAATCTTCGCCGTTTTTGGCTTTGCGTTCTTTTGCCATATCCCAGTAATCGAGGAGCGTTCTTGTGTCGCAATTATTTGCAGTTGCAGGATACTTTTTTCTCTGCTTTTGCAGGTAATTTGTGATTTTAACAAGTGATTCTCCCGTTTCCTCAATCTTAGAAAAAAGAATGCCGACCATGCTGTCAACAGCTTTGGCGTTTTCTGGGGTTACGCTGCGGTCATATGCTTTGTGTCGTTTGTAGTTCATAAGGTCATCAAATGTCCATTTTCTTTTTTTGACCTTTTTGTAATCTTCTTTTGACAAGCCGAGGATTTCGTGAGGCTTGGCTCGGCTCAAGTTGAGTCCTTGTATGTTGATGCTTCCTTTAAATTTCGTGTAATAGTAGCCGTAACTTCTGTTTGTAGCTTCGTGAAGTGCTCCCGAAACAAAATTCGCCAAACCTTGTGTGACAAGGTTTTCAATGTTTTTGTGTTTTTGCCACAGGCGGAGATAACTTACCATCTGACTGGGATATCTCTGTGCAAAAACATCGAGTTTGCTGTTTTCGCAATATGTTCCGATAAGTTCTTTTTCTGAAAAGGGTTTGATTGAAACATTTTTGAACCCAATAAACGTATCGTCGCAACGTTTGCGCTGTTCCCAGTAGTTATAAATTACATAGCTGCTGAAATACCTTCGATATCCGACAAGCTTTACCATCTTTTTGCCTTCGGCAATATATGCTTCTGCAAGCTGTGATGTTATTGATATGCATCCCTGCTTGTTCACTCTTTTCTGTATCCAATAGGAAACAATTGCAAGGTTACCGTTTATCTGCATAACTTCAGCAAATGGGAGATTCGCAAGCGTTGTCTCGTCTCTCATTGACGAAATGCTCAGTGCCCGTACAGGTGCTCCGCAGTTGGGACAAAGCGTATCGTCATAGCTTTTGACATGTTCTAAAGTGCGCTCATTATAGAAACCGTATTGTACTCCGCTTCGTGCACATAAGCCTCCTGGTGAATAAACCTGCTCGAAAGTGTTGTTGCACGCAGTACAGGTACATCTGACGTATTTTGTGCGCTCACCGGAAATAACATTTCTTTCATAATCAACACGGAACACGAGAGCGTTTGTATCTGCATATTGCTTTTCCGCCATCCCGAGCAGTTCGTTTGATGGTTGAGTTGGTGTGATTTCCGCATAATTTATATCCGACATATCCGCTCACCTCTCAAAGGAAGTCCGACAGGTCGAGCACGTTTGACTTTGTCGGTGCTTCTCCTACTTCTGGTATTCCGTAAAACTTCCGGATAATACCGTCAGCAACCTGCGGCGGACAACAGCCGCATTTGCCGTTTTTGTGTTTGCTTGCGTATTCTGCGATTTTCTTCTCGCACTTTGCTATTGACATTTCAGAGTTATCAAGGTCAGTGCTGACTATTTCTGCGTTGTGCTCACTCTCACGGCAGATATCCTTGAGCTGTTCGCCGACGTAATATACAGCATTTCCTTTTTGACCTATCTGCTGTTTTTCTATCTTTTCAATTGCGACATCAATTATGTTCATCTCTTTTGCTCCTTAAAACTCAAATTCGCTGCAAACGAGGTTTGCTTTGCTGTGGCGTTTGGGTGCGATATAAGCCTTAATGCCGGGCATCGGTGCGAGCTTTGCCTTTTCGAGCTCGTGTCTGCGGCGGGCGATAATAACCTTTGCTATAGCCTTCGCCGCTACATCAAGCACCTTGTCCTCAAAAGCAATGAGCTTTTCTTCTTTGATAATTCCTATAAGAACGAGCGATACAAGCCCGATTTCAATTATTGTTGCTGTCATTTTTATACCTCCTGCTGTTTTGGTCGTTGTTTGATTAGATTTGTTGTGGATGTCGTGAGTAATACTCTTCGGGATGGACGGAATAATATTCCGCCAATGTGTCTGCCATACGCTGTCCCCATAGGGTTGCAAGCCGCTGCCGCTCTTCTGCCGGCATATCCTCAAGACGTTCTACCCTTCCGTCCGGGTGCTCAACAAAGCACTCGTACTTGTATTCATTTTTTGCCATTAATCATCACCTCGGTATATTTGTATTTAGAACATCGGCTGTCCTATGAGGAATAAATTTGGTCGTTGGTTGATTGTTGGGGATATTATGAGCACATTTTGTGCTCGATAGGGTAATAAAAAAGTTCCTCAACAGAAACTCCGTAATAATCAGCAATTTTAACCTTTACTTCATCTCTGGGAACTCTTTCGCCCCGTTCGTACATAGCAAGAGCTGATTTAGTAATACCCATACCGTCAGCTGTAAACTGTAGCGACTTATCGCCTCTTAATTTGCGAAGTTCTTTTCCGATTTCCGCTCTGCTTTTCAATAGTTTCAACTCCTTTCGTGCACTATTTGTGTTCGCTAATTCAAATTATATCGCTTTATCGGTGAATGTCAACACTTTTTGTGCACAAAAGTTGCACAAAGATATCGTACACATTTTGTGCACAATGCTCATTGACTTTGTGCACGTTTCGTGTATAATGTCACTTAAAGAGGTGAATTAAATGCCTAAATTTAATGAAAGATTAAAGAGTCTGCGAGCTGCTTCGGGCTTATCTCAAAAGGCTTTTGCAGATGAATTAGAAATATCTAAAAGCAGTGTCAATATGTATGAGCGTGGAGAACGTGAACCCGGTCTTGAAACACTTGAAGCCATAGCTGATTTCTTTAATGTAGATATGGACTATCTCCTTGGTAAGTCAGATATAAAGAATAGGTTTATGTATTCGTTTCATAGTAACGCTCCTCAAATCGCACAGGATACTGTTACATTCCCTGTAATTGGCGATATAGCAGCAGGCTTTGACCAGATTGCAGTCGAGAGCTGGAGCGGAGAGACAATAGAGGTTCCTGCATCTTATCTCAAAGGGCACAGCAAGGATGATTTCTTTGTGCTTGCAGTTAAAGGCGATTCTATGTATCCGTTTTATCTGAACGGCGATAAGGTGCTTATTTACAGACAGTCAACCGTAGCAAACAGCGGTGATATCGGCGCAGTAATCTATGATGACGACTGTGCAACACTCAAAAAGGTTGAGCTTATCAGCAATAATTACATAAAGCTCGTGCCTATAAATCCGCTCTATCAGCCTATCGAAATCAAAGGTGAAGCCGTTGACCATTGCAGAATTATAGGTGTTCCGAGGCTACTTGTCAGAGAAATAGAAAAAAATTAATAAAATAGCGTTACTTTTTGCGCTTTTTCGACATATATAATATATGCCCGTATTTTGGCATATTTTGTATTATGAAAGGATGTTTAAAAATGAAATTATTCGGCAGTTTTAAACTCACTGACCGTATCCGCATCGGAGCGAGCTCAGGCGGTGGCAAAAAGAAAAGCGGCGGAATAGGCTGTGGCACTATATTCCTTGTTCTCGTTCTCATCTGTATGCCGTTTGCAATGATAAAATCCTGCATAGGTGGAGACGAAAAAGAGACCACAACGGAAATCACAACGGTTGCAGAAGCTGAAGTTTTTGAGTTGAGTGATTTAGAACCTATTGAGCTTGAAGTCGGTGAGACAGAGGACAGATGGCTTGAAATCAGTGATAGTTCCGAGTTGACCGTTGACGATATTGCTTTTGTTTCTTCCGATGAAGATGTTATCACAGTTGAATTTGACGACCAATGGCTCAGCAACATATATTTCAATATAGTTGCAAAAGCTCCCGGCACCGCTACGGTTTATATCGAAAGCTCTGACGGAAAGATTAAGAGCGAAGAAATAGAGGTTATTGTAAAAGAAGCGGAAACAACAACCGAAAAAGAAACTACTACAAAGAAAGAAACTACAACAAAAGAGAAAACAACGGCTGCTCCCGTTGTTGCTCAAACAGAGGCGACTACCAAGAAACCCACAACCACAGCAACGCCCGTTGTTGAAAAGAGAGAATATGTTTTGAACACAAACACAATGAAAATACACAACCCGAGTTGTTCATCGGTTGAAGATATCTTACCCCACAACTACGCAACAACAAAAGATTTTGACGGTGCTATTGCAGACGGTTATTCACCCTGCGGCAGATGTCATCCTACAGGTAACTAAATAAAATAAAAAAACTCCCCGGTGCTGGAACACCGAGGAGCCTGAATACAATCAACCAACGACCAAATCAGCAGATTGCTCTTTGATTATAGCACTCTGCTTAAGGTTTTGCAACCTTTTTTGAAAAGCAGGGTGTATTTTTTTGCAAAAAATCACCCGGAAAGGAATAAATAATAAAGGGTGATGATATGAAAACGGCAGCAGCTTACATACGAGTATCAGATGAACGGCAGGACGAATACTCCCCCGATTCACAGCTCAAGCTAATCAACGACTTTGCGAAAAAGAACGGCTACTATGTACCGGAGGAATATGTTTTCTACGATGACGGCATATCAGCAAAAACAGCAAAGAAGCGACCCGAATTTAACCGCATGATAGCACTTGCAAAAGAGAAGAACAATCCTTTTGAAGCTATACTTGTGTGGAAGTTCAGCCGTTTTGCCCGAAATCAAGAGGAAAGCATAGTTTACAAAAACATACTCCGCAAAAAGGGTGTGCAGGTAATCAGTATATCAGAGCCGATTATTGACTCCCCCTTCGGTGAGCTCATCGAGCGCATTATAGAGTGGATGGACGAATACTATCTGATTAACCTGTCAACAGAGGTAAAACGAGGAATGCTTGAAAAAGCCAGCCGTGGCGAGGCTATGTGCGCTCCTGCAATTGGCTACGACCTTGTTGATAAGAAATACATCCCGAATGCACAGGCTATCTATGTTCAGCAGATATTTAACGATTATCTGAACGGTATCCCGATGCGGCAGATTGCAATTAAATACACCGCCGCAGGGCTTACCACTCGCAAAGGCAATCCACTCGAATCACGAACAATTCAGTATATGCTCTACAATCCTCTGTACATAGGTAAAATCCGTTGGTCAACAGGTGACAAAACCTTTGCTAAAACCCGCAAATTTGACGACCCGAGCATATTAACCGTTGACGGTGAACACGAGCCGATTATTGACCTCGACACTTGGAATGCAGTACAGGAGAAGCTGAAAAAGCAAAAGCAGCTCTACGGTAGATACCAACGGGCTGGGCAACCGTATGAGTGGATGCTCAAAGGCCTGCTCCGCTGCGGCAACTGCGGAGCAACTTTGGTAAAGTCAAATGAATTATATGTGCAATGCCATCAGTATGTTAAAGGTAGAGACTGCAAGGTATCACACAGCATCAGCATAAAAAAGGTTGATGAAATTATAATCGAAGCTCTGCAGGACTGTATCAAAAACTGCTCTTTCAACATCGAGCCCATAGAAAAGAAAAGCACCGTATCTGTCGATTATGCTGCTATGATAAAGAAAGAAGAAATCAAGCTCGAACGTGCAAAGGAAGCCTATCTTGCAGGCATTGACACCGTTGAAGAATACAAAGCGAACAAGGCCGTAATCTCAAAAGCTATAGCAGACATTGAAAAGCAACGCACTCAGACGGTGTCCGAACAAATAGATATAGCCGCCTACAGCAAAAAGGTTGAAGAGGTCCTCAAGGTAGTCACAAACCCCGAAGAATCAACAGAAGCAAAGAACCAAGCCCTCCGCTCCATCCTCACAAAAGTGGTGTTCAATAAACCCTCAAAAACCTTTTCTTTATTTTTTTACTATTGATTATCACCTTTTACCATTCAGACCGCCGAGCTGACTGACTATGACAGCTGCCAGCTTGGCATTGGGGGTTTTGATATTTACAGGGTACTGTAATTTTTTCTCATATACAAACATCAGCAATCACACCCGCCTTTCTCCCACGGCCACGGGTCGCACAGCCACTCGACTCCGTGTGCATCGGCCGCTGTCAGCTTACCGCAGGCCGCCTCATATTCCGCTCTGAGCATTGCCGCATTCTTCTGCAGCTTGTTGCAGATACCTACAGCGTTAAGGTCACCGGGATGAGTGTCGAGGTAGAGGTGCAAATCCCAGAGCGCAAAATCTGCCGCCGCAAGTTTTTTGCAAAGCTCTGCGTGGTTAGTGTTCATCTGGCACACCCTCTTTTAAAAGGTTTGTTGAGCGCAACGAACAAAGTGCCCTCGCACAGAGCCTGTGCAGGCTCATAGGCAGTTGTGTCAGTCTGCATAGGCACATACGCCATTGCTATTGCCCAATCGTCGGGGAAGGGCGTAACAGCACGGTGAAACTGCATTTCGCTGCGCTTGTTACACACTTCACAACCCATACGCACGGGCTCATTCATACGCATAAACTTGTGCTCCTTTCGTGTATTGAGCACACGAGTGAAAATTCATCGTGCTCTGCTCTTGTATATCTTATGTAAAATGGTATAATATTGTTAACCGAAGAATACAATAAGGAGTTATAAAAAATGAAAGAGCTGATTTCAGCGGCACTTGAGGCGAGAAAAAATTCATACTCACCCTATTCGGGCTACAGCGTCGGTGCGGCTGTTCTTTGTAAGGACGGCAGTATTTTCACAGGCTGTAATATTGAAAACGCAAGCTACGGCGCAACAATGTGTGCCGAGCGCACGGCTCTTTTTACTGCTGTTGCGAATGGCCACAGGGCTTTTGAGGCGATTGCAATTGTCGGAGGCAAGGGAAATGAACCCGACCTGCCCTACCCCTGCGGAATTTGCAGGCAGGTACTGAGTGAGCTCTGCGGCAGAGATTTCAGGGTTATCGTTGCCCGAAGCACACACGATTTTGAGGAGCATACACTCGGCAGTCTTCTGCCGTACAGTTTTTCTTTATGAGGTGTTAACACTATGCGATTTTACGATATTATCAAGAAAAAACGTGACGGGCTTGAGCTAAGCCAAGAGGAAATTGAGTTTTTTGCCTTCGGTGCGGCAGACGGCTCAATTCCCGATTACCAGCTGACGGCTATGCTTATGGCAATTTTCTTCAAGGGTATGTCAAAGCGCGAAACGGCTGATTTAACGCTTGCTATGGCAAACTCGGGCGACACGGTGGATTTGTCACAGCTTGGAGGAATAACTGCCGACAAGCACTCAACCGGCGGTGTCGGCGACAAAACGACGCTTATCGTTGCCCCGATTGTAGCTTCGTGCGGCGTTAAGGTTGCAAAAATGAGCGGCAGAGGCCTCGGTCACACGGGCGGTACGGTTGACAAGCTTGAATCGATACCCGGATACAAAACGACTCTTACGAGAGAGGAATTTTTCGGCGTTGTTGAAAAAAGCTCGATGAGCGTTATCGGTCAGTCGGGCAACCTTGCACCGGCAGACAAAAAGCTATATGCCCTGCGTGACGTTACGGCTACGGTTGACAGCATTCCGCTTATCGCTTCCTCGATTATGAGCAAAAAAATTGCCGCAGGTGCGGCGTGCATAGTACTCGATATCAAGGTGGGCAGCGGTGCGTTTATGAAAACGCCTGAGCTTGCGCAAAGCCTTGCAAGAGAAATGATAGATATAGGCACGGCTGTCGGCAGAAAGACGGCGGCGGTTATTTCAAATATGGACGTGCCGCTTGGCATTAACGTGGGCAACAGCCTGGAGGTTATTGAGGCGGTTGAAACGCTTAAGGGCAACGGGCCCGAGGATTTGAAAGAGCTTTGCATCTGCCTTGCGGCAAATATGCTTGTGCTTGCCGGCAAGGGTAGCGAGAAAGAATGTACTGCCCTTGCAAGAGCGGCACTTGAAAGCGGAAGAGCCCTTGAAACCCTGAAGGCCTGCGTTGAGGCACAGGGAGGCGACAGCGCGTATCTTGACTGTACGGACAATTTCCCGAAGGCAAAATACAGCTTTGATATTGTTGCAGAAAGTGACGGATATATAACGAAAATGGATTCCGAGCGCATCGGAATTGCCGCGTGTATGCTCGGCGCAGGCAGAAAAACTGCAAACGACACGATTGATTTTGCCGCAGGATTAAAAATTCTGAAGAAGACGGGCAGCAAGGTGTGTAAAGGTGATATACTTGCCACACTTTACACAAATGACGAAGCTCTCTTCACTCCGGCGGCAAAGGAATATACGGCGGCTGTAACGCTTGGCAGCGAGTGCCCCGAGGTGCTCCCGATTATTATTTCAACTGTGAGGTAGACTATGAAATACACAACCGCTTTGTTTGACCTTGACGGCACGCTGCTCGACTTTGCGAGCGCCGAAAGGCAGGGCTTTATCACCGCTATGAAAAAGCACGGTATTCCTTGTGATATCAACGTTTATAAGCGCTACTCCGCAATAAATGACAGCCTGTGGAAGGCGTTTGAGCGCAGGGAGATAGGCAAGGAAGAAATCGGCACGAAAAGGTATGAATTTCTGTTTGAGGAAATGGGAATTACCGCCGATGCCGAGCAGGTAGGCAAGGATTACAAGGAGCTGCTTTCGGGTATGGGCATACTGTACGACGGAGCAGTCGAGCTGTGCGAAAGGCTGATAAGTAAAGGCGTACTGCTTTACGCAGTTACCAACGGCACGGCTCACATTCAGGCGAAAAGAATGGCTGTCAGCGGACTTGACAAGGTGTTTATAAAGACCTTTGTTTCAGAGGAAATCGGCTTCCGGAAGCCCGACAAGGAATATTTTGACTATGTTTTTGAAAATATAGAGGAAAAGGACAAGCACAGAATTTTAATTATCGGCGACTCCCCTACCTCGGATATCAAGGGCGGAATAAACGCAGGGATAGACACCTGTTATTTTGCCGCCGAGCCTCACCCCGATATCAGCCCGACGTATATTGCGGGCAGTTATGACGAGGTTGAAAAAATAATATTGCGATAAAAAAATCAGCATACAGTATTTTCGGTAATACTGTATGCTGTTATTTTTGATTGGACTTAATCAAACAACGCTTTTATTCTGTCCATATTCTTATTGGCAAGGTCGTAGCCGTACCAATAAATTTTCTTTATTTTTTCAACATCGCTTTCAAGGGATGCTATCTGCACATCCTCACTCGGGCGGAGCACCACTGCCTTGCCCTCTTTTTCAAGCTGATTGCAGAATTCAACCTCCTTGTTGTAGCGGATATGGCGGGTAAGAAGCAATTCGGCAACCTTTGGGTATTTGCGTTTGAGCAGTGCCGCGGCAAGCTTATATACCTTGGACTCCTCCTTGACGTAGCCTTCTGTACGCGTAAGGACAATCAGCAGCTTTTCGTGGCCGTCCTCAATAGCTTTTTTGGCGGGTATTGAATCGACCAGACCGCCGTCGTAATACTGCTTGCCGTTATAGATTATCGGCGGAAAGGCTATCGGCAAAGCGCAGGTAGCTTCAAGCAGCAAAAAGCCTTCTTTCCCTTCCTTATCGCAGTAATACTCCATTTCACCCGTTTGAGCATTGGTTACGCCTACCCATATTTCGGCAGGGTTTGCACGGAAGGTTTCAAAGTCAAACAGATTGATTTCGTTGGGCAGGGTTTCATAAATAAACTTTCTGCCGAAAAGGGAACGGTCCTCGGTAAAAAGATTACGGATGCCGAAGTAACGCTTGTCATGGCGGTACTCAACAATCATATCAAGGTTTCTTCCCTTTTGCTTGGAAATGTAAGAAACGCTGTCGGATATGCCTGCCGAAACGCCTACAAGATAAGGAAAATGAACGTCGTTTTCAAGCAGCGCATCCATAACACCGCAGGAGAAAAGCGGACGGAAGGTGCCGCCTTCGAGAACCATACCGGGCATAAAATCAACTCCGTTACGATTTATTTTGAAAGATTAATCGTTATATCGTACTCAGGCACATAGCAGCCGTCGTCAAAGTCTCTTGCTCTGAAAACGACCTTCTCGCTGTAAACCTCGACCATATAGCCGATGCCGGGGCCGTTGTAGTCGCCGTCCTTGTTGTTAATACAAAGCGAGGGCAGGTTGATTGAATGGAAATTATCAACCTTCTGGTAGGTATACTGACCGAAGCCCGTGTGCATATGGCCCGTAATAAGAATAACGTTGCTGTACTTATTAAGGATAGCCTGAATTTCATCCGACTGTTCGCCGATTGTGCCTGCCTTTTCGTTGTTGCCGCTGCCCCATGTGAGAGGAAGGCCGTGAGTATCTTTAAGAATCTGATGGAAAACTACAAACACAGGCTTGCTGCCCGAAACTTCGGCAAGAGTTTGGTCAAGCCACTCAAGCTGTTCGGGGCTGATGTAGGACTCTTCCATTTCGGTTTTGTCCGTGCCCATTACGATGAATGTGTAGCCGTTTACTTCGTAGGAATAGCTGAGAGAATCAATTACAAGCTCACTGCCAGCCTTTTCGTTAAGGCCATTTGCAAATTCGCAGAAACGCTTTGTGCTCTGCTTGTAAAGGCGCAGTCTCACATCGTGGTTGCCTGCCGCCATAATGTAGTTTTTGACCGGTGCATCCTCAATATGTGAAGCAACGGTGTCAAACTCGCACTGAAGGCCGTTTTCCGCAATATCGCCTGCGATAAGAAGCGCATCAATATCAACGCAGGAGTTTGCAAGGTCATCGCCTGCGCCGTGCATAACTCTCTCGCGCTCAAACATATAGTTTGACACCTGAGGGTCTGCAAGAGCGGCAAAGGTAAGCTTTACCGAGCTTGCATCAAGCACGTCAATCGGTGTTTCGGTTGACGGAGCAACGTAAGGCGTGATTGCGTACATAATTGCAAGACATAAGCTGAAAAGTTTTGCTAACATTTTTGTTTTCCCCTTTTAGTTTTATTTGAATACAGCCTGTACACGGAACATTTAAATCAGTACCGGCAATAAAATAAACAATTATTAATATAGCACAAAAATAAAATATTGTAAAGGAAGAAATTACGGTTTGTCTGTCTGTTGACAGACAAAAATTATGAATTATGAATTAGGAATTGATGGCGGGACACCCGCACCCGAATATAACAGATGAAACAAAAAAGTGGTGTCATTCTGAGCAAAGCGAAAAATCTTAAAGCATAAAAGATCCTTCGGCTTCGCCTCAGAACGACACGCTTTTAAGGGTTAAATTATAATTGGGTGTGGGTGAAACCCACCATTAATTACGAATTACGCATTACGAATTGTTTGTCCTCGACAAACTCCAATTTGCTTGACATATCACCTCATAAAATTTATACTTAAATCAAATATACTTTTAAGGCGGTGGCTTAATGGCTAAGACAGCATTGACTCCCGAGCAAAAAATCTTCCGCAGAAACAAATGGTGCTATTCCGTGCCGGGTGTCGGCAGAGACCTTGCGTACAACCTGTACAATGCGTTCCTGCTCACCTACATACTCTACACCCGTCAGCTCACAACCGAGCAGTTCAGCGCAATCAGCGTTATTATGATTATCTGCTGTGTGTGGGATGCTTTCAACGACCCGATTATGGGCGGAATTATTGAAAACACTCGCACCAAATTCGGCAAATTCAAGCCGTGGATTTTAATCGGCGCGGTTACGAATGCGGTTATGCTCGTAATCTTCTTCTCAAACCGTATTACCGGCTGGGCCTTCGTCGGCGTTTTCACCGTGCTCTATCTGCTGTGGGATATCACCTACACGATGAACGATATCTCCTACTGGTCAATGCTTTCTTCGCTGACGAGCAAGGCACACGAAAGAAACAGCATAACCTCCTTTGCAAACCTTTTTGCAGGTCTCGGCACCGTCCTTTCAACCGCACTTATCCCGATACTTACCGCGGGCAAGAACACAATCGGCGGCAACTCAATCACCGCCTATATGGTAATTTCAATTATTTTTGCCTCTGCCTTTGTCGCAGGACAGGCAACGGTATGCGCAACGGTTAAAGAACCGCACGTTGCAAACGTTCCGCTTGAAGAGAGAACGGGCTTAAAGAAGCTCATCAAGGTTATTTTCGGCAACGATCAGCTTCTTTGGGTTGCGCTTATAATGCTCGTGGTAAACCTTGCAGGTGCGGTTGTCACAAGCTTTGTCACCAACTATTTCTACCTCGAATTCGGCTATGAGGGCTCAAACGTCACAATGTTTACAACCTTCTACGCCGCCGCATCGGGCATCGTCTTCTTTATCTATCCCGTCATTTCAAAACGCCTTGAGCGCTTCAAGCTTGCACTTGTTGCCCTGCTCTGCGCCTGCTCCGGCTGTGCCGCAATTCTCGTTACGGGCTTCTTTGTGCCGGGTGAGCTCAAATTCCGGCTGTACTGCATTGAGGCTATGGTTATCGGCTTCGGCTACTCGCTGTTCTATATGGTCGTTACAATCTGCCTAATGAACACGATTGAATACAACGAGTACAAGACGGGCGAAAGAAACGAGGGCATTATCTTCTCCGTGCGTCCGTTTATGGCAAAAATGTCAAGCGCCTTGCAGAAGCTGATTACAATGGTAACCTACCTTGCAATCGGTATGCTTTCAATCACAAACGGCATTTCCGACCTTGAGCAGCAGGCAAATCTCGGCTACATAACCGAGGAGCAAAAGCTCACGGGCGTTCAGGCCGTGCTTGACGGAGCAGACGGTTATATGGTCGTAGTCCTGCGCCTTATCATCGGCCTGATTCCAATTATACTTATGGCTACGGGCTATTTCGTAATGATTAAAAAGACAAAAATCGACGAAAAGCAGTACGAGCACATGCTTGCCGAAATCGAAAAGAGAAAGCAAGCAAAGTAAATATAAGCAAACAGTTCAAAAGGCTGCCCCGACAAATCGGGACAGCCTTTTTAGTTATGCGTTCAGCTTTTCTTTAATATTTCCGTATAATTCTGAAATCCAATCAGCTATTATTTTCGGAATGTCAAACACGGAAAGTGCCATAGAACCGCCTGCAATAAACGTTATATACAGACTCATAAAAATGTTTGCAGGCAACGTTTTTATCCAATCTCCTGCCCTTTCAAAAAACGGTCTTTCATCAACCTCGCTTACCCATATAGTGACCATATCCTGTTCAATAACTCTGCCGTCGGGAGTCTTAATGCTTGCCGCAGGATAGTAAGTACCAGTCTGAAGTGCCGTTATTATTGCTCCGGTTACAAGTCCCGTGCTTTCATCCGTGATAATTTCCATTTCACAGACGTACCTCGAATAAGTCCAAATCTCAAGCTCGTATTCCTCGTACTCGCCGGGACAATAATCAATATAAATTTCTGTCGTTTCGCCTACCTTCAGTTCATCGCTGCAGCCTTCCTTGAACTTAATTTCACAATAGGGAAGCTGCTCTTCTTCCGTGTCTGCCGCAAAAGCCGTTAAAGGAACTACCGTCAGCAGCATAGCGAGGCAAAGCACGATTGATAGTAATTTTTTCATTTTCAAATTCTCCTTTTTTTAATAAAATCGCTTCGTGAAACCGTTCACTTGCAAATTACATTATAGCACAGCATTTACCGAAAAAGAAGTTACAAATGGTTACAAATAGTTACAAAACGGTTACAAAATCCAACACCGTGTCGGTTTGGTTGCAACAATTCTTGAGCACAAAAAAATTAACCGCCAGCCTCCAAGCAATAGCGGTTAATCTTTTTTAACTATTCTTTAATTCCGAATTTCTAATTAGTTTCTGGGCTTTCTGTCGCGGCCGCCGCGGAAATCCTTGCGGGGAGCAGGACGGCGGGGAGCATCGGAAATTGTGTTTTCGGGTACCATACCCTCAATTTCGATAAGAGCATCTCTTCTGGAGAGGTTGAGTCTGCCCTGGTCGTCGATTTCGAGCACCTTAACAATAACCTCATCGCCTACTGCAACAACGTCCTCTACCTTCTCGGTGCGCTTAACATCAAGGCGGCTGATGTGAACAAGGCCTTCCTTACCGGGAGCAATTTCAACGAATGCGCCGAAGTCCATAAGGCGTGTAACAACGCCGTTGTAGAATGAGCCGGGCTCGGGGTCGTTGGCAATTGTGTTGACCATAAGGAGTGCACGCTCTGCATCCTCGATATCGAGGGCGCAGATGAATACGGAGCCATCCTCCTCAACGTCAACCTTACAGTTGCACTCTGCACAAATCTTCTGGATAACCTTGCCCTGCTTACCGATAACCTCGCTGATTTTCTCAACGGGTACCTTGGTTGTGAGCATCTTGGGAGCGTACTTGGAAAGCTCCTTACGGGGCTCTGCAATACACTTGAGCATTACCTCGTCAAGAATTTCACAGCGTGCTGTGTATGTCTTGTCGAGAGCTTCACGGATGATAGCGGGAGTAAGACCGTGTACCTTGAGGTCCATCTGGATAGCTGTGATACCCTTCTTGGAGCCTGCAACCTTGAAGTCCATATCGCCGAAGAAGTCCTCAAGGCCCTGGATATCAACCATAGTCATAAAGCGGTCGCCCTCGGTAACAAGACCGCAGGAGATACCTGCAACGGGAGCCTTGATCGGAACGCCTGCTGCCATAAGTGAAAGTGTTGAGCCGCAGACGGAAGCCTGTGAAGTGGAGCCGTTGGAGGAAAGAACCTCGGAAACAAGGCGGATGCAGTACGGGAATTCCTCAACGGAGGGAATTACGGGAAGAAGAGCCTTCTCTGCAAGTGCGCCGTGACCGATTTCACGTCTGCCGGGGCCTCTGCTGGGCTTGGTCTCGCCTACGGAGTAGGACGGGAAGTTGTAGTGGTGCATATATCTCTTCTCGGTTTCGTTGTCGATACCGTCAAGAAGCTGTGCATCGCTCATCGGGCCGAGTGTTGTAACAGTGAGTACCTGTGTCTGGCCTCTTGTGAACATACCCGTACCGTGTGCTCTGTCGAGAAGGTCAATTTCTGCTGCGAGGGGACGGACGTCGTTGATGCCTCTGCCGTCAACACGCTTGTTGTCGTCAAGCAGCCAGCGGCGTACGACGTACTTCTGTGTCTTGTAAAGGCAATCGTCAATCTTTGCGATTTCCTCGGGATAAACCTCGTCAAACTTTGCGTGAACAGCCTCGTAGATGGGCTTGAGACGCTCGTCACGGATGCGCTTGTCGTCCGTGTCAAGAGCTACGCGGATATCCTCGATAGCGAAGTCCTTGATAGCCTCGTACATTTCGGGAGCGGGGTCGTTGGACGGGAACTCAATCTTTTCCTTGCCGCACTCAGCCTTGATTGTGTTGATGAACTCGACAATCTTCTGGTTTTCGGCGTGAGCAAACATAATGCCGTTGTACATTTCGTCGTTGGTAACTTCGTTTGCCATAGCCTCAATCATAGCAACAAGCTCGGAGGTGGAAGCGACGGTTACGTACATATCGCTCTTTTCCTTCTGCTCTGCTGTGGGGTTGATGATATATTCGCCGTCAATCATACCGACAACAACGCCGGAAACGGGGCCTTCCCACGGAATTTCGGAAATGGAGATTGCAATTGAAACACCGAGCATAGCGGTGATTTCGGGTGAGCAGTCGGGGTCAACGGACATAACCGTTGCAACAACGCCGACATCGTTTCTCATATCCTTGGGGAAGAGAGGACGGATGGGTCTGTCGATAACGCGGGAAGCGAGAGTAGCCTTTTCGCTTGCTCTGCCCTCGCGGCGCTGGAAGGAGCCGGGAATACGGCCTACGGAGTAAAGCTTCTCCTCAAAGTCAACGGAGAGGGGGAAGAAATCTACGCCTTCACGGGGCTTTGCAGCCATTGTAGCCGTACAGAGTACGTTTGTCTCGCCGTAGCGGACAAGGCAGGCGCCGCCTGCAAGCTCTGCCATCTTACCGATTTCGACTACGAAGGGTCTGCCGGCAATTTCAGTCTTAAAAGTCTTGAATGTGTCGAATGATCTGAGAGTAGTCATTTGCTTTTTACCTCTTTCTTTCAATATTTTTATTGATACGGAAAGCGGCTTCGACTTTTAGCAATAAATAAAACGTTCAAGCGGCTCGCTTGAGTGCTTTATTTACCGCTAAAGCCTGTCGGCGGCTTCCCGTAAAAATCACTTTAACATAGTTGCAAGGGCGGCACAAGTGCCGCCCTTGCGGATAGTCTTATTTACGAAGACCAAGTCTTGCGACAATAGCACGGTAACGCTCGATGTCAACCTTCTGAAGGTATGCAAGGAGATTACGTCTGTGACCGACCATCTTGAGAAGGCCGCGGCGTGAGTGATGATCCTTATGATGCTCCTTAAGGTGCTCTGTAAGGTCGTTGATTCTCTTTGTGAGAACAGCAATCTGTACCTCGGGAGAACCTGTGTCACCCTCGTGTGTAGCGTACTCTGCCATGATGGCCTGCTTTTCTGCCTGTGTCATTTTCTTTCACCTCATTAATAATTATTTGTTCGCAACCCCAGTACAGGGCAGGTGAAAACCTCGTTGAGGTTTAATCCCATAACCGAGTGAAGGAACACGCAAAGGGAATTATAACACAAGAAGCCAAAACTGTAAAGGGTTTTTCTTGCACTTCTTTTCGTTATTTTACCCAAACTTTATGCAATTATACACTGCATTTATGCATTATAGCTGTCCTTGAGACCCTGTTCATCATAAAGGAAGACAGATTCAAGCATAATGTTGATGCCGGCTTCGATTGACTTAAGGTCAAGGTTATCGCCCGTGTCAAGGCGTGTGTGGTAGTACCTTGCGGGTGCGGGGTCCATAGCGGCAAGTGTTGCGCCCTTGAAGCCTGCCTTGCAGACTGCGGCGGCATCGGATGCACCGAGGAAGATTGATTTAAAGGGAAGATCCATACCTGCGTTGAGGGCAGCCTGCTTGAGCAGGGCGCAAACCTGCGGGTCGGATTTTACCGTAAATGTCATATCGCGGCTGTATATAGCATAGAAATCGTAATCACGGAGGGTGTCAACACCGACAAAAACGGTTTCCATATCTTCAAGCTCTTTCTTATGCGCCTTGGCAAATGCCTTTGCACCGCGAAGGCCTGCTTCCTCTGCGCCTGTGAGAAGAGTCCAGACCTCAACGTCCTCAAAGCGGATGTCGTTGTCCTTGAGGTACTTCATAACAGCCATTGAAGCAACGGAGCCCGTAAGGTTGTCGTTTGCGCCCTCAACGGGAAGCTTGTAGTTAAGGAAGAAGATAGCTGCGCCGAAAAGGATACACCAGGCAAGCATAACCCACCTGAGAATGTCGGTAAGTGCGCCGCTCATTGAGCCCGTTGCAACGGCAGTGATTTCAGCCACGAGAGCAATAACGATACCTGCAACCGCACCGCCGATAACGGTTGTGATGAGAGGAGGACCGCCAAGGTAGGTGTAACGCCACTCGTAGGAGGAGTCAACGTGGCCTGAAACGATAATGCGCTTCTTGGCAGTACCCTTTGCGTTGTATTTTGCAACAACATTGTGTGATGTGCGCTTGGGGAAAAACGGGTCAAGCGTTTCGCCGTAGAAGAGGAACTCTGTCACAATAAAAAACAGACAGATAAGGCTGAGTGCAAGCGGAATAACGGGCAGCCAGGAGGGAGCGCCGTCAATAAATGTGCCTGCAAAGAAAAGGGCGTTGGCAACAATCATAATAATTGCGCACATACGTACCCAGCCGAGGAATGCCTTGGGATGAAGCTCAAACGGTTCAATTTTTACGCTGTCGGCATATTTTTCAAGTTCTGCCGCAAATCTCTCCTGAGCCTTTTTTTCGTTTTCTTCGCCCGAGGGTCTGGGACCGATGGTCTTGCAGACGTCCTTGATCTGCCTTGCGGTATAGTTTGTATACTCACGCAGCTTGGGGCGGTAATTCGGAATACTTTCTGATGCCTTCAAGTTTATTATCTCCCTTTCGTAGAATAATTATTTCAAGTATAGCAATATCGCCGTAACATTTCAAGATTAATCGAGGTAAAAAATGTAAATTTTTAATTAAAATATTATTACCCCGAATTCACTTGAAAATCCGCACTTTTTATGGTATTATATATTGAAATATTTTATTAAGGTGGGGAAGTTTATGAAAAAGCTGCTCTGTATAATTCTCTCCGTTGTGCTTGTTGCGCTGACACTGTGCGCCTGCACGGATAACAAGGATGAGATAGATGTCGGGTCACTCGATGCATTCACCCTCGGCGTACCCACGGGCAAAGCCCCTGCGCAGGAAATTTTCGACTCGCTTTCAACAAGAATTGCCAAGAAGGGCTACAGGCTTGAATATGTCGAATTCGCCTCTGCCGAGGAAGCACACAACGCCCTTGCCGCAGGCGAAATAGACGCAAGCCTTGCTTCTCTCAAGGCGGAGTTTGAAAAATTCAACGAGGAAAACCCCGAAACCCTTCTTAACCTCGGCCCTGTATGCCGCTATCCCTACGGTCTTTTCCTGTGCAACTTTGAGAAAATTGAGGATATTACGGACGGCGCAACAATCGCCATTCCCGAAAGTGCCGAGGGGGTTGCCCGTGCACTTCTTCTGCTTGAGGCAAACGGCTTCATCAAGGTAAAAGAGGGTGCAGGCCTTTCCGCAACGCTTGACGATGTGACGGAAAACAGCAGAAACTTCAAGTTTGTCACTCAGGACGATGAAACACTTGCCGCAAACCTTTCAAATTACGAAGCGGATATTGCGGTTATGTCCTCAAAGCTCTCCGTTGCTACTGGTGTTTCGCTCAACAAATCCGCCGTTGCAATTGAAGAAATTGACAGCGAGGCGGCGTTGGAATTCTCCTACGTTCTTCTTATAAAGAGAGACCAGATTGCAAGCGACTGGTACAAGGCGATTGAGCCGCTCTTCTTCAGCCCCCTTATGTTTGATAAGGTTGATGAGTATCCGTCGGATATCGTAGTGCCCTCGTTTGAGCGTTCGGGCGTCTGATTATTATGAGCAGCAGCGTTAAGATTGCCGTTGCAATGAGCGGCGGCGTAGACAGCAGCGTTGCGGCTTTGCTCGCAACGAAGGATAACAAAAACGCACTCGGCGTTACGATGAGCGTTTTTGAAGGCTCGGCAAAGCAGGACAGCGTTGACGCGGCGGCAGTCGCAAAGCAGCTCGGCTTTGAACACGTAACGCTTGACCTTTCCGAAGAATTCAGAGAAACGGTTATGCGATACTTTGCAGACAGCTATATTGCAGGTGAAACACCGAACCCCTGTGTTTTCTGCAATAAAGCAATAAAATTCGGCGCACTTCTCGGCAGAGTAAATGCGCTCGGATGTGACATAATAGCTACGGGGCATTACGCAAGAACAAGGAAAGACGCTTCGGGCAGAATTCTGCTTGAAAAGGCTGTTTTTTCCGAAAAAGACCAGAGCTACGTGCTGTGGCAGCTATCGCAAAGCCAATTGGCTTCGGCACGTTTTCCGCTGGGCGAATACACCAAGCCGCAGGTAAGAGAAATTGCCGCAGAATACGGCTTTGCCTCCTCCAACCGGCCGGACAGCCAGGATATCTGCTTTGTACCTGACGGAAATTACCGCGGATTTATTGAAGAATTTACGGGCAGAATATTCCCCGAGGGCGATTTTGTCGGCACGGACGGGAAGCTTTGGGGCAGACACAGCGGACTTATAGGCTATACCGTAGGTCAGCGTAAGGGGCTGGGAATCAGCGCGCCTGCTCCGCTTTACGTAATACGCAAGAACGTTGAAGAAAACAGAGTTTATCTCGGCGCACACGAGGAGCTTTTTTCAAGGCGTGTTGAGCTGAAGGACATCAACCTGATTGCGGTTGAAAAGCTTGATGCACCCTTGCGTGTAACGGCAAAAACACGCTACAGCCAGAAGGAGTCGGAGGCCACTCTTATACAAACGGGGGAAAGCACCGCCGTGCTCGAATTCGATGAGCCGCAGCGAGCCGTAACCAGCGGTCAGTCCGCAGTGTTTTACAGCGGTGACACGGTTGTCGGCGGCGGCATTATAGTCTAACTCAAACAAATCCAAAAGGGGTAATTTAATGATATCCAACCGTGAGTTTATTCTTTATGCGGAAGAAAACGCACGAAGGCAAATTATTGCAAGGCACACTTCAAACGGTGTTGACATCCCCTGTGCTGACGGTGTGATTATTGCTGACGGCTGTGAAATCGGCGCCGGCACGGTAATTTTACCCAACACAATCATTCTCGGCAAAACAAAAATCGGCTGTGACTGCACGGTAGGCCCCTGCAGTATGCTTGAAGGCTGTACCGTAGGAAACAACAGCACCGTTAACGCCTCGCAGTGCGAAAATTCCGTTATCGGCAGCGGCGTTTCAATAGGCCCGTTTTCACACCTGCGGCCGCATACGGTACTCGCAGACAATGTGCGTGCAGGAAATTTTGTTGAAGTCAAAAACTCGAATATAGGCGAAAAAACCAGCATCAGCCACTTAAGCTATATCGGCGACAGCGATGTAGGCCAAGGCGTAAATATAGGCTGCGGCTGTGCCACGGCAAACTACGACGGCACAAAAAAATTCCGCACCTCAATAGGAAACAGGGTTTTCGTAGGCTGTCACACCTGTATGGTTGCCCCCGTAACACTCGGCAGCGGCTCATACACTGCGGCAGGCTCTGTAATAACCGACAGCGTGCCCGAGGGCACGATGGCAATAGCACGTTCAAGACAGATTATCAAAAGAAAGGTAAGGAAATACAATGAAAGTTAAAAAATTGGTCTCGCTTTTCCTCGCGGCAGTTATGCTTCTGAGCTTTGCCGCCTGCTCGGGTAAATCGGGCAAAACCGTTGCCGAGCTCAACGAAATTTTTGAGGACGGCAGTCT
Source organism: Clostridia bacterium (assembly GCA_017410325.1). GTDB lineage: Bacteria > Bacillota > Clostridia > Oscillospirales > Acutalibacteraceae > UBA8612. The sequence continues at coordinate 38,121 of JAFQRA010000020.1, read as the reverse complement.
CAAGCAGTACTACCTCAACAACCCCGAAGCCTTTATGGCGATAGCGCAGGAGGACATTTCGATGTCCGAAGCCGATGCGCAGGATTTCCTCGCAAATCCCGACAGCTGGCAGGTATATTCGCTTGAAATAGCCATCAGCAACAACGGCGATGAAATGTTCACCTACATAGGCTTTGACAAGGCGGACTCCGAGCAGGAAGGCTTCTATTTCAGCACCTGCCCCATCAACGGTGAGTTTGCGCTTCCCGCAGGCACGGAAAACGAATTCTATCCCGCAACCATAATCATCAACACCGAAAAGGTAAGCGTTGAAAAGATGTATTCGGCCGTAGCGGCGCTTGACATCGTAATTCTCGGCTACCCCACACCCGAAGACGACAACGAGGTTATCGACCCGGCAGACTACACGAAAATCAAGGTTGAGAACAATGTCAAGGCACCCGAGGATGACGACTCGGCCGCAGAAAAAGAAATCGTTGCAAAGCGCAGCTCGATTGAAGACGGCAGTTCATACCTCAGCCTTTACAGAGAAAACGAGCTCATCTTCGCAAACGAAGCACCTCTTTACGGCATGGACAGCGAAACGGCAGCTCAGGCAATGAACAAAGAGGGTAAGTGGCAGTGCTACATATTCTACATTGCAGTAGAAAACAAGACCGACACCGACCTTACCGTTTACCGCATACTGCCCGAAAGCAACGGTGCAAACGGCGTATGGCTCAACAGCGTTTCTCAGTACGGCGAATTCAGCATGGCAAGCGGTATGAAGGACGAAATTCCCGTAATGATTCTTGTCAACCCCGATGCACTCGGCGGCAAGACGGTTGAGCAGGTGCTTGCTCAGATGACCATCAGCCTCGAATACTCCAAGGGCACGCTTATGGATGCAAACGGCAACGAAAGCATTCAGATTAAGAAGATTGCAACGGTCAATTAAAACTAAGTTTGCCTTCGGCAAGCGTTACACAAACAAACTTAACTTCACTTTTGCAAAGCAAAAACTTCACTGCAATTAATTACAACGTCACGAATATCCGGAAGACGGTAATATCTTCCGGATATTTTTTGTTTGTTATATTTGTTATAACAGTAAAATTATGTCATATTAAGTAATTATTTATATTAAATTAAAAATTTACTATAGACATCGCCATTTTATTTGTGATATAATTCATTCGTATGTATGTACGATTTTGGGGTCGTACGCATATACGGCTCCAACATTCTACGACAAAGGAGGAAAATACAATGCTCAAGAAAATCAGCAAAAGCCCCTTCAAAGGCACTCCCGAGCAGGAGGCACAGCTCAAAGCGGTAATCGAAGAAAACAAGCACGATTCCAGCATGCTTATGCACGTTATGCAGCAGGCACAGGCTATCTACGGTTATCTCCCCTTTGAGGTTCAGGTAATGATTGCAGAGGGTATGGACATTCCGCTTGAAAAGGTTTACGGTGTTTCCACCTTCTACGCACAGTTCTCACTTTCCCCCAAGGGCAAATACAACATCGCCGTCTGCCTGGGTACTGCTTGCTACGTCAAGGGCTCACAGGCTCTGCTTGACGAGCTTTCAAAGCAGCTGGGCATAGGCCCCGGCGAATGCACGGAAGACGGTCAGTTCTCCCTTGAGGCTACACGCTGCATCGGTGCCTGCGGCCTTGCTCCCGTTCTCAACGTTAATGAGGATGTTTACGGCAAGCTCGTTCCCGACCAGATAGCCGGCATCATCGAAAAGTACAAGAACGCATAAGCCATGCGCGAGCTTTCACTCAACATTCTCGACATCGCCCAGAATTCAATTGCGGCAGGTGCAAGCCTTATCACAATTGAAGTTGCGGAAAACACCGCAAGCAAGGAGCTGACTGTAACAGTCGGCGACAACGGCTGCGGTATGACCGAAGAACAGCTTAAAAACGTGCTTGACCCGTTCTTCACCACGAGAACGACACGCAAGGTCGGTATGGGTATACCGCTGTTCAAGCTCGCCGCAGAGCAAACGGGCGGAAGTCTGAAAATAGAAAGCGAAAAAGGTAAGGGTACGACGACCTCGGCGGTTTTCAAAACCGACAGCATCGACTTCACACCGCTCGGCGATGTGACCTCAACGGTAACTATCCTTATCTCAATGAACACAGACAGAGATTTCATCTACACAAGAAGGCTTGACAGTGAAAGCTTTGAGCTTTCAACGGTACAGCTCAAGGAAATACTTGAGGGCGTACCGCTAAGCGAGCCCGAGGTGGTACAGTGGATGAAAGACTATATCAACGAACAAACCAACATTCTACTCGGAGGTGTAAACCAATGAAATCACTTGCAGAACTTCAGGCAATCAAAGAACGCACACTTAAAGCTATGACAGCAAGAAACGACAGCGAGGAAAACACCAGAATCGTAGTCGGTATGGCTACCTGCGGTATCGCAGCAGGTGCCCGCCCCGTTCTCAATGCTTTTACAGAGGAAATTGCACGCCGTTCACTTAAGGGCGTAACAGTTTCCCAGACAGGCTGCATCGGTATGTGCCAGTACGAGCCCATTGTTGAGGTTTTCGTACCCGGCCAGGAAAAGGTCACATACGTTCAGATGTCCGCTGACAAGGTTGCAAAGGTTGTATCGGACCACATCGTCAACGGCAACATCGTTACCGAATTCACAGTCGGCTCAGTAGCGAAATAACAAAGGCAAAATAACAAGGAGGAAACAATAATGTATCGTTCCCACGTTCTTGTCTGCGGCGGTACGGGCTGTACTTCTTCTCACAGCGCTGAGATTATAGAAAAGCTCGAAAGCGAACTCGCAGCAAAGGGACTTCAGGATGAAATCAAGGTTATCAAAACAGGTTGTTTTGGCCTTTGTGCCCTGGGTCCGATTATGATAGTTTATCCCGAAGGCAGCTTCTACAGCGAGGTTACTGTCGATGACATTCCCGAAATCGTAGAAGAGCACCTTCTCAAGGGCCGTATGGTAACACGCCTGCTCTATGATGAAACAGTTGAGGCTGACACAATCAAGTCACTTGAGCAGACAAAGTTCTACGCAAAGCAGAAGAGAATTGCTCTTCGCAACTGCGGTGTTATCGACCCCGAAAACATTGATGAATATATCGCACACGACGGTTATCAGGCTCTTGAAAAGTGCCTTAACCAGCTCACTCCCGAAGAGGTTACAAACATTGTCAAGGATTCCGGTCTTCGCGGCAGAGGCGGCGGCGGTTTCCCCACGGGCCTCAAGTGGAGCTTTGCGGCAAAGAACGCTGCAGACCAGAAGTATGTAGTATGTAACGCCGACGAAGGTGACCCCGGTGCATTTATGGACCGTTCAATCCTCGAAGGCGACCCCCACTGCATTATCGAAGCTATGGCCATCTGCGGCTATGCAATCGGTGCCAGCGAAGGTTACGTTTACGTACGTGCCGAGTACCCCATCGCCGTCAAGCGTCTTCAGATTGCTATTGACCAGGCCAAGGAGTACGGTCTTCTCGGCAAGAACATCTTCGAATCCGGCTTCAACTTCGACCTTCACATCCGTCTCGGTGCAGGTGCATTCGTCTGCGGTGAAGAAACCGCACTTATGACCTCTATCGAGGGTAACAGAGGCGAGCCCCGTCCCCGTCCGCCCTTCCCGGCTGTCAAGGGTCTGTTCGGCAAGCCCACAAACAACAACAACGTTGAAACCTACGCTAACATTCCCCAGATTATCCTCAACGGTGCAGACTGGTTCAAGGCTATGGGCACAGAGAAGTCCACGGGTACCAAGGTATTCGCACTCGGCGGCAAAATCAAGAACACGGGTCTTGTTGAAGTTCCCATGGGCACAACACTCCGCGAGGTTATTGAGGACATCGGCGGCGGCATTCCCAACGGCAAGAAGTTCAAGGCTGCTCAGACGGGCGGTCCCTCCGGCGGCTGTATCCCCGCAAGCCTTATGGACACCGCAATCGACTTTGACAACCTTACGGCTATCGGCTGTATGATGGGCTCCGGCGGTCTTATCGTTATGGACGAGGACAACTGTATGGTTGATATCGCCAAGTTCTTCCTTGAGTTCACGGTTGACGAGTCCTGCGGTAAGTGCTCACCCTGCCGTATCGGTACAAAGAGAATGATGGAGCTGCTCGACAAGATTACAGAGGGTAAGGCAACGCTTGAGGATATCGACAAGCTCGAACAGCTTGCTCTCTATATCAAGCAGAACTCTCTCTGCGGTCTCGGCCAGACTGCTCCCAACCCCGTTCTTGCAACGCTCAAGTTCTTCAGAGACGAATATATCGCACACGTTGTTGACAAGAAGTGCCCCGCAGGCGTATGTAAGGGTCTTGTTCAGTACTATATCGATGCCGAGAAGTGTATCGGCTGCGGTATGTGCGCAAGAGCCTGTCCCGCAGGTGCAATCAATAGAACAGACTATATCGCACCCGGCCACAAGCTTGCTTCCTTCGCAATCGACCATGCAAAGTGCGTCAAGTGCGGCGCTTGTATGGATTCCTGCAAGAAGATTCAGGCAATTTATAAGAAATAACGAAAGGAGTGTGCCACACAATGGAAATGGTAAATATCAAAATCAACGGCATGCCCTTAAGTGTGCCTAACGGTATAACAATCCTCGAAGCAGCACGTTATGCGGGTATCGAAATTCCCACCCTCTGCTACCTCAAGGATATCAACGAAATCGGTGCCTGCCGTATCTGTATGGTAGAGGTAAAGGGCGCAAGAAGCCTTGTTACCGCCTGCGTTTACCCCGTAAACGAGGGTATGGAGGTTTTCACCAACACTGAGAAGGTCAGACAGTCCAGAAAGACAACTCTTGAGCTCATTCTTTCAACGCACAGAAAGGATTGCCTTTCCTGTATCCGTTCCGGCAACTGTGAGCTTCAGAAGCTCTGTAAGGAATTCGGTGTTGACGATGAGCACGCATTCGACGGCGAAATGCCCGCATTTGAGTTTGACGATTCCGCAGCCCACATGGTAAGAGATAACAGCAAGTGTATCCTCTGCCGCCGCTGTGTTGCAGCCTGCAACGAGCAGAAGGTAAGCGTAATCGGCGCAAACGCACGTGGCTTCGACACACACATCAGCTCCGCATTCGACAAGGACCTTGCTGATGTTTCCTGTATCTCCTGCGGTCAGTGTATCGTTAACTGCCCGACAGGTGCTATCTACGAAAAGGACGACACAAAGGCTGTTTTCGCAGCAATCAACGACCCCGAGAAGTTCGTTGTTGTCAACACAGCTCCCTCAATCCGCGTTACACTCGGCGAAGCTTTTGGTATGAGCATCGGCACAAACGTAACGGGCAAGATGGTTGCCGCTCTTCGCAGACTCGGCTTTGACAAGGTATTCGATACCGACTTTGCAGCAGACCTTACAATTATGGAAGAGGCTTACGAGCTTCTTGACAGAATCAAGAACGGCGGTACTCTCCCGATGATTACCTCCTGCTCACCCGGCTGGATCAAGTACTGCGAGCACTACTACCCCGACCAGCTCAACCACCTTTCCACCTGCAAGTCACCCCAGCAGATGTTCGGTGCAATCACAAAGACGTGGTACGCACAGAAGATGGGTATTGACCCCAAGGATATCGTCGTTGTCGGCATTATGCCCTGTACGGCAAAGAAGTTCGAAACCAAGCGTGACCACCAGTCCGCTTCCGGCTATCCGGACGTTGACTACGCACTCACAACACGTGAGCTTGCACGTATGATTGACACCGCAGGTATCTACTTCAACCACCTTCCCGACGAAGAGTTTGACAATCCGCTCGGTGAGTCCACCGGTGCAGCCGTTATCTTCGGCGCAACAGGCGGCGTTATGGAAGCAGCACTTCGTACAGCAGTTGAAGTTCTTACAGGCGAAGAGCTCCAGAGCCTCGACTTCACAGAGGTTCGTGGCCAGGGCATCAAGGAAGCAAGCTACAATGTAGCAGGTCTTGACGTTAAGGTTGCAGTTGCCAGCGGCGCTGCAGCAGCACACGAGATTATGGAAAAGGTCAAGAACGGCACAGCCGATTACCAGTTCATCGAAATTATGGGCTGTCCCGGCGGCTGTGTAAACGGCGGCGGTCAGCCGATTCAGCACGCTGTTGTTCACAACTTCGTTGACCTTAAGGGCAGACGTGCAGCAGCTCTCTACGAAGCTGACAAGAACCTTCCCAAGAGAAAGTCACACGAGAGTGAGGCTGTCAAGAAGGTTTACGCAGAGTTCCTTGGCGAGCCCAACAGCCATAAGGCACACGAGGTTCTCCACACAAGCTACGTAAAGAGACCGAAGTATAAATAAGAAGCATTTTTAAAAGAGCCATCGTTGAAAAACGGTGGCTCTTTTACTGTAATTTTGAGTTTTGCACTTTGCATTTTGCATTATAACTTGCGTCCCATAATTCTGCCGATTGTAAATTTCACCTGAGTATCAAAGCCGCAGCGTTCGTAAAAGCGGATTGCGTTCGGGTTTTCTTCGCCTACAATAAGGTGAACGCCTTTGACCCCCTGTGCCTTCAGGTGCTCGCAGAGCGTGGCTATCATCCTTGTGCCGTTGCCGCCTCCACGGTAGCCTTTGAGAATATCAATGTGAAGGTGAGCCGGATATCTGCGGGCGGCAAGCCCGTGCACCCACGCTTCTCCCCAGCTTTCGATTTTGGCTTTTCTGTCGCAGAAAACCCTCGGCTGATACTCCTTCAGAAATACCCTGCGGTATTCTTTCTGCTCCTTGGCACAAAGGATGTAGCCGACCGCCTCGTCATTCTCATCGGTGAGAACAAAGCAGTTTTCGGGCTCACGCTCGATATAGTAATCGCAGTAGGTAGAGAGAAGATAATCTCTGAACGGTCTTTCTTCAATTGTTGTGAACGGATAATCGTCGTCGGCAGTGCGCAGGCAGATTTCCTGTACCCTGCGTTTATCAGTAAGTCTGTACGGTCTTATATTCATCCCGCAACCTCACAGCTCAACGAAAACTCTGTGCTCGCCGATACCCGTTTTGATTTCAAGCTCACAGCCGCCGTATTCAAGCGCTTTGACCTCGTATTCTCCGTCACACTCAACATTTTTCGGCTCAAGAGGCAGATAAACCACGGTCGTGCTGTCAAATTCCTTATCCTGATTATAAATAAGGGTGAAGCAGCTGTTCTCTCTGTTGTGGCGGTAAGAAAGTATTTCACCCGTTACCGCTCTCGGATACGGTCTGTTAAGCTCTCCCAGCAGGGTGTCACCAATCAGACCCTCGTGGAAGCACCAGTAGGTGTTGCTCCACTTGCGGTCGTCAAAGAAGCGGAGAAGATGGTGCACGTGCGGATACCACTCCGTGCCTTCGGAATAGCCTCCCCATTCGCCGACGAGCACGGGTATACCGAGGCGTTTCTGCGTGTTGGCGTGCTCGCCGAAAATAGCATCGGTACGCGAAGAGCTTGCGTGCTTGTAAAGAGGCGTGTCAACCATAAAATCATAGCCGTGCGGCGAGAAGCAGGCCTGCTCCTCCACCTTGCCGCCGTAGGTAATCGGGCCCGCCTTGCAGGGTATTGAAAGGTTGGAATAGTAGCAGTTGTCGATAAACATAATGCCGTTGTCCGTTACACCTCTGATAGCCGCCGCCGTTTTATTGAGGAAGGGTGTATAGCGTTCACGGTCAAACTTTTCTACGAGTGCTTCGGCAGAAGCCGCAACATCACGGAGTATGCCGCCGTTATACTGGTCGAGTATTGCGGGAATATCAAGCTTAAGGGCATCCTTTATCAGCTTGCCCTTCTTTATGCGCTTGTCCGTAAGCGTTGTTTTGATGAGGTTTGCAATAAGCGTGCGGAAAACTCTGCCGCCGTCCTTGCCCATAAACGGCTCGTTGAGCATATCAAAGCCGAAAAGCGCAGGGTGGTCGCCGAGCTTTTGGGCAACGTGCGCCCACATATCGGCGTACCAATCGAGCAGACCCCTGCCGTTGACCTTTTTGTTGAGCCAGAAATTGTCGTAGGCTGTTTGTACGCCCTTGCCCCAGAAGTAGCCCTCAGCCCAGACGAGCTTTATCGTCTTGCGCTTGTTGCCCTCCATAAGGCAAGCCCATTCGGGTGCACCGTCACCCCACTGGTAGCAATGTGCCGAATACAAATCCTGATGCATATCAAGGTAAACGTAAATACCGTACTTTTCGCAGGTGTCGAGCATTTTGCGGAGTGCTTCGATATACTCGTCATTATACTCACCGGGCTTTGGCTCAATTGCCTCCCAGGTTGTACCCAGACGCAGAATGTTGAAGCCGTTTTCGGCAAGCGTACGGAACATCTTTTCGTCATATTCGTAAGTGTATTTTCTGTCGGTTTCGTCTTCGTTTGTTGGTACGCCCTTGTCGCAGAGGTTTACGCCGTTGAAAATGCGCTCTCTTCCCTCTTTATCAACAAAAGCCGTTCCCTTGGTAAATATTCTTTCCATATTATTTTCTCCGTTCATATTATGCTTTGTATATCATAAACTCGCTGAGAATTACGCCGACGTGCTCCTCACCTATCTCAAGGCTCAGACAGCCGTTTTCAAAAACGGAAGCCGGCAGGTCGTAAACGGCATTTGTAAAATTGTCGGGCAGCATTTCAGCGCTGAACCGCCCGTCACATTCACCGCCGAAGAATTTGCCGCGGTAAATGTCTTTGCCGTTGGCTTTGACATAAAAGCCGTTGAACATCTCAACGTTCTTCATCTTCTTGTAGGTGACACGCAGCTTATAATCCGTGTCGGGCTCAAAGCCGCCGATGTTACAGACGAATCTGAAGTGGTCGAAGGCCTTGAGAATACACATTGGAATTGTGCCGTCGTTGACCTCAAGGCGGTCGCCCTGATAGTCTATGTAGAATTCGCCTTCCTGCCTTGCGCCGAGCACACCGAAGCCGTGCTCCGCAAGCGAGAAGTAGTATTCGCCCTTGCTGACCTTGTTGCGGTTGAACACACGGCCAAGGAAGGCTCCACGCTCACCATCGGGCATATTTTCAGCCATTTCATAGCGTGAAAGAAGCCACTGTCTGTCCGTTACGGGCAGGTCGATAGTGTCGAGCGTTGCACCCCTCTCGGCACGCTGTGCGTGGTAATTTTCAACGTCAAGCTGAATACCTATCTGCTCAAAGAGCCTGTCCGCAAGCGTTGTGAGTGAGGAACGCAGCGAATAATAGTCCTTATCAAAATCTGTTTTCAGAATTTCGTGAGCCTTGCCGTACTCACCCTTTCGGGCACAGATTTTTGCATCTTCAATAAGCTCAAGCTCGAAAACTCTTCTTCTGCGCACAAGTGCATCACACCTTGCACGGAAAAGGCAGAGCACGAAACGCCAGTTTTCAAGAAGTGACGGTGCTTTTTCAAGCTCCTTTTCAAAGGTCTCAAGCGTGTTTTCTATGTGCGGATTTTCGGCGGGGTCACCCTCCCAGTTGCGCTCAAGGCCGAGTATGCCGTCGGCAATTTTCTTCGGGTCTGCCTGCCAGATAAAGAAGCGGGCGTAGTCACACAGCGTTTCGTAAAGCGGCACCTCGCCAAAGTAGTCCATATTACTCCAGACCGCCTTGTTGACGTCGTCATTAACTCCCTCGGAATAGCTGACACTGCCGACAAGGTACGGGCGCGTGAGGCGGTGAAGCATACGGAATTCGGTAGGACGGGGATTGACGCTTTCACGGCTGAGAGTAGTTGCAAGCGCATAATGCCAGTCGTCCCTGTCAAAATGCACGGGATATTCGCACCTTACGTTGTGCGTGATATCGGGATAAAGCCTTATCGGGTATTTTGACGGCACCTTGCGGCGAAGCTCAGCCAGAGGCATTGCGTGGTTGGGACCCATAATAACGCCGTCAATTTCGTCGGGCAGTTTAGTTATTTCCTCAAGGAAATCCTCTGCCCAGCTGATATTGCCGTGCGGTGCCTGTGCGGACGGCCACATCTGGGCATCCGGCTTGGTCTCCTTAAGCACTCTTGATATTTTGATACAGCGCTTTATAAAATCGTCGCCGTCCATTTCGCCGGGGTCTCCGCCGGGCGGAAAAACCGCGTTGATACGGGGGATTTTTTCAAAAGCCTCCCTGCGGCTTGCAAGCGCCTCCTCCTCGGTCTGCTTATCGTCATTCGGATACCAGCAGGAAACGTCCATATCAAGCTCATCCGCAAGCTCGCTGCCCCATACGGCAACGTCAAACGGGTCGTACTTCATCAAAGGATTGTTGGGGTCAAAGCCCTCGGTGGGAATATGCTCGCAGGTGTTACAGCCGAAAGCCATAATATCAAGGTAAAAGCGGAAGTACTCCTCCTTACCCCAGGCATCGTAGGTATTCGGGCAGCTTCTGTAGCCGCACTGATGGCCGCGGATTTTCATTTCTGGGCTGTAGCTGCCCGATATATCCTGAATGAGCGTGATTTTACCGTTTGAGAAAACGCACTTGCGCAAAAAATAGGAGTAGCCGTAAATCAGGCCTCTGATACCCTGCGCCTTAACGGTGATGTGCGTGCCGTCCTGCTCAATTGCAAAGCTGTCCTTGTTTGAGATATTCTTATCCTCAACAAGCTCAACGCAGGGCTCACCGCCCTCAAGGGGCCTGTAGCCTGCCCTCATTTCAATTTCATTTGCAAAAAGCTCCTTCGCCTTTTGGGCCGAAGCACCCCTTGCGGTAACGCTGATAAAAGAAAAATCGTATTTCATTTTTCCACGTCCCAACTTGTATAAAATAGGGTATTTGTTTTATTTTAACATATAAATATACAAAATACTATAATTATTTACATTTTATACACCCATTTTTTCAAAAAATTCTGCCGAGGACATTCCGTGGGGGCGGTTATAGCGGCCAATACGATAGAGCCACTCCGTGTCTTCGGTGTCGATAAAGTTCATTCTTTCCTCGCAGATAAACGCCGCCTCAAAGCCCATAGCCTTTAACACCTGCTTGGATTCCTTTGAGTAGCTGCCGAAGGGATAGGCAAAGGCGGTGGGTCTTTTGCCCGTTTTTTCTTCGAGCAGGGTCTGCATTGAGCCGATGTCGCCGTTGAGGAAGGCTGAATATTCCTGCACGCTCTCACCGCTCACCTTCTGCGCACCCGACCGGCCGGAGGAATCCGTTTTATGCAGGTCGTAGCTGTGATTCTGAATTTCTATCCTGTCCCCTGCCGCAAGCTCGGCAATCTCGTCCCACGTCATATAGGAATAGCTGAGCGTATGGTCGTTGATTTCGGTGTACATATCCGCATAAGCGCCGACAACGGAGGCAACAGCGCACATATCGTATTTTTCGAGCAGGGGCAAAAGATAGCTGTAAACGGTTTCGTAGCCGTCATCAAAGGTGAGCATTATCGGCTTTTCGGGCAGGGCTGCGCCCGATTTGACGTGAGCTAAAAGCTGCTCGACATCAATGGTTTCATAGCCCTTTTCACGGATATATTTAAGGTCGCTTTCAAGCTGGTTGAGCGTAATACAGTAAGGGCCCGCACGGCTGATATTCTTGGTAATCTGGTGGTACATCACCACGGGCAGTGATATATGCGCCTCGCCCGAAACATCCGCTGCGGATTTGGGCACGGCAAAAATTCCGCTGACAAGCAGCAGCGACACCACCGCCACGAAAACGTATATCTTTCTCATTTTTATAACCATAAAAAAACACCTCACTGCAAATGTATGCAATGAGGTGTCCTTTTATTAAATCTTAACCCTTGAGAGCAAGGTCGAGCCAGATTGAGCCGATATCCATAGCCTGGTATATGCCCTTTTTCTCGCTCTTTTTGATGATTCTGTCCTTCGGGCGTGCATCGGGGTCAGTGCTCAGAAGCTGAACGGTAACTCTGTCCGCAACGTCAAGGTCGTTGACCTTTTTGGAGGAGAGAATCTGAATAAGAACAACGTGGCTGTCGTTCATATTGCCGTAGTAGATTGTATTGCCGCAACGGACAAGAGGCTTACCCTTGTAGCTGAGAAACTTGGCCTTTTTCTTTTCTGCCATTGTGTTTTGTCCCTCCCGTAAAAAATTACTTGTTCTCGATATAGTTTTTGACCAGTGACTGAAGCAATTCGTCACGGTCAACCCTGCGAAGCAGACTGCGTGCATTGTTGTGCGTAGTGATGTACGTAGGGTCTTCGGAAAGGATGTAGCCGACAATCTGGCTTATGGGGTTGTAGCCCTTTTCCTTCAAGGCGTCATACACAACCTGAATCGTGCGGCGCATTTCGTTTTCGTGCTCATCACGAATATTGAATTTTATCGTCTTGTCTGTCATTTATGACACCTCCGAATTAAACTGTAAAAACTTAAACTACAGTTTATTATATACCATTTTTTTGAAGAATACAACCCTTTTATAAAATTAGATTTTAACTTCGGCGTGAGCCTCGGAAGAATCGTAGATAGCCTGCAGGATTTTTGACGTACCTACAGCGTACTTGATATCGTTGCGGTTTCTCTCGCCCTTGGCTACACACTCAACGAAGTCAAGCACTTCCGAGCGGTGCATATCGTTGGTTTTATACTTGGGGGTTGTTTCGGTGAGCATACCGTTTTTGGTGGTCCACATTCTGAAATTGCCGCAGTACTGCAGCCTGATGCCGCCCTTATCGCCCATAAAGTCGATAAAGGTTTCGTGCTCGCCGATGTTCTGTGCCCAGGCACCGTTGAAGCTGACTACCGCGCTGTCCGTACGGACAAGACCTACAACGGAATCGTCAACGTCGTACGTGCCGTTTTCTATGTCGGAGCTGTCCTGCGCCCACATACTCTCGTAAACGTAGTTCTTCATATCCTTGCCGAGCTTGCAGAAGGCTTCACCGCTGGCGGTAAGCACCTTCGGGTCGCCGAGGCAGTAGAGAATAAGGTCGATATAGTGTACGCCCCAGTCAATCAGCGCACCGCCGCCCGAGCTTGCCTTGGTTGTAAAATCACCGCCGAGGCCCGGAATTGAACGGTAGGCACGGAAGCTTGCATAAACGTGGTAAACCTCGCCAAGCTCGCCGTCCGCAATCAGCTTTCTGATGTGGTTGACGGAGTTTGCGTAGCGGTTGCAGACACCGATTGAAAGAATCCTGCCCGTTTCATAGGAAACCTTTTCCATTTCGAGCGCTTCGGAAAGTATTCTTGCAGCAGGCTTTTCGCAAAGAACGTCCTTGCCGTGGCGCATAAAGTCGATAGAGATAACCGAGTGCATATCGTTGTGTGTGCAAACGGAAACAGCGTCAAGCTCGGGGTCATCAAGAATTTCGCGGTAATCGTAAACCGCCTTGCCGCAGCCGTATTTTTCAACCGCCTTATCGGCTCTTTCGGGAATGATATCGCAGAAATACTTGATTTCTGCAATGGGAGAAGCCATATATGCAGGAATGTGTGCAGAGTTTGCTATTGTACCGCAACCGATAACGGCTACCTTAATTTTTTCTTTCACAGCAATACCTCCCGTTATTTGATTATGAACGCAGTGAAATACCGATTTTTTCAAGAGCCTTGACCGCCTTCTTCATTGCGCTGTCGGCCTCTTCATCGGTCATCGTGCGGTCTGCCGCACGGAGCTTAAGGTTGAAGGCAACGCTCTTCATGCCCTCGGGAATCTGGCTGCCCTCGTAAACGTCGAACAGCTCGATTGATTCAAGGTTCTTGCCGACTGCCTGTGCAATCGTCTTTTCGAGCATAAGCACGGGCTCGCTCTTCTTACAGACGAAGGCAAGGTCACGGGTAAGAGCGGGGAATTTGGGAAGCTGCTTGTAGGTGCGCTTGAGCTGGCTCAGCTCAAAGCAGGCGTTGAAGCTGATTTCGGCGGCATAAGCCTTTACGCCGATACCGTAGTTGCCCAGCACCTGAGGATGAATTTCGCCGAGGGTGCCGATTACCTTGCCATCCTTGCTGATAACGGCTGTTCTGCCGGGGTGGTAGGACGGATTGTCGGTTACTGCCTCAACGTCATAATCCTCAACGCCGAGCTTGTAGAGAAGCTCCTCAACAATACCCTTGATTGTGAAGAAGCTGCACTCTGCGCCGTACATACCGAGGCAAAGCATCTGAGGCTCTTCGGGCAGCTCGTCTGCGCCCTTCCAGATATATTCCTTGCCAAGCTCGTAGAGGTAAGCCTTGGCGTTTCTGTTGTTATAGTTACGGGCAAGGGTTTCAAGCATTGAGGGGAGCATTGTCGTTCTCATAACGCTTGTGTCCTCGCCGAGGGGATTGGAGATAACCACGCAGTTTCTCTTTGCGCTGTCAGCGGGCAGGCAGATTTTATCATAGCTCTTGGGGCTGATAAAGGAGAAGGTGCAAAGCTCGGAAAGACCGCAGGCAAGCATGGTTGTGTTGATAAGTCTTTCAAACTTCTGCTCGGGTGTGTACTGAGCCGTTGCAACACCTGCAAGCTGTCTGTCGGGTATATTGTCATAGCCGTAGAAGCGTGCAATTTCCTCGGATATATCAGCCTTGTGGAGAAGGTCGCCACGGAAAGAGGGCACGGTGATAACGCCGTTTTCAACCTTACAGCCAAGGCGCTCCAGAATCTTCTTCTGCTCGTCTGCACTGACGTTGATGCCAATGAAGTTGTTTACCCACTCGGGCTCAAAGGGAAGCGTGAAATCGCTCTTGCCGGAGCAGTCACAGTCAACCGCACCGTTTACAACCTCGCCTGCGCCGAGCTGCTGAACAAGCTGAAGCGCTCTGTCAAGAATAGTGCGGCAGCCCTTGGGGTCAAGCTGCTTGTCGAAGCGTGAGGAAGCCTCCGTACGCATACCGAGCTTCTTTGCGGTCATACGGATGCTCGGGCCGTTGAAGCAAGCGGACTCAAATACAATTGTATTTGTATCGTCCATAATACCGCTGTACTCGCCGCCCATAACACCTGCAACGGCAACGGGTTTTTTAGCGTCGGCAATAACGAGCATTTCCTCGGAAAGCTCTCTTTCAACGCCGTCAAGCGTTGTAATCTTTTCGCCCTGCTTTGCGTTACGAACGATAACCTCGTTACCCTCAAGGTAGCGAAGGTCAAAGGCGTGCATAGGCTGACCGTATTCAAGCATTACGAAGTTCGTAATATCGACAATATTGTTAATCGGGCGCACACCGCTTGCACGCAGTCTTTCTCTCATCCAGCGGGGTGAGGGCTCAATTTTAACGTTCTTTACAACTGCACCGACGTAGCGGTAACAAAGCTCGGGAGCCTCGATTGAAACCTTGAGCAGGTCGTTTACGTCGCCCTCGCCGGGCTCAACAACGGGTGTGGGCTCGACAAAGTCCATACCGTAGGTCACTGCGGTTTCTCTTGCAAGACCGATAACGCTTAAGCAGTCGGGTCTGTTGGAGGTGATTTCAAACTCGGTTACAACGTCGTTGAAGCCCGTTGCCTCACGGATATCCGTACCGAGGGTGAGGTCGCAATCCTCGCCGAGGACGAAGATACCGTCCTCAATTGCGTAGGGGAAATCGTTAACCGTGAGACCGAGCTCACCGAGCGAGCAGAGCATACCTGCGCTTTCAACGCCGCGAAGCTTGCCCTTCTTTATCTTCTTGCCGCCTGCAACAACGGAATTGTCAAGTGCGGCGGGAACGTAATCGCCCTCCTTGAGGTTCTGTGCACCCGTGACAATCTGCAGGTTTTCCTCTGCGCCGACGTTGACCTGACAAATCCACAGGTGGTCGGAATCGGGGTGCTTTTCGAGTGATTCAATTCTTGCAACGACGATGTTGGAAAGCTCCTCGCCCTCTGTCTCGTAGCCCTCAACCTTGGAGCCCGAAAGAGTGAGCGCGGCGGCAAACTCCTTATCTGTAACATCTAAATTCACGTAATCGTGAATCCATCTTTTGGATAAATTCATTTCTTTTTCCCTCCCTTAGAACTGGCCGAGAAAACGCATATCGTTTTCAAACAGCAGACGCATATCATCAATATTGAAGCGGAAGAGTGTAAGGCGCTCAAGACCGACACCGAAGGCAAAGCCGCTGTAAACCTCGGGGTCTACGCCGCCGTTTTTGAGTACCTGCGGATGCACCATACCGCCGCCGAGGATTTCAACGAAGCCCTCGCCCTTGCAGAAGGGACAGCCCTTGCCGCCGCAGCGGAAGCAGGTGACGTCAATTTCACAGCTGGGCTCTGTGAACGGGAAGTGGTGGGGACGAAGACGGATTTTTGTGTCCTCACCGTAAAGGCGCTTTGCAAAATCGAACAGACAGCCCTTAAGGTCTGCCATTGTGATGCCCTTATCAACAACGAGGCCCTCAATCTGGTGGAAGAAGGGTGAGTGAGTTGAGTCAACGGCGTCAGAACGGAAAACGCTGCCGGGTGCTATAACGCGAATCGGGGGCTTCTTGTTTTCCATAACTCTAATCTGTACGGGAGAGGTCTGAGTGCGAAGAAGCATATTTTCCGTGATGTAGAAGGTATCCTGCGTGTCACGGGCAGGATGCTCCTTGGGGATATTAAGCGCTTCGAAGTTGTAGTAATCCCACTCGACCTCGGGGCCCGTTGCAACCTCAAAGCCCATACCGAGGAAAATCTCCTTAACCTCGTCAAGAACTATTGAGAGAGGATGTCTGTGGCCGAGCGTTGCCTTTTCGCCGGGCATTGTAACGTCGAGCGTTTCGCTGATAAGCTGTGCCTTGAGTGCCTCAGCCTTAATCTGGCCGACCTTTTCCTCAAGCTGAACTTCGATAGTCTGCCTTACCTCGTTGGCAAGCTGACCGACAACGGGTCTTTCCTCAGCAGAGAGCTTACCCATCTGCTTGAGAATTGCAGTAACCTCGCCCTTTTTGCCGAGGTACTTTACACGCAGAGCCTCAAGGTCTGCGTTGGACTGAGCAGCGGCAACGGCCTGCAAAGCCTCTGCCTGAATTGCTTTTAACTGGTCCTTCAAATATATCATTCCTTTCATTGTTTACGAGTAATTTTGCTGAATAAAAAAAGCCCTTCGTCCCGAAAAAAACAGGACGAAAGACCGTTTAAATCATTCCGTGGTACCACCCGTATTCCTGCACTAAAAGCGCAGGCTCTCTTTCAGCCCTTAACGGGGGCAAACCGTTACGGCCTTGTCAGCCGCACCGCTCCAAAGTGAACTTCGGCACTTTCACTCAGGCTGCCGTGCTCCCAGCCGTGGCACAGCTCTCTGTCAACCCTTAACAGCAAAAGGCTTACTCTCTTTTTCATTGCGTTTAGGTATTCAATTAGAATTGATTGTAGCATATATTTTTATATTTTGCAAGTATTAATTACCAAATAATATTTATATGTTTCCGACTCTTGAAAATCCGTAAAAAACCATGTAAAATAAAAGCAAGAGCGTAACATATCATCAGGGGGAGGCGTTTCGCCTCCCGTGTGAAACGGCATATAATTATTTACCTCGTGAGGGGTGACCCCTCCCCTACGGTTTGAGCTTTTAATGAATAATGAAGCCGCTTGCGCTGATGAATAATGAAAAAATGAATAATAGAAATCTTCACTTCCTTGCACGCAAAAATTTCTTATTCATTCTTTAAAAATAAAAAGGAGTGTTCAATATGTACCTTGCATTACTTTTCAAACGTTTTATTGCCATACTCACGGCGGTTGCAAACTTCATCGGCTTTTCGCTCGGCACGGACGTTAAATTTGTCGAGCCCGTACCTGCCGAGGATTTTCACGTAACGAGCTACATAGTCGGCAAATACGTGTACGACATCAACAATCTTCACACTGAGGATTTTGACATCATAACAGACGTCATTCTCTTCGGCTGTGCCAATTTCACCGCTCAGGGTGAGGTTGTGCTCGAAAAGGACACGCTTGAAACCTCGCTTAACAACATCAGAACAGTCATCGGCGACAGGGATATTACAATCACGCTGAATATACTCGGCCCAAGCTACGTTTCAAACGGCATAAGCTGGGAGGACGATATGGAGCAGCAGTCAATCGAGCACAACAAGGCTTTTGCAAGCGGCGTGCTTGAGGAAAACATCAAGGCGGTAATTGAGCATTACGGCTTTGACGGCGTACACTTTGACTATGAATACCCGATAAAGCTCAAGCATTGGAACAAATTCAGCGACTTTCTTATTCGTCTTGACGAAGTTATGCCCGACAGGCTTATCGGCTTAGCCATCTGCGAATGGAACGCAAACATCAAAACAAAAGCCATTGAAGCGGTAGATTATTTCGAGCTTATGATGTACGACATTTACGATGATGCCGACGGTAAGCACTCCACCTACGAAAAAGCAACCAAGCTTTCGCACGAGGCAACGATGATGGGTATTCCCGTTGAAAAGCTTCACTTCGGTCTCCCCTTCTACGCAAGGCCGACAGACCACGATGCGTATTGGTACGATTATATAGGCTACTATGACAAGCTCGACGAAAACAACTTCTATTATGACGAGGCCCTGCAAAAATCGTTCTGGTTCAACACCCCTGACGTAACGAAAGCCAAAACAGAATACGCAATGGAAAACGGCTTCGGCGGCGTTATGATATGGCACTACACCTGCGACCTGCCGTCAACCAATCCCGATTCGCTTCTGCGTGCAGTCGGTGAAGCAAAAGGAGCGCAAAAATGAGCTGCTTAAAAATGTACAACTTCTCTCCTGTTGTAAAGGGTTTAACCTTGCCGGAAGGCTTTAAGGTGACAAAATTTTCAAGCGAAGCGGATATTGACCGGTGGATTTCAATTTGCTCGGACGGCTTAATCGACCCTGCTACGGCAAGAGAACGCTTCGACTGCGAGCTTATCAACATTGACGGCCCCGACCCGTACAGAGATACCTATTTTATCGAAGCCCCCGAAGGCGTAAAGGTTGCAACCTTTACTGTCGTGCCGAATATGTGGAGCACGGGTATGGGCTACATCCACATGGTTGCGTGCAAAACCGAGTACAGAGGGCTCGGAATCGGCAAATTTATGGCAGATTTTTCTCTGAAAAAGCTCACCGAAATGGGTAAGGAAAAGATATTTCTGCTCACGGGTGACGCAAGACTGCCTGCCCTTGCAACATATATAAAAGCAGGCTTCCTGCCCGTAAATTATATTGACGAGGAAGGCAAGGATATGGTTGACCGCTGGCAAAAGATAGTCAACACGCTTAAAATTGAAAGCCTGACCCTCCTCGACAACGACGGCAACCCGATAAAAGAACTGCATTGTTAATAAATGACAAAAGAAATAACCGCCCCAGCCGACCAAAGCAGAGCGGTTTATTTCTAATCGTTTCGTTTTGAGGGCGTAACCGTCTATCGGCAACGCCTTACACCCTTATTATATGCAAACAGTTATTGTTTATATTTTTTGCTCCGTATTTTTACGGGGCTTTTTTATTAACCGAACAGTATGCTGTTGACTATGCCTTCAAGTCTTTCCTGCTTGCCCGAGCAGGGTGTTTCAACGCTCTTCATCTCTGCGGCGTAAGCGGCGAGCTCCTCAAGAGTTGTTTCGCCTGCGACGATTTTTGCGCCGATGCCGTCGTTAAAGCTTGCGTACTTATCCTTTACGAAGCCGTCAAGTCTGCCGTCCTCAATGATTTCAGCCGCCTTGATAAGGCCGAGGGCAAAGGTGTCCATACCGAGAATGTAGCTTTCAAACATATCCTCGTAGGTGTTGCTGGGTCTGCGGCACTTTGCGTCAAAATTGAAGCCGCCCGTCAGACCGCCTGCCTTAAGCACCTCGTACATACACATCGTTGCTTCGTAAACGTCAAACGGGAATTCGTCCGTATCCCAGCCGAGGAGGTAATCGCCCTGGTTGGCATCAATACTGCCGAGCATACCGTTGATAGCCGAAACTCTCAGCTCGTGTTGGAAGGTGTGTCCTGCGAGAGTTGCGTGGTTAGCCTCAATATTCATCTTGAAATCCTTGTCAAGGCCGTGCTGACGAAGGAAGCCGATAGCCGTAGCGGCATCAAAATCGTACTGGTGCTTCATAGGCTCCTTGGGCTTGGGCTCGATATAGAAATCGCCCGTGAAGCCGATTTTTCTGCCGTATTCAACGGCCATTTTCATCAGCCTTGCAATGTTTTCCTGCTCGAACTTCATATCGGTGTTGAGCAGAGTTTCGTAGCCCTCTCTGCCGCCCCAGAAAACGTAGCCCTTACCGCCGAGCTTAACCGTCAGGTCAAGTGCTTTTTTAATCTGTGCTGCGGCAAAGCAATAAACATCTGCGGAGTTTGTGCTGCCTGCGCCGTTCATAAAGCGGGGGTTGGAGAACATATTTGCAGTACCCCACAGGCACTTGATGCCCGTTTCGTTCATCTTTTCGAGGATATAATCGGAAATTTCGTCAAGGCGGCGGTTGGTTTCGTTGATGTCGTCTGCCTCGGGAATTATGTCCACATCGTGGAAGCAGAAGTACTCAACGCCGAGCTTCGACATAAACTCAAAGCCTGCGTCAACCTTTGCCTTTGCGTGCTCCATTGTGCCCTTCTCAGCCGCACCGAAGGCCTTGTCCGCTGTATCTCTGCCGAACATATCGGTGCCTGCGGCGCAGAGGTTGTGCCACCAGGCCATTGCAAAGGGAAGGTGCTCCTTCATCGGCTTGCCGAGAACAATTTTCTCGGGGTCATAAAATTTGAAGGCAAGCGGATTCTTGCTCTTTGCGCCTTCATACTTGATTTTCGGGATGTTTGTGAAAATTTCGCTCATCATTCTGACTCCTTAAAAAAGTTTTTGAGTGCGGGATATATTTTTTTGAAATTATTGTACTTCTTTTCGTAAAGTGCCGTCAATTCTTCGTCGGGCTTAACAGTGTCGGCAACCTCAATTAATTCGGCGCAGGCTTCGTCAACGCTTTCAAATTCTCCGCAGCCGACCATAGCTAAAATTGCACCGCCGTAGCCGGGGCCCTGCTCTGTTTTGAGCAAATCGAGTTCAATGCCCAGCACGTTTGCCATAATCTTTTTCCACAGCGCACTTTTTGCACCGCCGCCGCAGATGTTACTGCGATTTATCTGAATACCGAGACTTTTTGCAACCTCAAAGCTGTCCCTTATTGCAAAGGCAACGCCCTCAAACACAGCCTGGAGCATATCCGCACGGGTGGTATCCATAGTCATACCCGTAAAGGTGGCTCTTGCGTTTGTGTCGTTAATCGGACTGCGCTCGCCCATAAGGTAGGGCAGGAAATACACGCTGTTTCTGCCGAGCTTTTCATCGGTTATCGCCTGCTGAACGCCTGCGTAATCACTGCTGCCCAGTATATCCTCCATAAACCATTTGTTGCACGAGGCGGCAGAAAGCATACAGCCCATAAGGTGATATCTGCCGTCTGCATGGGCAAAGGAATGGAGTGCGTTGAAATTATCCACACCGAAATTCTCGCTTGAGATAAATATTGTGCCCGAGGTGCCTAAAGATATATTGCACTTACCGCTGCCGACCGTGCCCGTACCGATTGCGGCGGCGGCGTTATCACCCGCACCTGCAACAACCTTTACGTTTTCGCTCAAATTCAGCTCTTTTGCAATTTCCGTCTTCAGCGTGCCGATAACGGCATAGCTTTCATAAAGCGTGGGAAGCTGTTCAGCCTTTACCGAACAGATTTCGCACATTTGCTCTGACCAGCATTTGTTTTCAACATCGAGCAGCAGCATACCCGAAGCATCGGAATAATCGCAGGAATGTACGCCCGTAAGAATATAATTTATGTAGTCCTTCGGGAGCATAATTTTTGCGATTTTTGCAAAATTATCGGGCTCGTTTTCCTTGACCCACAGAATTTTCGGGGCTGTAAAGCCTGCAAAGGCGATGTTGGCGGTATATTCGGTCAGCTTATCCTTGCCGATAACGCTGTTGAGATATTCAACCTGTTTTTCGGTTCTGCCGTCATTCCACAGAATTGCGGGACGGATTACGTTATCGTTTTCATCAAGCACTACAAGGCCGTGCATCTGACCGCCACAGCCGATACCTGCAATCTGTGCTTTGTCAACGTCAGCCGTCAACTCCTTAACGCCGTCAATTACGGCCCTGCGCCAGTCCTCGGGCTTTTGTTCAGACCAGCCCGACTGCGGATAAAAAACGGGATATTCCTTTGAAACCTCTGCGTGTATTGTGCCCTTTTCGTCAACAAGCAAAAGCTTGACTGCAGAGGTGCCTAAATCTATACCGATGTAAAGCATAATATCACCTTACCTTTAAAATATATAATACATTATATATCCTATAAGAAGAGAAATCAATATTCAAACAGTTTTTTGCCCTGTTCAAAAGCAAGAGCGTATTCCGCTTCGCCTACCTGCTTTGTGTCCGTTGAATCGACAAAAACGGTTGTAACGAGCGTAGTATTCATCACGGTAAACTGCTGTGTGAACATTTTTTCAATGTATTCTCTGCCCTCACCCTTACTGCCTGCGGTAATCACAAGAGCGGCTCTTTTGGGCTTTGCTACGGGCGGTTTTACGCCGTGGGCAAAGCGCAGAGCGTAGTAGCGCTGAAAGCGGTCAACAATAGCCTTAAGCGGCGCAGGTACGCCGCCGTTATAAACGGGAGTGGTTATAACTATATAATCTGCCGCCTCAAAATCGGCAAAAAAGCCGTCCATATCATCAAAAACACAGCCGACATTTTTATCGCACCAACCGCAGCCCGTACAGGGTTTGACATTCATATTATAGGCATTGTATCGGTTGATTTCGAGCTCGTACTCTTGCGGCATTACAAGGCTGTTTCCAAGTTGAGTTGAATTTGATTTCTTACGCAGAGAGCCGTTGAGTATTAAAACCTTTTTCATTTTCCTCATCCTATTTCAAGTGTCTTTTCGCCTACGGGTTCAAGGTAAGCATCCTCGCCTGTGCCGCGCTGCTTGAAAACCTGCGAAGCATCGGACATATACATATCCAGCACACCCTTTTCGCCTACTGCCTGAACGATAAGGTGTGAAAGACCGGGTATTACAAGAGGAACAAGAAAGTCGCCCGAAATATTGTTCCACACAGCAAAAGCAAAGAACGAGCAGTTGAAAAACGGGCCCCAGTAATTGACGGATTTATCCAGCTTCCTGTCAAGCTTTTCCAGACCTGCTCTGTCAAGCTCAACGGTTTTTGACCAAATCTGCGGTATGTGTCCTTCCCTCGGCTCACGGTAGGTTTCAATGTTATAATAAATGCCCCAGCCGTCGTGAACGGAAAAAGAAAGCGTACCCACCGACACGCCCTGACCCGCGGGCACTTCGTAAAGGCCTACCTGAATCGGCTCATCGGAAAGATTCTGCACATAAATATACGTGTGGCCTGCAATAACGGGTGTAGACATACACGAGCATATAGAAAGTGTTGCAACTTTCTCATCAGGGTCATCCGAAATTTCAGGCTCGGTTGTTTCTTCTTCAGCGTCGGTTGAAGGCTGAGTGCTTTCTTCCTCGGTTGTCGGTTCGGTTGTTGTTTCTTCATTTGTTGGAATTTCGGGCAGATCGGTGTTTTCTGCAAACGCTGATACCGAACCCCCGAAAACAAGAAGTGCTGCAAGAATTATTGAAATAGCTCTTTTCATTTTAATTCCTCCTTGTTACTGCTATTATATCACAAAATAAAACTTTTTCAACGATATATAGCTTAAGTGATACGGTATACTATACTATCCGTTCATTCATATGCCGCAGGCATATATCATCCGTTCCGACATGAACGGATATAATTGAAAAAAGCACTTGCATTTAACAAGTGCTTTGTCTTGGTACGGGTGTTCATAAGGGATTATATTACAATTCTGTTCTATGGTGATGATTAGTCATTTCTGTAATCATATGTATCTTTGGCTACATTCAATTCAAAGCCATTTATTGTTACGGTGTCTTCGTTATTCCATTCAATTACAGCTTCGGTACAGTGATAATTCCAGTATATATTCTTTTCCTTTTCGGTTTCATTGTTTCTAACCGAACACAGCACGGTATAATCTGTTGTTGCACCGCCATTGTTCAAGTATGCAGAAACCGTATATTTACCATCAGGCGAAACTACTTCATTTATCAATTCTTGTCCTTCTATTCTTTGAATGTCAAAAAAAGCCCAATGAATAGCATAAACTCCAATAGCAATAACAATCATAATGGGGATAATAATTTTCAGAAATTTTTTCAATAAAATCACATCCTTAATATTGTTAATTGTATCATAACATAATCACCGTCAAAAAACAACCCACTTGACATCTTTGCAGTAAAACTAAAAGTGTCATAGTGGGTTATATACTTTGATATAAAAAATTGAGTATTCACAGGTCAAATCCCTTATGAATACTCAATATGGTGCGAGAGACGGGACTTGACTCTCGCGCTGCGACGCTCGGTCATTCGCGGCTCTCGGTGTCCACTGGACACCGATTCACTACCGCTCCTACTTCAAGTCCCGTTATTGAAACAAAAAATTAAAGCAACCGCAAAATGCGATTGCTTTAATTTTGGTGCGAGAGACGGGACTTGAACCCGTACGGGATTACCACACGCCCCTCAAACGTGCGCGTCTGCCGATTCCGCCACTCTCGCTCGAACAAGTAGCATTATAGCAAAGCATTATACTATTGTCAAGCATTTTTTGAAAAAAATTTAATTTATTTTTCTTTGTTGTTTTAAAGAATTTACGCGTGTATTTTTGCTGCATTTTTGTGCAGCAAATATTGACATTAAGAAGCAAAAAATATACATTAGAATTACAGAGCAAGCTGTAAAAACACATAAAAGGAGTGTTTGAATTTGAAAAGAGCATTATCGTTGATTTTAAGCCTTACGCTTGTGCTGCTTATATTCGGCGGCTGTGCAAAGACTGAGCCGCTGCACACGGTTGACCTGAGTATTATGCCCACAAACGAATACCTTGAAATTGACGTAGCGGAAGTTGAAAGCTACACCGTAAAATTTATATTTCCCGAGGACGGCTACCTCAAGCTGCTTAACTGTGATATAACCGAATACGAAAACTGGGATTGGGAAGTGTGGCCCGAGTTTTACGTAACCTTTAAAAATTCCAAAGGCAGGGTGCTTTACGAAAACATAGCAACCTCGGGCGGCTACTGCGAAAACTACCGCTTTGAAAAGGGCGAAATCACCGCCGAAATCAGAATTGAAAACAAGCTGGAGGGTATGAAAATGCTTGCCCTTTCGTGGGCTTACGCCCCGGATACGGACGAGCCCATACCCGTTAAATTTGACGAGGAAGCGGCTGCCGCCAGAAAGAACGCAGACGGGCTCTCGCTTTTCTCGTTCAGAGTAGGTTCTCCGTGCGTTTTCAGCTTTGCACCGACCGAAGCGTGCATTTACGAAGGCGACTGCAACTTCTGGATTGAGAATCTGAACGGCGAAAATATTACGGGTGAACTGAGTATTCACGGCACGGAATGGGGAACAAGGAAAGCGTTTTTACCCGCAGGCGATTACATAATCAAAGTTAAGGATATTGACAGCGTTGCCTCCTGCAAAATCAGAACCGAGCGCACCGTTGAAGATGCTTTTATGGAAGAAGCGGATGACCTCACAGCCCCCGTAACGCTTGGCTTTACAGCAAACGAATACCGTGAGAACACGATACACTTTAACACCGCTGACGGCGAAAAGCTGATTATAAAGCCCTACGGAACAGGCAATTTCTACGACAGCGAACACACGGTTGACGTTGTGATAAAGGACGCCCAAGGCAATATAGTCGCAACAAGCGAAGAAGAGTGTGACCCTTGGTTTGGCACTTATGTTTTTGAATTTGAAGGTCATAGCGGCGAATACACCGCAACAATTTCGACACAGAGCAACTGCGTTGTTGACGTTGAGATTGAATAAATAAAGATTAAAGGCTTGCACAGTTTTGTGCAAGCCTTTGTTTTTCGCTTATTCAGACAGTCCGTCTATCAGAATGTGTCCTCTACTATTACACTCTCAAGCAGTGCAGGAAGCATCTTGAAGAATTCGGGAAGCCACTTTGTGATAGCGTACTTTGCAAGACCGAGGAAGGAGGGAACGAGGCTGAGGGTATAATCCATCTCGCTTGTGGTGTTGTCACCCTCAAAGGTAATCTTGTTTTCGCCTGCCTTCTTGTTGAAGCCGACCTCGTCAACCTTGTTGATTTCGCCTGTCTTGTCGTTGAGGATGTATGTTGTCAGCCAAAGCTCTGTGCCGTTGATTTCAACTGTTTCAAAGCAGCCGCCGATGTTGCCTTCGCTTGTGTTGTCCCAGCTGCCGTTTGCCCAGAAGTTGCCGTAGCCGTCCTTCTGAATGACGAGTGAATCAATAAACTCCGTCTTCATATAGTGGCCTGCAAGGAACTTGCGGATTTCGTAGCGCTTTGAGCCCGCCGTACCGGAAAGCACCCAGGTTGTACCGTCGGGGTCAAGCTGGTTGTTTGTCAGAGGCTTTGTGCGCAGATACTGGTGGTCGTGGCCGTAGAAAACGATATCAACGTTGCACTCTGCCATAATGGGGGGCAGGCACTCCTGAAGGTAAAGAGCGTCCGGCCACTTTGCATCCTTACCGAGTGAGTAGGGTGCCTTGTGCATAAATACGATTTTCCAGTCCTTATCGGTGGACTTGAGGTCGTTTTCAAGCCACTCAAGCTGTGCCGTGGAAATTGAAAGCACGTCGTTTGTGTTGAGCACGGCAAAGTGAGCGTTGCCCACGTCGAAGGAATAGTTTACGCCGTCCTTAATCTGAACGCTCTCGGTTGTGTCAAGAGCAAACATATTGTTGAACCAGTATTCAACGCCCAAACCATCGTGGTTACCTGAAACGGGAACGATGGTGTAGGTTCTGTTGAGTGCGCCGAAGGCTTCGTCGTAGTAATCCCACTCTTCGTTGGTGCTGTCGTTTGTGAAGTCACCGCAGTTGGAAACGAAATCGGGATTGGGAAGCTTTGTAAAGCCTGCTGTAAGAGTTGCTGCACCCTTCTGGAAGTTTTCGAGGTTGCCTGCCTGAACGTCGGCAATGTTGATAAAGCTTACCTTATCGTCGCCGTCGTCCGTTGTGAATGTGCCCCATTCGCTCCATGTGGTACCGTCGCCGACACGGTAGCGGTAGGTTGTACCCTTTGTGAGACCGCTTACGACTAACTTATGCATCCAGTTGCCGTCCCACTCTTCGCAAACTGCATCGGATACCGTGTATGCATCTGCGGCAAGACCCTCAATTTCAATTTTTGTGTCTGCCTGTGCTGCTGTGTACCAGCAGAAGCCTCTGCCTGTTGCCGTGTCACCGTTAACGGTAACGGAAAGTCTGAAGGGTGCCGTACTGTTTGCTTCCTCTGCCGAAGCGAAGCTTACCGTGCAGGTTGCGGCAATGCAAACGCACATCGCAAGGCAGAAAAGTCTTTTGAAGTTTTTCATTCTGGTTTCTCCTTTATGTTTTATTTTTTTACTTCTTTAAGGTATATCGTGTAGCTTGTGCCGCAGTCCGCAGAGTGACGGCTTAAGTTGAGACCTGCGTTCATAAGCAAAGCACCGGAATGGATTTCGTCCGTTTCGTCATCAATGTAGAACTTTTCGGGGTCAAGACCCTTGAGACGGACGTAGAAGGTTGTATTCATCAGCTTAAGATTGGTTACAAAGGTGAACAGTGCCTCGCTCTTATCCTCGGAAACGTAACCCCACGCACAGCGGTGCTTGTTTTCGGTGGGAAGAATGAGCCTGTACAAATCGCCTTTGCGGATAAGGTCGTAATACTTGTGATAATCCTTAACCTGATTTTTGATAATTCTGCGCTCCTGGTCATTGAGTTTGACGGGGTCAAGCTCATATCCGAAGGTGCCGCTCATTGCAACGTTGCCCTTTGTTTCGTAGCCCGTGCGTGAGTTGGCGGAAACGTGAGCACCGACACAGGAAGCGGGATAGCACATTGACGTACCGAACTGAATTGTAAGGCGCTCCATCGGGTCTGTATTGTCACTGCACCATATCTGCGGTGAGAAGAAGAGCATACCGGGGTCAAAGCGTCCGCCGCCGCCCGAGCAGTTTTCCAGCAGGATATGCGGGAAATCGTTGACTATTCTGCCCATAAGCTCGTAGGTGCCCAGCACGAAACGGTGGAAAACCTCGTGCTGTCTTTCCGGCAGAAGAAGCGCCGAGCCTGCCTGGGTGAGGTTGCGGTTGAAATCCCACTTGACATAGGTAATATTGTTTCCCTTAAGCACAGCCGACATCTGCTCGTAAATACAGTCCCTTACATCCTTGCGGGACATATCGAGCACGTACTGATGTCTGCCGATTGATTTTTCTCTGTCGGGCACCTGAAGGCACCAATCGGGGTGTGCGCGGTAAAGGTCGGAATCGGGTGAAATCATTTCGGGCTCAAACCAGATACCGAATTCAAGGCCCAGATCGTTCACGCGCTTGACAAGGCTGCCGAGGCCGCCCTTGAGCTTGTTTTCGTTAACGTACCAGTCACCCAGCGAGCAGGTGTCGTCGTTTCTTGTTCCGAACCAGCCGTCATCCATTACGAGAAGCTCAAAGCCCAGCTCCTTTGCATTCTTGGCAAAGGCAACCATCTTCTCATCATCAAAATCGAAGTAGCAGCCCTCCCAGCTGTTGATAAGCAGGGGGCGTTTTTTGTTTTTCCACTCACCGCGGATAAGGTGGTTGTTGTAAAGCCTGTGGAAGGTGCGGCTCATTCCGCCGATACCCTCGGCCGAATATACCATTACAACCTCAGGTGCGGTAAAGACCTCACCTGGCTCAAGGCGCCAGCAGAAATCAATCGGGTTGATGCCCATAATCAGCCGCGTTGTATCGTTGAAATCAACCTCAACATCGGCGGCAAAGTTACCGCTGTAGACGAAGTTGAAGCCGAAGGCCTCACCGAAATCCTCGGTAGCATCGTCCTTGGAAAGGCAGACGAAGGGGTTGTGGTTGTGGCTGGAGGAGCCGCGCTTGCTTGCAATTGACTGAATTCCGTGCTCAAGGTGACGCTTGACAAGCGTACGCTCCTTGTTCCACGCACCGTAAAGGTGCTGCATATTATAGTCCATAGTCGGGAATTCGACACAGGTACTGTAAACACGCTGAAGATCCATAACCGCATCGGAAGCGTTTTCAACACGGACGCTTCTCGTCATCGCACCGTAATTTTCAAAAACGGTATAAAGCAGGAAAACCTTTGCACCCGTAACCTTGTCAACGGTTTCAATTTCTAGTGTCGTTGCATCGTCATCGGTCACTGTATAAAGTGACGGCAGACCCTCAAGCGCAGGCTTGCCCTTGAAAATCTTATAGTCGACATAGCGCACATCCGTTACGGAGTTGCCCCACCTGTTACGGATAGCAAGGGCGGAAACACGCATATCGCCCGCACCGTTGCAGGAGTATTCCATCGGCCATGAGTCAACGTTGAAAAAGCCCTCGCCTATTGTTTCGTTGGTAGCGCTGAATGAAGCGTTACCCCTGCGGAAGGCTAAATCCTCAACGGAATTGTCCGGTATATAAGCGCCGTAGTAAAGGTGAATAAGATAATTCTCCTCAAACACCTGAAGGATATAGCTGGAGTTTTTCGTATCAAGCTTAAAAATTCTTTTTTCGCTGTCAAAAGAAATGGGCATAAAACACGCCTCCCTTATTCTATAATCATATCCGCATAAATCGGATAGTGGTCGGAGGTATACTGACCGTCAAGCATATCGCGGACAATAACGTACCTGCTGACCTGAGTTATCTTAGCATTGGTGAGAATGTAATCAATCGGCTCACCCTCTTCGCCGCCCTTATAGGCGTGGTAGGTTCTGCCGTACATCGTCTGCTTTGCCGTGTCCTGCGTATCGGCAAGACCCTCGGCAACGAGGCTGTAATAAAGGTCGCAGCCCTTGAAAAGATTAAAGTCACCCGTTACAACGGTCGGCACATCAAACGAAAGCGCCTTTTCACGCACAAGCTCAATGCCGTATTTGCGGGCAGGCTCGCTTATATGGTCAAGGTGTGTGTTGACGTGAGTAAACCTTTTGCCCGTAGCCTTTTCCTCAAGCACGGCCCAGGTGCACACACGTCTGCACGAAGCATCCCAGCCGTAGGAAACAACGTCCGGTGTTTCGGAAAGCCAGAATGTTCCGCTGTCAAGCAGGCTGTATTTCTCCTTAAGGAAAAGCACGCCTGAAATTTCGCCGCATTCGGGGTCCGTGCCGCCCGAATCTCTGCCCACACCGACAAACTCATACTCGGGAAGAGCGGCGCAAAGCGTCTGATACCATTCGTATGTACACTCCTGCACACCGACGGTATCGGGCAGGTATTCGCCGATAATCTGCGGCACTATCCTTTGGCGCGGCTCAAACTCGCCGCAGCGCACGTTAAAGGACATTATTCTCGTGAAGCCTTCTTCAACGGGACTTTTTACTTTATTGGAAAAATTGTCCATAACCGACACCTCTGTTAATAATAAAAATATATAATTAATATAATATATTTCAATAAAAATTTCAAGCAAAATTATTATTTCGGAACGGTACGGCGGAAAAAGTCCTGACAGCATTTGTGCTTTAATTCTAAAATCGTGCCAAGGCACGCAACTGCGTGCCGTAATAAAAAAGCAAAATCCCCGACGTTAACCGCCGGGGATTTACCGTTCAAGAAAAGCTAAAATTAAAGAACCTTCTCGATAGCCTCAACAATTGTAATAACTGCGTCCTTTACGCCGTTCCAGTTGATACCAGCAAAAGCTGAAACAACCTCATTGATGCTGAAGTTCTTTGCAAATGCTACGATAGCATCTACGATGATGGTGATGTAATCCATTACGTCGGCACCTCCTTCTCCTCTAATATTAATTCAATAATAACACTTTACAAAGTGTTTGTCCACAAAAAAATAAATTTTCGGGAAAATTTTTTCATTTTATTAATTTTGAACACCGTGAGCAAACTATTTTATACAAATTAAACAAAACACACTGAATTATTTGTCAACAATGACCTCTGCTATCCTGCCGGCACTTTTACCGTCAACAGCGCCTAAATTAAGAGCTCTGAACGCCTTTGCACGCTCGCTGACGCTTGCATTTTTCACCGCTTCAATAAGCTCAGCAGTTGTATTTGCCGTTTCACCCGGAACGTAGGTTAGGTAGTCAAAATAAAACGGACGGCGTGAAGAATACTCCTGCAAATCGGGGGCAAAGAAAACGCAGGGCTTGTCCAGAAGCACGAAATCCATACATATAGACGAGTAGTCGGTTATGAGCATATCGCTGATAAGCGTAAGCTCGTTGACAGACGGATAATCCGTTACGTCAACCGCACCCTCAAGCAACATTTTGCCGTGAATCTGCGGATGAAGGCGAACAAGAAGCACGTATTCGGAACCGAGCTTTTCGTTGAAAAGCTTTGTGTCAAAATAGGAGAGAAATTTTCTGTCGCACTCATGGTCGTCGCGGAAGGTCGGTGCGTAAAGCACGGTTTTTTTACCCCTGCACTCGGGATGCTCTGCTTCAAAAGCAGCCCTGAGTTCAGCCGCATTTTTGCTGTTTAGCAGCACGTCAGCCCTCGGTGAGCCGAGCGGCAGAACCTTTTCTTTTTCAACGCCGAAAGCGCTTGCGTAGATATCCCTTACACCCTCACCGGAGCAGATGACAAAGCTCAGCTTTTTATTAAGAGCGATTTCCCTTTTGCGTATTGCCTCGGGCTGGTCGATATCAAGGCCGAATTTTTTGAAAGCACCCTCGGCGTGCCAGAGCTGGACAACGGCTGTTTCCTTGCGGAAATTGAGATAGCCCAAGGGCATAAAATTGTCGTTCATAAAAACATAGCGGCTCGTTGCAAGCAGATACGCTTTTTTAGTAAAAAAGGAAAGCGCCGACAAAGCCGAAGAAAAATCCTTGTGAGATATTAAATTAAAATCAAACTCTCCCCTTTTCTCAAGCTCCCTGCGGATTTCGCCGAGGCTGTCGTTAAAGGAAGCGTTATGGGGTGAAAGCAGAGTAACCCTGTTCTCCTTTACGGAAAACAGGGCACTTGAAATATTAAAGAATAAAGCGAAAAGTCTGTAAAAAAGCTCTTTCATTACTTCGCCCAATCAATAACGGTTTTGCCGAAGCTGCGGTGAATGTCCTTATCGAATGCGCTGTGAATATCGGGAATTGTCTTCACCTGCACGACGTCGCCGACAAGGTTATCCAGACGGGAAACAAGCCTCGGGAATTTTTTGTAAAGCTCAACGGTCTGCTCAAAGTCCTCTCTGCCGCTGCGGGATGAGCCGTAAAGCCTCAGACCCTTTTCAAGCACCATGCGTGTGTTGATATCAACAAAGTTTTCGCTGACACCCATAAGAGACATCGTACCCTCAGGGTTGATAAGGTCAATCATCTGATTTATTGCGCTGCGTGAGCCTGCACCGCCGACACACTCGAAGCCGTGGTCAATCGCCACACCCTCGGGCACGTGGTCAACGTGGTATGTTGCCTTTGCAAAAGAAAAATAAGAGAGCTTTTCCTCAACCGTACCGAAAATATAAAGCTCGGTTTCGGGGTAGAGGTAGTGGAAAAGCAGAGCCGTGATATAGCCGACGTTTCCGTCGCCCCAGATGCCGATTTTGTTGCGGCGGGAGTGGGCAATCCTGTCAAAGCGGCGCATTGCGTGAACGCTGACGCTTACAAGCTCCGAAAAGGAAGCAACGTTCATATTCATATTTTCGGGAAGCTTCACAAGTCTGTCCGGTGTTGCTGTAATTATATCCTGCAGAAAGCCGTCGTTACCGCTTGAACGGAAATAGCTTGAGCGCAGGTAGTTTTCCGCAATTATTTCGTCGGTTTCGGTGGGCACCGTGGGAATGGGCACAACAAAATCGCCGACATTGAAGGTGCCTGTCGGGTCATAGATAACCTGTGCCACACATTCGTGAATGAGTGCCATAGGCAGCTTTGCCTTGAGCGCCGCCTGAGAGCGCATACCCTGATAGTAGCGCTGGTCCGCCTTACATATCGACAGCTTGTACGGACGAAGCACAACCTCGCCCGCGGCAAGGTCAACCTCTTTATAAGTAACGTCGATCATGCGTGGGGAAACCAGCTGATAGACTGCATTAATCATTTCTCTTCTTCTCCTATTAATGACTGAGCAACTTTCATATCGAAGGGATAGGTGATTTTAATATTGAAAACCTCGCCCACAAGCACGTGGACGTGCTCACCCTTGAGCACATACATCTTACAGGCATCGGTGAGAATGTTCTTTTCATCCTCGGTAAGGGATTCGAAAATCTCCTTAAGGCGCTTTGCCTTGAAGGACTGCGGGGTCTGACCCTGATACATATGGTCGCGCACGGGAATTGAGGAAATAGCCTTTCCGTCAATGCTTTCAACAATTGTATCGGCCGCGGGCACCATTGTGTCGCAGGCACCGTACTTAACGGCACATTCGATATTCTCGTCAATAATTCTGTGCGTGACGAAGGGACGCACGGAATCGTGTGTGACAACGATAGTGTCATCGTCAAGGCCGTGATTTTCTTCGATATATGCAATTGCGTTCATAATTGTGTCGTTGCGGCTTTCACCGCCGTCGATAACAACAACTCTGTCCGTTTTGCCGAAATTCTTTTCAACAAGATTCTTTGCGTGCTCAACCCATGATTTGTGGGTGGGAACAATAATTTTTTCAATTTTGGGATTTACGAAAAACTTTTCGACGGTGTGCATAAGTATGGGCTTTGAGCCAAGCTTCATAAACTGCTTGGGCATATCCGTGTTGCCCATTCTGCTGCCCTTACCGCCGGCGAGAACAATACCGAAAACCATAATACCAATCCTCTTTATAATTACTTTGATTTGACCTTTGAATCGTAAATGTCGCAGACCTCGTCCGCCGTGCCGCTTGCAATTACTCTGCCCTTTTCAAGCAGAACAGCCTTTGTGCAAAGGCGGCGCACCTGCGCCGTATTATGTGAAACAAAGAGCACCGTAACGCCCTTGTCAAACATACTCATTATTTTGGCTTCACTCTTTTTCTTGAACTTTGCATCGCCCACGGAAAGCACCTCGTCCAGAATAAGCACCTGGGGGTCAACCGCCGTTGCAATCGCAAAGCCGAGACGGGCGCGCATACCCGAGGAATAGTTCTTTACAGGCACGTCGATAAACTCGCCAAGCTCCGCAAAATCAACAATCTGCTGATATCTTTCCTCGATATATTTTCTCGAATAGCCCATTGTTGCGCCGTAGAGATATATATTCTCCGAGCCCGAATAGTTCATATCGAAGCCTGCGCCGAGCTCAAGCAGCGGAGCAATAACGCCGTTGACCTGCACAGTGCCCTTCGTGGGCTTGAGCACACCTGCAATAACCTTGAGCAGCGTGCTCTTGCCTGCGCCGTTGAAGCCGAGGATGCCTATGCGCTCGCCTTCCTTTACCTCAAACGAAACGTCAGTTAGCGCCCAGAACTCGGTAAAACGGATTTTGCGCTTCAAAAACTTTATTACGTATTCTTTTATATTGTCGATTTTTTCCTTGTTAAGGTTGAACATAACGCTGACATTTTCAACCTTGACCGCTGTTTTAGCCAAACGCCGTCACCTCATATATGAAGAATAAATTTGTCCTGCTTTTTGTAGAAAGCAAGCGAGCCTATGCCGAGCATTACGAGACTGAAAACGCAGGCATACGCAAAATGATTCCAGTTCCACATTTCGCCGAAAAGCACGCAGGAACGGAACATTGAAACGATTGAGTAAAGGGGGTTTGCCATGAGCGCCATCTGCACCCACTTGTTTGCGCCCAGAGCATCCACCGTATAGAAAATAGGTGTTGCGTAGAAAATGAGCATACAGAAAACGTCGTAGAGATATTCTATATCCTTAAAGAATACGCTGAGTGTTGAAAGAATAAGACCGACACCCGTGCAAAGCACAAGCAGAATTATAATCGGCACGATTGCCAGCAGAATATACGGCGTGATAACAAGCTCAACATCCGTAAAGAGCATATAATACAGCACCATTGCAACGAGAACGAGAAGCGAAATTACGAAGGTTACGAAGTTTGAAAGCACGTTTGAAACGGGATAAATGTACTTTGGCACGTAAACCTTTTTGATTACGCTGGCGCTCAGCCTTATCGAACGCATTGCACGCTTTGTGGACTGTGTGTAAAACTCATACAGCAGTCGGCCGCAAAGCAGATAAATCGGGTAACAGACTATCCCCTCGTTGCTCTTGCCGAAAATACCGCCGAAAACGACAACAAGCACGAGCGTTGTCATAAGCGGCTGAAGGAAGGTCCAGAATATACCCAACACCGAGTTGCGGTACTGAAGCTTGACGTTTTTGCGGACAATTTCATACAGCAGGAAACGGTATTTCCAGAAATTTTTGAAAAAGCCCGTTATTTTATTTTTTTTGCTTGCAGTGTTCATGCAGCAATCTCCTGTTTCTTTTTCAATATATTATGTTATTTATTAAACCATTTTATAAAATATTTGAACATTGAAGAAATCTGAACAAGCATAAGCTTAAAATTCTTCTTGCTTTCTCTGCCCCACACGTGGTAAACCACGGCCTCGGGGTAGAAAACAGCCTTTGCATATTTGCGCACGGTGCGTGTGATGTCGCAATCCTCAAAATACATAAAATAGCGCTTGTCAAAGCCGCCGATTTTCTTGAACAAATCCGTGCGGAACATCATAAAGCAACCCGTTGCGTTTTCGATTTCGCAGGGCACGGACAAATCCTCATCAAGCATTGCGTATTCACGAAGCTCGGGTGACGGATTAGCTTCATCCCTCATACGGCTTGCAATGAGATATTTTATTTTCGGGTTGCGCTTGCCTAAAATCTGGCTTCTTCCGTCAGGGAAGCAGATTTTCGGAGAAAGCAGACCGATTTCGGGGTGCTCCTCCATATACTCAACCATTTTTGCAATAACATCCCCGTTAATGCTTATATCGGGGTTGATAACGCAGTGATACTTTGACTCAATAAGTGACAGCACCTCGTTGTGTCCGCTGCCGAAGCCCTTGTTTGTGCCGGGCTCAATAACCTTTACCGCACCGTAGGTTTTCTTTATGTGGTCGGGCGTGCCGTCCGTTGAAAGGTTGTCAACCGTGTAAAGAGTAAAATCCACACCCCTTGTGTGCTCAAGCAGGGTTGAAACCGTCTCGTCTATACTGCTCATATTGTTGTGCGTAACAATACAGCCCGTTACTTTAACGTTAATTTATACCATTCCTTTCGGATTATCGGTTGGAGTATGTAATAATATTTTTAACAATTGCTATGCGCCACTTGATTTTCTGAGCAAGGCTTGTCCGTCCGCCCGTCATACTGCCCTCGTTGCGGCGCCAGAAAATCAGCGGTTCGTCAAGGAACACGGTTTTAACCGTTTTTTCGCAGACGAGACCGAGCCACTGGTCGTGCATCGGGATATCCTTCGGGAACGGCAAGGCGGCAGTAAACGCCTGCCGCGTGAGAGCCATACACGAACCCGTGTAGCAGTTTTTAAGTATGTTGCGGATTATTCCCTTTCCTGCGTTTCTTGTGCCGAAAAGGGTCTGCCCCGTTTTATTAAGGTCGGCATCGGTCAGGTATGCGTTGTGAAGCACACAGCCCGCGCCCGAATTTATCTGTGCCATAACCTTTTCAACCTTGTCGGGCAGCCACACGTCGTCCTGGTCGCACAAAAAGGCAACATCGCCCGTGCAGACACCGAAAAGGAATTCCTTGTTGGCATCAACACCCTTTTGCGGGCCCTTGACGTACTTAACCCGTTTGTCTGACAGAAAAGGCTCAACGGCGGCAAGAGTGTTGCCGTTGGGGCTGTCGTCCGAAATTATCAGCTCGTCATCCTCTCCAAGCTGGGGAAGGATTGAAGAAATCTGCTCCGATATGTACATTTCGCCGTTGTACGCGGCAAGAAGAACAGAGATTTTCATTGGATTTACAGCCTTTCCGTCGCCCTAAGGGCATAGTGACACAAATAACTTAACGTAGTTTAACATATAAATATTAATAAAGTATTAACAAAAAACACTGCAAACTCTCCTTGCAGAGAATTCACAGTGTTTTCTGTTATAATCCGAGTAATTGCTTTTTCTTTATATTAAATTCTTCTTGTGTGATAACATCTGAATCCAAAAGCTCTTTGAACTTTTTCAATTCATCTGCCGGTGAAACCAAATATATAACCATCGGCGCATTACCTTGAGTTTTATTCTCTTTCATAACATCAGTCAGCTTTTTAACGCCTTCATTTTGCACAGGCGGCGCAACCGCTTCAACCCTTGTCACAGGAGAGCCGCTATTCTTTGACGGCAAAATCTGTTTACCGCAGCCCGAGCAAAAAAGACTGTTGTCCGGTAAAGATTTTCCGCACGCAGGACAAAACATAAATATCCCCCTTATATCAACGCTGACATCATTGACATACCAATAATTGAATTCAGAACAGAGCAGCCAAGTGTTAAGGCCGATATAATAATCGCAATATCTACCTTTTTTTCGTTTGCATTTTTACCTTTAGCCGCAAAAGCAATTGCGAGTGCCACACCGCCGAAAATATAGCCGAACAAAGCAAAAAGCCAGGCAATAATGATACCCACACCACCGAGAACTATACTGACCATAGAAAGGGTATGTGCGGATTTTGCATTTTCCTCCGAAACGAAATCCAAAGAATCGACACCCGCGTTTTCTGTAGCACAACCGCAGTAAGGACAATTCATCGCAGTATCCTCAATCTGCTGACCGCATTTCAAGCAGTACATAACCTTATACCTCCAACCATAATTTGGCTACATTATACTCAACATTTTGAGTATTGTCAAGAGATTGAGTATGATAATATAATCTCGGTGAGCAAAATGATTAGTTATAAACCTTTTTATGATACTCTTCTAAAAAAAGGCATAACCGAATACTATTTGATTTTTAAACAGGGTTTTTCGGCCAACACATTACACAGAATGAAAAAAGGCGAGGCTATTAACACAAAAACTCTTGATGCACTTTGCTATGCGCTTGACTGTGAGGTCAGCGACATAATCCGCTTTGAAAAAGAATAGCACCCGATGCAGTTAAGTTTAAATCGCATCGGGTGCTTTTATTGTGCTTTGCAAATTAGAGTTTGCAGGCGACCTTTGGTCATCAGTCAAATCAGAACAAACCTGATAAGGGACATTCCGTAGGGGACGGCGTCCTCGACGTCCCATTGCAAAATGTTATATCATTTTTATGGCG
Organism: Clostridia bacterium; assembly: GCA_017410325.1. GTDB lineage: Bacteria > Bacillota > Clostridia > Oscillospirales > Acutalibacteraceae > UBA8612. The sequence goes on along the minus strand of JAFQRA010000020.1, from coordinate 84 downwards.
AGCTGTAGGGGAGGGGCTCTGTCCCCTCCCGTTACGTAACTGATACATCAATGTCGGGAGGGCATGGAAGCCCTCCCCTACAAT
>JAFQRA010000019.1 GCA_017410325.1 Clostridia bacterium | reverse complement strand
TGCCTCTGGCCGACAAAATATACCGATTATTCAGTCAGATCCTGCCAATGGATGGACGGAGAGGGAGACATTGTTGCCGATGTCAGCCGCCTTTGTGCAAAGCACGGGCTTAAGTTCGGTATCTGTATTTCTCCGCTTGATTTGCATGAAGACAGCTTCGGTACAGGCAAGGAATACGACAGATTTTTTATGAATCTTCTCGAAGAGCTTCTCACAAATTACGGTGAGCTTTATTGTGTGCGCTTTGACGGCGCAACGGGTGAGGGAAGAAACGGTACGGTACAGCAGTACGACTGGTCGGCGTATTTTAAACTCGTGCGCCGTCTTCAGCCTGATGCCGCAATTACAAACTGCGGCCCTGACGTGCGTTGGTGCGGTAACGATAAGGGTGTCTGCCGCATAAGTGAGTGGAGCGTTGTGCCCTCGCATTACAGACTTTTTGATGAAGAAACCTGCGAATATATACCCTCAAAACATACACCCGATTACACTCAGCCCGATATAGGCAGTGTCAAAAAAATAAAGAAGTTTGACGAATTCATCTTCTATCCCGCAGAGGTCTGCATTCCCTTGCGTGACGGCTGGTTTTACAAAAAAGCGCAGGATTTGTCAATCAAACCGCTATCCAAGCTTGAAAAAATCTATGCCGGCTCAGTGGGCGCAAACGGCTCTATGCTTGTGGGTCTTGCTCCTCAGCCTGACGGTATGATGAATGAAAAGGATGTCGAAACTCTTATGACCTTCGGCGCCGTGCTTTCGCTTCATTTTGAGGATAATCTTGCACTTGAGTCTTCAATGCAGGGTAACTGTCAGCTTGACGAGCTTCATTCGCCCACACGAGCTCTGCCCGATAAAAACGGTTACTGGCATTCGGGCTTCAATACAAAAAAGCCCGAGCTTATACTTGATATGGGTGACGATTATGACGTTGACCGCGTCGTAATCAAAGAAAATATTGAAACGGGTCAGCAGATAGAGGAATTTTCCCTCTGGGTTGAACAGGAAGGAAAATGGAAAAAGGTTGCCGAAGACACCGTTATCGGCACCAAGCGCCTTTGTGAGTTCAAATATCACATAAGAACGAGAAGGCTTAAACTTGTAATTGAAAAGCACAGAGGCTTTGCGACAATACAAAGCTTTGAAGCATATTAATAATTTATTTTACGCAAACACCGGAAAGGATGACTTAAAATGGATGTAATTATGGCTTTTGCCACGCTTGGTTGTGCTCTTATAGCACTCGGCTTTGCGGGCATTAAGGCTTATAAGGTAATGAGATTTGAGCCCGGCACTGACAGAATGAGACAGATTTCGGGCTTCGTGCGTACGGGTGCTTCGGCATACCTCAAGCGCCAGTACAAAATTGTCGGCATTTTCTTTGCCTGTATGTTTGCCGTGCTTGTTGCAATGGCAGCTTTCGGCGCACTGACCTGGTTTGTGCCCTTCGCTTTTGTTACGGGCGGATTTTTCTCGGGATTATCGGGCTTTATCGGTATGACTATTGCAACCCGTTCAAACGCAAGAACTGCTCAGGCCTGCAGCAACAGCCTCAACAGAGGTCTCAACGTTGCCTTTTCCGCAGGCTCTGTTATGGGCTTTACGGTTGTAGGCTTAGGCTTGCTTGATATTTCCATTTGGTTTATTCTGCTCAAATACGTGTTTAAGCTTGATGTGGCAGATATTACCTCGGCAATGCTCACCTTCAGTATGGGTGCTTCCTCAATGGCTCTGTTTGCCCGTGTCGGTGGCGGTATTTTCACCAAGGCTGCCGATGTCGGTGCTGACCTTGTCGGTAAGGTTGAAGCAGGTATTCCCGAGGATGACCCGAGAAACCCTGCCGTTATTGCGGATAACGTCGGCGACAACGTCGGTGACGTAGCAGGTATGGGCGCTGACCTTTATGAATCCTACGTCGGCTCTATAATCTCCGCATCAGCGCTCGGTGTCGTTGCCTTCAGCGATATCAAGGCTATGGCTGTACCGCTTCTCATTGCGGCACTCGGCGTTATCGTTTCAATTTTCTGTACCTTCCTTGTACGTACAAAGGAAAGCACTGAGCAGAAGACTCTTCTCAAGGCACTTCGCAGAGGTACAAATACTTCCGCCGTTATTATTGCTGCACTTGCTTTCCCCGTAATCTGGTTTATTCTCGGCAAAGAGAACATCGGCATTTATTTCTCGATGCTTTCAGGTCTTGCGGCAGGTGTTCTTATCGGCGCATCTACCGAATACTACACATCCGATACTTATAAGCCCACCAAGAAGCTGGCACAGACCGCTTCCACGGGCTCTGCAACAATCGCAATCGGCGGTATAAGCCTCGGTATGCTTTCAACCGCTCTGCCGATAATCATTGTCGGTGCCTGCGTAATGATGGCGTTCGGCTTTGCAGGCGGCTTTGCAAGCTCTGCAAACGGCCTCTACGGTATCGCTATTGCCGCTGTCGGTATGCTTTCAACCCTCGGTATCACACTTGCAACCGATGCCTACGGCCCGATTGCCGATAACGCAGGCGGTATTGCTGAAATGACGGGAATGGATCCCAAGGTGCGTGAGAGAACAGATGCACTTGACTCTCTGGGCAACACGACTGCCGCTACCGGTAAGGGCTTTGCGATCGGCTCAGCCGCTCTTACAGCTCTTGCTCTTATTGCAAGCTATGTTGAAAGAATCAAGCTGGTCGGCGGTGCGGATATTCAGATTGATATGAGCCTTATGAATCCGACTGTACTTACGGGTCTTCTCATAGGCGCGGCACTTCCCTTTATCTTTGCCGCACTCACAATGGAATCTGTCGGCAAGGCTGCACGCAGCGTTGTCGTTGAAGTCAGAAGACAGTTCAAGGAAATTAAAGGCCTTCTTGACGGTACGGGCGAGGCTGATTATGCCTCCTGCGTAGACCTTTGTGCAAAGGCAAGCCTTAAGGAAATGATTCTTCCCACAATCGTTGCGGTTGCCGCTCCCGTTATTGTAGGTCTTGTTCTGGGCTATAACGGCGTTATAGGTATGCTTGCCGGTGCAACTGCTACGGGCTTCCTTATGGCTGTATTTATGTCCAATGCGGGCGGTGCGTGGGATAACGCAAAGAAATACATTGAAACAGGCATTCTCGGCGGAAAGGGCAGTGATGCTCATAAGGCGGCAGTTGTAGGCGATACTATAGGCGACCCGTTCAAGGATACGTCGGGCCCGTCCATCAATATCCTTATCAAGCTCCTTTCGGTTGTTTCAATCGTATTTGCCGGTATCGTTGTTAAGTACCACCTGTTCTGATTTTAAAAAACTGAGTTTGTTTTAAAGTTTTATCCAAAAACGTCCGAAGCAGTTTCTTTTCTGCTTCGGACGTTCTGTTTTGTTTACTGTTTATGAGTTGGTTTTTTCAAACTGGCTGTTGTAAAGGTTTGCGTAAAATCCGCCAAGTGCCATGAGTTCTTCGTGGCTGCCCTGTTCAACAATATCGCCGTTGTTCATACAGAGTATAAGGTCGGCATTGCGTATTGTGGAAAGTCTGTGAGCAATAATGAAGCTCGTTCTGCCCTTCATAAGGTTATCCATTGCCTTCTGAATAAGGATTTCCGTTCTCGTGTCAACCGAGCTTGTCGCTTCGTCAAGAATGAGTATCTTCGGGTCTGCAAGAATGGCTCTTGCAATTGTGAGCAACTGCTTCTGACCCTGCGAAATATTGGTTGTTTCCTCATTCATCATCATATGATAGCCTTCGGGCAGGGTGCGCACAAAGTGGTCAACCTGAGCCGTTTTTGCGGCCTTTATAACCTCTTCGTCGGTTGCGTTAAGCTTGCCGTAGCGGATGTTTTCCATAATCGTTCCGCTGTAAAGCCAGGTGTCCTGAAGCACCATTGCAATTTCCTGCCTCAGGTCGTGTCTGTCAAAGTCCGTAAGGTCGTGTCCGTCAATGAGAATTCTGCCGTCCGTCAGCTCGTGGAAGCGCATTATCAGCTTGACCATCGTGGTCTTGCCTGCACCCGTCGGGCCGACAATTGCAATTTTCTGGCCGCTTTTTACCTTGGCGGAGAAATCGTTGATAACAATTTTGTCAGTGCCCTCGTAACCGAATTTTACGTGGTCAAAGGTAATGTTGCCTTCAATTTCAACGTCCGAAAGCTTGAGCGTTGCCTTGGAATCATCCTCCTCGGCTACGTCAAGAAACTCAAAAACTCTTTCTGCGGCGGCGGCCATTCTCTGCATCTGCGAGGAGATGTTTGCAAGCTGGTTAATTGGTTGATTAAACGTTCTTACATACTGGATAAATGCTTGAATATCGCCGATATAAAGCGTTCCGCCCGAAGCCATAACAGCACCGACGATACAAACAACAACGTATCCTAAGTTGCCTATAAAGCCCATAAGCGGCATCATAAGACCCGAAAGGAATTCGGCTTTTCTTGCGTTTTCGGCAAGCTGTTCGTTGAGCTCGTCAAATTCCTCCATTGCTCTTTTTTCACCGTTGAAGGCTTTAAGCACGAGGTGTCCGCCGTACATTTCTTCAATGTGTCCGTTCACCGCACCGAGGAATTTCTGCTGCTTGCGGAAATGGGGCTGTGAAAGCTTGACGACGTTTCTGACAATTACCATTGAAAACGGTACGGTTATTACTATAATCAGTGTCATAAGCGGGCTTGTAATAAGCATCATTGTCAGTACGCCAATGAGTGTCGTAACGCTTGTTGCGACCTGAGTAATGCATTGTGTCAGGGCATTTTCAAGTGTGTCAACGTCGTTTGTGATTCGGGACAGCACGTCGCCCTGGCTTTGGCTGTGGAAGAAGCCGAGGGGAATACGGTTGATTTTCTGCATTATCGTGTTTCTTAAATTATAAGAAAGCTTTGTCGTAACGCCCGACATAATGAACGACTGCATATAGCTGAACGAGGCGCTGATAAGGTAAAGTGCAATAAGAATTATCAGTATTTCAGCAACTTTTTCAAGGTCGATTGAGCCTGTTCCTGCCAGCATACGCTCAACGCCGAAATGAACCTCGTTAGTTGCCTGTGCAAGAATTTTCGGTCCTATAACCGCAAAAAGCGAGGAACAGGCGGCAAGCAGAACAATCAGAATAAATTTGATTTTGAAGGGAGCTATGAGCTTAATCAGCTTTTTGACCGTGCCCTTGAAATCCTTTGCTTTTTCAACAGGCCTGCCGTGAGGGCCGCCGGATCCTCCATGGCCTCGTCCGCCGTGCTTCATAGGGGGAGGAGACATTCTTTCTTTGCTCATTCCAACTCCTCCTTTGCAAGCTGAGATTCCGCAATTTCACGGTACTGTGTGCAGGTTTTGAGCAGTTCTCTGTGCGTGCCCTTGCCGACTATTCTGCCTTCGTTAAGCACTATTATCTGTTCTGCGTTCATTATCGTGCTCACGCGCTGTGCAACTATGAGCACCGTTGAATCCTTCGTGTAGCCTTTGAGCGCTTTTCTTAGTGCGGCATCGGTTTTGAGGTCGAGCGCAGAGAAGCTGTCGTCAAAGATGTAAACGGGTGACTTTTTGACAAGTGCTCTTGCAATTGCAAGCCTTTGTCGCTGACCGCCGCTGACGTTTGTGCCGCCCTGAGCGATTTCGGAATTTATCCCGTCCTCCATATCGGCAACAAACCGTGCCTGCGCGGTGGTAAGAGCTGAGCTTATCGTGTCGGTATCAGCGTTTTCGTTGCCGATTTTAAGGTTGCTTTCAACCGTGCCTTTAAAGAGGACACCCTTTTGCGGTACGTAACCTATGTTTTCACGCAGGCTGTGCAGGTCGATTTGGCGTATATCCGTGCCGTCAAATCTGATTGAGCCCTCGGTAACATCATAAAACCTCGGAATAAGGTTAATCAGCGTTGATTTACCCGAGCCGGTTGAGCCTATAAAGGCTGTCGTCTGACCGGGCAGGGCAGTAAAGCTTATGTTTTCGAGCACGCAGTCATCGGCATCCTTGTACTTAAAAGAAACGTTGTCAAACTCAATTCTGCCGACTGCAGAGCTGAGCTTAAGAGCATTTTCGGCGTTGTTGATTGAAGGCTCGGTTTCAAGAATTGCGCCTACACGGTTGATTGAAACCATTGCACGGGGAATGTTGATGAATATCATCGAAATGAAAAGGAACGACATAATAACGTGCATCGCGTACTGAATATAAGCCATCATATCGCCGATTTCAAGCGTGCTGTCGATAATTGCCTTTGAGCCCAGCCACACAATCGCAATCTGCGTGAAATTCATAATTATCATCATAAACGGCTGAAGCAGTGAAATAACGCGCTGAATGAAAAGGTTGGTTTTGCGAAGGTTGTTGTTAGCTCCTTCAAACCTCTTTTCCTCGTGCAGCTCGTTGCCGAAAGCGCGTATAACCATCATACCCGAAAGGTTTTCACGGCTGACAAGGTTGAGCCTGTCAATTAATGACTGAATAATCTTGATTTTCGGAAGTGCGGCGGAAAAGCCTATTACAATAAGCATCAGCAGAGTGCCCACGGCAACAGCAAGAATCCAGCTCATTGACGTACTCTTCATAAGCGCAAGCGTAATACTGCCTACGCCCATAATCGGCGCAAAGCAGAGCATTCTTACACCGCCGCTTAGCATCTGCTGTACCTGCTGGATGTCGTTTGTCGTTCTGGTTATAAGCGAAGCTGTGGAGAATTTGTCGAATTCCGTGTTGGAAAACGATGTAACGCGCTTGAAAACATCGTGCCTCATTCTTTTGGAAATTATGGAAGACGCCTTCGATGAAAAGAAGTTTACACCGATTGCGGCAAATACGCACAGCAGCGCAACGGCAAGCATTTTGAGGCCCTGTGTCAGAATGTACTGCATCTGACCGTCCTTGCCGCTCATACCTATAACGCCGATGTCAACAATTTCGCTCATCATACTCGGCAGAATAAGCTCTGACAATGCCTGTACAATAAGGAAAATTACGCTCAGTGCAAGGTAGCCTGCGGCGTACTTCAAATAAACTATAACCTTCTTCATTTGTCCTCCTTTATTCTATTTAAGCAAAATTATACAAATAACATTTTAATATAAATATCGGTTATCTGCAATGTGTAATTGTAAACTTTTTGTAAACTCAAAAGCGTTTGCTTTAGCGTATTATCACTTTAACACAGCAAAGTATACATATTTTCTGTTCCGATAAGGCTTATATTTTACCGAATGACGAAAGTGACAAAATCTTTAAATTTTGTTTGCATATCGCAAGGTAGTGTGTTATATTATAATATATTTATTAATTATGTTGAGGCGGTGTTTTTGTGAAGGTTGTCGATATACTGGGTAACGGTAAGGTAAACGTTTCCTGCGAGCTTTTTCCGCCGAAAGCCTGGGATAAGCTTTCGGGTGCAAAACAGGTTGTGCGTGAAATTGCCGCTCTCAAGCCTTCGTTTATGAGTGTTACTTACGGTGCGGGCGGCGGCACAAGCGAATACACCGTCGATTTAAGCCGTGAGGTTGAGGCTTGCGGTGTAACCGCTCTTGCACACCTTACCTGCCTTTCAACGAGCGAGGAAAAACTGCTCACTATTATTGAAACCCTTAAGGCAAACAACATTGAAAATATACTTGCGCTCAGAGGCGATAAGGGCGAGCTTTCCGTGCCCGGTGCCTTTGCCCACGCAAGCGACCTTATTTCGCTTATAAAAAAGCACGGCGATTTCTGTATTGGCGGAGCCTGCTATCCGGAGTGCCATCCCGAATCACCGAGCCTTGCCTGCGACCTCGACGGACTTAAAATAAAGGCTGAAAGCGGCTGTGAGTTCTTTACCACACAGATGTTTTTTGACAATAATGTTTTTTATAAGTTTATGTACCGTCTTTTGGCTTCGGGAATAAACGTGCCCGTTGTAGCGGGTATTATGCCCGTTACAAACAGCGCACAGCTTGACAGAATAATATCTCTTTCGGGTTCGGGCATTCCGCTTCGTTTCAGAGCCGTTGCGGACAAGTTTGCCTCTGACCCTGCGGCAATGAAGCAGGCAGGTATAGCTTACGCAACCGACCAGATTATCGACCTTATAGCAAGCGGTGTCAATAACATACATATTTACACTATGAACAAGCCCGACGTGGCTGAAAGTATTATGACAAATCTCTCTGATATTATCGGAAAGTGAGGAAACGGGCAATGAATTTCAGCGAAGTTTTCGGCAAAAAGCTTCTTTTCTGCGACGGTGCCATGGGCACAATGCTGCAGTCACTTGGTCTGCCTGTAGGCAAAAGGGCAGATTACTGGAGTGTCGAACAGCCCGAAAAGGTCAAAAGCGTTCATCTTGCCTATCTTGAGGCAGGCTGTAATATAATTACCGCAAATACCTTTTCTTCCGCAGTGGGCGGAGATTATTCAACTGAAGAAATTGCCGCAAGCGGTGTCAGAATTGCCAAGCAAGCCGTTGCCCAAAGCGGAAAGGATGCACTCGTTGCATTTGATATGACCGCTACGGGCGAACTTCTTGAGCCTCTGGGTGAGCTCTCCTTTGAAAAGGCTTACGAGGGCTTTGCAAAAGCCGTTAAAGCAGGTGAAGCGGCAGGTGCGGATTTTGTGCTTATCGAAACAATGACCGACACTGCCGAAATCAAAGCCGCCGTATTGGCGGTAAAAGAGAATTCCTCACTGCCTGTTGTTGTTACCTTTACGGTTGACGAAAACGGCAGGCTTATGACGGGGGCTGATATCGTTACAGCCGCCGCTCTTATCGAAAGCCTCGGTGCTGACGGTGTGGGTATCAACTGCGGCTTCGGCCCCGATAAAATGCTGGAGTTTGCACCTGAGCTGCTCGAATTTACAAAGCTTCCCGTTCTTATAAATTCAAATGCGGGTATGCCCGTGGTTGTTGACGGCGTTGCAAGATACGACGTCAGCCCAAAGTCCTTTGCCGCAAGTGCAAAGAAGCTCGTTGAAATGGGTTGCTCCGCTGTTGGCGGCTGCTGCGGTACTACGCCTGCCCACATTGAAGCGGTTGTCAGTCTTTGCGGCGGTATGTCCGTTGCAAGACCCGACGTTTCGGGCAGAAAGAGCTTTGTATCCTCCCGTGCAAAAACCGTTTTTTTCGGCGATAAAACCGTGCTTATCGGTGAGCGGATAAACCCCACGGGTAAGCCCAAGCTTAAGACCGCACTGAAGGAAAACAACCTCGAATACCTTTGTACCGAGGCTGTCAATCAGGAAAATGCGGGTGCCGATATTCTTGACGTAAACGTCGGTATATCCGAAATAGACGAGGCTGACGTGCTTGAAGCGGCTGTTGAAAAGGTTTCGCAGGTTACCGATTTGCCCCTGCAGATAGATACCGCAAACGTTGCCGCTCTCGAAAAGGCTCTTCGTGCCTATGTCGGCAAGCCGCTTATAAATTCCGTAAACGGCTCGGAAGAATCGCTCGGTTCCGTTCTTCCTCTTGCGGCCAAATACGGTGCAATGGTTGTCGGTCTTACTCTTGACGAAAAGGGGATTCCCGAAACGGCTCAGGGCAGAATCCGAATCGCAGAGCGAATAATCAGCCGTGCGTCGGAATACGGAATAGATAAGTCCGATATAATTATTGACCCCCTTACAATGACAATCAGCACGAGCGATGTCGGCGCATTGCCAACGCTTGATTCTCTTGACTATATAAAAAACACTCTCGGTGTTCATACCGTGCTCGGTGTTTCGAATATCTCCTTTGGTCTTCCCAACAGAGAAAAAATCAATTCCGCATTCTTCACTCTCGCAATGCAGAAGGGACTCAGTGCAGGCATAGTCAATCCGCTAAATGCGGCTATGATGGATGCGTATTATTCGTACAATGCCCTCTATGCTTACGATAAGGGCTGTCTTGAATATATCGCAAATAATCCCGTTAATAATGTTCAGTCCGAAGTAAAACCTGTTCAGAAACCGGCCGTTCAGTCGGTTGATGACCTTAAAACCGCCGTTATCAAGGGTATGAGCGAAAAAGCGTCAGAGGAAACGGAAAGACTGCTCAAAGAAAAACAGCCCGTTGAAATAATCGACGGTTACCTGATACCTGCTCTTGACGAGGTTGGCGTTCAGTTTGAAAGCAAGCGCCTTTTCCTGCCCCAGCTTCTGCTTGCCGCTGCTGCGGCATCGTCAGCGTTTGACGTTATAAAAAAGCGGCTTTCTTCCGAAGGCTCAACACAGAAAAAGGGTAAAATCATACTTGCCACTGTCAAGGGTGACATTCACGATATCGGCAAAAACATAGTCAAGGTGCTTCTTGAAAACTACGGCTATGAAATAATCGACCTCGGCAGGGATGTTCCCGCAGAGGAAATTGTAAAAACCGCAAAGGAAAGCAATGTTAAGCTTGTGGGCTTAAGCGCTCTTATGACTACAACGGTGCCCAATATGGCAGATACCATTGCACTTTTGCGCAAAGAGCACAGCTGTAAGGTTATGGTCGGCGGTGCAGTGCTCACCCAAGAATATTCCGAGCAGATAGGTGCTGATTTCTACTGTAAAGACGCAATGGCGTCCGTAAGGTGCGCCGAAAAACTTTTTGAGGAGGTTTATCTTAAATGAGTTTGTTTTCAAAAATTAAGAGCAAGGGCAGTAACTATTCGATAAAGCAGATTGATTTGTCTGTCTGCCCCGAAAATACACCCGAGGAGCTTAAATACTTATACGAGCAGAGCGTTGTCGATTACGGTGAGGGCTATTTAGGTCATCCCGATTCGGTACTGCTCAAAAACGGCGATATTCTCACCTTCTTCCCCAAGGGTCACGGCAAGGGTGCAGCGCTTTCACGCCGCAGCAAGGATGGCGGTGTCACTTATGTAAACGGAATTGAAAACCCGCCGAAATCCTGGGAGGGCTCCCGTGAAACTCCCACGGTTTACCGCCTTGAATTCAAAGACCCTAATACACCCGATAAGCTCATACTTATCTGCGGTAACCCCAAGTGGGGCACAGAGCCCACAACGGGCGGCTTCAACTGCTCAATTTCCTGCGACGAGGGTGAAACCTGGAGCGAGTTCAAGCTCTTCTATAAGGGTATGAACACTATCGTTGCAATGGCATCTCTCACAAGGCTTAAGGAAAACGGTGAGTTTGTTGATAAGTGGATGGCTTTGTTCCACGACAGAAAGTTCCACAATTACAAAACAATCCTTACCTTCGACAAAAACGGCGAAATGCAGTGGAGCAAGCCGGAAAAGTATTTTGCCTGCTACCGTAAAATGGAAAAGGGCAGCAATATGTGCGAGGTTGAGTGCATACGCTCCGATATGGGCAAGGGTGACGAAATATGCATCCTCACCCGAAGCAACACAAAAAAGGTAAATTCCTTCATCAGCTTTTCAAAGGACGAGGGCAAAACCTGGTCAGAGCCCGTCGAGCTTCCTGCCGCACTTAACGGCGAAAGACATAAGGCAGACTATCTGCCCGACGGCAGGCTGATTATAACCTTCCGTTCAATTGAGCGCTGCCCCGAAAAGAACAAGGTGTATATCGAAAAGGGTCATAAAGGCCGTGGCTGGTACAGCGAGGGCTGGATAGCCTGGGTCGGCACTTACGATGACCTTAAAAACGGCAGGGAAGGGCAGTACAGAATAAAGCTTGCTCACACCTATCTCAAATACCAGAACGAGCCCGATATCGTTGCAAACGGTGACTGCGGCTACTGCGGTAACGTGGTACTGCCCGACGGTACTTTTGTCACCTCAACCTACGGTATTTTTACCGCAGACGAAAAACGGCATACATATATTGTTTCAAAGCGTATCCGTCTTGCGGATACCGACAAGTTACTTTAATTTAAAATCAGTTCCCACAGGAGTCAACTATGGAAGCCTTCAACAAAAACGAAACCGTGCTTTATAACCTGCGTATGCTCTATGAGCAGTACGGCTATAAGCGCTTTAAAATGAGCAAGTTTGAGGAATACGACCTCTACCTTGAATATAAAAAATTCCTGCAGACGGAGAATATCATAACCTTTACCGACCTTCACGGCAAGCTCTATGCTTTAAAGCCCGATATTACTCTGTCAATTGCAAAGAACGCAAATCCTGCCCAGCCTCAGAAGCTCTACTACAAGGAAAACGTTTACAGAGCCTCAAAGGACACAAAGGAGTATAAGGAAATCACACAGCTCGGTCTTGAGTATATCGGTGAAATCGATTCTTACACAATGGCGGAGGCTGTGCTTCTTGCCGCCAGGAGCCTCAGGCTTATCAGCGAAAGCTATATTCTCGATGTATCTCATATGGGCTTTATTTCGGGTCTGTTTGAGCAGGCAGGTTTAAGCGATGTTCAGCAGGAAAAGCTGCTCGGCTTCCTCGGTAAAAAGGATACCCACGAAATGCGCTACTGCTGTGAGCAATACGGCGTAGAAAAGGAAATGAGTGAAAAAATAGTATCGCTCTGCGAGACGTACGGCAGCTTTGAAGAAACTCTGCCGAAAATCAAGGCTCTTGCGGTTAACGCAAAAATGTCAGACTCCGTTAAAGAAATGGAAGAGCTTTATTCCGTGCTCAGTGCAATGGGCGAGGGTGAGCACATTAACCTTGATTTCTCCATTGTCAACGATATGAGCTACTACAACGGCATTATTTACAGAGGCTACGTCAGGGATGTTCCGTTCAGCGTGCTCAGCGGCGGCAGATACGACAATCTCCTCCAGAAGCTCGGCAAAAGCTGTCAGGCTATAGGCTTTGCCGTTTATGTTGATTTGCTGGAGCTTTACGATAAGCACAGCCGTGAATACGATGTTGACGTGCTTATTCATTACACCGAAAACGATTCACCTGCCACAATCGCAAAGCTGGCAGAAGAATACATTTCACAGGGAAAGAGTGTAAAGGTTCTGGGTTATGTGCCCGAAACCCTCAAATACCGTGAGAAAGTAAGCGTTTCACAGAAAGGAGCCGAGGCATAATGGAATATCTCAACATAGCACTTCCTAAAGGAAGACTCGGCGAAAAGGTCTATGAAATGTTTGAGAAAATCGGCTACGGCTGCCCCGCAATAAAAGAAAAGAACAGACAGCTGATTTTTGAGAACGAAGAAAACAAGGTGCGCTATTTCTGGTCAAAGCCCAGTGACGTATCAATTTACGTTGAAAAGGGTGCGGCGGATATAGGCGTTGTGGGTAAGGATATTCTTCTTGAATACGAGCCCGATATTTACGAGCTTGCCGACCTTGATATAGGCAAGTGCAGAATGTGCGTTGCCGCTAAAAAGGGCTTCCGTGACAATTCTGAAAAAACCATCAAGGTTGCAACTAAGTTTGTCAACATTGCAAAAGGTCACTATGCTTCCAAGGGCAGGGATATAGAAATCTGTAAGCTCAACGGCTCGATTGAGATTGCCCCTATACTCGGTATGACAGACGTTATAGTTGATATCGTTGAAACAGGCACCACGCTCAAGGAAAACGACCTTGAGGTAATCGAAACGATTATTCCCATCAGTGCCCGTCTTGTTGCCAATAAGGCGAGCAGTAAGTTCAAATCACAGCAGATTAATGATATCCGCAGAAAGCTCCAAGAGGTAATTGACAATGATTAAGATTTATGACGGCGAAATAAAAGCCGAAGACATATTTGCCAGAGAAGAGGAAAAAAGCACGGTCGGCGAAACTGTTGCCGCTATTATTGCTGCCGTACGCAAAAACGGCGATAAGGCGCTTCGTGAGTATTCCGAAAAGTTTGATAAGGCAAAGCTTGAAAGCCTTGAGGTAACTGCAGATGAAATTGATGCAGCCTTCAATGCTCTTGAGCCTGAATTTATATCCGTTATCGAAGAGGCGGCCGAAAACATCCGTGAATTCCACCGCCATCAGATTAAAACGGGCTTTGTAATAACACCGCGTGACGGTGTCGTGCTCGGTCAGCGTGTAATTCCGCTTCAAAGAGTCGGTCTTTACGTTCCCGGCGGTACGGCAAGCTATCCCTCCTCAGTTCTTATGAACTGTATTCCCGCAAAGCTTGCAGGCTGTGACGAAATCGTTATGGTGACGCCTCCGTCGCAGGACGGCAGCATTAAGCCCGCAATTCTCGTTGCCGCAAAAATTGCAGGAGTTGACCGTATATTCAAGGTCGGCGGGGCTCAGGCTGTTGCCGCCCTTGCTTATTCAACCGAAACTATTCCGCAGGTTGACAAGATTGTCGGCCCCGGCAACGTCTTTGTTGCTGAAGCCAAGCGTCAGGTATTCGGCACGGTTGCAATTGATATGATTGCAGGCCCCAGCGAAATTCTCGTAATTGCGGACGAAACCTGCAACCCGAAATTCGTTGCCGCCGATATGCTCTCCCAGGCAGAGCACGATAAGAATGCCAGTGCCGTTCTTGTTACGGACAGCATGAGCCTTGCAAAGGCAGTAAGTAATGAACTTGAAAGGCAGATTCCGCTTCTTCCCCGTGAGGAAATTGCAAGAGCGTCAATAGACAACAACGGCAAAATCATCGTTGTGGACGATTTGATGAAGGCTGCCGAAATGTCCAACCGTATTGCTCCCGAGCACCTTGAAATCTGCGTGGACAAGCCGTTCGATTTCCTGCCCCGTATCCGCAATGCCGGCTCGGTTTTCCTGGGCAAAAACTGTCCCGAAGCACTCGGCGACTATTTTGCTGGCCCGAACCACACCCTTCCCACAAGCGGTACGGCGCGTTTTTCAAGCCCTCTTTCCGTTGATGATTTTATCAAGCGTTCTTCCTTCATTTCCTATTCCGAGGATGCACTCGGAAAGGTTTACGGGAAGATTGATTCCTTTGCACAGAAGGAAGGCCTTCACGCCCACGGCAGAAGCGTAACTGTCAGATTTGAAGATAAATAATTGGAGCATATACAATGAGCAGATTTTTGTCGGACAGGCTTCTGCGCCTGACTCCATATACACCCGGCGAACAGCCGCAGGATTTTAACTACGTCAAGCTTAATACAAACGAATCGCCGTTTGAGCCGTCACCCGAGGTTATTAAGGCGCTCAATACGGATGAGGTTTCGCTTCTCAGGCTTTATTCCGACCCGGAGTGCAAGAAAACCGTAAAGGCCGTTGCGGATTATTACGGCGTGGACAGCAGTAACGTTGTCCTCGGCAACGGCTCGGATGAAATACTTTCCTTTATTTTTGAAGCCTTTTGCGATAACGATACTCCCGTTGCGTTTCCGGATATAAGCTACGGCTTCTACGAGGTCTTTGCCTCTCTCTACGGCATCAAGGCACACGTAATTCCTCTCAGGGATGATTATTCACTTTGCGCAGACGATTACTGTGCTCTTAACGAAACTATAGTTATTGCAAACCCCAACGCACCCACGGGTATGTCAATATCACTTGCCGATATCGAAAAAATCGTTTCAACCAACCCCGATAACGTTGTTGTTATTGACGAAGCCTATGTGGATTTCGGCGGCGAAACTGCCGTTGAGCTTACAAAGAAATACGACAACCTCGTCGTTGTGCAGACCTTCTCAAAGTCACGCCAGCTTGCGGGTGCTCGCCTCGGCTTTGCAATTGCAAATGAAGCGATTATAACCGACCTCAATACGGTCAGGTTTTCCACCAACCCGTATAACATAAACCGACTGACCCTGCTTGCAGGCGAGGCCGCAATCAAAGACACGGCTTATTTTGAAAAGACCAGAGCACTCATTATTGAAAACAGAGCTTATACGGTCAGTGAGCTTGAAAAGAGAAGCTTCACCGTGCTCGATTCTAAAACGAACTTCGTCTTTGCTTCGCATAAATCAATAAGCGGCGAAGAGCTTTATAAGGGCCTTAAGGCAAACGGTGTGCTCGTGCGCTTTTTCAATAAGCCGAGGCTTGACAAATATTTAAGAATCACAATCGGCACACGAGAGCAGATGGATGCTCTTCTTGCCGCACTCGATAAAATAATTTATTTCTAAAAGGATGGATTTTACTATGCGTACAA
Source organism: Clostridia bacterium (assembly GCA_017410325.1). Taxonomy (GTDB): domain Bacteria; phylum Bacillota; class Clostridia; order Oscillospirales; family Acutalibacteraceae; genus UBA8612. Next base: position 98,646 of record JAFQRA010000019.1, on the reverse strand, counting down.
GTGAAATCAAAAGAAATACCGCCGAAACTCAGATTGAGCTGTTTTTAAACCTTGACGGCACGGGCAAAAGTGAAATTGATACGGGCTGCGGCTTTCTTGACCATATGCTCACTCTCTTTTCACGCCACGGCAGATTTGATCTCAACGTAAATTGCAGCGGTGACGTAAACGTCGATTATCACCACACGGTTGAGGATATCGGAATTTGTCTGGGTCAGGCCTTTGCCGAGGCTTGGGGCAATATGGCGGGTATAAAGCGCTACGGCGATATAATTCTGCCTATGGACGAGTCGCTTATTATGTGTGCCGTTGATATTTCGGGCAGAGCACATCTTTCACTCGACCTTGGCAATATGCCGCCCAAGGTAGGCGATTTTGATACCGAGCTTGTCAGCGAATTTATGCTCGGACTCGTGCGTAACAGCAAAATCACCCTGCACATAAATAAGCTTTACGGCTCAAATACACACCATGTTATTGAGGGCTGCTTCAAGGCACTCGGCAGAGTGCTCGGCAGTGCTGTAAGCATTGACGAAAGGCTCAACGGCGAAATCCCCTCAACAAAAGGAGTTCTCTGATGTTAGCTATAATAGACTACGGCGTGGGCAACATTTTTTCGCTCTATTCCTCTTTTAAGTTTATCGGCGAGGATGTTGTGCTCACCAACGACAAAAAGGTAATTGATTCCTGCTCGCATATAATTCTTCCCGGTGTCGGCGCTTTTGCGGACGCAAGAAGAAAGCTTGACGAAAGCGGTATGGCCGAGGTTGTAAAAGAGCAGGTTAAAACAGGCAAGCCTCTTATGGGAATATGCCTTGGTATGCAGATGCTTTTTGACAAAAGCTACGAATACGGCGAGCACGACGGTCTCGGCCTTATCAAGGGCTCGGTAAGACCTATTTCCGAGGTTATTCCGTCAGAGCTTAAAATTCCGCACATCGGCTGGAATGCTCTTGAATTCACAAAGGAAACGGGTATATTCGAGCACATCAAAAACGGCGACCACGTTTATTTTGTCCATTCCTACTGGGCGGCGGACTGTGAGGAAAGCACGACCTCCGTTACCGAATACGGCGCAAAGCTTACCGCTTCCGTACAGCGCGAAAACGTTTACGGCTGCCAGTTTCACCCCGAAAAAAGCGGCGAGGTCGGCCTTAATATCCTCAAAGCATTCTGTGAATTATAAGAGGTACTTTTAATTATGAAACTTTTTCCCGCAATAGATTTAAAGGATAAAAAGGTTGTCCGCCTTTTCAAGGGCGACTACAATCAGATGACCGTCTATTCCGACAATCCGCTTGAAATTGCCAAGGGCTTCAAGGAAAGCGGCGCCGAGTATCTTCACGTTGTTGACCTTGACGGTGCAAAGGACGGCGACAACCCGAATTTTGAAATAGTTGCCGATTTAGCCGCAAACAGCGGACTTAAGGTTGAAATAGGCGGCGGCATTAGAAGCGAAGAAATAATAAAGAAATACATTGCTGCAGGCGTTATGCGCGTAATTCTCGGTACTGTTGCAATTTCCAATCCCGATTTTGTTGCTGAAATGGTTAGCAAATACGGCGATAAAATAGCGGTAGGCGTAGATATGCTCGGCGGCAAGGTTGCCACTCACGGCTGGCTCAACGTCAGCGAGGTTGACGGCTTTGATTTCTGCGAAAGATTAGAAAAAATGGGTGTTGCAACCGTTATCTGTACCGACATTTCAAAGGACGGTGCAATGCAGGGCACCAACCGTGAGCTTTACCGTGAAATGGCAGTACGCTTTAAGTTTGACACCGTAGCTTCGGGCGGCGTATCAACGCTTGACGATGTTAAGGCGCTGAACGATATGGGTGTCTACGGCGCAATTCTCGGCAAGGCACTCTACACCGGTGCAATTGATTTGAAGGATGCCGTTAAAATAACGGCATGGGAGGCATAATATGATAACGAAAAGAATTATTCCGTGCCTCGACGTTAAAAACGGCAGAGTGGTAAAGGGCGTAAATTTTGAGGGCTTGAGCGACGTTTCCTCACCCGTTGAGCTTGCGGATTACTACAGCCGTGCAGGCGCAGATGAGCTCGTTTTTTACGATATTACTGCATCTGTTGAGGGCAGGCAGATATTTACCGATATCTTGAAGGAAGCGGCATCAAAAATCTTTATTCCGCTTACCGTCGGCGGCGGTATCACAACGCTGGACGATTTTGAGCGTGTGCTCAACTGCGGTGCGGATAAGGTCAGCGTAAATTCGGGAGCAATCAAAAACCCGAAGATTATCGGAGAAGCCGCCAAGAAATACGGCGACCAGTGCGTTGTTCTTTCTGCCGATATCAAGAGGGTAGACGGTAAATTCAAGCTCTTTAAAAACGGCGGCAGAGTAAACACCGAAATAGATGCGCTTGAGTGGATTAAATTCGGCGTAGACAGCGGTGCAGGCGAAATCGTTGTCAACAGCATTGATACAGACGGCGTAAAGCAGGGCTTTGACCTTGAAATGCTTGAAGCAGTTTGCAACATCGTTTCCGTGCCCGTTATCGCTTCGGGCGGTGCAGGCGGTATAAAGGATTTTATTGAGCTTTTCAATAAGCTTCCGAAGGTGGATGCAGGTCTTGCAGCTTCAATTTTCCACTTCGGCGAGGTTACGATAGACGAGCTCAAGCGTGAACTCAAAAAGAACAAAATAAACACCAGAATTTAAAGATATTTTTGAGGAGAGTAAAGATATGTTACACGTCAGCGATTTGAAATTTGACGAAAACGGTCTTATCCCTGCAATTGTTGTGGATTACCGTTCAAACAAGGTGCTCACCCTTGCCTATATGAACGAGGAGAGCCTTCGAATTACCCTTGACGAGGGCAAAACCTGCTTTTGGTCGCGTTCACGTCAGAAGCTCTGGCGCAAGGGTGAAACCTCGGGCAACTACCAGCACGTAATGGAAATCAAGGCAGACTGCGACAAGGATGCACTTGTTATCAAGGTAAAGAAGGACGGTCCTGCCTGCCACAAGGGCACGGATTCCTGCTTCACCAACACCTTCTACCGCAAGAGCGGCTATAACGACTTTTCGCTTGAAAGCCTTATGGAACTGCTCAAGGACCGTAAGGAAAACCCGCCTGCAGGCTCATATACAAGCTATCTCTTTGAAAAGGGCATTGATAAAATCCTTAAGAAGGTCGGCGAGGAGTCAACCGAGGTTATCATCGCCGCCAAGGCAAACGACAAAAAGGAAACAATCTACGAGATTGCCGACCTTGCTTACCACATTATGGTTATGATGACCGAAATGGGTATCTCCGTCGAGGACGTAACAAAGGAACTCGCTTCCCGCCACGTAATTGACCATAAGGTAAAGCAAGAAAAAATGACAAAGTAAAAAATATTGCGGATAAATCCGTGATATGCTGCGTTTTTAAAACCGTAGTACGCTGTAACTACTAAAACTTCACTGTAGGGGCGGCTATCAGCCGCCAGCAAACCGAGCAATATCAGCACGGGCGGATAATATCCGCCCCTACAAAAGTCAACTTTAAGATGTTACAATGTAGTAGGGGAGGGGTCACCCCTCCCGAAAAATAATTGATACACAAATAAAAGGGAGGCGTTCTGCCTCCCTTAAAATTTTTATTCCGCTGCTAAAAGCCCTAGTTCTTCAAGTGCTTTTTCTGCTGCTTTTTTGTTTATCGAATAATCGAATATACCTTCTTCATAGCCCGTTTTTCTGTCCTCGTTGATGATTTCAGCTTCAAGAAGCAGGTGAAATGCCGTAGTGTTGTATGCTGTCCAATTGGAAAGCTTCACATAATAATGCTGGCTGTATTCCTTGAAATCCGTTCCGTTCTTTTCGTCAAGGTATGTTATCAGCTTTGCCATTTCGGGTATTGCCGCGTCTCCCAGGCTGTTAAGTGCTTCAGCGTCAACAGTTTCAACAGTACCGTCAATATAGCGTTCAACGTTGAATTTTGCTATCTGTCTGTCAACGTTGCAAAGCGCAAGCGCTGCAAAGGCTACTATAACAACGCAGGCACACGTCGGAATCCAACTGATTTTCTTTATGAAACGGCTCAACGTGATTATAAGGAAAATAACTGCAATTACCGCCATAAACCACGCCGCATAAACTCTTTTTTGCGTAAGACCGTAGCGGTCAATATACATTATAAGCTTTGACATAGCCGTAGCAATAAGCAGGAAGGTGACTGCCGAAAACACAACGGTCAGAAGCTTGACGGTAATTTCGCTTGCCTTGCTTTTTTTAATAAGCTGAGTAATCAGCACAATTACTGTCAGGTTGATTAAGGATACCTTGCACAGCTCAAAAAAGCCCTCTCTTGCATATTGTGCATAGCTGAAATTGTCAGGCAGAACGCCCGTAAAGCCCGAAACGTAATACTGCCGCTGTGAAAAGAAGAATACGGCGTAAACGGCAAGCAGGGGAATGACCGCCGCAAGCACGGTAACAAGCGGAGCGATTCTGATTTTGTCGGAAACCTTAATAAAGTTTTCTTTGGTAAAAATTCTGCTGGGCTTGTTGTCCGTGCCCGAAATAAACAGGCTGAATATGCACATTCCTACGGGTATTCCGAAAACAAGGCAGATTATGTGGTAGCTTATATCTTCTGTTTTGAAGCTGAAAATTTTATCAACAATTTCCTTGAAGCCCTCGTCGTAGGATAAAAGCGAAAGCGCAAGGCTTGCGGGAATTATCGCAACGACGATACCTACAAGCAGATATGCAAAATATTTCGTGCTCTTGCTTTGGCGTGAAGCTGATAATGCACGGAAAAGCTCGAAGTTTTTAAGCGAACCGAAGGGCATAGTTAAGATAGCTTTGCAAACGTCAAATACAATAAGCCCCGAAAACGGCTTGCCGAGGAAATTTCCCGTAGCCGAATAAACGAAATAGCAGTAAGCCGCAAACGCATATCCGCCTGTAAAAATGTTCAGGGGAGATTCCCAGCCGTAGCTCAGCGAAACGGATATTGTAACGGCAGAAACTGCGGCAAATACAGCAGTACCGCTAAACTTTACCTTTTTAAGCGCAAACACCGTACCCGTTGCAATAAAAATGAAAGCTGTGAATAAAGTGCCGCCTAAAGCCGATTCGTTAAGCGGAAAGGCTAGGCAGAAAAGATAGCCTGCAAGACAGCTTATCCACGCAAAAAGCGCCTCGTGCCCGGTAAAGCTTCGGTTGTATTTAGGTGCCTTGGGTTTAAAAGGCGGTACGTGTTCTGCTTTATCGGTTTTATTTTCAACTGCCGTTTCGGTTGCTTGGTTTTCGGCCTCGTCCGAAGTCTGAACGGCTACTTTTACTTCGGGGTTCTGTTCCATTTTTATCCTCCTTCCTACTTGTCGGGCGAATACTCAATAATATCCTCAACCCTGCAGTCAAGCGCCTTGCAGATAGCCTCAAGCGTTGAGAACTTGATAGCCTTTGCCTTGTTGTTTTTGAGTATTGAAAGGTTGGCAATGGTTATGCCAACCCTGTCTGATAACTCGTTGAGCGACATTTTTCTTTTTGCCATCATTACGTCAAGATTTATAATTATCATTTTGTACCTCTTATACCGTCAGGTCGTTTTCACTTTTGATTTCGGTAGCCTCGGCAATAACGTTCTTGGTTACCCTCAGACAAAGTCCGAGGAAAACGGCCATAAACGCAACAACAAACGCAAGCTGGAAATATAAACCCAGACCGCAGAAAAGCAGACAAACCGCAAAGCAGCACCACGATACGCCTCGTATAAGTCCGACGCTTTGTGCGGTAAATACAAGCTCTTTTTTTACATTCATAAGTAATTTGAAAAGCAGCGCATCTGCCGCAACGAAAGCAGCAAGCAGAAGGTAGGATATTACCATCACAAAAGTTCTACCACCAATTGTTATGTCAGCCCGGTTGCCGATGTTGTCGGGTGTGTCAATGAGCATCGGTACAAGCTTTGGCATAATGAATGCACCTGCAATGCATATCACGAAAAACAGTACCGATATAATAATTGACAGGTTTATGGAGTGCTTGTTGGAAATTTTCAGCATATTTTTACCTCCGTATAATAACTTCCTTTATCTGCATAATAGCACTTGAGTTTTCGTTTGTCAATATAAATTTATCGAAAAACGATAAAAAGTTATTGAAACACAAAAATAGCTCAGCCGAAAACAATCGGTTGAGCTGTTAATCTTTCATACGCCTCAGCGTAATTCACATTGCGAAGCAATATTTCACAATTTATGCAAAAAATTATTTCACTGCATAAAGCCGTCAGGCTTTGTGCCACTTTACGCCCTGCGGTGTGTCCTCAAGCACTATGCCCATAGCCTTGATTTTGTCGCGGATTTCGTCTGCCTTTGCCCAGTTTTTGTCCTTTCTTGCCTGTGCACGCTCTGCAATAAGAGCTTCAACCTCTTCGCCAAGGCTAGCCTTACCTCTGTTATAAACGAGGCCGAGCACGTCTGTCAGCTCGTCAAAGGCCTTTGAAGCAAGGTCAAGCGTCTGCTTGGAAGCGCCTGCGGCAACAGCTGTGTTGATGTCACGAACAAGCTCAAATATTGCGGAAATACCGTCAGCCGTGTTGAGGTCGTCGTCCATAGCCTTGATAAACTGCTCAATTCTGCCGTGTACCTTATCGTTGAACTCGTTGTCAAGCTCGCCGTCAGCAGCGTTCTGGAGCGCAAAATCAAGGTTGTTGCGGCAGGTGTAAAGGCGCTCAAGAGAAGCCTTGCACTGCTCGATTACGTCAACGCTGTAGTTGATGGGGCTTCTGTAGTGCGAGGAAATCATAAGATAGCGGATGGGCTCGTAGCCGTATTTTTCCGCAACGTCACGTACCGTGAAGAAATTGCCGAGGGATTTTGACATCTTTACGTTGTCAACGTTGATATAACCGTTGTGCATCCAGTAGTTTGCAAACGGTGCGCCGTTGCAGCACTCGCTCTGTGCAATTTCGTTTTCGTGGTGGGGGAATATAAGGTCCTGACCGCCGCAGTGAATGTCAATCGTTTCGCCGAGGTAGCGGCGTACCATAGCCGAGCACTCAATGTGCCAGCCGGGTCTGCCGTGACCCCACGGGCTCTCCCAGTATGGCTCGCCGGGCTTTGCACCCTTCCAGAGGGCGAAATCCATCGGCTCACGCTTGATGTCCTCAACGTTGATTCGGGCCCCTGCCTCAAGCTCTTCAAGCGGCTGGTGTGAAAGCTTGCCGTATTCGTCAAACTTCGTGGGGCTGAAATAAACGTCGCCGTCAACTGCGTAGGCGTAGCCCTTTTCAATAAGGGTTGAAATGATGGCAATAATTTCGTCGATATTCTCTGTTGCCTTGGGGTGAACGGTAGCCTCACGGAGGTTCATACCCTTGGCATCCTTCCAGAATTCCTCGATATATTTTTCGCTGACTTCCTTGAAGCTGATGCCTTCTTCGTTAGCTCTGCGGATAATTTTATCGTCAATATCCGTAAAGTTCTGAACGAATTTAACCTCGTAGCCTCTGTACTCCATATAGCGGCGCAGAACGTCGAAAACGCAAAGGGGACGTGCGTTGCCTATGTGGATAAAGTTGTAAACTGTCGGGCCGCAGGCGTAAACCTTGAGTACGCCGGGCTCGATTGTTTTAAGCTCGTCTTTTGCTCTGGTGAGTGTGTTGAAAATCTTCATTTATTTCTTCTCTCCTGTCAAAGATTTGATTTTTTTGTTAAGGCTTTCTATTTCAAGCTGCATTCTGTTCAGCTCAATTGCAATCGGGTCGGGGATATTGACCTGGTCAAGGTCGTCAACTCTCTTGCCGTTCTGCTTTACAACCCTTGCCGGTACGCCGACAGCCGTTGAATTTGGCGGAATTGCGTTTAGCACAACGGCGCCTGCGGCAATGTTCGTGTTGTCGCCCACAGTAAACGGGCCGAGCACCTTTGCGCCTGCGCCTATAAGCACGTTGTTGCCTATAGTCGGGTGTCGCTTGCCCGTGTGGTGGCCCGTACCGCCAAGTGTAACGCCCTGGTAAAGCGTAACGTCATCGCCGATTACCGCTGTTTCACCGATTACCACACCCGTGCCGTGGTCGATAAACAGTCTTCTTCCTATCGTTGCGGCGGGGTGAATTTCAATACCGGTTTTCTTTACTGCTCTTTGTGAAATGAATCTTGCCCAGAAATACATTTTATGTCTGTAGCAGAAATTAGCTCTTCTGTGCATTCTTATTGCTTTAAGACCGGGGTAAAGGAAAAATATTTCAAGTGATGAGCGTGCTGCAGGGTCTCTCTGCTTTACGCAGGCTATATCCTCGCGTATTGTATCAAACAAAATATCACCTCAATTATATGAGCGGAAAACAAAAAAACCGTCACCTATGTTGATAGGTGACGGAGGCGAAAATCAAAAAATAATCGCGGTTCCACTCCGACGTTATACTCAGTAAGGTTCGTTAAAACCTTTGACAGCTAACGGTGTCTGCCGTGCGGCCATTTCCTGCCGCCTGCTCACAGGGTGCATTCCCGAAAAGCGGCTGACGGTGCGCTTCCAGCAAACATACACACCTCTCTGTGAAAGCCGAGCTAAACGGTACTTCTTCCTGCTCATTGCATTTGTTTATAATATTATATGCAATTTATTTTGAGAAGTCAATTGTTTTTTTAGCCTGAACGAGATAAATAACGCCCGAAACCGTTGCAAGCACGGCGGTAATCCAAATCATAACGTTTGTAACGGTGTGGTAGTTGAGCCTTAAGAAGCCGAAAACTTCCACAAGCTCACCCCAGAGCATAATTATAACCGTGAAAACCATCTGCGTTGCGGTTTTGATTTTGCCCCAGATGTTTGCCGGTACGACGACGTTCTGCGCCGCGGAAACAAGGCGGACGGAGGTAATTATAAATTCACGCGTCAGTATTATGAATACGGGCCATACGCTGCAGATGCCTTCTGCAATAAAGGCTAAAAGTGCGGCGGTGGTCAGCATTTTGTCTGCAACGGGGTCAAGCAGCTTTCCGAAGGTGGTAATCTGGTTGTTTTTTCTTGCCAGCTTGCCGTCAATCGCATCGGTTATTGCGGCAATTCCGAAAATTGCGCAGGCAATAAGACAGCGGTGGGGGATACTGCTCATAAAAGCAAGCAGGAAAAACGGCGTGATAATTACACGTGCAACTGTCAGTTTGTTTGGTGTGTTCATTTACTCAGCCTCTCCGATGAGGTCATACTCATCAATTTCATAAATTTTAACGCTGCAGAATTCGCCTTCTGCAAGCGGTTTGTCACTGGTGAATTTAACGCAACAGTCAATCTCGGGTGCATCCATATAAGTGCGTCCCGTGTATGAATCGCTGTATGCATCATAGCTTTCTGTAATTACTTCAAAGGTTTTGCCGATAAGTCTGCTGTGCTTATCCTGAACAATCATATACTGGTCGTTCATTATAATATCCTGGCGCTTGAACTTTGTTCTGTCGTCAAGCTGTCCGTCGAATTCTGCCGCAGGTGTGCCCTCCTCAGGGGAATAGGAGAAGCAGCCGAGGTGGTCAAACTCCGTTTCGTTTACAAACAAAGCAAGGTTTTCAAACTCTTCCTCGGTTTCCCCGGGAAAACCGGTAATAAAGGTTGTGCGGATTACGATATCCGGCATTCTGTCACGAAGCTTTGCTATAAGCTGCTTTATCTGTGCCTGTGTGCCTCTGCGGTTCATTCTTTTAAGCACGTTGTCATCGGCGTGCTGAAGCGGAAGGTCAATGTAGTGAAGCACCTTGGGCTGTGAAGCAATGGTTTCAATCAGCTCGTCCGTAAATTCATCGGGGTAGCAGTAAAGCATACGTATCCAATGAATTCCGTCAATCTCGCAAAGCCTTCTGAGCAGCTCGGGAAGCTTGAGAGAGCTGTAAATATCCTTGCCGTAAAGCGTTGTGTCCTGCGCAACGAGAATAATCTCTTTAACGCCTTTCTCGCTTAACTGCTTTGCTTCGTCAAGGATATCCTCAATTTCCCTGCTGCGGTAACTGCCCCTGATTTCGGGTATCGCACAGTAGGTGCAGCGGTTATTGCAACCGTCCGCAATTTTGAGGTATGCGTAATGCTCGGGGGTTGTGAGTATTCTGCCGCCGTTTAAGGGAAGGCAGTCCTTGGGCGGAAACTCGGCAACTGTTTCGTCTTCAAGCACGCGCTTGCAGATTTCGGCAATATCTGCGTTTGCGCCGATACCGACTACGGCATCAACCTCGGGAATTTCATTCAGGATTTCGTCCTTATATCTCTCTGCAAGACAGCCGGTAACTATAATTTTGCCGACAAGCCCTTCTTCCTTGAGCTGAGCCATATCAAGAATATTTTCAATCGCTTCTTTTTTTGCTGACTCAATAAAACCGCAGGTGTTGATAATAACTATGTCGACGCCGTCATACGGGTCTGCTATCTCAAAGCCCTTTTCATCAAGCAAAGCCAGCAAGCATTCGCCGTCAATCTGGTTTTTCGGGCAGCCGAGGGAAATAAAACCAACCGTGCTCATATATCTTCTTCCTCTATACTCTCATCGTATTCACGCATAGCACTGCGTATTTCGCCGTAGCCGTAACCGAGCCGAAGCAGGGCGTTGAAAACCTGCTGTCTGCCTTTTTCGGTTTCAAGCTTGCGGCGGTACTTACCGTTTAATAATATATTAATTTTATCACATTCGTCAAGTGTAAGTGAAGAAATTGCGTTTTCTGCCGTGTTGCGGTCAATTCCGCTGTGAACAAGCTCACTCATTATCGCTCTTTCGCTCTTGCCTTTTCTTTCAGCAAGCTCTTTTGCAAGAGCTGTCGCATATCTTTCGTCATCAATGTAGCCGAGAGCTTTTATCTTTTCAACTGCGCTTGCGGCGGCCTGCTCGCCGTCTGCACGGGCGAGCTTGTCAAACAGCTCTTTTTCACTGTGGTCACGGCGTGAAAGAATATTCAGCGCTCTGTTAAAACAGCGTCGATTGAATATGTTTGCTTCAAGTGCCTTGTACTGCTCTTCGTCAATTTCATCGCCCGAAATATAACCGCAGGAAAACCAGAAATCAGCATCAACGGTGAGCCTGTACTCACCGTCGATGCTGATATGAATTTTATTTTGTTTGCCTTTTTGTGCGGATATAATCATAATTATTCGTCGTCAACAGCTATGTCGAGATTTGCCTTGATTCTGCTCTTGGGTGTAACGGGAGGAGCAACGGGAGCAGGTGCGGCAGGGGAGATCGCTTCATCTTCGGTCTTGTCGTTTTTCTTGATATCTCTCGTTTCGGCAAGTCTTGCGCGTACCTTTGCCTCAATTTCTTCGGAAAGAGCTTTATTTGAACGGATAAGCTCCTTGACGTTATCTCTGCCCTGGCCCAGACGCTCGTCATTGTACGAGAACCATGCACCGCTCTTGTGAATGATGTCAAATTCAACTGCAAGGTCGAGAATTTCACCCTCAACGGCTATACCCTTGCCGAACATAATGTCAAATTCAGCGGTCTTGAAGGGGGGAGCAACCTTGTTCTTAACAATCTTTGCCTTGGTGCGGCTGCCGATGAATTCGCCGCCCGTACCCTTGAGCTGTTCGGACTTGCGCACGTCAATTCGCATTGAAGCGTAGTATTTGAGCGCACGGCCGCCCGTTGTAACCTCGGGGTTGCCGTACATAACGCCGACCTTTTCGCGAAGCTGGTTGATGAAAATAAGAATTGTATTTGATTTGGAAATTGCGCCTGCGAGCTTACGCAGTGCCTGTGACATAAGTCTTGCGTGCAGACCTACGTGGGAATCGCCCATTTCGCCCTCGATTTCGGCACGGGGGACGAGAGCGGCAACGGAGTCAACAACAACTACGTCAAGCGCACCTGAGCGTACAAGCGCCTCCGTAATTTCGAGTGCCTGTTCGCCGTTGTCGGGCTGGGAAACAAGGAGTGAATCTATATCTACGCCGAGGTTGCCTGCGTAAACGGGGTCCAGTGCGTGCTCGGCATCGATGAACGCACACTCGCCGCCGGCCTTCTGTGCCTGTGCAACAACGTGAAGCGCAAGCGTTGTTTTACCCGAGGATTCGGGGCCGTATATTTCGACGATTCTGCCCTTGGGCAGACCGCCGATACCCGTAGCGTGGTCAAGGGAAAGCGAGCCCGTTGAGATAGCCTCAACGTTAAGGCCGCAGCTCTGACCCAGGCGCATTATTGCGCCCTTGCCGTAGCTTTTTTCAATTTGTTTGAGTGCGGTTTCAAGTGCAGCGGATTTTTCTGCCATTGTAGTTGACCTCCGTTATGTAAAACTGTAGCACAAATGTTCGGTAAATTGATTTGATTATACCTTTTTGTACAATAATTGTCAAGCGTTTTTTTGCATTTCGTCAAAATTTTTTGAGTAGGGTGATATTGCTTGCATTTTGTGCAGGTTTCGTATATTATTAATAAGAATATGCGGAGGTTTTACTATGGAACAGTTTATAGTTGACCAGATTAAATACGGACTTAAATATCTCCCCGTAAATGCCCTTAAGGCAAAGCTAATTTCTTCCTCATCATCCGAAACGGTTTGTATGAGGGAAAAGCACGGCTTTATCCGCGGCATTTGCCACCCTAATGAGAATTACGAGCAGATTAAAAACGCCGATATCGGCTGGGTAAGGTTTGACATTCCCTATCCCTTCGATGAAAACGGCAGTATCCGCGGGTGCTTTTACGATTTTAAGGAGCGCTGCAGGGGATATGCCGAAAACGGAATAAAGGTAATGGCTGTTTCGCCTAACCCCAAGGAATTTATTGCCGCAGGTGTCGATGTTACCGACAAGGCAAACGACGAAAAGGTTGCCGAGGTTTCGCGTTTTATGATTAATGAGCTGCGTGACGTAATCGGCGGTGTGCAGGTTGCAAACGAAATGGGTCTGCCGATTTTTACTCTGCCCGTTACTCTCAGGCAGGCGGCACACTTTATGGGCGTTACCTTAAAGGCTATGTCTGAAATCAGAGGCGATATAATAATCGGCTACAATTCAACCTCACCCCAGGCTGATTTACATTTGCTGATGAAGCCGTACCACCGCTATTGCGACTACGTAGGTATGGATATCTATATGGGCTGCTTCTTTAATTTTCCGGGCTTTATGTGGTGCTTTGACACCTTGCTGGATTATCTGTGGGCTTATACCGGCAAACCGATACTTCTCCAGGAATTCGGCTATATCAGCGGCGGTGCCGCAAAGTCACCCGAGGAAAAGAAAGCAATACTACGCAGATACGGTGCTGACAGCGAGGAGGAGGCAAAGCAGAATATTGAAAGCTTTGTAAACGCTCTTCCCGAAAGATTGGCCGAACAGGTGAAACTGCGTTCACACGGCAACGTTGAACGGTATGCGGACGTGCTTTTCAACAGCGACCTTGTAAACCACCTTTACACCGAATTGCCTAAATACACCAAAATTCCGGGCTGCGAGCACACTCCCGAGGGTCAGGCGAAGTTCTACTGTGAAATTCTGCCGAGGCTTTATAGAAAGAAGTATCTTGTTGGTGCAATGATTTATTGCTACAGCGATTCGCCTATGTGCTACGTCTGCGGTCAGAACGAATGTCCCACCGAGACGCGTTGGGGCATAGTGGATTGTGACGGAAAAGAAAAACCGTCCTATTATGCAGTCAAAGAGGCTTTCGGCAAAATTGCGGCTGAAAGTCCTGTAATAAATTTTAACGGAGAAAAATAATGATTATCGAGAAACTTGTTGCTTTTTCAAATCTTTACGGCAGTAACGAAGAGCTTGTTCTTGCGGGCGGCGGAAACACCTCCGCAAAAGACGGCGACATAATGTACGTCAAGGGCTCGGGCACACAGCTTGCCACAATTACCGAGGACGGCTTTGTTAAAATGAGCCGCACAGCCCTTGCTGAAATTTTCACAAAGGAATATCCGACGGACGACAAGGAACGTGAGGCACAGGCGCTTGCTGACCTTACTGCGGCAAAGCTGCCCGGTCAGGAAAATAAACGCCCCAGCGTTGAAACCCTGCTGCACAGCCTTTTTGACAAAACCTTTGTCCTTCATCTGCACCCTGCTCTTGTCAACGGTCTTACCTGCAGTAAGGACGGCGAAGCGGTTGCGCAGCGCCTTTTCGGTGACAGATTTATCTGGGTTGATGCGTGCAAGCCAGGTTACATCCTTTCCAAAATCTGTTATGATAAAATGGAAAGCTATAAGGCTCTTCACGGTAAGCAGGCAGATATGATAATTCTGCAGAATCACGGTATATTTTTTGCCGCAGACAGCGATGAAGCACTCGGCGATATGCTTTTCGATGTAATGTCGAAGCTTCGCGGCGAGCTTACAAAAGAAGCTGATTTTTCACCCTGTGAATTTGACGGCGAAAAGGCAGAAAAGTGCTTTGACGTTATTTACGATATCTACTGTGAGGATGCTGTTATAACATTCGAGCCGAGCGTTGCGGCACTTCAGATTGCCGAAAGCCCCGAAGCGGCAGAATGTGTTATGAAGCCCTTTACTCCCGACCATATAGTTTACTGTAAGGCTAACCCCGTTTACGGCTTCTGCAACGGCTGTATCAGAGGTGCGGTGAACGCTTTTGAAGAAGAAAACGGCTGTAAGCCGAAAATTATAATAATCAACGGCTGCGGCTTCTTCGCCGTGGATTATACACCCAAGGGCAGTCAGACTGCGGCGGCACTTTTCAACGATGCGATAAAGGTTGCCGTTTATGCCGAATCCTTCGGCGGCGTGCTCCCGATGAGTGATGAGCTTTCCGACTTCATCACAAACTGGGAAGTAGAAGCCTACAGACAAAAACAGAACGCATAAGGAGAATATAAGATGTTTTATACTATTGAAAACGAATACCTTTCAGCACAGATTAACGATATGGGCGCAGAGCTACATTCACTTGTTTCAAAGGATGACGGCTTTGAGTACCTCTGGCAGGGCAATCCCGAAATCTGGTACGGTCAGTCGCCCGTGCTTTTCCCCGTAATAGGTCAGCTTAAGGGTGACGTTTACCGTTACGGCGGCAAGGAATACCCGATGAATAAGCACGGCTTTGCAAGAAAAATGCTTTTCGAAGCTGCAGAGGTTGAGGGCGCAAGAGCGGTCTT
This sequence comes from Clostridia bacterium, assembly GCA_017410325.1. Taxonomy (GTDB): domain Bacteria; phylum Bacillota; class Clostridia; order Oscillospirales; family Acutalibacteraceae; genus UBA8612. The sequence continues at coordinate 83,597 of JAFQRA010000019.1, read as the reverse complement.
TGTCCTTCGCACAAGCGAGGAAACTCTCCGTCAGTTTCCGTTTGAGTTTGAGCTTTCTGTCTGCTTCGAGCTTGTCGGCAGAGCAATAAAGGTTACACAGTCCGTAAAGAATCTTTCCGATAAAACTATGTATTTCTCAATGGGCGCTCACCCCGGCTTCAACTGCAAAATCGGTGATTACCTTGAGTTTGACGAAGCCGAGGAAGATATGCGCTGTGAAAAGATTGACAGTACAAATATCCTCACCGACCGCTATTACGACGTAACACTCGAAAACGGTAAGGCTATCCGCCTCACGGAAGACCTTTTCGACCAGGATGCACTCATCCTCTCTAACCTTAATTCAAGCGTTGTAACTCTCAGAAGCGAAGACCACGATAAATCAGTGCGCTTTGATTTCGGTGATGTACCCGTGCTTGGTATCTGGGCAAAGCCTAACGCACCCTATGTCTGCCTTGAGCCGTGGTACGGTATAAATGACGATACAAGAGGCTATGACGATATTTCTGCAAAGCGTGAAATCCAGAGCCTTGAGCCCGACGGTGACTTCGACCTTGTGTGGATAGCAGAAGTGTAAATTGAAGCGTATCTGCTTTAAGCGGATACGCTTCAGCGATATAAATAGCTTTTCAGTTTCTTGCTTAAGGAGGAAATGCAAAATGAGTTTAAAATCTGAATGCTTGTTGTACTTTGAATCTGCAATGACTGAATACCGCAAAGAATATCCCGATAAAGAAGATATAATTAACAGCATATCTGCAATTTTTTCGGATTTTGTAAGCGAGGATTATGACGGACTTACAGAAAACAGAATTTATAGGCTGTTTCTTAATACACTTAAAGAAATACTAAATACTGCTTTTGAAAATAATTGTTCAAAATCGTTTCTGCGTAGTTTCTTTAAAAGGTTAAACAACAAAAATGTTATCGCTTATCTTTCAAGCCTTGCAAAATCAAAATCGTCTGATATTAAATTTCTGTTGGAAAGGCTTTATACAGAGTTTGTTTATTGGGCTGAGTCGGATACAACAAAAGATAATAAACTTAACAAACTGATTGATTTGATTGAAAGTTGGTTCTGAAATATTAATTAACAGGAGGTTTAATTGTTATGACACATTCAGAAATTTTCGGTTCTGCCAAATGGATATGCACCGATAAAAATATTGCTTCTCCGCTTTTCAGAAAAGAGTTTTCCGCAAGCAACGTGAAAAAAGCGGAAATCACAATCTGCGGTCTCGGCTTTTTTGAGCTTCACATAAACGGTAAGCGTGTCAGCGACGATTTGCTTGTGCCTGCATTCTCGCAGTATTGCCTGCGTGATTTAAGCAACCATTATCCCGAAGGTCAGGACGAAATGAGCTACCGTGCATACGCTATGCGCTACGATATCACGCCATACCTTGCAGAGGGCGAAAACGCTCTGGGTATTCAGCTGGGCAAGGGCTGGTATGACCTCAGCCCGGATGGGGAAGACCCGACCTGGAAGCGCTACGGTGATGCAAAGCTCTGCTTCAGAATTGATATTGAATATGCCGACGGCACAAAGGCTGAAATACTCAGCGATGAAAACCTCAAGTGTGCCGAAAGTGAAATTACATATAACAACATCTACGGCGGAGAAAGACACGATTATGCCCTTGAAAAGAAGGGCTTTGCAACTGTAGGTTATGACGATTCGGCTTGGGTGAACGCAGAATTGACCTTTGCACCCGAAACCGAGTTTTATATTCAGGCCTGTCCGCCTGACAGGGTTGAAAGGACAATTATTCCCTCAAAAATCAAGGATTTCGGCGAAACGAGCCTTTACGACTGCGGCGAGGGTATCAGCGGCTATGCCGTTGTAAAATCAAAGGAAAACGGCGCAACCGTTACCGCACGCTATGCCGATGCTCTCAATGACGATTTTACACTCGACTTTCATCCCAGCGGCGGCGATGAAAGAAAGCTTCAGCAGGAAGTTTTCAAGAATACGGAAAAGGGCAGGGAATATTATCCCCATTTCTGCTGGCACGCTTTCCGTTATATCGAGGTTTCAAACAACGCCGAAATCGTTACGGTAAACGTCACACATTCCGACTGTCCCGTAACGAGCAGCTTTGAGTCCGACAACGAGGTGCTCAATTGGCTTTACAAAACCTACCTGCGCACACAGCTTGACAATATGCATTGCGGTGTGCCTTCCGACTGTCCGCATATCGAGCGCCTTGGCTACACAGGTGACGGTCAGCTTTGCGCCGAAGCGGTTATGCTTATGACTGACAGTAAAGAGTTTTACAGAAAATGGATGGGTGATATTGCCGACTGTCAGGACATTGAAACAGGTCACGTTCAGCACACAACGCCTTTCTGCGGCGGTGGCGGCGGTCCTGCTGCCTGGGGCGGTGCAATAGTTGTTGTCCCGTATATGTTCCACAAAACCTACGGTGAAACCGATATTATTGAACAGTACCTGCCCAAGATGCTTAAGTATATTGATTATATGGTTGGTAACAGCGATAACGGCCTCGTTTATAAAGAGGCAAAGGAGTGGTGCCTCGGTGACTGGTGCAGTCCGATGGATTTGCATAAGCCCGAGTATCACACAATGAGCCGTGTTCTCATTCCCGAAACCTATGTCAACACCGTGCTTTTCATCAAGCAGATGAAAATGGTTATTGAGCTTGCAAAAATCATCGGCAAAGAAGAGCTTACCGCACATCTGCCCGAGCTTATCGCAAAGGCATCAAAGTCAGTGGAAAGAGCCTATTTCAGCCCGATGACACATTGCTTCTGCGGCGATGTTCAGGGCTCAAACTGCCTTGCGCTCGATGCAGGCCTGGGCGATGAAAAAACGCTTAAAATGACCGTTGAAAAGTACGCCGACAGAGAGTGCTTTGACACGGGTATCGTTGCAACGGACGTTCTGCCGAGAATACTGTTTGAGAGCGGCAATGCACAGCTTGCCTTTGACCTTATGGCTTCACGCAAGCTGCCGTCCTTCGGCTATATGATGGAGCACGGCGCAACAACCCTCTGGGAGGACTGGCTGCCCGAGCGTTCACTCAACCACCCGATGTTCGGTGCGCTCACACGCTATCTGTTCACATACCTGCTCGGTATTTCACAGACTGCCGACAGCGCAGGCTTTGAAAAAATCACAATCAAGCCCTGCCTTGTAAACGGTATGAATAAAGCGAGCGGTTATATAGTAACAGAAAAAGGCAAAATATCAGTTGCCTATGAAAAAACAGGGGATGAAATAAGTTTTATCGTCGGTGTACCCGATTCCGCCGAGTTTATCTGCGGAGAGTATAAAGCAACCCTCACCGAAGGCTGGAATAAATTCGTAATTCGCAATACGTAATTTTCGCTGTATATAGTTAACGTTTATGGATAATGTTATCATAGAAATATGCAATATAAATAATATCAAACCGACAGAAATCAAACGAATATCTGTCGGTTTGGATAATTATGTTTTTTACATTAAAAGCGCAGCAAAAGAATATGTTATCAGGTGCAATACAAAGCCTTATAATGAAACAATTAAGTTGACGGAAAACTTATATAGACTTGGTGTGCCTGTGCCGCAAACACTCTTTTCAGGTAAATACAAAAATTTATACTATATGATATCTGCTTATATAGACGGCAAAGATTTGGGATTGGTATATGCAGATTTATCGTTTGATGATAAGCGGATAATTGCAAAAGAGGTTTGCGAAATTCAGAATAAAGTTTCAGGCATAAATTTAACTCAGCCTTTTAATCAATCGGATTGGGTCAGGCAGATGTTAAAAAGAGCCGAAGAAAGAATATCCAAAACTCAATATTTTAATATAGCAAAAGTCGAAGTAGTTGCAGATTTGTCAAAGCGATTTGAAAAGTATTATAATTCAATAAAACCGGTTGCTTATCTTGACGATATCAGTACAAAGAATTTGATGATTAATAACGGTCGGGTTTCGGGTATCGTGGATACCGATTGGTTGGGTTACGGTGACCCGTTAACCTTTGTTGCGCTTACAAATGTTGCTCTTCTTAATGATGGATATGATACCTTGTATGTGGATAGTTTGCTTGAAGAAATGAGGGTATCACAGGAACAGAAAAAAGCGTTTTTGTTCTATTCTCTTTTGTACTGCGTTGACTTTATGATTGAGCGTGGAATGAATTTTAACGGAAATAGGGTTGAAGTTAGTTCTGAAATAATTGCAAGCCTTAATGCCATATATGACAGACTTTTGGCAGATTTGGAGATTGCGAAACAATTAACGTAAAGATGCAGTTTTTGACAAGGGCTCCCTTTGAAGGGAGCTGTCACCGAAGGTGACTGAGGGTTGTTCGGTAGCTTTAATTAATATTTATACTGACAATCCTCCGTCACGGCTATGCCGTGCCACCTCCTTTCAAAAGGAGGTTATGCTTGCAGTTAACGCTACTCGTAGGGGACGGCGTCCTCGACGTCCCGAAAATCAGTATAGTTAAACAACAAAGGTGCGCTATCTTCGGATAACGCACCTATAATAATTACTAACTATAAATTACGCATTGCGAATTGATTTTACTGCTTTGCGCCTGCATCGAACTTTTCGAGCACTCTAACGCTTACTGCGAAGCAATCTGCAAGACCGCCTTCGTTCATATTGTCGTATGTATCACGTCTTGTGTGGTAGTAGCTTTCAAGCTTGTGGTTGAGGCCCGTAATACCGGTTGCTCTCATACCTGCCTGAGCAAATGCTGCTGAATCCGTTGCACCGCCGAGAGGGGGAACCATACCCTTCGTGCACTTTACGCCAAGCTCTGCGGCAGCTTCCATAAACAGGTCGGAAACGTCCTTGTCAGCCTTGACTGTGCCGTTGAGGTCGCGGTAGTTTGTCATAAGGTACTTGGGGTCGTAAATTGTGTCGTATGAGTAAATAAAGGTGGGAACGTCGTCGAATTCGCCCTTGTGAGCCTCGCACCAAGCCTTTGCGCCGCGCAGACCTGCTTCCTCGGAGCCTGTGAGAACAACGCCGATTTCGGTGTTTTCAAGCTCGATGCCCTCGTCCTTGAGTGCCTTGAGGATTGCAATACCCATATAACAGCCGGAAAGGTTGTCGTTTGCGCCGTCAACGGGTCTCTTGTAGTTGACCATCCAGTAAAGGCCGATGAGGAAGGGAAGGAATGCGATACCGCCGAGCATAGCCTTAACGACGGGGTCGGAAGTATCTGCAACGCCGAAGCCGATACCGTTCTGAGCTATGTAAATAATAGCGAGCACGAGGTAGTAAATTGCGCCGACACCGCAAAGGATAGCGTGGCCTTCGAAGCCGACACCGCCCATAGCGTAGTTAACCGGCCATTCCCAGGCAGCATCGGGGTGGCCGTTGAAGATAATTCTTCTCTTGGTTTCGCCCGTGCACTTTTTAATAGCCGTTACGTTGTGGCCTGTTTCCTCGGGGAAAATCGGGTCAAGCAGCTTTTTGTAAACGCCGAACTGAGCAAGCACAAGCCACAGACCGACACCGATAAGGACAATACTTGCAAGCGGGAAGAAGAACAGTGCTACGAAAGCAAGAAGAACAAATGTGATTGTGAAATAAATCCAGCCGTAGAAGGAACGGGGGTTTTCCTTGAAGGACTCAACCTCAACTCTTTCACAGCCGCAGTCATCCTTGAGCACCTGTGCCATATAGCGGCAGGCCTGCTCCTCGCCCTTTGAGCCGGGCGGTCTCTTTTCGAAGTTTTTGCAGATATAGGTTATTTCCTTAACCATATATTTTGCAGCTTCATTTTTTTTGGCGATAAGATTTTTCAAATCCATATTTCAAATCTCCCTTAATTAAAGTTTTTTATATTTTAACAGAAAGAAAAACAGAATTAGTTACGATTTTGTGAATTTTACATATTTTTCATATTTATTTTTCTCTTTGCCGCAAGTCTGCAAGCTCTGGAATAAGCCTCGGCAAGGTAAAGCTCAAGCGGCATTTCTTCGTACTTGTCGTTTTCGTGTCTGTCGGGCTTGGATTTTGTGTTCAGCTCAAAGGTCATAATGCCGTTGTAGCCGTGCTCGTCAAGCCTTTGTGCAAGGTTGTCCCAGTTTCCGATTCCGTCAAAGGGGAGCAGGTGTAAATCGTCTGTCCAGAAAATGTGTCCGTCAAAATCGCTTATTCCGAGGTTGTCGTTGATGTGTGTTGCAATCAGCCTGTCGCCGTAAAGGGCAAGCAGGTCTTTTGAAAAGTTGTAGCACATCTCGTGTCCCGTATCCAGGCAGAAGCCAACGTTGGGGCTTTCTTTGAAATGCTCCATAAGTGCGGCGAGGTATTCTTCGCCCTCGGTGTTTTCAAAAGCGATTTTCACGTTCCTTTTTTCAGCCTCGCTGACAACTCTGCCGTATCTTTCAAGCCCGATTTCATTCGGCTTGCGGTCATCGTCAAAGCCGATATACGTGTGGCACACCATAATCGGAATGCCGTTTTTTTCGCAGACTTTCACGCACTCAATAAGCTCCTCAACCGCAGGGTCAGCCTCGCTGTCCTCGCCGTGCCACATAATTGCGGATTTTCCGAACGGTGCGTGGATCGACTGGTAAATCATACCGATTTTCCTGGCGTAAGCCGCATATTTCTCAATCGGGTCTCCATTTTTCCACGGCGTAAAAAAGCCGTCAAAGCCCGCTTCCTTGAACATTTTTATCTGCGTTTTCGTGTTAACGCCGAATTGCTCGTTAACGCTTAAAGCAAAAAGCTGTCTGTACATTCCGCTACCTCTTTTACCAATTACTTTTTGTTGATTTTTAATTTATCACACATTCAGTTTTTCGTCAACACAGATGAATTTCAAAATTCCGACACGGTGTCGGAGTTTGTAACCATTTGTAACCATTTTGTAACTATTTGTAACTTTTATTTTGGAAAAATATGTGTTATAATGTGTTTGCAAAAAAATAAAAGGCGGCGATTCCAATGGTTTGAATGGATTTACATACCTTTTGATAAGAAATATTAATCAATCGGGAGACCAATCATAGAACCGTCCCCTGATTGGTAAAGGACGAGCAGTCCAATAAACTACCAGTTTTTTTAATAAAGCAAAAAATGCAACTGTTCAATTAGCTAAAAACGCAGTAAGTGACACTATTAAATGGGGAGTTTCCGTTCTATTAAGTTGGTTAAATGATAAAATGAAAGGCTAATCTATCATATCAGGAGGTAATCTTGTTTGAAAACTACCAGTATTTGTTATTTGTTTGGTAGCATAGCATTACTGCCAATATTAATGAGAAGTGTATTGAACTATGTTTTTTTTTATTGACAAATCAAAATCTCAACGCCGAAATTACAGAAAAAAGCACGGTTTCTTTTATAAAACACTATGTTTATATGCTCTTGACAGAAAAGAATTAAAGAATTCTTCATACAGCAAACTTTTAGTTTCTCTCTTTTTGTTCTTTTTAGTTTTTTGGATATGTGCGATTTTGATTTTGTCAGCACATATTATTTCCTCTAACGGCAGTATAATCAGTGCATTTTGGGAATATATCGAAGCAACACATGCAGTAATATCGCTGTTATTTTTGTTCTGGTATATATCTCATTGCAAGAACAAAAAATTATTTACTCCACGCACATGGTTTAATGAATTTTACTGGCAATTGTAAAAAACAGTCAGAACAATCAGAGGACGGTTTTATGATTGACTAAACTTTATAATGAGTTGTCTTGATTACGAGGCAACTCATTACAGACTGTCCCGCCCAAAAGCGGGACAGCTTTTTTATGCGGAATATTTTATTTGAATAAAATATTGACAATGAAAATAAAGCTCGTATAATAAACTTATATTTTTGAAACGGAGCGATGAAAAATGAGAGAGATATTAAGATCCGACAAGCTGGCAAACGTACATTCCGATATCAGAGGCCCCGTATTTGTCGAGGCTATGCGAATGAGAAAAGAGGGTATCGACGTTCTTCGTCTTAACACCGGTAACCCTGCAACGTTTGATTTCGGTATGCCCGACAGCGTAAGAAACGCACTTCTCAACAACGCTGACAAGGCTGTTGCTTACTGCGACCTCAAGGGTATGCCCGATGCAAGAGAATCAATCTGCGATTATCACAAGGGCAAGGGTATTGAAGGAATTACACCCGACGATGTGTTTATCGGCAACGGTGTCAGCGAGCTTGTAACAATGGCTCTCACCGCTCTGCTCAACTACGGCGATGAAATTCTTGTTCCCGCGCCCGACTATTCACTCTGGACAAATTCCGTGTGGATTGCAGGTGCAAAGCCCGTACATTATATCTGTGACGAAGAAGCAAACTGGTACCCCGATATCAACGATATCAAGTCCAAAATCACACCCAAGACAAAGGCTCTTGTAATCATCAACCCCAACAACCCCACGGGTGCTCTTTACCCCAAGGAAGTGCTTGAGGAGCTTGTTTCCGTTGCACGTGAGCATCAGCTCGTAATTTTCTCCGACGAAATTTATGACAGACTCGTTATGGACGACCTTGAGCATATTTCAACCGCTACCCTTGCTCCCGACCTGCTTGTCTGCACGATGAATGGTCTTTCAAAGTCACACATCATCTGCGGCTTCCGTTGCGGCTGGATGGTTGTCAGCGGTGCTAAGGAAAATGCAAAGGACTTTATCGCAGGTCTTGTTCAGCTTTCCGCAATGCGCCTTTGTGCAAACGCACTTATGCAGCTCGTTATTCCTGCCGCACTCAACGACCCGCAGAGCACACGCGAAATGATTGTTCCCGGCGGACGTCTTTACGAGCAGAGAGAGGCTACCTGCCGTGAGCTTGAAAAGATTGACGGCATTTCCTTCGTCAAGAACAGCGCCGCTTTCTACATATTCCCCAAGCTCGATATCAAGAAGTTCAACATTACGGATGACCAGCAGTTTGCTATGGATTATCTTCACAGCAAGAACGTTATGATTATTCCCGGCAGAGGCTTCAGCTGGGATAAGCCCGACCACTTCCGCATCGTTATGCTTCCCGAGCCCGAGAAGATTGCAAAGGCTATGCGCGACCTCGGCGATTTCCTCAAGGATTACCGCCAGAACTAATCGTACGCTTCAATAAGCTGCTGCAATTCATCATCAGTTTGGATGTCTATTCCTGCCGTAAGCCTTTGCGCTTCGTTATCGGGCAGTGATTTCAGCGGACATTCGAGCACCTCAATCGGGTAGGTGCTGCCGAAGCTGAACACGGCAACGTTCCCGTTATATTCTTTTACGGTATATTTATATCCGACGGCTGTATTTTCGCTGTCGGATATATTTTTTTGTTCACTGTTTTCCTGCTTTAAAACCGCGCCGATAAGCACGCCGATACTCAGGCACATTGTTAATACCAAAATCAGTTTATGCTTCATAAAACCACCTGTAGTTTTTTGTTTTATCAGAAGTATTGCACGGATTGACGGTGATTATTAAAGATATTTTAAAATTATACTTTATTTTTTAGAAAACTATGTTATAATAAAGAGGATTAATATGGCTTAATATACTTGTTCACGATTAATCGAGGTGTCACAATGAAAGGAAACTCAAATAACGTAAAGAAAAAGAGCAGTCTGAGCATCAGCAAAAAGACGGTTATTATTTCCGTTCTTGCTTTTTGTATGCTTACGGCAATTATTGTCTGCGGCTATGTGTTTGCTTATATGTCTTCCGTTGTTAACGGCGATATGGTTATTGACCTTAACGATTACAAGGCCAATCAGAGCCAGACCTCAATAATTTACGCCTACGATGAAGACGGTCAGATTTATGAAATGCAACGCCTTCACGGCACGGAAAACAGAATTTACGTCAGCCTTGATGAAATTCCCAAGCACCTTCAGGATGCGTTTATTGCGCTTGAGGATGCTCGTTTCCCCAAGCACAAGGGCGTTGACTGGATTCGTTTTATTGCAGTTTTCGTCAAAGACCAGCTTTCTACCGGAGGCTCAACGATTACTCAGCAGCTCGTTAAAAACCTTACCGATGAGCGTGATGCAACCTTTGTGCGTAAATTCAAGGAAATATGCTATGCGCTTAACCTTGAAAAGCATTTTGACAAGGACGAAATTCTTGAGGCATATCTTAATACTCTTTACCTCGGCGAGGGCTGCTACGGCGTAAAAACCGCCTGTGAGGTATATTTCGGCAAGGATGTAACCCAAATCAACCTTGCGGAAGCCGCTTGTATTGCCTCCATAACAAAAGCACCGTACAAGTATGACCCGCTTATCAATCCTGAAGATAATGAGGAACGACGCGAAGAAAAATGCCTCACAGCTATGCTTGAGGAAGGTTATATTGACCAGGCGCTATATGACGAAGCTGTTGCACACGAAATAATTTTTACTAACAGCGAAAACTACGTGCCCGACAAGAAAAAGGAAGAAGAAAAAGCCACGGGCACTTCCGATATCTGGAGCTTTTACACCGACTATATCGTTGACTGTCTGTACGATCAGTTTATGAACGAGTACGATATGACAGAGCGCCAGGCAACACAGAAGATATATTACGGCGGCCTTAAGATTTATGCCGCCGTTGACCCCGAAATACAGGAAATCGTCGAAGACGTTTACTATAACCGCAAGACCTTCCCGAACGAATCGGGCAAGGATGTCAAAGCACAGTCCGCTATCACTATTATGGATTATTCGGGCAGGGTTGTTGCAATCTGCGGTGAAGCCGGTGAAAAGACGAGGAACAGAGGTCTTAATCGTGCCTCCGATTCACCCAGACAGCCCGGTTCATCCATTAAACCGCTCAGCGTTTACGCACCTGCCGTTGAAGAGGGTATTCTGACCTGGTCAACGCTTTATCTTGACAAAGCCTTTGCTTATCAGGGCAAACAGTGGCCTAAAAACTACACCGGCGATAAGGGCACGGGTGCTTCCGTAACCGTACAGAATGCTCTTGCCCGTTCGCTCAATACTGTTCCCGCAAGAATTGCTTATTATGATCTGGGCCTCAAAAAATCTTATCAGTACCTCACCGAAAGATTTATGATTTCTACTGCCAATCCGCAGGCAGACGTAGCACCTGCACCGCTGGCAACGGGCGCTATGAACGTTGGTATTACCACGCTTGAAATGGCGGCGGCCTATGCGGTTTTCGGCAACGGCGGCGTTTATCACGAGCCGTTCTGCTACTATAAAGTAACAAACAGCGACGGTTCAACAGTTTATTTTGATAACACGACCAATAACGGCGTTCAGTCCATCAGTGCCGAAACTGCCGATATAATGTGCGAGCTTCTTCAGACTGTTACAACCTCAAGCGTCGGTACGGGTACCCGCTACAAGGTCAGCGGCTTCCAGACTATGGCCAAAACCGGTACTACGTCAGACGATTATGACCGTTGGTTTGTCGGCGGTACGCCTTATTATGTTGCGGCTGTCTGGTACGGCTACGACCTTAACAAAACGGTCTCTAACGTTAGCGGAAACCCCTCGGGTAAGCTCTTTGCCGAAATTATGAACAGAGCGCATAAGGGCCTGCCTGATAAGTCTTTCCCGAAATCCAGCCTCACGACTGAAAAGAAATACTGCACCAAAACGGGTCTTCTTGCAGGTGAAAACTGTTCATCAACGGCTACGGGCTGGTATTCAGTAAAGAATCTGCCCAAAACCTGTACGAGCTGTAAGGGGACACCTCACAAATCTGATAAGGATGACGGCGGAATACTTGAAGAAATAACAAATGTCATCGATTCTCTTGGCGGTTTACTTCCCATAAATTAAACAGAAAGGTCGGAGGGACTGTTTTCACCAAACAGTCCCTCAATTTGAAAATGGTTATTTTAAGCGTTGATTACGGCGATGTAAGAACGGGGCTTGCAATTTGTGACAAGCTGGAAATGCTCGCTTCTCCCGTAGCGGTTATTAATGAAAAGTATGAGCCTAAGCTCATCACTGCAATTACCGATATCGTTAAAACAAAAAAGCCGGAGCTGATTGTTGTCGGTCTTCCGAAAAATATGGACGGCTCGCTCGGCTTCAGGGCTGAAGCCTGCACTCAGTTTGCCGAGCATCTCAAGGAAGCTTGCGGCGTTGAAACCGTTATGTGGGATGAACGGCTTACCAGCGTTATAGCGCACAGACAGCTTCAGGCAGCAGGTAAGCGTGAAAAACAGCACAAAACTATCGTTGATGCGGCCGCGGCGGTTGAAATACTTCAAAGCTTTATTGACAGCAGAAAGCGTAAATAAGATGCTCAATAAAATAAACCCTAATTTATTAATCAGAATAGAAGTTCTTCTGACCGCCGCAGCTTTCGTGCTGCTGTCAGTGCCTGCGTTCAATATGACGGGTCTTATAGTCAAACCTGTTTTGCTTTGTCTTTCAGGCGGAATACTGATAAGTTTTTTGTTGTCTTTAGTTCATAAAGGTGAGGCTGTCTGCGGTTACGGATTACTGCTTTTTGTTGTTTTCTGGGGCATCTTTGCTTTGATAAAAGAGCTTGAACTGCAATTCTTACACGGTTTTCCCGGGAAATGGATTGACTTTTTTTATTTTGATAAACTGCTTATGGTCGGCACAATCTGGTTTGCCTCGTCTGCTTATTTTGCGGTTAACCGTCTTGCGGTCAAAAATTCTTCAAAAAACTATAACAAGTTTTTTAAAACAAGCTCAGCCGCCTTTGTTCTTTTCTACGCGTTTTTGCTTATATATTCGTTTGTGCTTATCAGACTTGAAAGAGGAGTATATCCGCTGAATTTCGTGCCGTTTAATACAATAAAGGAATATATTTCAGATTATTCAAGAATACCCTACGAGGTATTTATGATGTTCTTCGGCAATCTTCTTTATTTTACACCTCTTGGCGTTATTTTTCACCTTCGGCTAAAAAAACATAAAAAACTTCTCAGAATGATTGTAATTGCTGTGTTTCCGCTTGCGGCTTTCTCGCTGCTTGAATTTTCACAGTATTGGCTTCAGAACGGTTATTGCGAATTTGACGATATGATGATGAATTCTCTCGGCTTTTGGCTCGGCGCTTTACTTGGCACTGTTGCGGACGCAACAATAAATAAGGCCACCAAGGGAAGAATTAACTGCTTTTGGGGCTGAATTAAAAACAGAATGTAAACATACCTATTTACGGGGTGTGTTTATGAAGCGTTTATTTGTTGGATTTTTCTCTGCTTGTGCCGTAATAGGATGTTGTTTATTGTTAACTCGGATAGCCGACAAAACCGACTTGGTTTCCGCTAGTCCCGAAAACAAAGGCTTTTATATTATTGTTGACGCGGGCCACGGTGGTATGGACGGCGGCACAAGTGCGGCAGACGGAACAAAAGAAAAGGATATAAACCTTTCGATTGCCCGTAAGCTTAATCTGTTGCTCGTTGCCTCGGGTTATAAAACGGTTATGCTTCGTAATGACGATGCGCTGATAGGGGATAATTCTCTTTCAACAATCAGGGCGCGCAAGGTTTCGGATATCAGAAAAAGGCTGGAGGTTGCCGAAAGCTATCCTGAATCTATACTTGTAAGCATTCATCAAAATTATTATTCCGTGCCGAAGTACAGCGGTGCACAGGTGTTTTATTCAACCAATTCACCGAAAAGCAAAATTCTTGCTCAGTCAATTCAGGACAGTGTTGTTAACGGCTTACAGCCCGACAACAACAGAAAAATTAAAGCCGTAGGCTCCGATATCTACTTATTGTATAATTGTACGTTGCCTGCGGTTATGGTTGAATGCGGTTTTATGTCAAACGAAAGCGAAGCGGAAAAGTTAAAAACAGACAGCTATCAGACACAGATGGCTTTATCAATAATGCAAGGAATTTTAAATTATCTGGAGTGATAAAATTTGGCTAAAGCAAAATCGTTATATATTTGCTCTGCTTGCGGTTACGAATCCGCAAAGTGGTACGGCTGCTGCCCCGGCTGCGGCGAGTGGAACATGATGAATGAGGAGATTCTTTCCCAAAGCACCTCAGCCAGAGCAAGCAGCATCAGAGCCGCATCGGCACAAAAGCTTAATGAAATTCAAAACGATGTTTCCGTTCGTTATTCAACCGGAATGAATGAGCTTGACCGTGTGCTCGGCGGCGGCATTGTAAAGGGCTCGCTCGTTCTTTTAAGCGGTGACCCCGGCATAGGCAAGTCAACTCTGCTGCTGCAGATTTGCAAAACACTCAACGATAAATTAAACATTCTGTATATTTCCGGCGAGGAGTCGGCACATCAGATTAAACTGAGGGCCGATCGCCTCGGCGTTAACAATTCGCGCCTTTTAATTATGTGTGAAACGGATGTTCTGGCCATAACCGAGTATATCCGCCAGAATAAACCCGATTTGGTATTTGTAGATTCGGTACAGACTATGGACTATGCGGATGTTAATTCATCACCGGGCAGTGTAACACAGGTCAGAGAATCGGCAAATGTCTTTATGCGCGCGGCAAAGTCACTCGGTATTCCGATTGTTCTTGTCGGTCATGTTAATAAAGACGGCAATATTGCGGGCCCTAAAGTCCTTGAGCATATTGTCGATGCTGTTTTGTATTTTGAGGGCAACAGAAACTTCTCTTACAGAATTCTTCGTGCCGTTAAAAACCGTTATGGCTCAACCAATGAAATCGGTGTATTTGAAATGCGTGACAGGGGACTGGCCGAGGTTGAGAATCCGTCACTTATGTTAATTTCGGGTAAGCCCAAAAACGCTTCGGGCTCGTGTATTGCCTGTACTATCGAAGGCTCGCGCCCGATTATGGCTGAGGTGCAGGCGCTGGTAACTCCGACGGGCTTCGGCAACCCCAGAAGAATGTGTACTGGTTTTGATTATAACCGTGCGGCAATGATATTAGCCGTTTTAGAAAAAAAAGCCGGTTATTTTTTCGGCAATATGGATACATATATCAATATTGTCGGCGGACTTAAAATTGATGAGCCCGCAACTGACCTTTCCGTAGCCATGGCACTTGTTTCAAGCCTGAAGGATACGGTGGTTGCGGATGATACACTGGCTTTCGGCGAAATCGGCCTTGCTGGTGAAATCAGAGGCGTCAACAACTGCGAACAGCGTGTCAAAGAAGCGATAAGACTCGGCTTTTCAAGGTGTATTATTCCGCGGCATAACCTTAAGAATCTTTCGTCTGATATAAGCGGTGATACTGAAATTATCGGTGTACGCAACATACGCGAGGCTTTTGAGGCGCTTGTGAAATGATGAATTACTCATTTTTGTCAAAGCCGAATTTACCGGATGGTAAGGTAGTTCACGCTGTTGTCTCTCCGCAGTATTCACGGGTTGTTTCGGCAATGAATGAGCTGGATGTTGTACCCGTTACGGTATCAAGTTGCGAAAATGTTTTGTATCCGCTGCGCTGTCATACCGATATGCTTTTCGCTTATTGCGGAAACGGGCGTTTTTCTGTTGAGGCTGGTCAAGCTTCATTGCTTAATGAACTTGAAAAATTAGGATTGGTCTGTCTTGACGACGAAGTTGAGTTAAAACCCGAATATCCTTCTGACATATTACTTAATTGCTGTTTCATCGGAAATTTCATAATTTGCAAAAGTGATAATACCCCCGAATTTCTTAAGCAAGGAAAAACTGTAATCGACGTAAAACAAGGCTATGCAAAATGCTCTTGCATACCCGTTGATGACAATTCGCTGATAACCGATGATTATTCAATTTACTCCGCCGCGATTAATTACGGACTTGATGCGTTGCTTGTTAAAAAAGACTGCATTAAGCTTGATGGGTTTGATACAGGCTTTATCGGCGGATGCTGCGGCAAGCTTTCCGAGAATATGCTTGCTTTTTGCGGAGATATAACAAAGCACACTGATTATGCGCAGATTGATTCGTTTCTGCGTGAGCGTAACGTTTATCCCCATCCGCTTTTCGGCGGTGAGCTGATTGATATAGGCTCTATTCTTCCTGTAACACAAATTTCTAAACCGCACCCGTAACGTTGGTTTTGGTGCGGTTTTTTGTTGTTATTTTGCGAACAAGCAAAATTTTTATTGCATAAAATAAAAATAAGTGTTATAATTTATAAATATTATTTAAGGTGGTGAAACAATGAGCAGAAAAATATGGCAGGTAAACAAGGTCGATAAAGTCCTTGCAGCATCCCTTGCTGAAAAGCATACTCTTTTTCCTATGGCTTCTCTCATTGCTTCTTCACGCGGAATAGATACCGATGAAAAAATCCGCTCGTTCTTTTTTGATGAGCTTGAGCTGTCATCACCCTGGGATTTTCCCGATATGGATAAAGCTGTTAAAACAATTACAGCCGCACTTGAAAATTTTGACCGAATTGCTGTTTTCGGTGATTATGATGCTGACGGTATCACTGCTACGGCGTTGCTGTATTCGTACCTTTCCGACCAGGGTGCCGATGTTATGTGTAAAATTCCCGACAGATCAGAGGGATACGGTCTGAAATGTGCGGATATTGATTATTTTGCTGAGCAGGGCGTAAAGCTGATTGTTACTGTTGACTGCGGCATAAGCAATATTGAAGAAGCCGAATACGCAAAACAACTCGGAATTAAAATGGTTGTTACTGACCACCATAGGGTTGGGGATATGCTTCCCGATTGCTGTGCGGTTGTTGATCCGTACCGTGATGACTGTAAATGCAGCTTCAACAGCTTTGCCGGAGTTGGCGTTGTGTTTAAGCTTCTTTGCGCTATGGAGGATTCCGATTACAATTTTGTGCTTGATGCATACAGCGATATTGTGGCTCTTGGAACAATCGGCGATGTAATGCCGCTCGTTGACGAAAACAGGTTTATTGTCAGGCGCGGTGTTGAGATGATTAACAACTCCGAGAGATACGGTATCAATTCACTTCGTGAAGTAGCGGGCTACGGCAAAAAAAGAATGAGCGCGGGCTCACTTGCCTTTACGCTCATTCCCAGAATAAACGCCGCGGGCAGAATGGGCAGTCCTTCAAGGGCGCTTAATCTGCTTTTGTGTGAAGACCCTGCCGTAAGCGAGGATATTGCGGAGGAAATTGATTCCGCAAACGTTCAAAGACATAAAATCGAGCTTGAAATTCTAGAAGAGATTAAGGAAAAGTTCAAGACTAACCCCTCTTTGAAATATGACAGAGTTATTGTTGTTGACGGCGAAAACTGGCCCAACGGCATAATCGGTATTGTTGCCGCAAAGCTTGTTGAGCTTTTCGGCAAGCCTGCAATTGTCATAGCGCGTGACGGTGATGAGGCCAGAGGCTCGGGACGAAGCTTTGAAGGCTTTTCTCTTTATGATGCCATTAAGGCCGCTTCCGACACACTCGATCACTTCGGAGGACATACCCTTGCGGCAGGTATCGGGCTTAAGTGCGAAAACATTGATTTGTTCCGTAAAAAAATCAATGAATATGCCGCTTCTCTCGGTGATGTCAGTTTCCCCGTGCTCAATATTGACTGCCGTCTTAACCCTGCCGCTATAGATAAGGATTTGCTTGATGCACTGTCAACTCTTGAGCCCTTCGGTGCAGGTAATCCCGTACCTGTTTTCGGCTTGTTTAATATGAAAATCGATGCGGTACAGGCTGTCAGCGACGGTAAGCACATCAGACTTATGCTTTCAAAAGGCGATACAAAAATTTCAGCAATGCGCTTCGGTGTGTCACCTCACGAATTTCCGTTCAAGAAAGGCGATACCGTTGACCTTGCCGTAACTGTTGAACCCAACGAATATCTCGGCGAAGTCAGACCCGGTGTTCACGTCAAAGCCGTTAAAGGTGCAGGTATGGACGATTTCTGTGTGCTTAAAGGTTTTTCGCTTTATGAAAAAGTAAAGCGTCAGGAAAACCTTACAGCCGAAGAGAAGATAGCGGCCAGACCCGAAAGAGAATTTATGCTCGATGTGTTCAGATTCATAAAAGCCTGCGGCGGTTGGAAGTATGATATAGAAACGCTTTGTTACCGCCTCGGCGATAACGGCGAAAACCTTTGCAAGGTTGCCGTTTCGTTGGATGCCATGCTTGAACTGAAAGTTCTGGTACGCGATGAAAACGCAGTTATATGTCTGCCCGTAACTCCCGTTAAAGCGGATTTATCCGCTTCTTCATTACTTAACTGTCTGTTATAAAAAGGAGGTGCTGCATAATGTGTAAAACCGAAAATGTTGATGAAGTTGCTGTTCTTTACTCAGAACTTAAAGACCTAATTAAAGACGGCTATACTGCTGAACAGCTTAAACTGATTGACAAAGCGTTCTCGGTTGCCGAAAAGGCACACGAGGGTCAGCTGAGAAAATCTGGTCAGCCCTATATTATTCACCCTGTTTCCGTTGCAACCATTCTTGCACAAATGGGTATGGATGCCGAATCACTTGCCGCAGCACTTCTTCATGATGTTGTTGAGGACACCGAATATACCAGCGAAGACTGTGAACGGGATTTCGGAAAAAGCATTTCCGCACTGGTTGACGGCGTAACAAAGCTCGGTAAGGTTTCGCTTGCAAACAAGGAAGAACAGCAGGCTGAAAATCTGCGTAAGATGCTTATTGCAATGTCGCACGACATACGCGTTATTATTATTAAGCTTGCCGACCGCCTTCACAATATGCGTACTCTCGGCTTTATGAAAGAGCAAAAGCGCCGTGACATTGCGCTTGAAACCCTTGAGATTTATGCGCCGATTGCGCACCGTCTTGGTATCCGTCCCGTAAAAATAGAGCTTGAGGACCTTGCTATCAGCTACCTTGACAGTATTGGCTACAAGGAAATTGAAGAAAACCTTGCAAATCAGTTGACACAGCGCAACGAATTTCTGCTTGATGTAAAGGAACGCATTATTGAACACATTGCCGATTCGGGCATCAAAGCTAAGGTCGACGGCAGAATAAAAAGCGTTCACGGCATATACAGAAAGATGTATATGCAGAATAAGAATTTCGATGAAATTTATGATATCTATGCGGTAAGAATTATTGTTGATACCGTTATCGACTGTTATAACTGTCTCGGCGTTATTCACGATATGTTCAGGCCTCTTCCCGGCAGATTCAAGGACTATATTTCAACGCCTAAGCCTAATATGTATCAGTCACTCCACACGACCGTTATCAGCAAAGAGGGCATACCTTTCGAAGTTCAGATAAGAACGTGGGAAATGCACTATACTGCCGAATACGGTATTGCCGCACACTGGAAATACAAGCTCAATATGTCAGGCGGCAAAAAGTCCTTTGATGAACGCCTTTCATGGATAAGACAGCTTCTGGAAAGTCAGGATGAAGCGGCGGGTGTTGATGAAATTGTCAGCACAATAAAAAGCGACCTTGTTCCTGATGACGTGTATGTTTTCACGCCTAAGGGTGACGTTAAAAACCTGCCTGTAGGTGCAACGGTTATTGACTTTGCTTATGCAATCCACTCAGCAGTCGGCAATAAAATGACGGGTGCCAAGGTTGACGGCAGAATGGTTTCACTCGATTACAAGGTGCAAACGGGTGAAATTGTTGATATTATAACCTCTTCACAGCCCGGTAAAGGCCCGAGCAGAGACTGGCTGAATATCGTTAAAACAAGTGAAGCCAGAAGTAAAATCCGCTCATGGTTCAAGAAGGAACGCCGTGAAGAGAATATTGAACAGGGCAAAGAGCAGCTTGAGCGTGAGTTCAGGCGGGCGCTAATCAGACTGCCTGATGATGAAAGCGAAGCTTTTCTTAAAAAGATTGCCGAAAGACAGCGCTGTCAGACTATTGATGATTTCTATGCCGCAATCGGCTACGGCGGCATTTTGCTGAGCAAGATTATGCCCAGAATCAAGGATGAATACGCAAAGCTTGTTTCATCCAAGCAAATCAAGGTTCCTGTTGAAACGCCCAAAAAACGCGTAAAGAGCAGTGAGGGTGCTGTCGTTGAAGGCATTGACAACTGTCTTATTAAATTTGCCCATTGCTGTAATCCGCTTCCCGGTGATAAAATCATAGGCTTTATTACAAGAGGCCACGGTGTTTCAATTCACTCAAGAAGCTGTACCAACGTTCCCAAAGATATAGAAAACTGCGCCGAGCCCTACAGATGGCTCAATGCTTATTGGGATAAGGGCGTAAAGGAAGAATACAACGCAAATCTCTTTATTACGGGTATTGACAGAATCGGTATTCTTGCCGATATTTCAGTTATGCTCAGTAATATCAGAGTACTGATTACAAACATCAACTCACGCTCGCTTAAGGACGGCTCCTTTATTATGACCTGTACGATTTTTGTGGACGGTATAGAGCACCTTAAGAGTGTAATTTCAAAGATTGAAAAAATTGACGGTGTATTGAAAGTTGAAAGAAAGTAACGTGGTGAGACAATGAAAGCGGTTATTCAAAGAGTAAAAAAAGCCGATGTTGTCGTTGACGGTAAAACCGTAGGCGCTATCGGGTCGGGGTATCTGATTCTTCTCGGTGTTGTGGAAGGAGATACCGAAAAAGAAGCCGAAGTGCTTGCCGCAAAAACAGCAAAGCTTCGTGTTTTTGAGGACGAAAATGAGAAAATGAACCTTTCTCTGATTGATATTGACGGCGAAGCACTTGTCGTTTCTCAGTTTACACTTTGTGCTGACTGTAAAAAAGGAAACCGACCGTCCTTTACGCCGTCTGCCGCTCCCGATGTTGCCGATGCTTTGTACCAAAAGTATTCCGCGTTATTGCTTGAAAACGGCATACGAAAGGTTGAAAACGGTGTTTTCGGTGCCGATATGCTGGTTTCGCTTGTCAATGACGGCCCCGTTACAATTATTCTGGACACAGATATTTGGAGGAAATGAATATGAATATGCAATGTTTTCCGCTTGGTGATTACGGAGCAAACTGCTATTTATTAACTGACGATGTTTCAAAAACAGCAGCAGTTATTGACCCCGGCGTTTCCTCGGACGAACTCAACGACGCCTTGCTTGGGTTTGATTTAAAATATATCCTTCTTACACACGGCCATTTTGATCATATATTCGGCTGTAAATCGTTGAAAGAAATTTATCCGCAGGCCGAAATTTGCATCCATAGCGATGATGAAAAATGTCTGATTGATAACAAGATAAATCTTGCGGGCGATTACGAAGCGACTCCCGGAGTTACTGCAGATAAAGTGCTCAAGAACGGTGATATTATTAAATTTGCTGATACTGAATTCTTCGTTTTAAGCACACCCGGCCATTCACTGGGTTCCGTATGCTATGTCGACACTAAGAATAAACTTATTTTCAGCGGCGATACGTTGTTCTGTCTAACAGTCGGCAGAACAGATTTTGCAGGCGGAAATTTTGACGATATGATGGCATCAATTAAGAAGCTTTCAGAATTTGATGATGAATATTCGGTTTATCCCGGCCACAACCGCGCTACAACCATAGGCTTTGAACGCAAAAGAAACAGATATATGAGGAAGCTCTGATGACAGTTTACATTATCGGTCACAAGTTTCATTTTGAAACCGAAAACCTGTGCCGTATGTTTTATCCCAACTCTGACATACACCTTGAATATGAGATGAATGATGTTCAGGGCGAATATATAATCACAAAAATGAATACGGTTGACGGTAATACCGTTTTATCAGTCAATGCTTCAATTGACGGCAAAACCGAAAACAGCGAAAGAACACTCGATGTTTATTCCGACAGTGAGGCGGAATATAATTTAGCCTTATGTTTATACGATTGTCTTATTAAAATTACGGGATATACTCCCGCGTGGGGCTTGCTTACGGGTGTAAGACCGTCCAAGCTGATGAATCGGCTTATTGACGAAAACGGCGAAGAAAATGCAAAATCCTATTTTACGGATAAGCTTCTTGTTACCGAGAGCAAAGCACAGCTCGCTTTTGATGTTGCAAAAGCACAGAAACAGATTTTTGCCGAAAACAGACACGATTCCTTCAGCTTATATGTATCAATTCCTTTCTGTCCCAGTCGATGCAGCTATTGTTCATTTGTTTCTCATTCCATTACAAGCAGTAATGCAAAAAAACTTCTTGAGCCGTATATTGAAAATCTTGCAAAAGAGCTGATTATCACTGCGGAATATGCAAAGCGTAATGAATTAAGACTGGAAAGCGTTTATTTCGGCGGCGGTACACCCGGTATTCTCTCGGCTGAGCAATCAAAGTTTTTGATTGATACAGTTAAAAACAGCTTTGATATGTCATACTGCCGTGAATTCACCTTTGAATCGGGCAGAGCAGATACAATTACGCGCGAAAAGCTGCTCACTCTTAAAAGCTGCAGCGTTGACAGAATCAGCATTAATCCGCAGACGTTTGATAACGGTGTGCTTGAAACAATCGGCAGAAAACACACTGCGGAAGAAGCGGTTGAGGCTTATCTGCTGGCACGCGATATCGGCTTTGAGAGCATTAATATGGATCTGATTGCGGGCTTGCCGGGTGACAGCGTTGAAGGCTTTAAGAATTCGGTGGATAAGGCAATTTCGCTCGGTGCCGAAAACATTACTGTTCACGCACTTGCGCTTAAACGTTCGAGCAATCTTGTTACCAAAGAAAACGCGGCTCTTTCACAGGATGCGGCGGCTTCACTTATGATTGATTACGCGAATAAAACCCTTTCTGAAAACGGTTACATTCCGTATTATATGTACCGTCAGAGCCGCTGCGTAGGCAATCTTGAAAACGTCGGTTGGTGTTTACCGGGTAAAGAGTGCTTTTATAATGTTTATATGATGGAAGAAATTCATACCGTGCTCGCTGTCGGAGCGGGAGCGGTTACCAAGCTTAAGGCACCGCACGATAATCTTATTGAGCGTATTTTCAATTATAAATATCCGTACGAATATAATACGGGATTCAACACTCTCGTGGAAAGAAAAAACAGAATATCCGAGTTTTATTCTACATACAATTAGTTTAGTAAATCAATCGGAGGTCCTGCTTATGGCAGATGTTATCAACACGCTTTCACAGATAAATTACGAGGCAGAAAATGATACGGCAGCTTTTATCTCCGCCGCTGAGGAGAGATACAGCCTTGCTCTTGAATGTGTCGTTGAAAGGATTATAACAAACAGAAGCATTGAAATTGTTCTTCTGGCAGGTCCCAGCTGTTCGGGCAAAACAACTACAGCCAACAAAATTAAAGAAATGCTCAAAGAAAAAGGGCATAAGGCATATACTATTTCATTGGATGATTTTTACAGAAATTCCGTTGATGCTATAATAGGTGATGACGGTAAGCCCGATTATGAAACCGTTCATGCTCTTGACCTTGATTTGTTGGAAAAGGTCTTAAAAAAACTTGTCAAAGACAGAACTGCGTCAATTCCTCGTTTCGATTTTGACACGGGAATAAGAACCGATAATGCTTTTGACATTTCTCTTGAAGAAGGCGACGTTGTAATTCTTGAAGGTCTTCACGCGCTTAATCCGTTGATTTACGGTTATCTGCCGACTGAGGCACTGCTAAAAATTTATATCAGCGTATCAACAAGAATATATGACGATTCAGGCTTCGTTTTAATGACAAAGCGCGATTTGCGCCTTATAAGACGCACCGTAAGGGATTTCCATTCGAGAAGCAGTTCGGTTGAAAACACCTTTGATATGTGGGACGGTGTACTTGAAGGGGAAAACAAATATCTTGCGCCGTATAAATACTGTGCGGATATTCTGATTGATACAATCCATAATTATGAGCCCTGTGTTTTCAAAGGCAGAGCTTTGGAACTGTTTAAAACCGTTGAACCTGACAGCATCTGGTTTGCCGAAACACAAAGGCTTACCGAAAAGCTTGAAAGGTTTTCGGACATTGCCGAAGAAAAAATTCCCCGTTCATCTCTGCTTGTATGTGAGTTTTTAGGTTAATTTATATTTCAATATGTAAGGAAGTGTTATTTTGGGACAGGAAAAATCAGCCGTTAAAGGCCAGTCAATGCTCAACGGAGCACTCATTCTTGTTGCCGCAACACTCATCGTTAAGGTTATAGGCGCTATTTATAAAATTCCGCTGACAGCTCTTATCGGTGAGGTGGGCAGAGGATATTTCAGCTCTGCTTATGAAATTTATACGCCCATTTATGCTATATCAATGGCGGGTCTGCCCGTGGCGGTTTCCAAAATGGTATCAGAAAGTGTTACCCTCGGTAATTACCGTGATGCAAGAATGATTTTCAGGGTTGCACAGCGTCTTTTCCTTATTGTCGGTATAGTCGGTACGCTTTTACTGGTGCTGATTGCTTTTCCCTATGTAAAGCTCGGTAAATGCGAGGACAACCTCTGGAGTATTCTGATGATTGCTCCCTCCATATTCTTCTGCTGTGTGATGTCTACATACAGAGGTTACTACGAGGGCCTTCGCAATATGACGCCTACTGCTGTTTCGCAGGTTATTGAAGCACTCGGCAAGCTTGTTCTCGGCCTTACGTTTGCCAAGGCTGTTATGAGCTTCGGCCTCAAGA
The DNA here is from genome assembly GCA_017410325.1 of Clostridia bacterium. GTDB lineage: Bacteria > Bacillota > Clostridia > Oscillospirales > Acutalibacteraceae > UBA8612. The sequence goes on along the minus strand of JAFQRA010000019.1, from coordinate 59,228 downwards.
AATTCAGCAACGGCGAAGCTGTTTTCGGTAAGGTTTGCGCTGATGAAGCGGAAGCACTCAGTGTTATTTATCCGTTTGCGGCGGCAGCAGCCGTGCTTTCGGTCACAATCGGCACTATGGCTGCTCTTGCGTTTATGATTATTCATAAAAAAATCAAGGGTGACTCTTTTACAAGGACTATGCTTGTCAATTCTCCCAGACCCAAGTCCTCTTCCGATATTACAAACACTATGATAACCATAGCTATCCCGATGGTTATCAGTGCGCTTATAACCAACGTTACTAACCTTGTTGATAATTTTACCATCCGTACCCGTCTTGCTCATGCCGTAGCGGATAACCTTGACTATTTCAAAACCGCTTTTGCGGCATCTCTCCAGGGCTCCGGAACGCTTGATAAGGATATCGGTACCTATCTTTACGGATGTTATTTTTCTGCACTTGATTTTAAAAATCTTATTACTTCAATTACAATGTCGCTTGGTGTCAGCGCGATTCCCGCGCTTGCTGCCGCTGTAGCAATCAAGAATAAAAAGGAAACGGGCAGCATAATTAACTCCGTTGTCCGTGTCTGTATGCTTGTTGCCGCCCCTGCAGGCCTCGGCATTGCCGCACTTTCCACTCCGGTTATGACTCTGCTTTACGGCGGCACTGCTGCGGAAAACCTTATTCCCATCTCTTCTCCCATAGTAATGATTTACGGCATCGGTACCTTTGTTATTGCGCTTTCCACACCGCTTACCAATGTCCTGCAGGCAATGGGCAGGGCAGATATTCCCGCAAAAACCGTTGCAATCGGCGCTGTAATTAAGGTAATCTGTAACTTTATCTTTGTCGGTATTCCGAAATTCAATATTTACGGTGCTACAATCGGTACGCTTGTCTGCTATACCGTTATAGTTGTTCTCAATATTTACTTTGCCGTTAAAATATCGGGCTGTAAGGTAAAGCTTGTATCGACAATTGTAAAGCCGATGATTGCGGCGGCAATCTGCGCTTTTTCCGCTTATGCAGCTCAGGCTGTATTTTCCAATCTTCTCACCTTCGGCGATGCTGGAAGCAGACTCAACGGCTATAATTTCTCCACACTTCTCGGTGTAGGTGTTGCGGTTGTTGTTTACGCTGTTTCACTGCTTGTTATCAAGGGAATATCAAAAGATGATTTATTAATGCTTCCGAAGGGCAAAAAAATTGCAAAAACCCTTGAAAAATTTGACTTAATAGGTTAAAATTAGTAAAGTACGGTTTTTGTGCGTACAAGGAGCTTTAAAATGGTAGATAATTTTGAATTCAAAAAGAATTACGTGTTTTCCGACCTTGTAAATATTGTTGCTCTTCTTCGCGGTGAGGGCGGTTGCCCGTGGGATGCCGTGCAGACCCACACAACAATCAAGAAGGATCTCATTGAAGAGACCTACGAGGTAATTGAAGCTATCAACAAGGATGATAAAACGCTCCTTTGCGAAGAGCTTGGCGACCTTTTGCTGCAGGTTGTTTTCCATTCGCAGATTGAAACCGAAGCGCAGTGCTTCAATATCGACGATATCTGCGACGGCATCTGCAAAAAGCTGATTGAACGCCATCCTCATGTTTTCGGCGAGGTAAATGTTGACGGCGTTGAGGACGTGCTGACAAATTGGGACGATATAAAACGCCGTACCAAGGGCCAAAAAACAACGACTCAGGCTATGCAGGCGGTGCCCCGTGAATTACCTGCGCTTATGAGAAGCACAAAAATTCAGAAGAAGGCTAAAAAGGCCGGCTTCGACTGGGATGATATTTCCGGTGCACTCGATAAGCTGGAAGAGGAGATAGCAGAGCTCCGTGAGGCAATTGACTCGCAGGATGATAATGCCTGCTTTGATGAACTCGGTGATGTTCTTTTCTCTGCGGTAAATGTTTCCCGATTTATTGACGTTGATGCGGAAGAGGCTCTTACCGCCGCAACGGACAAGTTTTTCAACCGCTTTTCAATCGTTGAACAGCTTGCAGAAAAGAAAAACATTGATATGAAGAATACTTCTCTCGAAGAATTGGACAAGCTTTGGGACGAAGCGAAAAAAAGTTAATAATACTAAGGTTATAATTACTGTAGTATTATATATAAATTTCAGGAGGTTTAACAAAATGAACAAAAACGAACTTATCAGCGCAGTAGCTGAAAAAACAGGTCTCTCCAAGAAGGATTCCGAAAAGGCTCTCAACGCAACTCTTGATGCCATCACAGCTGCAGTAGCAAACTGCGAGAAGGTACAGCTCATCGGCTTCGGTACATTCGAGCTTCGTGAGCGCGCAGAGAAGCAGGCTCGCAACCCCAGAACAGGCGAAACAATGACTGTTCCCGCTTGCAAGGCTCCCGCTTTCAAGGCCGGTCAGGCTTTCAAGAACGCTGCAAAATAAGTCATTTTCTTATGGCTGCCTTTTCTTGAAGGCAGCCACTTCTTTTGTTAAACTAAAAAAATTATCAGGAGTAACTATTCTATGAGATTGGATAAATACCTTAAAGTATCAAGAATTATCAAAAGACGTACTGTTGCAAATGAAGTTTGCGACGCAAAGCACGTAACGGTAAACGGTAAAATTGCCAGAGCCTCGCTTGAAATTAAGGTCGGAGACATAATTGAAATTCAGATGGGCTCAAATCTTACCAAATATGAGGTTTTAAATGTCAGCGAGCACGCAACAAAGGAAAATGCCGCGTTGATGTTCAGACAGCTTCAGTAACATATTTTAACGCTTTTTCACATATTTTATAATGAATATTATAAATAGGGGAGAAGCGTCTTGGAAGAGAAGAACAAAAATTTATTGCCGCATAATATTGTTCTTGAGGACAGAAAACACCTTACCGTTTCAGGTGTTATGGATGTTGACAGCTTTGATGAAATGAATATCGTAGCACTCACTTCGCTTGGTGAAATGACGGTAAGCGGAAGCAATCTGCGTATAAACCGTTTCAGCACCGATGTCGGTGAGCTGGCAATTGACGGAGAGATATGCGCCATAAGCTATTCTGAAAATTCCCGTGAACAGGGCGGCTTTTTCAGCCGAATTTTCAGATAGCCTATGTATATTGAAAATATATCTTTTCAGTTGCAGGTTTTTCTGTCTTCAGTCGGATTTGGCTTTATTCTCGGTCTGATTTATGACATTTTCAGAATTGTGCGTGTTTTGGTTATAAAAAACAGCAAAGCAATACCCGTGCAGGATATTGCATATTTTTTGATTTGCGGAATATTGACATTTGTATTTCTGCTTGTGGTAAATAACGGAAGATTTCGTTTCAATATTCTGGTTGCCTTGGTTACGGGATTTTTTATTTATTATCTCACGCTTGGCAGATTTTCCGTTAGCGTTGCCGTTTCTTTTTCAAAAAAAATTAAAGGGATTATCAACGTATTTTCAATGATTATAACCGCACCGTTCAGGCATTCTGCTGATTTATTCCTAAAATTATTCCGAAAATGGCCTGTCAATTTTAAAAATATTAAAAATTTCCGAAAAAAAGGCAAAAAAACTCTTGAAAATAAAGAATAATATGTTATATAATTAATTGAAATATTATAAAGTAGGTGCATCATGAACAAGAAAACCAAAGGAAGAGTAAGTATCGTCCTTGTTCTCGCTCTGGTGGCATTGATTGGTTATTTTATTATTAATTCGATACAGCTTCGTATGGACATAAAGGACAAGACTGATGAGGTTTCCGAGCTTTCTGAGCAGATTTCTGCACAGGACGAGAAAAACAAAGAGCTCGAAAATATACTCAACAGTGAAAATGAGTCTGAGTATCTTCAGCAGTACGCAAGAGAAGAGCTCGATTACGTTATGCCCGGCGAAAGAGTATATGCGAATTCGGCAACCTAAGGTGGCTGGTTAAGCCTATATTTGTCAACCTAAATTATTTTCAGAGGAGAACACAGGTTTCTATGCAGATTGAAGTTGGAGCAATTGTTGAGGGTAAGGTAACGGGCCTTACCAATTTCGGTGCCTTTGTTACACTTGAGGGTAACACAACCGGTATGGTACATATTTCCGAAGTATCCAACACATACGTAAAAGACATTAAAGAGCATCTTTCCGAGGGTCAGCAGGTTAAGGTTAAGGTTCTTTCAATTGGGGCGGACGGTAAAATCAGCCTATCAATCAAGCAGGCAAATTCTACCGTACAGCAATCTGCTCCCGCTCAGCAGCATAAGCCCAGAACAAACCACTCAAGACCCAATGTTTGGCAGGGTCAGCCTCAGCAAAGCTCAAACGAGCCTGCCTCCTTTGAGGATATGATGGCTAAATTCAAGCAGGTAAGTGACGATAAGTTTTCTGATCTTCGCCGCTCAAACGATTCCCGCTACAGCCAGACAAGCTCCAGACGAGGAAACAGAAAATAATTTAAATCTGCACTGTGAAGCCGTGTCTTTACAGTGCATTGTTTATAAGGAAATAATTATGAGAGAAATCAATGTGAATTTAATTACCGATGCAGTGGCAGCTCTTTGTATTCAGGCTAATAAAAATCTGCCCTGTGACCTCAATAAATTAATTAATGATTTTACCTTAACCGAAGAAAACACTCTTGCAAAATCGGTTATGAATGACATAATTGAAAACATTTCTGCTGCGCAAGAGCTTGACATTCCGATTTGTCAGGACTGCGGCATGGCAGTTGTTTTTGCCGAAATAGGTCAAGATGTTCATTTTGCGGGTGGCAGCTTTGAACAAGCGATAAACGACGGTGTGAGAAAGGGATATACCGAAGGCTTTCTCCGCTGCTCTGTTGTAGCCGACCCGATTATGAGAAAAAATACGGGTGACAATACGCCTGCCGTAATTCACACAAGAATCGTTGACGGCGATAAGGTTAAAATCACCGTTGCTCCCAAGGGCTTCGGAAGCGAAAATATGAGTAAGCTCAAAATGTTTACCCCTGCCGCCACGAGAGAAGATATTATTGAGTATATTCTCGACTGTGTTGTTAAAGCCGGCGGTAATCCCTGCCCGCCGATTGTGCTCGGTATCGGCATCGGCGGTGATTTTGAGCAATGCGCATATCTTGCAAAGAAAGCTCTTTGCAGAGATGTGAGTATAAGAAACAGTAATGAGTATTATGCCGATATGGAAAAAGAAATTCTTTCTCTTGTAAATTGTCTGAATATCGGTCCGCAGGGCTTTGGCGGTAAAACCACTGCTCTTGCCGTCAATATTGAAACCGCGCCGACTCATATTGCAGGCCTTCCCGTTTCGGTTAATTTCGGCTGCCACGTTACCCGACACAAAACTACAATTTTATGAATTGGTTATTTGATATAAAATATTGTTATACCTCTTTACAAATTATGTGCAATATGATATAGTTGAATTAAAGATAGGGGAAATACTAACAACACAAGCTCTATCTTAATTCCACAAAAAGGGGATGTAACTATGAAAATCACAACTATCGGTCGTAAATGCACACTCAGAGATTCTTTCAAAGAACATGCGGAAAAGAAGCTTGCCAAAATTGATCGCTTCTTCGGCGACAATGCAGAAGCCAAGGTTACCGCGACCGTAGAGAAAAACGTGCAGATTGTTGAAGTCACCGTTCTCAACGGCGGTATGGTATTCCGTTCTCAGGAGCGTGCCGACAATATGAACGATGCACTTGACCTTTGTGTTGATTCTCTCATCCGCCAGATTCGCAAGAACAAAACGAGAATAGAAAAGAAACTGCGCGACGGTGCCTTCGACGGCTATATCGGCGAATACGCTGTTGATGAAGAACCGGAATACGAGGTTGTCAGAACCAAAACGGTTTCTTTAAGACCTGAAACTGTTGACGAGGCTATTCTTAAAATGAATCTTGTCGGTCACCGCTTTTATATGTTCCTTAACGCTGAAACGGGCAACGTAAGCGTGGTTTATGTACGAAACGACGGAGGCTACGGCTTATTGGAGCCTGAAATTGATTAAAATTTAGTTGACTATATTAAATATTTTATTTATAATAGGGAGTGGAGCAATCCGCTCCCTTATTTCTTAAAAAGAAAGGCATTATAATATGCTTATTAATTTTTGTATTCCGTGTCTTCTCGGGCTTGAAGGCTTTATAGCCGATGAGCTTCGTGCTCTTGAAGCGCAGAATGTTCAGGCTGAAAACGGAAGAGTTCTTTTTTCGGGAGATGAAAACATTCTTGCCCGTGTCAATATCTGCTCAAGGTTTGCCGAGCGCGTTCAGATTGTTGTCGGCTCTTTTACCGCAAAAACCTTTGAGGAGCTGTTTCAGGGTACTAAGGCTCTTGAGTGGGAGCAGTGGATAGGCGCAAGAGATGCATTCCCCGTTAAGGGCTATTCAATCAATTCAACGCTTTTCAGCGTAAGAGACTGTCAGGCAATAATCAAAAAGGCTGTTGTCGAAAGACTCAAAAGCAAATACAATGTCTCATGGTTTGATGAAACGGGACCCGTTCACCAGATACAGTTTGCTTTTAATAAAGATGTTGTTACTCTGCTGCTTGATACCTCAGGCGCAGGACTTCATAAACGCGGCTACCGTCCGCAGTCTAATTCCGCACCCATTAAGGAAACGCTTGCCGCTTCTCTTTGCGCCGCGTCAAGGCTCAGACCGTACCACACGCTTTATGACCCTATGTGCGGCTCGGGTACAATTCTCGTTGAAGGTGCTATGATGGCAATGAACATAGCTCCCGGCCTTAAGCGTAACTTCTCCTGCGACCGCTGGGATCAGATGGATAGGTCGATATGGGCCGTTGAAAAAGAAAGAGCAAGAGACCTTGAAAAGCGCGATTGCGATTTTTTTGCAATAGGCTCGGATATTTCACCCGAATCCGTTGAGCTTGCTAAAATCAATGCTCAGCAGGCAGGTGTAGCGGATAAAATAAAAATAAGCGTTGCTGATGTTAAAAATTTCAAAGGAGAAACAGAAAAGGGTACACTTATCTGTAATCCTCCTTACGGTGAAAGATTGCTCGATATTGAAGAAGCATCAAAGCTTTATTCCGTAATGGGTAAGGTTTTTGAACGTAAGCACGGTTGGTCTTATACAATAATCAGCCCATCCGAAACCTTTGAACAGGATTTCGGCAGAAAGGCTGATAAACGCCGCAAGCTTTACAACGGTATGATTAAATGTCAGTTATTTATGTACTTTAAATGAAAGGAATGTGGGCTGAATGAAACACGTATTTATCGTCAACCCTTGTGCAGGTAAAGGCAAAAATCAGGCATCAAACTATATTATTCCCCGTATTAAAGAGTATTTCGAAAAAAACGGAGGAAATTACGAAATTCACGAAACGACAGAGCCTTACGAGGGTATTAATTTCGTAAAGTATTACCCCGTGGGGGAAGAAACTGTTCGTTTTTATGCTTGCGGCGGCGACGGTACGCTCTTTGAGGTGGTAAACGGTGCCTACGGTAAGGAAAACGTTGAGGTTGCCGTAATTCCTCTCGGCTCCGGCAATGACTTTATCCGTCTTTTCGGAAATAAAGAAGACCTTATAGACGTTGAAGCACAGGTAAACGGTACACCGATTAAGCTCGATGTTATCAAGTGCCTTGGTAAGATTGCAATTAACCAGTGTTCAATGGGTCTTGATGCAGAGGTTTGCGCAGGCCAGGCAAAATTCAAAAAGATTCCGTTTATCAACGGTGAGGCTGCTTATACAGCATCTCTGCTTTATTCCTTTATCGGCAAAATGAAGAGTGTGTTTACCGTACAGTTTGATGATAAAGAGCCTTTTACGGCTCCTACTCTTTTCTGCTACTGCGGTAATTCCCGTTGGTACGGCGGCGGATATATGGCAGCGCCGCACGCAATGCCTGACGACGGCTTGCTCGATTTTGTACACGTTAAAAAGAATATGCCCAGAATTAAGCTCCTCGGCCTTATTAATAAATATAAGCGTGGTGAGCACCTTGACTGGGATATAACAACCTTTGAAAGAGGTAAAAAGCTTGTAATTCACAGTGACAGACCTGCCGCAGTCAATATTGACGGCGAATGTGAGTACGTCAACGACTGTACGTTTGAAATCGTTGAAAAGGGTATTACTTTTGTTATTCCCACTACCTCGTGGTACTTTGACAGAGTAGAAAAAGGCATTATCTGCGACAATAAACCTATGAAATAATACTGAAAGCGCAGTTTTAATTACTGCGCTTTTCTTGTTTTTCAATATATGCCATTATTGCTGTTCCTGCCGTAAGCACCGCAACGCCCGAACGAAGCACTGCTATTAATTCGGCACTCAGTACCTTCATATCATAATAATAGCTTGTGTACTCGGCCAGATAAAAGGCTAAAGATGAGCATATTATTACACTCAGTGCAAAGACGAGCGTACAGTTAAGCATTATAACGGTTTTGGGTAATATTTTATAATTATTTTTAAAAAAGCTCTTCACATAATCACCGAAATAATGATAATATAAAATCGGTACAAATTCAAAGCCAAAATACTGCCAAAGGAAGAAGATTTTATGAAAACGGGTATGTCAAGCGCCTGCTTTTATCCGCTTGAAACAGAAAAAGCGGTTGAAAAATGCGGCAAAATGGGCTTTAAGAATATTGAAATATTCGTAAATTCCTACTGCGAATTAAGCGGCGCAATAAAAAATGAAATAAAAGCAATATGTGATTATTACGGTATGAGGGCTTGCTCCGTTCATCCGTTTACTTCCTTTGCGGAATCGTTTGTGTTTTTCGGCAGCTACGGCAGAAGAGTTGATGACGGCATTGAATTTTACAAAAATTACTTTGAATTTGCCTCTTTCCTCGGCGCAGGGCTGATTAACCTGCACGGTGCAAAAACGCTTTATACTGTTGACAATGAGGAATATTTTAACCGTTACGCAAGGCTTTTTGAAGCGGGCAAAGAATTCGGTATAACCGTTTCCCAGGAAAACGTTGTCAATTACCGCTCGCAAAGCCCTGAATTTATAAAGCGGATGAGTGATTATCTCGGAAACGGTTTTGCGTTGACGTTAGACCTTAAACAGTGCCGCAGGGCAGGGGAGAAGGCGACGGATTTTATTGATGCCGTAGGTGAAAAGATAAAGGCCGTTCACATAAGTGACTTTACCGAGGGTAAAGACTGTATTGCGCCGTTTGAGGGAGAAGAGGATTTTAATTCAATAATTTCTGCATTAAATAACAAGGGCTATAAAGGCAATTATTTGATTGAGCTGTACAGCAACGGCTTTGAAAACGAAGCGCAGATTATTACAGCGGCAGAAAAATTTGACAAAATTCTTTTATAATGATATACTTTATTAAAATATACTATATAAATTGGAAGTGTTAGTGTGAAGTGTCCGTTTTGCGGTTATGAAGAAAGTAAGGTTATAGACTCCAGACCCACAGACGAAAACGAGCGTATACGCCGCCGCCGTGAGTGTATTAAATGCGCAAAAAGATTTACTACTTATGAAATAATCGAAAGTGTTCCCGTTATTGTTGTCAAGCGTGACAAATCCCGTGAGCCCTTTGACAGAGAAAAGCTTTTCAACGGCCTGCTCAGAGCCTGCGACAAGCGTCCCGTTTCTCTTGCGCAGATTGATGAAATCGTCAATAATATTGAGCTTACAATTCAGAATTCTCTTGACAGAGAGGTTACTTCCGTTTATATAGGCGAGCTTGCAATGGACAAGCTTAAGGCGGTTGACGAGGTTGCCTATATCCGTTTTGCTTCGGTTTACCGTCAGTTCAAGGATATCAACACCTTTATGTCAGAGCTTTCAAAGCTCCTTAGCGAGAAATAATTGAATATCCAAGGCTTGTACGATTGATTGTCGCACAAGCCTTTTGTAATTTTAAACCCTGATTATAACTTATATGTTGCGATATAGATTTTGTGGTTGATTTCAAACTCTTTCGGATATTTTGAAAGTAATTCCGTGTGCGCTTTTTCCCACCTAACTAATGTTTCTTTGTCCATAGAAGCTTTTGTGCCTCGGCAGGCAATCATTCTGCCGTGCCAGCTTTCACGGGTAAACGGGAGTTTGCAATCAAAAATATCAAGCTGACCGTTTACAAAAGGATGATTATACATATCCTTTGAACCGGATGCACCGGGAGTCCAATTCTTGTTGAGCGTTTTAACAAGTGTATGTGACCTCTTCGCTATCTCATCAAGGAGAGTATAGCTCATATAAATCTTCACAAAAATTCCGTTCGGTTTTAACAAGCGTTTAATTTCTTCGATAATCTTTTCACGATCAAAATACCAGAAACACTGTGCCGCCGTAATGCAGTCAAAACTATTATCTTCAAATGGTGTTTCTTCTGCTGGAGAAACAGAAAACTCAATGTTTTCTGCACCTTTTTCTTTTGCCAATAGTTTTCCGGCATCAATCTGACATTCTGAAATATCTATTGCTTTAATATCCGCACCATATAAGTACATGTTAAGAGGTAAAACACCTGTTCCCGTGCCAATATCAAGCCACGAGCAGCCCTTGTGTCCTACGCCGAGTTCGTATAGTCTATGATATAACTCTTTAGGATAGATATCTCTGTATTTTGCATATTCGGCAGAGGTTTTTCCGAAATCAAAAGTGTTTCCATTATCAATATTTTCTATTTTCATAAGCTATCCCTCTCAATACAAATAAACGGTACCGTCAATTCTTCCTTGGTAAGTCCTGCGTGAACTCCAGTAAATGTGTGTTCTTCTCGTTCAATAAACAACGATTTTTCTCCCGTTGCTATTGCGAGGAAATCTCCGACAAAATCATACGTTCTCGGGTGAGGCTTGCCGAATCCCAAAAGATTTTCCGCAAATACTTCTTCTTTTGTCATAAGTATGAAATCATCACCAAAATGACGGTTGAACTCATTTCTGAATTCTTCAAGCATACCTTCTTTTACAAAGAAGCTCAAGGCTCTGCTTGGCTCAATCGAAGGGGGTGTTTTAAGCATTGCGGAAAGAGTGGGATAATCTTCAAGATAAACGTTAACGCTGTCGCACAGTCCGTGGTCGGCCGTAACAATAACAACTGTGTTTTTAAGGCGTTTGCAAAGCCTTTCAACCTCGTTGTTTATAAGTAAAATCTGCTCGTATGCCTGTCGGCTTTTTACGCCATAATCATGCATAGCTTTGTCGGGCTGATACCAATATGTATAGATATATTTCTTCTTTCTCTTATGAGTCAACCTTTTTACTGTTTTGCAGATATCACGAACATTTTTTGAACGGTATTTTGAAAATGGTGAAACACAGTAAGCTGTGCCCTTGCCGTTTACTTGTTCAATTTGTTCAAATATATCCTTATAGGGGATATACCTACGGGCTACGTTATAATCGGCGGCAGGTTTGCCGTCTTTCTGTAATGTGTTGCGGAACACGGCAACGTTTTCGCCGATTTCCTTAAAATACAAATCCCATCCAAGCCAGGCGTGTTCGGCAGGGGAAAGTCCGGTCATTACCGTAACGGTGGCGGCAACGGTTGTTGACGGAAAAACGGAAGAAATTCCGCAAACAAGGTACTTTCTTAAAAATGAATCTTCGGGCAGGTGCTCGTTAATTGCGGATACGCCGAGTCCGTCAAACAACATTAAAACAACGTTTTTATAATTTTTCTCCAGAAGTTTATCAAATTCGGGCAGGGGAGAGTGCTCGGCTTTTACGCCGAAATGCTTTTGCACCGAGGCAGTTAAGGATAATATACTTCGTTCATAATTCAAATGCTTAAACATAAAATTACTCCTTTTTCAATACTTCAAGTGTGTGCGGCGACATTCCGATTAAATCCTGCCGTTCACAGTTTTTAAAATGATATCTCAAGTAGGTTTCATAAGTGAAATCATCCATCTTTTCAACGGATTTACTCATATGCGGAGCGTAGCCGTCTGTTGCAACGAAATGAAGCCTTTTAGCATTAAGGCTGTCTGTCAAATCAAAAATCTCATCCCTTGTGTACAGCTTAAATACGCCGTGCGGAGGAAAGAAGGTTTCAAAGGTGTCGATGTTTATTAATTCGGTATCGATAAACTCCTGCAGACGGTTTTCGGCAAAAGCACGGGTTAGTACCGAGGGGTCAACCATACAGTAGGCAACAAAAATGTAACCGCCGCTTTTTGTTATGCGTTGCGCCTCTGATAACGCTTTTTTCTGTTCTTCAACCGTATACAAATGATACATAGGACCGAGTAAAAGCGATACATCAAAGCTATTGTCCGGATAAACGTATAAATCGACAGCATTGCCTTGTATAATATTGATTTTTTCATTGGGCATGGTGTTGGCTTTAAAAACTTCAATGTTGTGCTCAATTAGCTCAACAGCTTCAACAGTAAAGCCTTTTCTTGCAAAATGATGGGAATATCTGCCCGTGGCTGCACCGATTTCAATAATTTTCATACCTTTTTGCAGGTATTTATCAATGTATTTAACGGTAGTCAAAAACTCAATCTGACCGCATTTTGACAGCAGACGAGAGTCCTCATCAATTCTGTTATAAAAATCGACAAGATGATTTCCTGTAGTTTGAGGCTTCTTTTTAAATAGCTTTCTTTTGATTAAATCAAATAACTTCATAAGTTTTCTCCTTTGAATATAAAAAATTAACGGTGTAAGTATCTGCAGCTACTTACACCGTTATAAACATTTTGAAATATAAGTCTTACTATTCCAAAATGAATACAGAGGTATAAGCCTGCAAGCGATACTGATAATCATGCTGTGCAAGCCAATCCATATTCATATCAAATTTTTTAGTAAGATATGTAATCATGGTTTTACCTCAATTGATTTTTTGACAATATAGCACTAAACAAATGCATTTGTCAAGCATTTTGTGAAAAATAAAAATTTTTCAAGATGAAGAAAACTGAGGCAGGGGGCTGCAAAACCATTATACAAAAGGTCATTTTTACGAAATTGCGAGTTATACAAAATTAATGTTTTGTATAATTTAGGGGATGGACAAAGGGTAAAATTTGTTGTATAATGTATTTATAATAAAGACACCACAAGCGTTGATGTTTCAACGTTTTCTCATATCTTTACTATAATTTTATATTGATTGTTCTTTAACACTGTATTACAATTTATATTGTTATCAGAAAAATTTTTTATTTCAGTTCTTTTTCTTTTTTAATTTTACACTTGTATCTTCGCTGTGAGCGGTTTTCTTGTTTTTGTTTGCTGCAGTCTGTTTCTCATCCGATAGAAATTTTTTAAACGATACTTTGGTCGTTGCAAAAAAACTGAGCGGATTTAAATCGAGCATCTGATTCTCAATAAATTAAATCCGTCCATTCAATGTCTTAATTTTTCTTGCCTATCTGCTTGCAATGCATTATTCATATATCAAAGCGCGCTTTTATATCAAATCTACAGAAATCATTAAATTCTGTTTTGATTACCCTTTCATTACTGATTCTCAATCCCCTATAAACAAATGTTCGGCGGAGGATTTTGCCCTATGAAAAAAGATGAATTACGCTTTTTACCGGATACCGTCAAGGGTTATCTTGATTATCAGACGGCTGTCCGAAACAAATCTGATTTAACAGTGCTTGAATACGCTTCGGATTTGAGAACTTTTTTCCGTTGGTGTCTGATGAGCCGTGACAAATCAAAGGAAACTAAACCTCTGAACGAATACGACATTTCAGGACTTGACGAAGAGTTTATGCGTAATATCAGGCTTAATGACCTGTATTCTTTTCTTGCCTATTGTCAGCGTGAACTTAAAAACAGCGGTAAAACCAGAGCTCGTAAAGCATCTACTTTGCGCGGCTTCTTTAAATTCCTTAAAGCGCACGGAATAATCGAGAAAAACCCTGCGGAGGATCTTGATGCACCGCGTGCAAAAAAAGCGCTTCCGAAGTATCTTACGCTTGACTCAAGTATTGCTTTGCTTGACGCTGTTGAAGGCACCAATTATGAAAGGGATTATTGTATTATCACACTTTTTTTAAACTGCGGTTTACGTTTGTCGGAGCTTGTTGGGCTGAACCTTAAGAGCATCGGTATTGACGGAAGCTTGCGAATTTTGGGTAAAGGCAATAAGGAGCGTATGGTTTATCTCAATAAAGCCTGTACGGATGCGCTTAACAGCTACCTTGCTGTCAGGCCCAGAGACGGCGTTAAAGACCGCGAAGCGCTTTTTATCAGCAGGCATAAGACCAGAATTAGTCCGAAGACTGTACAGCATATAGTAAAAACATATCTTGAAAAAGCCGGTCTTGAAGGATATTCCACTCACAAATTGCGCCACACTGCCGCAACGCTGATGTATCAGCACGGTGACGTTGATGTAATGCTTTTAAAAGAATTGCTCGGCCATGAAAGCCTTGCAACCACGCAGATTTATACTCACGTCGCAAATGAACAGATTCGTTCTGCAATTAACGCTAATCCCTTGGCACAGGTAAAGAAAGAAAAGAAATCAAAAAAGTAACGTTTTTCCGAATTTACTTATGCAAAAAGCCTCAAGTGCCGCAACAGCAAAGCTTACCGCAATAATTATTACAAACCTTAGCAGAAAACCCTTTAGCTCTCCCCTGCCCTGTCTGTGTGCTGAAAAAACACTTCCGGCAACAATTTCAGAAAGTATCAAGCCTTCGTTTGAGCCTATCAGAAGCATTAAAAAAAACACAACAGCACACGGTAAAATGAGAATTAATGAAAATACTGCACCGTCAACACCGAAATTGCAATAAAGATATGAAATAATTGCCGATAATATCATACCGCATACAGCCGGACAAAGCAGAATAAACGGCAGACCGAGTGCACTGAAGCTGCAAAGCGCAGTTATAACCTGCGGAATAAGACAGGCTGACGAAGTTATCTGCAAATTTTGCGAAAAACCCGAATCAAACATTACTTCAAGCGCGTTATTTATGTATTCCGACACTGTATCCGCTGTATTCGAATATAACAAAGCACCTGCAAAGCATCCGCCCGTAAAAACAGCATACAGCAGTATCAGCCGCCTGTGCAGGGCGGCTTCTTCTTTTATTCGGTCTATCGGCAAACTGAAATCCTTTAAATTTAATGTCATTGCTTTCATTTCTTTTTCCTCTTCCTATTATCTCTTTTTAATCGGTTTTCTTTTTTTCTTTATATTCACGGCGGCAATACCGCCGATTATACCGCCAAACAGACAGCAGGCAGCAACAATCAACTCAAAAACGCTGAAGCTTTTATATGCAAGCGACATTGCAATCAGTATTATTATTGCAGGAACAATACTTGCCGTAAGTCCGTTAATGAGGCCGTTTTCGCGTTTCTTTCTTGCCGCTGAAAAGCCGCTGAAAATTCCGCTTAAAGCCGAAACGAGCATTAAAAACGGAAAATACGTATCCTTACCCAAATCCGTTTTTAAAAGTAATGAACAAATAATCAAGGTCAGTATAATAAATAACGCTGTGCCTAACAGTCCGCCCTTTATAAGCTCGGTTAAATTGCTGTTATCTTTCGGTTTCGGCATAAAAAATTCCCCCATATCCTCTTGTTAGAAGATATGAGGGAAAACAAATAATTATTACAATTATTCTTCGTCGGACTTTTTCTTCTTTTTCTTTGAAAATTTCTTGCCTTCTTCTTCAATCTTGGCGTCGCGCTCAGCCTTCTTTGCTTCAGCAGCAGCTGCTCTTTCAGCCTCAGCCTTTTCAGTTGCTGTGTTGTTGGTCTGTATAGCCCAGCGTGTAATCTTCATCTTGTTGCGGTCTGCGCCTGTTTCGATGATAAGAGAATCATCCTTGATTGTAACAACTCTGCCTACAATACCGCCGATTGTTGTAATTTCGTCACCAATCTGGAGAGAGTCACGCATCTGCTGCTCTTCCTTCTGCTTTTTCTTCTGGGGACGGATCATAAAGATGTACATTGCACCGAACATAATGCCCATAATGAGAATCATGGAAAGCGGATTGCTCTGCTGAGTGCCTGTGCTGCCGCTTGCTGCGGTTGAGCCCATGCCCATAAGAAGTGTCATAAAGTTCATAATAGGTTAACCTCCAAAAATCAATGTATCAATTATATAGTATTTATATCCTTGTGTCAAGTAAATCCACATATTTATCGTGAAACTCTTTGAAAGTGCCGTTGTCAAGCTCGTCACGAATACGCTGCATAAGCGTATTATAAAAGTGAAGGTTATGCATAACGCAAAGACGCATTGCCAACATTTCTTTAGCCTTAAAGAGGTGGTGAATATATGCTCTTGAATGTCTTCGGCAGGTCGGGCAGTCGCATTCGGGGTCAAGTGGCTGCTCGTCAAGCGCATATTTTGCGTTGTTCATATTTATAATACCGTTCCAGGTATTAATGTGTCCGTGTCGTGCGTTTCGGCTTGGCATAACGCAATCGAAAAGGTCGACTCCCCTGCTGACACCTTCAATAATATTGCCTGCCGTACCTACGCCCATAAGATAACGGATTTTATTCTTCGGCATATAAGGCTCAACGGCGGAAATAACGCGGTACATATCCTCCTTGGGTTCACCTACCGCAAGACCGCCGATAGCATAGCCGTCCATATCGAGTTCAGCTATACGGCACATGTGCTCAATTCTCAGCCTGTCAAAGGTACAGCCCTGGTTTATTCCGAAAAGAAGTTGATTTTTATTAACTGTATCAGGCAGTGCCTTAAGCCTTTCCATCTCTTCCTTGCAGCGTATAAGCCAACGGGTTGTGCGTTCACAGGAGGCTTGAGAATAATCGTATTTTGCAGGGTTTTCAACACATTCGTCAAATGCCATTGCTATGGTAGAGCCGAGATTTGACTGAATACGCATACTTTCTTCGGGACCCATAAAAATCTTTCGTCCGTCAATATGCGAGGCAAAATACACGCCCTCTTCTTTGATTTTACGCAAAGAAGCAAGGGAAAACACCTGAAATCCGCCGCTGTCGGTCAGAATCGGACCTTTCCAGCCCGTCATCTTATGAAGTCCGCCGAGTGCCTTGACTTTTTCGTCACCTGGACGCAGATGCAGATGATAAGTGTTTGAAAGCATTACCTGGCAATGGATCTCTTCAAGGTCGTAAGCATCAAGTGCACCCTTGATTGCACCGCAGGTAGCAACATTCATAAATGCAGGTGTCTGCACCGTGCCGTGAACGGTTACAAACTCGCCGCGTCTTGCTGTTCCTTCGTTTTTAATAAGTTTATACATCAGTTTACCTCTGTAATCATCATACTGTCACCGAATGAGAAAAACCTGTATTTTTCTTCAACGGCTGTTTTATAAGCGTGCATTGTGTGTTCGTAGCCTGCAAAAGCACTGACAAGCATAATCAGAGTGCTTTCGGGCAGGTGGAAATTGGTAATAAGAGAATCAATACATTTGAATTTATAACCGGGATAAATGAAAATGCTTGTCCGGTCGTCATCTTCTATTATTCTGCCGTACTTTGACGCAACAGATTCAAGAGTTCTGCAGGTCGTTGTTCCTACCGCAAATACTCTGCCGCCGTTTTCGTGCGTGTTATTTATAAGCTCGGCAGTCTCGGCGGGAAGATGATAATGCTCGGAATGCATCAGATGATTTTCAATGTTTTCTTCCTTTACGGGTCTGAACGTACCCAGACCGACGTGAAGCGTAACCTTGCCGATTTTTATACCCTTTTCTTCAATTTTTGCAAGAAGCTCGGGTGTGAAATGAAGTCCTGCCGTAGGTGCTGCGGCAGAGCCTAAATTGGCGGAATAAACGGTCTGATACCGCTCTTTATCCTCTAACTTTTCGGTTATATAATGCGGTAATGGCATTTCACCGATTTCATCGAGTATATTATAAAAATTGCCCTCGTAAATAAACCTTACAAGCCTGTTTCCGCCGTCGAGCACGTCAACAACCTCAGCACTCATAAGACCGTTAAAGTCGAAAACAGTTCCGGGCTTGGCGCGTCTGCCGGGGCCGGTTACACATTCCCATACATCCTGCGAATGCTGACTCAGAAGCAGAAACTCAACAACAGCACCCGTTTCTTTTTTTACACCGTATATTCTTGCGGGCAGAACACGGGTATCGTTGAGTATTATACAGTCATTTTCAGTGATATAATCGAGTATATCGTAAAAGTGTTTATGTAAAATTTTACCGCTGTTTTTGTCAAGCACCATCATTCTGGAGCTGTCTCGCGGCTCAATCGGGGTCTGTGCGATAAATTCTTGGGGTAAATCGTAATAAAAATCTGATTTTTTCATTGCAAATCCTTTAAATATATGTTATTATTACTTGTATTATATTGCAAAGTGCGGCTTATTGCAAGCGGTTTGCTTAATTTTCCGGAGGTAAAGTTCAGATGAAAAAGTATAAGGTTGGTATTGTAGGCGCAACAGGTATGGTCGGCCAGCGTTTTATTACGCTGCTTGACAATCATCCCTGGTTCGATATTACTGTTCTTGCGGCAAGCTCCCGCTCAGCAGGTCAGAAGTATAAGGATGTCGGCGGCAAGCGCTGGATGATGGATGTCCCCTTCTCAGAGAAGGTCGGCGAAATGGTAATTATGGACGCAACGGCAGACGTTGCAAAGATTGCTTCAATGGTTGATTTCGTATTCTGTGCAGTTGATATGAAGAAGGACGAAATCAAAGCTCTTGAAGAAGAATACGCAAAGCACGAGTGCCCCGTTGTTTCCAACAACTCCGCTCACAGACACACTCCCGATGTTCCGATGGTTATTCCCGAGCTCAACCCGGAGCATACAGCTGTTATCGAATCACAGCGCAAGAGACTCGGCACAAAGAGAGGCTTTATTGCCGTTAAGTCCAACTGCTCACTTCAGAGCTATGTTCCCGCTATTTTCCCGCTTAACAAGTTCGGCGTAAAGGATGTTCTCGTCTGTACGTATCAGGCAATTTCCGGCGCTGGCAAAAACTTCGATACGTGGCCCGAGATGATTGATAACGTTATCCCCTACATCGGCGGCGAAGAAGAGAAGTCCGAAATTGAACCGCTTAAGATTTACGGCAAGGTAGAGGGCGACCAAATCGTTCCCGCAACAGCTCCCGCATTTACGGCTCAGTGTATCCGCGTTCCAGTTACAAACGGCCACATGGGTGCTGTATTCGTAAGATTTGAAAACAAGCCCTCCAAGGAGGAAATCATTGATATCTGGAACAGCTTCAAGGGCGTACCGCAGGAGCTTGAGCTTCCCAGCGCACCCAAGCAGTTCCTCAACTACTTCACCGAAGACAATATGCCTCAGACAAAGCTTCAGCGTGAGCTTGAGGGCGGTATGGCTGTTTCCATCGGCCGTCTGCGTGAGGATACACAGTATGATTACAAGTTTGTTTGCCTTTCACACAACACTCTCAGAGGTGCAGCAGGCGGTGCGGTTCTTCTTGCAGAGCTTCTTTGTGCACAGGGCTATATGGACTGATTTTAGGAGGAATCTCACACTATGAAAAAGACAATTTTCACCGGTGCAGGCGTTGCTATTATTACACCCTTTACCGAGGATAATAAAGTCAATTTCGATGAACTCGGCAGAATTATTGACAACCAGATTGAAAACGGCACGGATGCTATCATTATCTGCGGTACTACAGGTGAAGGCTCTACCCTCACACACGAGGAACACGCCGAAACAATCGATTTCGCCGTAAAGCACACGGCAAAGCGTATTCCCGTTATTGCAGGTACCGGCAGCAACGACACGGATTATGCAGTCAAGCTTTCAAACGAAGCAGAAAAAAGCGGTGTTGACGGTCTTCTTATGGTTACTCCCTACTATAACAAGACTTCACAGGCAGGTCTTATCAAGCAGTACGAGTATATCAACGACCGAGTAAGCACCCCCATAATTCTTTATAATGTTCCCTCAAGAACAGGTATGACAATCAAGCCCGAAACTTATTTTGAGCTTTCAAAGCTGAGCAACATAGTTGCCACCAAGGAAGCAAGCGGCGATATTTCCGCCGTTGCGCAGATTGCAGCACTTTGCGGCGACAATCTCGATATTTATTCGGGTAACGACGACCAGATTACTGCTATTATGTCACTTGGCGGTAAGGGTGTTATCTCCGTTCTTTCAAACGTTGCTCCCAAGGTTGCGCACGATATCGCAGCCCTTTATCTCAAGGGTGAATGTCAGGCAAGCCGTAAGCTGCAGCTTGAGTACCTTGACCTTTGCAATGATTTGTTTGTAGATGTTAACCCCATCCCCGTCAAGGAAGCAATGAATATGATAGGCTGGAATGCCGGTGACGTACGTATGCCGCTTGCACCTATGAATGCAGCTGCAAGAGAAAAGCTTCGTGCAACACTTGCTCGCCACGGTCTTGTTAAATAAACCCAAAATGTCACAGCCGGTTCAGAATATGAGCCGGCTATTGTTAAAATTAAACGTAAGGACTGATTATCTATGATTAAAATTCTTTTAAGCGGCTGTAACGGCACTATGGGCAAGGTTATTGCTAAATGTGTTGAGGAAAGAGAGGACTGTGCCATTGTTGCAGGTCTCGACGTAAACACTGCTCCTAACGGCGTTTTTCCAGTTTTCGGAAATGCAGACGATATTAATGTTGAGTGCGACGTTATTATTGATTTTTCACACCCCTCTGCCCTTTCAGGTGTTCTGAAATACGCGCTTAAAACAAAGACCCCCGCCGTTATTGCAACAACGGGTTTGAGCGAAGAGCAGATTAATTCTCTTCAGCTTGCTTCTTCACAGATTCCGATATTCTTCAGCGCAAATATGTCAATCGGTGTTTCGCTCGTAAGTGAGCTTGTCAAGAAAGCTGCAAGCGTACTCGGCGGCAGCTTTGATATTGAAATTATCGAAGCACACCACAACAAGAAAATTGATGCGCCCAGCGGTACTGCACTTATGCTTGCCGACAGCGTGAGCAAGGGCCTTGAATATAAGCCCGTTTACGAATATAACCGCCACGCAAAGCGTGAAAAGAGAAGCAAGAACGAAATCGGCATTCACGCAATCAGAGGCGGCACTATCGTCGGAGAGCACGAGGTAATTTTTGCAGGAAATGATGAAATAATAACCGTTTCCCACTCAGCACGATCAAAGTCAATTTTTGCAACAGGCTCAATCAATGCTGCAGTATTTATCAGCAGTAAAACACCCGGTATGTACTCAATGAAGGAGCTTGTTGCAGAAAGTTAAGGTGTAAAAGATATGATTGATAAAATATTATCTGTTATATTTTTGCTATTTTTGTGGGTCAGCAACACTTTCGGCTTACCGCTTAACGGTTATGAATCGCAAGTTTTGTTTAAAGACGCTGCTTTTGAAAACGGTTTTGCCGTTATTTCACAACAAACAGTAAATAATGCCGGCGTTGCTCTCGGAGATTTTGTTTACGGCGATAACGAAATCTTGCCTTCGTGGATGATTGCACAATGGAATTCAGGTCCTTGTCTGTGGTCAGACAGAACTGATAGCGACAAATACACAATAACCGACGGTCATACCAAAACAGTAACATATAATGCTGACGAAAATTCAGTATCAATGCGTCTTAATGCTGCAAACGTTTACAAAGGCGAAGCAGCAGGTGCTGATAACTGGCCCCATTTACTACTGGAACAGTCCCCTGTTTGTGATTACGATTCATTGAGCGATGATGAAAAGGCTTTTTATAACTGTTCTGCGGACAGAATTGTGCTTTCGCTTGATATCAGAATAACCGATTTTAAAGATACAACAAATACCGATGGAATCAACGCAGCGCAGTATCTGGCGTATTTTTATCTTAACGGCGTTACCCATAAAGAATTTATCTGGTTTGGCGTTAATCTTTTTGACGACAGAGGCTATCAGGATACATACTGGGCACTTGATAAAGCAAGCCAGAAAATGATTTACTGTGTTTCCACCAAGGATACCTTCGGCGGAAAAAACAAATCACTTTTCAGAAACGGTGCACCCTATGTAACCGATGAATGGGTACATATTGAGCTTGATCTTGCTCCCCATATTGCCAAAGCAATTAAAGAAGCGAATAAAGCCAACACTTTCGGCTATGAGGTCAACGAAGACGATTTTTATATAGGCGGAACAAACATAGGCTTTGAAATTCACGGAAATTACGATTGCACGGTAGAAATTAAAGATTTCCAAATAACTTCATACAACAGAAAATGAGGTGAATGATATGCCGCATTTTGGTATGCCTACACTGATTGAAACAAATTCTATTGACGAATGCGCTTCTCTTGCAAAAGAATTAAAGTTAGATTTCATTGAAATCAATATGAATATGCCCGAGTATCAGCTCGACATGATTGATATTGAACATTTTAAGAATCTTTCAAAACAATTCAGCATATATTACACCATTCACCTTGACGAAAACCTCAATTTCTGCGATTTCAACCCCTATGTTGCGAATGCGTATTTAAAAACTGTAGCTGATACAATAAAACTTGCAAAACAGCTCGATGTTCCCGTACTGAATATGCATTTGTCTGACGGAGTATATTTCACACTTCCCGATAAACGTGTTTTCCTGTTCGAGCAATACTGTGAACATTACCTAAAAGCAGTTGACAAATTTATCCGTATGTGTGAAACCGAAATCGGTGAATCGGATATAAGAATATGTATCGAGAACTCTAACGGATTTAAAAACTATCATAGAAAAGCGTTGGGAATTATGCTCAAAAGCCCTGTTTTTGCTCTGACCTATGATATAGGGCACGACCACGGTTTATGCGGCAGTGACGGCGAATTTGTATTTGAAAATACCGATAAACTTCAACACATACATCTGCACGATGCTGTCGGTAAAAACCACCACCTTGCACTTGGTAACGGTGAAATTAATGTTTCCCGTTATCTCGATATAGCAAAGCAAAATAATTGCAGTATTGTTATTGAAACAAAAACCGTAGAAAGTCTTAAACAATCGGTTAAATGGCTTAAGGATAAGAAATACTATGAATGTTAATATCAATAATCAGACATCATATAAACAAATTATTATTGTTCATAATAATAAAGAGTATTATTTAAAATCAGGAGAAACTGCATGCGTATCAATTGAAGATAATTATTCAAAAATCAAAGTGTATGTTTTAGAAAAGAACAAGGTTTTATTTAATTGGCTTTTCGCTTTAATTGACGGATTTGTCAGTGAAGAAAGTGTAGTCAATTCTCTTGTTTGCAATTTAACCTTTGATATTGTATCTTATCAGACAGATACTTTAATAACATTGAAAGACCTTCAATACCGTGACGATAATAACGGCTATATTTATAATTCCGTTTATGCCGATTGTAACAATAACACAATTGCTAATCTTTCATATGAACTAACCGACACCCAAGCAGTACGAAAAAATAGTTTGTTTTACTATATTGGTATTGTTTCTTGGATGCCTGTTTTAATTGTTCTTTTGATACTTACAATTCTATTTGAAGAGCTTGGATATATTTTTGCAGGGGCATTATTATTTTTTGTTTTTTCTGTGCCAAGCTTTAAAAAGGCATATAAAACCAAAAAGTTTTACAGCACCGAGTATGCCAACGAGGTTTTATTATCTCAATTTGATAAGCAGAAAGCTAACTACGGTAACCCGGTTATTCCTGAGCCTAAAGGATTTATCGAGAAAACAATTCACAAGATATTAGATTTTATATTCAAGAAAAAATAATTTTGAGGAGCGTAATATTGCGCTCCTCTTTTAAATTTAAATTCAAAACAAAGACTCAATCACTTTTTCTGTAAATACATTCAATTCATCAAAATCCATAGCTTTGATATAATCTGCTTCGAGGTCGTCGTGTACCTTTTTTGCTTTTTCGAGCAGTTTAATTGCTTCCGAGAGCATTTCCGAGGAAACCTTTCGGTTAAAAACCAGCCGTTGTTTATGCGCCGCAATTATATCTTTGTTTACAAAACGGCTTGTGTTTATATTTTTGTATGCTATATTCTTAAAGCTTTGTAATGAATTACTTGTAAAAAAGCCTATTCTTTCTTCGGGCAGAATAATATGGAGCGGATTTTCTTCCGGTATCAACGGATTAAGGCACGTAATTACATCAATACCGTTTGACACGGCACAACGGCGCAAGCTCTCCATAAGAACAGAAGAAATGTAACAATCTTCATCGTTTACGGCGTAAATACGGTCGCAATAATGCTTTGCTGTATCAAAAAGCGTGACGTATCCCTTGGGCGTAATGCCGTTTAGAAGCCTGATTTTCTGCTCGCCCAGTCGGTTTGAGCATTGGCAATTGCGAACGATAAACCTTGATGCAAAATTCTCGATTTTTTTATAGTCAATTGCGGCTTTGGCAATATTCATACTGTCCAAAGCTGACTGATAATATGCGCTGACATAGCGTGCGCTTTTTGCGTGAAGAGCCTTGTTGCAGTTTGTCAGGGTGATAATATGTTCCCTGTTGTTTTCAAGGGCTTTACCGTCCCAGAATTGACCGAGATTAATTATTTCTTCAACCGCACCGGGATATTTTGCTTCCATAACGTGCGGTGCAGTACCGTCCGCAAAGCACAGCTTTTTTTCGGGAATAATTATGGCATCAAGAGAATCGGGGTCGCTTGAGCAGATAATGCGTTCAACTTCAAAGCCCCTTTCCTCTGCCGCTTTTGCAATTCTTTTCATCAGCCCCGATTTTCCGGTACCGGGTCCGCCTTTAATAATATATGCCTTCCAGCCCTCATCGGCCTTATATAACTCATTAAACAGCGAAAAGAAGCCTTGCGCCGAATTGGCGGCAAGAAAAAATACAGCACCTTCGTTTATCATAAAATCACTCCGCATTTGTTTTCCCCATTTTATGCGGAAAAATGTGTGAGTGTGATAAACTGAGGGTGCATTATTTTATTCGGATTACATACTGCAGGCAGCAAGCGCTGCAACGGAGCCGTCAGCAGCTGCGGTTGTAAGCTGGCGGATAGCCTTTGTGCGGCAGTCACCTGCGGCGAAAACGCCGTCAACGTTGGTTTTGCAGTCTTCCCCTGCCACGATATAACCCGATTCATCCAGCGTAATTATATCGGCAAAGGCACCGTTTTCGGGAATCTGACCAACGAGCACAAATAAGCCCTCCGCGCTGATTTCTTCGGTTTCGCCTGACTTATTTTCGGTAATAACAGTTGTAAGCTTATCCTCGCCCTTAAGATCCTGCACGGTTGAACTGAGCACAAGCTCAATATTCTCAATCGCTCTGACCTCGTCGCTGAGCTTCTTTTCACAGCGGAATTCATCTCTGCGGTGAATAAGATAAACCTTGTTACAGATATTTGAGAGCATAATTGCACTCTGTACGGCAGAGTTACCGCCTCCGACAACGGCAACGTCCTTTCCCTTGTAGAAGGCACCGTCACAGACTGCGCAGTAGGAAACTCCCCTGCCCATATACTTTTCTTCTGCCTCAATGCCTAGGTGTCTGTGCTTGACACCGGTTGCGATAATAACTGCCTTACAGGTAAATTCGCCGTATTCCGTTTTAACCGTTTTATTGTCTCCGTTATCGGTAATCTTTTCAGCCTTGTCAAGCTCAAGCTCAACACCTAGGGCAGAAGCCTGCTCATAAAGTCTGTCGGAAAATTCCATACCGCTTATTTCGGAAAAACCGGGGTAATTTTCAACTTTAGGCGAGGTTGCAATCTGACCGCCGATGCTCTCATTCTCAAGAATAAGCACCTTTTTTCCTGCTCTTGCGGCATAAATAGCTGCAGTAAGACCGGCTGTGCCTGCGCCGATTATAACAATATCGTAATTCAATTTATTCTCCTGTAAATTCGGGCAGAGTGTAGTTTTCATACATTCTGCCCGATTTTAAATTATTTATTTGTTGCTTTCTGCAAAACGCTTGATGTTGGAAGCATTTATAAACTTCTGTGCATCCTCGCCGTCGATAACGATAAGTGTGGGTGCCTGAGTGATATTGAACTGCTTTGTAAGCTCAATCTCTTCCTCAGCATCTACAACCGTGTAAGCGATGCCTGCATCGTCAAGAGTTTTCTTTGCAAGCTTGCAGTTGGGGCAGGTCTTTGTTGTGAAGAGAAGCACCTGCTGAGCATCGCCTGCACATGCGCAGACATCTTCATTTTCCTGTTCAGCTTCAATCGCAGCCTTCTTCTTAATTCTGGAGGTTGCGATGTCGTAAAGCTTTCTGTCCTTGAATTCCTGGCTCTTACCGTCGTTCCAGTTCTGAACGGGGCGGTAGTAGCCTGTGATACGGCTGTAAACCTCTGTCTTTTCACCGCACTCGGGACACTCGTAAATCTCACCTGCTATATAGCCGTGGTTTTTACATACGGAATATGTGGGAGACATTGTGTAGTACGGAAGCTTGTGGTTTTCGGCAATCTTGCGTACAAGAGAAGCTGCTGCCTTCCAATCGGGAAGCTTTTCGCCGAGGAATGCGTGGAAAACAGTACCCGATGTGTAAAGCGTCTGAAGCTCGTCCTGAATTTCGAGAGCATCGAAAATATCGGAGGTATAGCCAACGGGAAGGTGTGAGCTGTTGGTGTAGTAAGGTGTACCGTTCTCGTTTGCCGTACGGATTTCGGGATAACGGGAAATATCGTGCTTTGCAAGGCGGTAGGAAGTGGACTCGGCGGGAGTTGCTTCAAGGTTGTAGAGGTCGCCGTACTGCTCCTGATAATCGGAAAGGCGCTCACGCATGTGATTAAGAACATCCTGAGTAAACTTCTGTGCCTGCTCGTTTGTAAGGTCCTTGCCAATCCACTTGGCGTTAAGGCAAGCCTCGTTCATACCGACAAGACCGATTGTGGAGAAATGGTTGTTGAAGGTACCGAGGTAGCGCTTTGTATAGGGATAGAGACCCTCTTCAAGAAGCTTGGTAATGATTGTTCTCTTGATTTTGAGAGAGCGTGCGGAAATATCCATCATCTTGTCAAGGCGGTGGTAGAATTCCTCCTCGCTGTCGGCAAGATATGCAATTCTGGGCATATTGATGGTAACAACACCGATTGAACCCGTGCTTTCACCGCTGCCGAAGAAGCCGCCTGACTTCTTGCGAAGCTCACGAAGGTCAAGGCGAAGGCGGCAGCACATACTGCGTACGTCGCTGGGTTCCATATCGCTGTTGATATAGTTTGAGAAATAAGGTGTACCGTACTTTGCGGTCATCTCAAAGAGGAGCTTATTGTTCTCGGTTTCGGACCAGTCAAAATCTCTTGTGATTGAATATGTGGGAATGGGATACTGGAAGCCTCTGCCGTTTGCGTCGCCCTCAATCATAATTTCGATGAAGGCACGGTTGACCATATCCATTTCCTTCTTACAGTCGCCGTAGGTGAAGTTCATTTCCTTGCCGCCTACGATAGCGGGAAGGTTCTTGAGGTCATTGGGTACGGTCCAGTCAAGCGTAATGTTTGAGAAGGGAGCCTGAGTACCCCAACGGCTGGGTGTATTTACGCCGTAAATAAAGGACTCAATGCACTTTTTTACCTCGCGGTATGAAAGATTATCGACCTTTACGAAGGGAGCAAGATAGGTGTCAAATGATGAGAATGCCTGTGCACCTGCCCACTCGTTCTGCATAATGCCGAGGAAGTTAACCATCTGGTTGCAGAGTGTTGCAAGGTGGCTTGCGGGAGAAGAGGTAATCTTGCCGGGAATACCGCCGAGACCTTCCTGAATAAGCTGCTTGAGCGACCAGCCAGCACAGTAACCTGTAAGCATAGAAAGGTCATGAAGATGAATATCTGCATTTCTGTGTGCATTTGCAATTTCATCGTCATAAATTTCACTGAGCCAGTAGTTAGCCGTGATTGCGCCGGAGTTGCTGAGGATAAGACCGCCGACAGAATAGGTAACGGTGGAGTTCTCCTTAACACGCCAGTCCGTAACGTTGACGTAGCTGTTGACAAGCTCCTTGTAGTCAAGGATAGTTGACTTCATATTACGGATTTTCTCACGCTGTCTTCTGTAAAGGATGTATGACTTTGCAACGTCACCGTAGCCAGCCTGAATGAGGATAGACTCTACACTGTCCTGAATGTCTTCAACGCTGACTTTTCCGTCCTTGATCTTTTCTTCAAAATCAGCGGTTACGCGGAGAGCTAATAAATCGATAATATTGGGGTTGTACTGCTTGTTGTTGGCTTCAAAAGCCTTGGTAATGGCAGCGCTGATTTTGGCAATATCAAATTCAGCAATCTGACCGTCGCGCTTAATAACCTGATACATTGGTCGTTCTCCGTTTCTTTAAAAATTTATGTTTGCAGACAATATTACGCCTGCGAATTTGTGCACTATTGATTTTAACATCATATTGTGGTATTGTCAATAGCAAAACACACAATATATTGATATTTGTTTTGTGTATATCACAGCACAAACACGATATCTTGTGCTATACACCGCGTATTTGAGTTTCCTTCACGAAAGGCAGAACAATATTTCTGAATTCTTCAAGCTCGTTTCTATTCCGTGAGGTAAACGCACCGTTGAGAATATCGCCCGAATCAATAAAGGACTGAATAAAATACCGCTTTGCACCCTTTATCCACTCACCTATCGCCTCAAAATCCTGACGGGAATGAAATTCCTTAACAACCGTTGTGCGAAATTCATAGTCGACATCACTGTTAAGAAGAAATGAAACGCTTTCGTTGATTTTTGAAAAGTCAACCTTGTCCGTGCCTATGGTCAGAGAATATTTTTCGGGTGAATTTTTGATATCCATAGCCACGTAATCAACAAGTCCTTTTTCCGACAGGCTTCTGAGCTTTTCGGGATAGCTGCCGTTGGTATCAAGCTTTACCGAATAACCGATATTTTTAATTCGGGTAATGAAATCTTCAATATCCGGCTGAAGCAGAGGCTCACCGCCGGTAACGCACACACCGTCAAGAATGTTTTTGCGTTTATTCAGAAAAGCAAAAAATTCCTCGGTATCAATCGGCTCAATCTCATCAAGCCCCACAACAAGAGATGCGTTATGACAATACGGACAGCGGAAATTACAGCCGCCCGTAAAAACGGTACAGGCCGTTTTACCGGGATAGTCGAGCAGAGATAACTTCTGCAGACCGTAAATAATCAAACTCACTCACCTCTTAATCAATATATTGTACTCTTTTGATGCGCCAATACATTATATCGCATATTTTGTGTTCGTCAAGCCCCCAAATCAATATTTGGTATTTTACACAAATTATGCGGATTATTTTTTATTTTAAAATATCAAAAGCGGTTGAAAGTTTCGGTGAATTAAGTTATTATATTATAAACAATTATATAATGAGGTAAATATTATGTCTGATTTCAGATTCGGTATATGCACGTCATTCCGTGACAAAGAAAGAATGCTCCTGGCTAAAAAAGCGGGAGCGGAATACATCGAGGCCAACTTCTGTGATTTATCAAAAGCAGACGACAGCGAGATAAATGATTTTATTGCTTTTTCAAAAGAGGAGCAGCTCCCCTGCCTTACGGCAAACTGTATGTTCCCCGGAGAAATAAAGCTGGTGGGACCTGAAGTGGATTATTCTGCAATCGACGAATACCTCGACAATGCCGCAGAAAAATTTTCCAGAGTCGGCGGTCAGACGGTTGTATTCGGCAGCAGCGGGTCAAGACGCTGTCCCGAAGGATGGAGCTACGACACTGCAACCGAGCAGCTTGTCAAAGCATGCGCTGACCACATAGCGCCCTATATGAAAAAGCACGGAATAATTTGCGCTCTAGAACCTCTTTGCAGTAAAGAATGTAACCTAATCACTACGGCAAAGCGCGGTTTTGAAATATGCAAGGCCGCGAACGTATCCGAAGTGAGACTTCTTATTGATATGTACCATTTCGATACAGAAAACGAGCCCCTGGAAAGCATACTTGATTATACCGGCTATATTCAGCACATCCACATTGCCAACGCACGCAACGAAAGGAAACTGCCGAAATTCAGCGATACTACGGATTATAAAGCTTTTCTTGATATGCTTCAAAAAGCTGAATATTCTGCGGGACTTATTTCTCTTGAAGGAAGATGTGAAAACTTCTTTGAAGAAGCCAAGGAAGCCTTTGAAGTACTCAGACAAATATAATTTTACAGGAGTATGCTATGCAATTACTTGAATCGGGCGAGATGTATCTCGAAACTATATATATTCTCTCGCAAAAAATGAATTTTGTGCGTTCAATCGATGTTGCCAACTATACCGGCTATTCCAAACCCAGCGTCAGCAGAGCGGTCAATCTTCTTAAGGATAACGGATATATCAGCATTGACGATGACGGACACATAGCTCTTGAAAAAGCAGGGCTTGATGTTGCGGCAAATATTTATGAACGACACACAATCCTCACAAAAATGCTCTGCGTAATCGGCGTTGGTGAACAAACCGCCGCTGCCGATGCCTGCAAAATGGAGCACGTAATTAGCAACGAAACTTTTGAAAAGATAAAAGAGTATTTCAAAAACAAATAGTCTGTAAGATGATGAAATCCCTCCCCTGTTTTTTTGCAGAGGAGGGATTTCTTTATTTACTGTAAAAACTGTTGTAATGATTTAAAATATCAGCTTTAAGCTCGTCAAAGTGTTTCATTAAATCGGTATTGTCATATTTATTGTTTGTTTCGGGCATTGTGCGGTAAACGCTTTCTATTTCCGAAACATCGTCAGCAAACCTGATATAATCAAGATGTTTTATCCATTCGTAACAACCGCGTAATTTCGGGCTTTTACTGTTAAGAACAATGCAATTCGTTCCTGTAATAGCGGCAAATATCATTCCGTGCAATCGGTCGGTTATTACAAGCTGTGAGGAAGTAAATGCATAAAGCTTTTTAATCAGCTCGTTTCTGCGTTCCTTAAGAGGAACCGAGTAATCAATAACCGTATCGGAATAAAAAACATTTCCATTAAATAGACTGCTTACGGTACTTTTAATATCGTTCTTTTTTTCTTCGGACAAAACGGCCTCGCAATCACTTCTCAAGCAAAGAATACAACCGTTTCTTGTCGCACTGCTTGAAAACCTGAGCCTCAAAACCATATCGGGAATCAACTTTACGTTGTTATATATCCCTTTCATAAAATCGTAGGATGTTTTTTCACGGGCATAGATGTACAGATTTTTATGAGAATTATATATTCGCTTTGATTCCTCAAGGTAACGTAACTCTTCCTCAGTATTCCCGTAATATATGGTATTTGGCAGAATAATAATCATTGAATCGGGATTGTTCTTGATTATTTCTCTGTTTATATTTTCAATCCATGTCCACAATGAGCCGAGGTTTCCGCCGCCCGTTATCAATAACATAGCACCGTTAAAAACGGACATCAATTTATAATAATGTAAATTATGCAAAAGCTTGTGTGTAACCTCGTAAAAAGGAATATTGAGTTCATCGAGCATCTTTTTTTCTGCGTAAGCAATTGCGTGGTCGCCAAGATTTTGATGTTCCGGAGTAAAAAGAAGAAAAACGGGATTTGGCTGCGTTTTCTTGTAATTCTTTATTTCTTTACAAACACTCCTATAACAAACAAGCCTGCCTTTATACCAAGCCAGACACAGATATATTTTGTTTATCACAGGTATCTTGTTTAACAAAGCTTTGATTTTTAAGAAAATATTCATACAGAATACTCGCTAACACTATTTTTTAGGAAGAATTTTACTGAGTAACTTAGCTAATCTGACTTTAAGACACTCTTTGGCATAAAATCTGAAAAACTGTTTGTTAACAATCCAGTCCATACAATATGTTGAAGGCATATATTCCAAAACATATTTATTGTTCTTGAAATCAGGATAATTCGAACTGACAAATTTGTACAAAGCGTTCATTTGCTTATAATGATAACCCTTTGTAAGAAATCTGTGTGCGGAATAATATAAAACGTGTTTAACACAAAGCCATTCGAGTTCTGCATAATATTCGTCAAAACAACCCTTTTCTTTGAAATATGACTGCACCGTGTTAAAAGCAGTTACTATTTCCATCATTCTGGTTGTATTTGCGCTGTGAGTAATGCTGTCGGGCTGCTGAACATAATAATAAAGCGGCTTTTTCAGATATCCGATTTTGTCAGCAAAAGGAACGAGGCGGTAAACAGTAGCAAGGTCTTCGTACCATAATCGTTCGGGAAATCTTATATTATTGTCAATATACAAGCTACGTCGATAAGCCTTTGCACAAGCGGTAGGCTCAGAAATCAGAAAATCTTTTTTGTTAAGAAGTATAAATTCATCAGCAGAAACCATGCTTTCAACAGCAGGAATATCCATAGAATAAACTGCGGTTAAATCAAACGAAAGAATGTCAAGCTCATATTTATCAAAATAAACGGATAATGTGGATAACATTTTACTCGGAATAAAATCATCACTGTCAACAAAGACGAGAATATCTCCGCACGCGTTTTCAATGGCAGTATTGCGGGCACCGCCTAAGCCTTTGTTTGCCTGATTAATCACTTTAATTTTATCATTCTTTTTTGCATATTCATCCAGTATCTCAGCAGATGAATCGGATGAACCGTCATTAACTGCAATTATTTCGTAATCGTCAAAATCCTGATTTATAACAGAATCAAGGCATTTAGCCAAAAACTTTTCTACATTATAAACGGGAACAATTATTGAAAATTTCAACCAAACACCTCTTTTGCTATAGAGAACAATCAATCTTTTGCTTTATATTTAATGTAACAGGTAAGAGCTAAACCCGGAGGAATACAAAGAAAAGTTAACAGTTTTTTCGGAGATTCACGAAGCATATTCTTATTTTTAGAAAATATGCAACTGGATACGTAATGAATAACGTCAACAACAATGCGTTTTTTCGATTCGGGATATTGCATACATATTTTACGCCAGAAAGCAAATCCCTTGGGATATTTAAGGTATTGCTTGAACATCGTTGCGCTGGAACCGTTGTCCTGATATTCAACATTGCATAAAACTTTATTGATAACAGCCAATTTATAATCCTGATCAATCAGTCGGTACTTATAAGCTAAGGCTACATATTTTTCTCCGTCAAAAACAGGATAAGGAGGATAACTGTTGATTACATCAGTGCGATAAACCAGTTTTTTATCTCCTTTACCGCCCGATGCATAATAATCACATAATGTAGTTTCGGTTAAATCAGAAGAGAAAGCGGTACCTATAATTTCGCCGGTAATCATATTGTCATCAAGTCCGATAATACCCGCATAGCCTTTATCTCTTACGTTATTCCACTTATTTAAAATTTCTTCAACGGCATCTGCAGGCATACAGTCATCAGAGTCAATACAGACATTCAGTTCAGTTTTAATATTTTCATAAGCAGTATTATGTGCCGTATGCATACCGCCGTTTTCTTTGTAAATATACTGTATTTCAAAACCTGAATCTTCTTTTTGCCAATGCTTTACAAGTTCAGCAGTATTGTCGGTTGAACCGTCATCAACAATTAACCAGATAAAATCTTTACAGGACTGATTCTTTAATGATTCATACGTTCGAATGATAGTATGTGCCCTGTTATATGCAGGAGTAAAAACAGTAAGCATGGGTAAACTATTCAACTTCAGCACCAACCTTGCTCAGATAAAGATTTTCCAGCTGTTCAGCTTTGTTGCATATATCGTACCCGGCAGCTTTTATATATTCTAAATTATTTGAACGCTTGCAGCCTCTACAACCATATATTTGTTCGGCCCAATATGAGGGTGATTTTTCAAGAGGAATAAACATCACATTGTCTGTAACCTTGCATTCAGCCGGTATTCTGTCTGAAAAAAAGCAAGGTAAACCCGAGGCTTGAGCTTCGATTGTTGCAAGACTGACTCCTTCATACACAGAGGGAAACAAATAGGCATCAGCAGCCATAAGTATTTCAGGGATATCTGACCGGACACCAAGAAATTTAACAGATTTATCAATATTTAAATCATTGACCTTACTCTTGATAGTCTGTAATGTGCTTCCGGTTCCAACTAACAGCAGTTTGGAATGAGGGTTAAGTTTTAGTAACTCATAAAACACATCAATTATAAACGGGTGATTTTTTGGATAATCAAATCTTCCTACATGGCAAATTGTAAAGCAATCATCAATACAGAGTTCAGTACGTTTACTAAGTCTAACAGAATCATTGTAAGAATATAAATCGGCATTAATTGCGTTGTTAATTGCAAAAAAATTTTTGCCGTTAAACATCCAATTGCCGGCTTCATTGCCACATGCAAATAGCTCGTTAGCGAAAAACGGAATAAATCTTTTAAATATCAATTTGATAAAAAACTTATAGTCTTTATCCTGGCTTATACTGTGTGCGTGTGCAAACCGATGCTTTACTCCGTGCTTTTTAGCAACAGAAAGAGGCACGGCACTCATACAGTCCAAATGACAGTGAACAATATCGTATTGATGTTTTGAAAAGAAAGAATTCAATGCTTTGAAATAAGCGGGAGAAAACGGATTAAGCGCAGGCACTCTGTATATTCTGGCGCCCAAAGAACGGATTTCTTTTTCGTAATCCCCTTCCTCCGGTCTGTGAACAAGAAAATCAAACTGAACTTTGCTGCGGTCAATATGGCGGTAATAATTCATAAGCATAGTTTCCAGACCGCCTCTGTTCATGGTTGTCACAATCTGTAAAACTCTTATGGGCATAAATTATTACCTCCAATCAAAATATTATCTCTTTCTGCTCCAAAGATCGGGGCTGAAAAGGACGAGCAAGGGGAATATTTCAAGTCTGCCAAGCAGCATATCACAGGACAGAACGATTTTGGACAAGTCACTGAAATGCGCATAATTAGCAGTTGCGCCGACAAGCTCAAAGCCGGGACCTATATTGTTAAAGCACGCAACAACAGCGGAAAGATTAGTACCGATTGTGTAATTATCAAGCGAAACTATCAAAAAGCTTGTCAGAATTATAACGCAGTAAATTGCAAGATATGAATTGACACCGTGCGTAACCGAGGCTTCCACAGTTTTTGAATCCATGCGAACAATATGAACTTTTCTTGGATGAAGTGTTTTGATAATTGTCTTCCAAATGCTTTTGAAAAGCAGAATAACTCTTGAAACTTTAAGTCCGCCACCGGTACTGCCTGCACAGGCACCAATGAACATCAATATAAACAGAATGGACTTTGAAAAAGCAGGCCATTGCTCAAAATCCACGGAAGCAAAGCCTGTTGTTGTCATAATACTGCTGACCTGGAATGCTGCGTGATGTAAAGCGTCACCGATATTGCCGAACATATTTCGGATATTAAGTGCTATCAAAGCAATTGAAGACAGTACAATTAAAATATATGTTCTCAACTCTCCGTTTTTAAATACAGATTTAAACTGACGAAGAAGAATAAGGAAATATATATTGAAATTTACGCCGAAAAGGAACATAAAGACTGTTACAACACCTCTGCAGAATACGCTGTAGCTTGCCATGCTTGAATTCAAAACAGCAAAACCGCCTGTGCCTGCCGTGCCAAATGCGATACACAGACTGTCAAAAACGGGCATTCCGCCAACCAGAAGAAGTATAACGCACGCAGCAGTTAGTAGGATGTAAATAACATACAGAATTATTGCGGTCTGACGTATATGAGGAGTAAATTTACCGACCGAGGGTCCCGGGCTTTCCGCACGCATAAGGAATATGCCCGAACCTCCCTCTTTTTTTGCCGTAGGAACAATTGCTAACAAAAAGACGAGAACGCCCATACCACCAAGCCAATGGCTGAAGCTACGCCAATACAGATTGCAACGTGAAAGAGCCTCTACATCGGTAAGTATAGAAGCACCTGTTGTTGTGAAGCCTGAAACAATTTCAAACAAAGCATCAATATAACTCGGAATTTCTCCGGTAAGTTTAAAAGGTATTGCACCGAGAAACGACATAATTATCCAGGAAATGCTCGTAGAAGCAAAACCCTCCTGCGCATAGAAAGTCGGTTTATAATTACGTGTAAGAATAAACACCAAACCGCTGAACAACATCATAACGGCAGCAATGCTAAGATAAATGAAACCGTTTCTCATCTGAGAATCAATAAATGAAATTATAGCCGGTGCTATCATAAACAGCGAGGTAAAGAACACGCATAACGCTGTTATTCTGAAAACAAATTTTACATTCATTTCTAATTAACCTCAGACAAAAATGTCGTTAAACTGCATAATGGGTGCTTGGCGGTTGGTAACTACAATTACTGTATCGCCGACTTCAAATGATGAATTACCGTCGGGAACAACCGTTTTACCGTGGTGGGTAATGCAGGCAATAAGAATATTGCTCCTCAAATGTATCTTTTTAAGCGGTAAACCGACACAACGCGAGTTGGAAGCAACAACGAATTCGAGCGCCTCTGCCCTGCCGTTGGCAATTCTGTGCAGTGTTACCGCCGCACCTTCCTGATTATCCATTGCACGGACATACTGAACAACATTAGCGCTGCACAGCTCTTTGGGGCTTACGATACCGCCGACCGGTAAATCCTCAAGCATACCCGAAATTTCCATACGGTTTACCTTGGTAACAACATTGGGAACACCTTGTGCCGAGGCGTACATTGAAGCAATAACATTCTGCTCATCAAAGCCAGTCAGAGTAACGAAAGCATCCATATCGGAAAGGCCTTCGCTTTCAAGTACGTCCTGAGATGAGCCGTCAGCCAAAATAATTGAAGCTTCGGGAATTATCTGCGCAAGATGTTCACATCTTTCAGAATCGTTTTCTATTATTTTTACGTGAACGCCCGCATCAATCAAAAATTTAGCAAGATAATATCCTACCCTGCCGCCGCCGATGAGCATTGCATATTTGATTTTCTTTTGCGTTACACCAAGCTTTTTAAGTAAAGTGGTAAGCGTGCTTACGGGAGCTGTAACATAAATATGGTCGCCTGCACGGAAAACCGTATCGCTCGACGGAATAAAAGCCTTGCCGTCGCGAACAAGAACGCAGACTAGAATTTTATGGCCGCCGAGGGCGTGAGAAAGACGGCAGAGCTCAACTCCGTCAAGAAGACTTTTATCTTCTATTTTAAGCTCAACAATCTCAACTCTGCCCTTGGCAAAGGTTTCTCTTTTAAGAAAACCCGGAAACTGAAGGAGTCTGTGTATTTCCTGGGCTGCTTCACGCTCGGGATTTATTATTAACGACAGACCGAAATCCTCGCGCATCATATAAAGCTGCTCTGTATATTCGGGATTGCGCACACGGGCAATCGTGTGCAGTGACGGATTCA
This sequence comes from Clostridia bacterium, assembly GCA_017410325.1. Classification (GTDB taxonomy): domain Bacteria; phylum Bacillota; class Clostridia; order Oscillospirales; family Acutalibacteraceae; genus UBA8612. Next base: position 22,101 of record JAFQRA010000019.1, on the reverse strand, counting down.
TTTTTCTGGCTGTAAGACAGCAGAGAAGGTTTGTTTCATCAGCACTTGTTGCGGCGATAAGAATATCGCTCTGTTCTACATTGGCTTCGCGGAGAGTTTCCATTGTTGCGCAGTTGCCCGAAACAGACATTACGTCAAGACGCTGAAGCTGGTCATCCAATTGCTGCGACTTAGTGTCAATAGCAACAATGTCGTGACCTTCCTGTGACAACAGTCTTGTAATTGCCAATCCGACCTTACCGTCGCCGGCTACAATTATATTCATTTCTTTTACCCCGGTAAAATAAATAATTTTATGTTTTATTTTTTAATTATATATCATTATTTCGGATTTGTACAGTAATTTTGATTTTTTTAATGATTTAGTCAAAATTTAAAGTTCAAAACAAAGCATAAAAAGACAAGGCCGTTTTAACAGCCTTGTCATATAAGCATCAGAAATTCACTTTATAATGGCGTACAAAAATACCGATAAGCTTGTTATAATCCAGAACGTGCATAACGGCACCGTCGTCAGATACGCCAAAGGTCATACCCTCTGCTTCGATGTTATCTCCGCCGACGTCACGTTCAGTCGCAAGAGCTACTTCACCCGTTGAAACGTTGACACTTAAAATATTCTTGTAATTGCCGTTGTTTTCAACGTCTTCCGAAAGATAAAGAGTTCCGTTGTAGAATTCGCCGCCCTGAATACGGTGGATTTCTCCCAGACCCGTCAAAGGTATTTCCTTAACAAGGCTCATTTCATTTTCTATATCATATACATAAATCGTTTTCGCATTTGACCACTTGGAAGCGTAAAGCAGACCCGTTTCACGGTCAACGGCACACCACGGTACACCGTCGTCGTAATTTTCGTTGGGCAGGTCATATATTTCACCGGTAGGCTCAAGTGTATTAGCATCAAAAACAACTATACAGGCGTAGCAGATATCTCCGCCTTCAACGGGAGCGTATATCTTGCCGTCATAATAGCTGATGCCGCCGATGTGGTTATTGCCGCGTTCGGTACATTTTTCGGGCAAAGGATTTACGGCGCTTTGCGTAATCTCCATACCGTCAAACGTAAATTTGGCAAGAGCCGTAAGATTAAGAGCGGTAATTGAGCCGCTGGTATAAAAATATTCTCCGTCGGTAGTTATGCCCTGCCCCATAAGCAATGCTTTTTCAAAAACAAAGGTGTTTTCCGAAACAAGCTCGGCACTTTCCGTGCTTGAAGCATCGGGGGTTGTGAGAAGAGTGAGAAGCAGAAGAGGAAGAGTGAGAATTGCCCAGATTTTTCTGATAATAAACATAGCAGACCTCCGTAGTAATAATGAATATCGCTAAAATGAATATACCAAATAAAGAAAATTAAGTCAACACAACTTTTTGCACTATTGAAATAAAAGAAGAAATAATCTATAATGTCATCATATTTGAAAATGCGGTGATTGAATGTCAGAAAAGATTCACAATATCGGAATAATGGCGCACGTTGATTCAGGCAAAACAACGCTGACCGAGCAGCTGCTGTATCTGTCGGGCAGTATACGTCAGATAGGAAGCGTTGATGAAGGCACAGCATCTACAGACAATATGAGCATTGAAAAGCAAAGAGGAATTTCCGTCAGAAGTGCCGCCGCTTCAATAAAATGGAAAGATAACAAGATTAATATTATTGATACACCGGGTCACGTCGATTTTGCGGGAGAGGTTGAACGAGCACTAAGTGCGCTTGATTATGCCGTGGTAATCGTTTCCGCGGTTGAAGGAGTGCGCGCACACACGGAAAACATTTTAAAATCGCTTGACAGTGCAAAAATCCCCAGGCTAGTATTCATCAATAAAATTGACCGTGCAGGCGCTGATACAGCATCTGTTTTAAAAGAACTGAAAGCACTGAGCGATACTGCATATATTGAAATGAACCGTCCGTTAAATTCGGGAAACGAAAATGCAAGTATTGCTTCGTTTTCCGACGATGAGTTTTCAGCGCACGCAACGGAGATTCTGGCTGACATTAACGAACAGGCCGAAGAGGAGTTTCTCAATGAAAATATCCTCAATATCGATGATGTAAAGACAATAATTAGAAAAGAAATTCTCAACTGTAAGCTTTCCCCGATTTTATACGGAAGCGCAAAGCACGGTATCGGCGTAAAGGAGCTTGCGGATGTTATTACAGAATATATGCCGTCTGCGGAACACAAAGCCACCGACGGCTTGTGCGGAATTATATATAAAATCGAGCACGATAAGCAAAACGGAAAAATTTCACACATTAGGCTTTTCGGCGGTGAAATATCCAACCGCGATGAGGTTATTCTTGTTACAGCCGATAATTCAAAATCTGCCGTTTCGGAAAACGATGCGGTTGATGAGGAGAAAAAACCCGACACCAAAGAAAAGGTTTCTCAAATCAAAACATATAACGGTGCCAAGCTTGCGGATTCAGGCTTTGTGCACGGCGGCGATATTGCGGCGCTTTGCGGCTTGCCCTCGGCTAAGGCAGGAAGTTTTATCGGGTCTCTCGTTCAGGGTACGGCATCAAAACTTGTTTATCCTTTTCTGCGTGTTCGGGTATCCCCTGCCGACGGCGATGAAAGAAAATTGCCCGAGCTTGCAGGTGCGCTTTCTCAGCTGTCGGATGAAGAACCGTACATAGATGCAAAATGGGAAAACGGGCAGAAGGAAATTACAATAAGCACAACAGGTAAAATTCAGCTTGAGGTGCTTGAAAACCTGCTGAAAGAACGCTATTCTCTTGATGCTTCTTTTTCAGCGCCCACCGTTATTTATAAAGAAACGCCTTCAAAAGCCGGGCTCGCCAGAGCAAGCTATACTATGCCCAAGCCCTGCTGGGCTGTTGTTGAGTTTAAATTTGAGCCTATGCCGAGGGGTTACGGTGTCAGCTACCACGGCAGACTGCCGTCAAACCAATGCTTTTACCGTTATCAGTCACACATACGTACCTCCTTCAACACCTGTCTTGAGCAAGGGCTTTACGGCTGGGAGGTAACGGATTTCAAATGCACGCTCATTGGCGGTGAACACCACACGATTCACACTCATCCGCTGGATTTCTTTGTGTGCACGCCTATGGCGTTTATGAACGGTTTACAGGAAACGGGCTCAACAATACTTGAGCCGCTGCTCAAAATCCGAATCACTGCACCTGCCGAATTATCGGGAAAGCTGCTGTCTGAAATTGTTAAAATGGGCGGTGAATACGATTCTCCCGTTACACATTCGCAGACCGTATCGCTTGAAGCCGTAGTTCCCGTTGCAACGTCAATGGATTTTCCGACAAGGCTTGCGGTTATTTCATCCGGCAAGGCTGTGCTTAATCAGACGTTTTACGGCTACCGTGAATGCTGTGACTCGCTTGAACACGTAAATCCGAGACGCGGCGTAAATCCGCTTGACCGTTCAAAATGGATTTTATGGGCAAGAGGTGCTTATACTACGGAATAATTATTGTTTTGTCTTGATTATTCGTTTGAATTAAAGTATTATGTTGCTATAAATGATGTGGAGGATATTTTTATGAACAAGCTCTCTTTCGGCAGAAAGGTCGGCTACGGCGTCGGTGCCGTCGGTCTTGACCTGAGCTACGGTATGTTCTACTCATACCTTTCAATCTATCTTACAAATGCATTGGGCATAAATCCCCTGTTCCTTCTCATTCTTGCTCCCCTTGCAAGAATATGGGATGGTGTAAACGACCCGATGATGGGTATGATTGTTGACAAGACCAAGACCAAAATGGGCAAATACCGCCCGTGGATTCTCACGGGAGCGTTACTTAACGGTATTGTTCTGTGCTTCCTTTTCAACAATCCCGGTTTTGCCTCGGGCTCTGCAGGGCTTTACATCTACGTTGCCGTTTTCTATGTACTGTGGGGTATGACAAACACGCTTGCCGATATCCCCTTCTGGTCTATGGTTCCCTCGCTTGCCAACGAAGAAAAAGACCGCAACCTTATCTCGACCGTTGCAAGAGCCTTTTCGGGTATCGGTCAGGGCATAATTATGATATTCACCGTAAAGGCTGTTGCGGCACTCGGCAATTCACAAAGCGATGAGCTCAGCTCAATGTCCTCCGACTCGCTTCTTTCGGGCTTTGGCAAGTGGTCTGTTATTACCGCTGTTGCACTCGTTTTCTTTGCGTTAATCAGTGTTGCATCAACAAAAGAACAGCGAGTAATTGCTAACCCCGAAAAGTTTTCGTTCAAAAACGCAATTTCCGTAATAAAGCAAAACGACCAGCTTCTCGTGTTTATGCTTTTTGCTATGATTTCGAACTCAGGTTATTATATGACCTCGGGCATCAGCAGCTATTATTTTGACAGCGTTGTCGGCGACCTTCAGCAGCAGTCAACCTTCAACCTCTGCGGTACAGTCGGCTCAGTTCTTTCACTTCTCGTTGTTCCCGTCTGTTCAAAATATATGACTAACCGTTCAACCTATAAGCTCTCGTTGAGCCTTGCCGCAGGCGGTTACATAGGCATGGCAATAGTCGGCTACGGCTTCGGCGGCAGCGTTTATGCGCTCGGTGCTTTCTACGCAGTTACTTCACTCGGTATAGGCAGTATGTTTGTTAACCAGACCGTTATGCTTGCAGACGTTGTTGACTACGGCGAATATAAGCTCGGTAAGCGTAACCAGAGTCTCACTTTCTCAATGAAGGGCTTTTTGCAGAAAATGGCGTACACCGTTCAGTCAATCATTATGTACGCTTCGTTCAGCGTAACGGGCTTTGACGGCTCAGCAACCGTTCAGACACCTGCCGCAAAAAGTGCAATTTCATTTATGATGTTCATTATACCCCCTGCTATGATTCTGATTTCCCTGTTTATTTTCACAAAAAAATACAAAATTTACGGCGACTTCAAAAAGGAAGTTCTTGAAGCAGTAAGCAGTAAATAATTTTAAAACCGCTTGTGTTAAAATCAAACACAAGCGGTCATTTTATTTAATATAGATTATTTTGCCGCAGGTACGTTGATTTCGATATCGGTCAGCGGGAACGAGCAGCAGGGATGGATGCAGTCAAACTTATAATCGGCAAGTCTGCGGTACTCAAGGTGCTTGGGCACGTAAACCTTACCGCTGATAAGATGTGAGTGGCAGAAGCCGCACTCACCGCTTCGGCAGCGTGCAGGCACGGCAAGACCGTTCTTCTCGATAGTCTGCATAACGGAATCGGAGGATTTACCGAAAATGATATAGGTTTTATCCTGGATTGTAACCGTGATTTTAACCTTTTCGGGAATTCCTGCAGGATAATCTGCCTGTGTTTCGGGGTTGTGGAACTCGCCGAACATCTCGTGGCGGATGTATTTCTTCTCTAAACCAAGCTTTTCGATTTCCTTATCAACAAAGGCGTACATCTGCTGTGAGCCGCAGACAAATACGGAATATGGCTCGTTTTCGGGAGCGTATTTCTTAATTAAATCCGCCGTAATAAAGCCCTTTTCGGTTCCTTCAACAACCTTGTCTTCATCACTTAAAACGTGAACGACCTTGATTTTATCGCACTTGCCCGCAAGAGCTCCAAGCTCCTCACGGAAAAGAATTGAGTCGTAGGTTTTGCTGCCGTAGATAAGGGTCATTTCAAAATCCTCATCGCCGTCGGCAATGGCATTTGCCATTGAAACGAATGGCGTTATGCCGCTGCCGCCTGCAACGCAGACAACCTTTGCGGCATCACGAAGCGGCTGATACTCAAAATTGCCCGAGGGTGCGGAAACAGTAACCTGAGTGCCTACAGTCCACGTATCAAAAATATATTTTGACATAAGACCGCCGTCAACAAGCTTGATTGTGAGGACGTACTTGCCTTCAAGAGAATCCTTGGGCGAGGAAGAAATTGAATATGCTCTTGTTACAGGCATACCCTCAATCGTTTCAAAAACGGTGAGATATTTACCTGCGCCGAAGAAAGCAAGTGACTGTGTTCCTTTATCGGTATCGGGTACAAGCGTAAAACTTTTGCAGTCCTCTCCCCTGTCAACAACCTCGGCAATCTTGAGATACTGACGCTTGGGGTGCAGTGCCTTGGCAAGTGCCGTTGCGTTATCCGCAACCTTGGGGAGTACGGGTGCGGCGGCTTTAAATTTCGCCTGTCTGTCGGGGAGCATAGATAAAAACTTTTTAGCTGAAAGTGATTTAAGGTCTGCCATATTATTTGCCCTCCTTAAGTGCTTTTACAACAATTCCGCCTGCTTTTTCGCCGGTATAGTAAGCACAGCCGTAGCCGTCGCCTCTTTCCTGGCTTGCTCCGCAGAAGAAGAAATTGTCAAACGGTTGGTCTGCCATATACTGGACTGTACGGGGAATCATGCTGTCCCACTTTTCGAGCTGATAGCCGTAAGGGGTACCCCAGGGGGTATTGAGGTATCTTGCGAAGGTAGGCGGAAGAGCAATTTCAATTTCCTCAATATAAGGCGTAATGGAAATATTGAGAGCCTTTTCGCAGGTTTCAATCATATCCTTGGCAACCTTAGTCTTGAATTTCTTATAGTCCTGCGGTTTTACGTCGCGCATTACATCGCCGAAGGTCATTGAGGTAAGGAAAAGCTGGCACGTGCCTTCGGGAGTACAGTCGGGAATAATCTCGTTAAGACAGTTGATAATGCAGTAGCCGCTGCCGAAATCATTACAGAGCGCACATTGCTTGTCGGAATCAGAATCGGGAGCGATAAATACGGAATAATCGGTGATACCGAGCTCTTCTTTTGTCTTATTCATACCGAGATAAACGGTAGTAAGAGTACAGGCAGTTTTACGTGCATTGAGCATTTTGAGCTGTTTTTCGGGAACATCCTTTTTATCAAAAAGATCTCTGAAAACGGCAATAGGATAGGAATTACAGATGAAGTACTTACCGTAAACCTCCTTTTCACCGTTAATTACAACACCTACGGGTTTACCGTTTTCACAAATAACCTTTGTTACTTCGGAGTTATACCAGATGTCACCGTCATTGTCGCGGATAACCTTATCGATAGCAAGGCTCATTTCGTGGCTGCGAAGGTGAGGAATGCCCGTACCGCTTCTGACATAGCTGTGAAGCACGGCCATATAGTAAAGAAAATCAAATTTAGAGCCGGGAACACCCATATAGCACCAATAGGTTGAGAATATATCCTGAGCCTTTTTGGGCATACCGAGTGCATCAAGACCCTCGTTAAGGGTATGCGAAACCATACGCATAATATCGGGCATATCTTTGAGAATACCGGGAAGCATTTTGGGGTTGTCAAGCGCTTTAAAAGCATTGAACATTCTTTCCGAAAGGTCGAATGCCGCCATACAGCTTTCGTAAGAGCCGGGAACAAGCTCGTCAAGCTTACGTGCAAAGTTCTCAAACCCAACGGGCATACGTGCATCAACCGTGACAAGAACGCCGTTTTCATTCACAAAAGCATCCTTATCCCCTTCCTTTGCGGGAACAACAAGGCGGAACGTTGAATCATGCTTGTGCCAGTCGCAGTCAGCACCTAATCTGTTGAACATTTCTTCAATTGAACCGGGCTCATCGGGGGTGCCTATACCGGCAAGCTCGTGCAATGAAGGCTCGAACTCAAATCTGCCTCTGACAAAGGACGAAGCAGAACCGCCGGGGATGTTGTGCCTTTCAAGCAGCAGTGTTGAAAGACCCGCTTTGGCGCAGGTAGCTGCCGCGGCAAGGCCGCCGTTACCGGCGCCGATGATAATTACATCGTATTTTTTCATCATTTAACCTCCGTATCGTGAAAGATTATAAATTCATTGTGTCTATTTTATAGCAAATAACAGGATTTGTCTATAATATAATAGCACTTGTTAAAAATATTTTTTTATGGTATTCTGTAAATAATATTTAAAAGGAGTTATTCTTTATGAAAAAATTACTTTCTGCATCGGTTATGTGTGCAGACCTTATGAACTTCGGCAAATCGGTTAAAGAGCTGGAAGACGCAGGAATTGATTACCTTCATATCGATATTATGGACGGCAGCTTTGTGCCGAATATGACCTTCGGTTTTGATTTTGTAAACGCAATTAAAGAGATTACAGACATACCGCTTGACATACACATGATGGTCAACGACCCTGCAAGATTTATCGACCGAATGAAGCTTGATAAAAACGATATACTCTGCGTTCATTATGAAGCGGATATACATATTCACCGTACACTTGCACAGATTAAAAGTAAAGGTTTAAAAGCGGGTATAGCCATTAATCCGCACACCCGACCCGAAAACCTTGAATATCTTATGGATAATGCGGATATGGTACTGATAATGACCGTTAACCCCGGCTTTGCAGGTCAGAAAATCATCGGCTGTGCCGAAGAAAAGACAAGGTATACAAGAGGACTTCTTGATGAATGGGGCTACGCTGACGTACCGATAGAGGTGGACGGAAACATTAACCCCGCAAATGCTGAAAAGCTGAGCGGATGCGGCGCAGAAATCTTTGTTCTCGGTACAAGCGGACTCTTCCTCAAGGATAAGAGCGTTAAGCAGGCCGCAGAGGATTTGAGAAAGCTTCTTTAATTTTTCAGAGGTGGATTTATGTATAAAAATATCCGTGCTGCCGTAATGGGCAGTATAAATATGGACTTTATAATGTCAATGGAAAAAATACCCGAATGCGGTGAAAATATTGTGGGTAACACTTATTCCTACGCTAACGGAGGCAAGGGCGCAAACCAGGCAACGGCACTCAAAAAGCTCGGTGCAGGGGTTAAAATGATCGGCAAGGTTGCCGATGACTCAAACGGTCACTCGCTGATAAATAATCTGAATAGTCTCGGCGTTGATACCGCTTCAGTTGCCGCAGACGGCGACGTTACGGGCTTAGCGGTAATTATGCTTGACGGCGAGGGCAAAAACAGAATTGTCGTTTACGAGGGTGCTAACGCACAGATTGACCCGAAAGCCGCTTCCGATGCTGTAGACGGTACGCTGGATTTACTGCTCGTACAGTTTGAAACCAACGAAGAAGCCGTTACAGCTACTGTTAATAAAGCCGTTGAAGAAAAAATCATTACCGTAGTTGACTGCGGGCCCGCAAAGAATTTTTCCCTTGAAAAAATGCAGGGTGTCACAATAATCACACCTAACGAAAGCGAAACAAAGGCACTTACGGGCATATCTCCCGACACGCAAGAAGAAATATTAGCCGCTTCCGAATGTCTTATGGAAAGAAGCAAGGCAAAATACGTTGTGCTTAAGCTCGGAAGCAGAGGCTGCTCGGTGTGGGACGGCACAAATCTGAAAATTATGCCGACTTATCCGAGTGACGTTGTTGACACTACTGCCGCAGGTGACTGCTTTACGGCGGCCATGGCTCTTGAATACGCTGTAAGCGGAGATATTTATAAGGCCTGTGATATGGGCAACAAGGCCGGCAGCATAGCCGTAAGCAGACTCGGTGCCGATGCTTCAATGCCCATCTATGAGGAATTAATTAACTTTTAAATATATATGGCTGTCAGGTTTCGGATAACCCGACAGCCATTGTTTTTATTTGTTTTTCTCTAACTTGTCAAATACTTTTTTATAAGGCATAAGCATACCCTCGTTCATCTTGTTACCCATTTTGGATTTGATTTTTTCGGAAGACAGCAGACCGCCGACAAGATACATTGCGAGCATTCTGGGCCACTGCTTCTGCGGAAAATCGTACTGACCGTGCTTTTTATAGAACTTGTGGTCAGCCTTCATCATACCCTGCATGGTCCAGATAAGGTCGCGGAATATCTTCATACCACCGATACCGTAGAAATTCTGCGGAGGAACGTAGCCCGATTCAAGAGCGTATTCAAGCGAAGCGGCAAGCGCATCAATTTCACCGTCGGGGTCAAATTCATCCGTTGCAACACCCGCAAGGAAATTTCCGCCGACCTGTGCCCTGCCCTCAACTATCATCTGCAGGTTAAATTCTTTACTGTAGTCACCGCTTATAAGATAGCCCATAGGCATACCCATAGTAACGGTTCTGTGGCCGTTGCAGAACTGTCTGTCATCGTACAGCTTAAACGAAGCACCCATTGAATGGTCTTTAATTGAGAAAGCGGTAACTATAGCCTGCGCCGTCTGTACGGTATTGCGCAGAAACTCGTCAAAGCCGTCCTTATAAACACATCTGCCCGAGACTGCGCAGTTAAAACAGCCGAGGCAGCCGCCCTTGAACGGATATTCTCTTATGTTAATGACACGGGTTTTATATCGGCATTCAGCTGAAAAACGGTCAATCATGCTTTTGAGCTGTGAGTCGTTTTCTTCACAGTTTGTCAGAATGACAACATCGCCCGTTTTTTCTGAATTGTCACTTACAGCCGGGGTAACGGTAATATGTTTTGCCTGAGAATATTCAAATGTATTTCTTTCGTAAATATTGTTCTTTACGCAGAACAATACGTACTCAAAGAAATCCTTTGCTTCCTTCTGTCCCTTATCTGTCGTGAGGTCATCCATATCGGCAGAAAGACCCTTTATGTACTTTAAGCCTAAATCTCCGCAGTTATCCTGGATATATCTGTGTGCGGTTACATCGTAAAAATGCTTGGAGGTGCTGAGTTGTGTGGCAAACTTGCCCTCAACCGATATATTGTGTTCCTTGACAAGCTCAATAAACCTGTGAAGCTGGTAAGGTGCAATAAAAGTATAAACGGGATATGAAAAAATAATCAGCTCGGCCTTTTCAAGCGCCTGAATTGCGGGAGAAAAATCTCTTTCGAGTGCCTTTATGCGCTGACCTGCATCCAATACATCAAAGCTGTAATCCGGATAAAGAAGCTTTAAATAATTGATTGTCTGCAAAGTAATACTGTATTTTCCTTTGGGACTGCCGTTAACTACAAGAATATTCATAACTGTCCTCCGTATTAAATCGATAATGATATTATATCATTAAAAATAATTATATCAACAATATTGTCTTTTATTTTTACTTATGGTAAAATTATGCGGAAATATTTTTACAGGAGAAAGCTTATGAAAAAACCTACCCTCTGCTTAGGCAGATTCAAGCAGTACGATAAGGTATTTATCACTGAAGAAAACGGAATCGACACCAAAAACGTTACATCGGTTGCCTTTGCAGGCGAAACGCTTTATATTGCACAGCCCGACTGTCTTATTGAATATTCAGACGGTAAGATAAAGAAGATTAACGCAAAAGTTTCAAAGCTGTTTACAAGAAACGGCACGCTTTTTGCTTCGGTCGGAAATTTCTTGGCAGAAATCAAAAACGGTAAGGTTAAAAAGCTTGCGGAGTTTGACGCACCCGTTACCGACGTTTCGTTCGGGCTGGACAATTCACTGTGGCTCATTACAAGCACTGCCCTTTACCTGAAAAAAGACGGTGAGTTCACAAGAATTGTCGGTATCCCCGAAAATACGTCCTGCCTTGCGGCAAAGGACTGTCCGTCAAGATATGCCGAAACCGTTTATATCGGCTGTCCCGAAGAGGGTCTTATGTCTATGAAGGGCAAACGCCGCCATTGGGCCGAGCTTATTCCGAGCATTACGGGTGCGCTCAGCAAAAAGGTCAACTGTATTGCGCTTGACGGACTCGGCCATCTCTGGGTTGGCTCTGACGAGGGCCTTAATATCTATGACGGCAGAAATTACTGGTTCAACGGTAATGACGTTTATTCAGTGCCCGACGGAGCCTTCAACGATATGTTCTTTACTGCCGACGGCAAGAAATACTTTGCAACGAACACAGGTGTTGTAACGCTGATTGAGGGTAAGCTTTCCTATTTCTCATACGGCACGTGGCTTATGCACCCGACGGTAACGAAGCTTTCGGTTTCCGATAACGGAACAATTGCCGCAGTAACGCCCAGAGGCATCAGCCTCATTTCTCATAAATATATCACTCTTGAAGAAAAAGCGGCACATTACGACGAAATGGCAGACAAATACTTCTGCCGCAACGAGGGCTATCAGGTTACGCGCAGCCTTAAAAAGTACGGTGACCTTGATTCCGGCTGGCTTCCCAATTCGGATAACGACGGTCTTTTCACAGGCGTATACGTTGCAAGCCAGTGCTTCCGCTATGCCGTTACCGGTGATGAGCAGGCAAGGCAGTTTGCAAAAAAAGGTCTTGAGGCAATGATTAAGCTTACCGAGGTTACCGGTAAGCCCGGATTTACCGCAAGAGCAACAAGATATTCACACGAGCCGGAATTCGGCACGGGAAACCGTGAGGAATGGCACATCTGCGAAGATAATCCCGACTGTGAATGGCTAGGCGAGACATCAAGCGATGAAATGACGGGTCACTATTTCGCATACGGCATTTACTATGACCTTGTTGCAAACGAAGATGAAAAAATGAGAATTGCTCAGGTTGTAAAAACAATAACCGACCATATTATTGACAACAACTTCCACCTTACCGATGTTGACGGTATTCCGACAACGTGGGCTAACTGGGAGCCTGACCTTCTCAACAACGATGACAGATGGTATTACGAGCGCGGCACAAACTCTCTTGAAATCCTCTCCTTCCTCAAAACCGCATATCACGTAACAGGTGATGCAAAATACGATAAGGTTTTAGATATGCTCATTCAAAAGCATCACTACGCAATGAACTGTATGCAGTACAAGTGTGAAGACGGCCACGTTGCGCATATTGACGACCAGCTGGATTTCGTAAATATTTATCCGCTTATTACATATACGGATAACGAAGCACAAAAGGAAGTATTCAAAATGGGTCTGACCCACCATTGGGCTTATGAAAGAACGGAGCGTTCACCTTATTTCAACATAGTTTACGGTGCTCTCACAAATAACTTCTGCGACATTGAAAACGCTGCAAAATCACTTGCCGAAATGAATATGGACACCGTCAGATGGCCGATATTCAACAGCTACCGTAAGGATATCGTTTGGGATACCGAGCAGGAGGAAATGGGCATTCCCGCACAGCTCAAATACCCGGTTGAGTATTCCTCCAAGCTTGTAATCCATTACGACGGCAACCCCTTTATCTGTGATTCGGGTGCCGAAGAATTTGTTAACATAAACACAAAGCAGGTTAACCGCACAACTACTCTGCCGGGTACGGCAGGTGCAAACGGTATGCGTGCACTTACCCCCTACATTTATCTCCTGCCCTACTGGATGGGCAGATATCACGGCCTACTCGGTGACTAAGGAGAAGCATTATGCAAAAATTCAAAAGAACAAAGCTTGCGTGTTATCTGGCTTATTTCACGATGTCATCAATTTTCAGCCTGCCCCCTATTCTGTTTGTAACGCTTCGTGAAACCTACGGAATATCTTACACTTTGCTTGGTACGCTTGTACTTACAAACTTCTGCACACAGCTCGGTATTGATCTTATTTTTACGGTTTTCACAAAACATTTCAACGTAAAGAAAGTCGTCAGAGCAATGCCGCTGATAACTTCCGTCGGTTTGTTTATCTATGCGCTGGTTCCGACACTTCTTCCGCAGTACGCTTATGCAGGACTGCTCGTCGGTACGGTAATTTTCTCTGTTTCTGCAGGCCTGTCAGAGGTGCTTCTCAGCCCCGTTATAGCGGCAATACCTTCTGACAATCCTCAGAAGGATATGAGCCTTCTCCATTCGCTTTATGCCTTTGGTGTTTTCACCGTTGTGGTTGTAAGCACGCTGTTCCTTAAGATTTTCGGCAATGAAAACTGGATGTATCTTACGATGTTCCTCGGTATGTGGCCTGTAGCAGCCGCTGTACTCTTTATGCTTTCACCTATGCCCGAAATGGATATTTCAAGCGGCGAAAAGAAAAGCTTTGAAGGAACAAAGAAGCGTACAGTCGGTCTTGCGCTGTGTGTTGCCTGCATCTTCTTCGGAAGTTGTGCGGAAAACGCAATGTCAAGCTGGATTTCGAGCTATATGGAAAACGCACTTCATATTGACAAGGCTGTCGGCGATATTCTGGGTATGGCTGCATTTGCAATTCTTCTCGGTATCGCAAGAATCGCCTACGCTAAATTCGGCAAAAACATAATGCGCGTGCTCTTTGTCGGTATGCTGTGTGCTTTTATCTGCTATATGATAATCGGCCTTTCTTCAAGCGTTGTGTTTGCGTTTATTGCCTGCATACTCACCGGCTTCTGCACGGCAATGCTTTGGCCGGGTTCGCTGATTATGATGGAGGAAAATGTTCCGAATGTCGGCGTTGCCGCCTATGCGCTTATGGCTGCAGGCGGTGACCTTGGTGCTTCGGTTGCACCTCAGCTTATGGGTATAGTTGTTGACAACGTTTCGGCAAGCAGTTTCGCTTCTCAAATGAGTTCAACGCTTAACCTTACAGCGGAACAAATAGGAATGAAGGCAGGTATGTTTGTAACAGGTATGTTCCCGTTAATGGGCACAATGCTTTTACTGTTCTTAATCCCCTATTTCAGAAAAAATAAAGCTAATAAATAATGTTCAAGCGCCGAAGAGTAATTGCTCTTCGGCGCCTTTTCATTCAAACATCATATTTTCAATAAACAAATCTGCAAAATCCTTATTCAAGGATAAATCTATATATTCCGAGTTTTTGATAATTGCGGACAAGTCGCTGTTTTCAGTTGCGTATTTTATACAGCCGAGAAGACTGCTGTTATTTACACAAACACACTTATCTTTAAACTCACGCGGAAGAAGCCCTGTTTCCACTGCACTGTCAATATTAATTTTCGCAGAAAATCCGCCCGAAATAAACACCTTGTCAATATCGGCAAAGGTAATCTCTTTTAGCTTAATAAGAGCCAGAACGGCTGAAAAAACCGCAGATTTTGCAAGCTGATACTGTCTTATATCTTCCTGAGTAATATAAACATCAGCAGAAATATTATATTTTTCGCAGGGCATATATCCGCTTTCGTCTATTATATGGTTTTTAAGGAGATATGCAACTATATCCACAAGACCGGTACCGCAGATTCCTTTAGCTACGGAATTATTTACGGTTTCAGCTTTTCCGTTTGCAAAAGAATAAACCGCACCATCGGATGCGCTCATACCGCAGGATATATTGGCACCTTCAAAGCAAGGGCCTGCGGCAGCGGCGGTGCAAACAATATCATCAGCGGAAAATAAAACCGGTTCCGCATTCGTACCAAGGTCGATAAGAAGATTATATTTGCCTTTCTTAGGCCAACCGACAAAATTCAGGCCGGCAACAATATCAGCACCGACAAAGGCTGAGACACAGGGTAAAGAAACAATATCGCCAACACCAGATATCCCCAACTCTTCGCCCGTTGAATTCTGTATATCAAGGAAAGCAGGTGTATACGGTGCCGCACCCATACCGCTGCAATCCGCACCGAAAAATAAATGAAGCATTGTCGTATTGCCCGCAACAAACAAGGGCAATTTTTTGCCGACATCAAGCTTATTAATCATACGGCTAATTTCATCAGCCAGCAGTAACCGAAGCTGCTTAACACCGTTATTTCGGCAGTATTCAATTCTTGATATTACGTCGGCACCGAATACGCGCTGAGGATTGACGGCGGTCATAACCGATATTACTTTTTTATCGTCAAGACAAACAAGTGCAAGCGCGAGCGTTGTTGTGCCTATATCAAGAACAAAACAGTTGTTTTGCGATAGCCGTCCAGTTTCAGCCGCACCCGTTACGGATAATATTTGAGCATTGTCACCGATGCTTACAACAACGTCCGTTTCGATTTTGTAACGGCAGGATAATACATTTTCACCGTTAACCCGTACCATACATTTACGGCATATTCCTTTACCGCCGCACGGATGCTCAACGGCATTTCCGTTTCTTATAAGTAAATCGGATAAAAGCTGACCGTGAGGAGCAAGAACTGTCTTTCCGTTAATGTTTACCTTATGCATAAAGTTCATTTACCTTTTTAAAATAAGCATCTATATTTTCCCATTCCGAATCTGCAGGAACATCACAGCCCGTTGAAAGCATAAAATTGGGATAAGATGAATACTCGTTGAAAATGCGTTCGACCTCAGACGACACATCCTCCGCGGTGCCTGAGCGCAAAAGCAAAGGGTCAACGTTACCCATTATAATTTTGTCGTTCGGCAAAAATTCAAGAGCTTTTTTCAAATTTACTGCGTTACTGAAGTGGTAAATGTCAGCACCGACGACAGAAATACCTTCAAGCATATCGGCAGCATAATTTCCGCAGTTATGATAGCAGAGTATAAAATCATTTGAATTTACACTATCAAAAATCCTTTTAACATAAGGAGCGGAAAACTCATCGGCAAGTGACGGCGAGAGCATACCTGCGGCAGGCTCAGCCATAATAACACCGTCCGCACCTGCTGACTTGAAAGCGTTAATGTAATTAATAATAAATTCGCTCGCTTTATCAAGCAGGGTTTTTACGTCATCGGGGCTGTCGAAGCAAGCGTACATAAGCTCAGTCATATCAAAAAGGCGGCTTGCAAGCGAATACGGGCCGATTACACCGCAGAATACAGGAATATCGGTTATTATTTCCTTTGCCTTTTTTACTCCGTCAATGAAAACTCTTGTTCTGCCGGCTCCGATTTCGGGAACGCAAACCTGTGAAGCGCACTCAATATCATCAATAATTCCGCTGATAACAGTCGGAATTTCATTATCGTTAACTTTAATTTTTGCGCCGAAAGCCTCAGCCTCAACGGACAAATCCATCATATTGAGTGAAGCGCCGATATTACACCTGTCGTAAATTGCCTTCATACCCTTCGCTTGGTTGTCGACCGAGGAAATAAGCTCACTGACGCTTATTCCGAGCAGCTTTACTGACGGAAAACTGAGTATCGGAATCGTTCTGTTTTTATTCTTAATTAAATTGCAGACTGATTTTTTCATAAAAAATTACCCGTATTTATTTGCAAAGCTCAACGGCGGCATCTGCAGCGGATGCGGCATCCGAAGTATAAACGTCGGCACCGATTTTTTTGCAGAATTCATCGGTAACCGGTGCACCGCCTATCATAATCTTCACCTTGTCACGCACACCTGCGATTTCAGCCTGCTTTACAACTTCGGCCATTTCATCCATAGTAGTTGTCAGCAAAGCGGAACAGCATATAATCCTGCAATTCTGCTCAATCGCAGTATTTACAAAATTTTCGGGTGAAACATCGGTACCAAGGTCAATAACCTCAAGGCCCTTGCCTTCCATCATCATTTTTACCAGATTCTTTCCGATATCGTGCATATCGCCTCGCACCGTACCGAGGCACACCTTACCCACAGACTGAACGTTATCTTGAATAAGTAAAGGCTTTAATATCGCAACGCCTGCATTCATAGCTCTTGCCGCAACGAGAACTTCGGGTACGTAGACTTCGTTGTTCTTGAAAAGCTCACCGATTTCATTCATACCCGACAGCAAGCCGAGATTGAGAATATCCGCAGCAGAATTACCCGAATCAACTGCAGACTGAACGAGCTCCTTTACCGCTTTCATTCTTCCCTTGCGGACGTTTTCTGAAATTTCTGAATAAATGCTCATAATTTTCTGCTCCTCAGATTCGGATTTTCTTTATTTCTTCGGCATAATACTGCACAAGCTCAAATTTTGTACCAGGCATAAGCCTGTGGTCGGGACAAGGGATAAAGCCGCCCATAGAAGCAAGGCGCTTCATCCGCTCGATTTCAGCGTCAACAGCCGCCTTATCCTTGCGCAGAGCAGTTTTATCCATACCGCCGACACCGAGCATGCCTTTGCCGAATTTATTTCGGGCTTTTTCAAACTGGTCTCCCCATACACCAATTTCTATCGGAAACATTGTATTGACACCGTTTTCAAACCAGGTCGGCAACAGCTTTTCCGTAACGCCGTCACAGTCAAGCGAAATAATATCTATTCCGTATTCACGGCATAAATCATTGCGTTTTTTATAGTGCTTTGCACAAAGCTCATCAAATTTTTCGGGTGAGAGCAACGGGCCGTTTTTAAAGCAGATATCTTCCCAGTAATGAGCAAAATCAAACCGTGCACCTGTTTCGAGTATGGCTTTGGCACATTCATACTGCATATCGGCATAGGTGTCAACGATATCTGCCAAAAGCTCCTCATCCTCATCGTACATCAGGTAGCTCATACCGATAACCGAAGTCATATCACGTATATTTCCCAACACGCTTCCCAAATGAAGACCAATAGGAATGTCGTAATCACGGGTTTCGTTGAAAGAGCTGAAGTATTCGTAGTTAACACGCTCTTTAACAAATTGCATCTTAGGCTTGTAAAGCTCTTCGAATGCCGTTCTGTCCTTGAGTGTATAATCGTCTTCTGACGGAATTGAAGTAATACCGGGTTTTATTCTTTCGATTACACCGACACTGTTTAGCACCCTTTTTGACCCGTCGGGTAAAACTTCAAGCTCCTTTGATTCAAAACATGGATATAAGCCGTTGTTTGCTCCTTTGGTGCAAAACCAGTTGAAATCCCACCCGATTATTTTATCGAGCGCTCTGTCAGCTTCGCTTCCGTCACCGATACCGCCTTCAAAATCCTTTGAAATCTTACCCTGCTGCACCCACTCCGTAAGCAGCTCGCCCCAATAGCCGAAATGAACGGCAGGCAAACGGTCGACATCCTTATAATGCAGAATATTGAGTGCTCTTTCGCGGTTTGTCATAAGATATCACCCGTTTTGTTCTGTTTCTTTTTTGCAGGAATAATAAATTGATTCAAGCTTCTCGTTCGTGGCAGTTCTGTCAATAATTGCTTTTACAAGGCTGTCAAGCTCCGTTCCTTCGGAATAATCGGCAGGAGCAAAATACCTAATCCGCCTGTCGCGCATCATTTTATAAACCTTTGATTTATTCTTCTTCAATGCATCGTATACGCCTATAGAATGACCGCCGTAGGAACTGACAAGCTTCATACAAGGGATATCCGTATCACTGTCACCGATATAAACGATATTGCGAAACGGAACACGGATTTCCTCGGCGGGAAAAAAGTCGTTTACGCGCGGGTCATTAACGTCAAGAACACCCTTCTGTATTCTGAACAGGAACTGTGTTTTATTTGTGTAATTTACAACCTGAGCAGGCCACTTGGCAACTCCCCGCTCGTTATACCAGAAGGAGCTTGCGTAAATCTTTTTAAAAGCACCGTTTTTAGCCATTTGAGTGCCTTCAATCATTTCTTTAAGTCCGGAAGAAATGATATAGTGCTCAACAATTACACCCTTTTCAAGTCCGTATCGGCGGATTCGCTCAAACCACTTATCCACACCGGGAAACAGCTTTACGTTAGCACCGTATTCGCCGAGGGTTTCCCGTTTGAGCACGAGGTTTCCTTCAGCCTCCTGCACCATTTTGTGCATATACGCAAGATTCTGATCCATATCGTTTTCTTTTGCAAGCTCGTTAGATTCCTTCCAAAAATCTTCAACGTTATAGCCGACAGACTGAATATAGCCTTGCGCCTGCATATCATCAGGCGTGAGAGTTTTATCAAAATCGTAGCAAATGGCAAGAACAGGCAATGCTTCCTTGCCGAATTTTTTATACGTACCGTTCATAATTCACCGAGCGTTGAGCCTTGCCTCAACACATTCCTTCCACCGTCTTGCAATAAGCTGGTGTCCTCCCGTTGTGGGGTGAACACCGTCCCAGAGTAATTTAAAGATATCTGTTTTCGCGGCATATTCGTCAAACATATCCTGTAAGGGCACAAAAACAGCGTTATACTCTTTTGCAATTTCTTTAGAAGCCAAAGCAAAAGCACCGATTTGTTCTTTAGCATATTTATCCCAGTCATCATTATCTTTGGCCGTTCCGAAAAAGGGTTCCATGATAACAATTAATAAATCGGGATTAATTTCAAGCGCCTCATCAAGCATTAAACGGTAAAGCTTTTTAAACCGTTGTGTATCAGAGCCGTTGCCGCAATTAAAATTAGCGTAAATATCGTTGATACCGATTAATATGCTCAAAACATCCGGTTTAAGATTTAAACAGTCCTCTTTCCACCTGCCGTAGAGATCGGATATTCTGTTGCCGCTTATGCCTTTGTTTATAGCGTCAAAATCAACGCATAAATTATCAGCATACATTTCGGATGCCAGTATATACTGATAGCCATGACCGTGAATATGGTTCGGGTCAGAGTTTCTGCCTCTGTTACCGTCGGTTATGGAATCACCCTGAAAAAGAATTACGTCTTTATCCTTGATTTTTAACATATTATCACCCGTTGCTTAAACTCCAAATAATGTTTTATTTTGCGGAGAGAACGTGTCTTGTTTTGGTCAAATCATTATACATTACTTCCAGCTTTGATTTGTTAAGCGGATATACAAGGAACAGTACAAATACGAGAGTATAAACAACAGCGGGAATTACCGTACAGACGAAAAGTATTCCTTCGCCGACACCCTCAACGTAGCCTGCTGAGCCGTGTACCGCACCGTCATAGCCTGCAACGGAGCTGAGCAGCTTCATACCGCCGACATCGGCAAGAGTCTGGCCGAGCTTGCGGCAGAAGGTATATACAGCATAAACTGCACTTTCACTGCGTATACCGGTTTTATATTCCTGATAGTCAATAACGTCGGTAATAACGGCCCAGTTTGTGATGCTGACAAAGGAGTAGCCGAAGCCGATAATGAACAGGAACACCATAAACACAACGGGTGCACTGCCGAGCCTGTCACACTCCGGAACAATAAAGAACATAAGAATAGAAGCAATTGCGGAAAGCAGCGTACCAACGGTGCAAAGCTCTTTTTTACCGTATTTCTTAACCAGCTTAGGTGTAAAGAAAATCATTACAGCCATTGGAAGATATGTAGCTACCGTGCCTATAATTGACAAATCCGTGTTTTCAAAATAATTCTTATATAAATACTGCGTAAGCGAATTGAACTGAAGCTGGCCGCTGATAAGTATTCCCGAAATTGCAGCAAGAACAAAGGGCTTACTCTTGAACATACCGAGGTATGTCTGCTTCATATCAATTTTAGACTCAGCTTCCGAGGCAACTCTCTCCTTGGTAGTGGCAAAGCAGAAGAAATAGAAGAGAATTGAAAGCACGCCCATAATAAGGCCGAATTTCATCATTCCGCCTGCATCAGCCGCTTTAATCGGATTACCCTGGCTGTTTGTGCCGACTACGGAGTAAATAATCATAGGCCCTATAAGCAGCGGTATCGCACCGCCAATCCCTGCACCGACAGACCTGAATGTAGAAAGGAGCGTTCTGCCCTCCGGGTCATCGGTAACAACGGAAGCAAGAGAGCCGTAAGGAATGTTCATACCGGTGTACATCATACCGAAACCGATATACGAAGCATACATTAAAGCGAGCACAACGGCTTCACTCGTTGTAAAGTCTCTGAAATTGACGAAGCAAAGTATTGAAGTTATTCCGAGCGGTATGGCGCACCATTTCAAATAGGGTCTGAATTTACCGTCCTTACCCGGTCTGCGCTTTGCGACAAACGCACCCCACATCGGGTCGTTAATTGCGTCCCAAAGTCTTGAAATGAGAAGCAGAGTTGTAATCTTACTCTCAGCAACCTTTAATACATCGGTATAAAAAACTTTAAGATATGATGAAACATAGGTCAGAACAAACAGGTTGGCGGCATCGCCAAGGCCGTAGCCGAGAGCGTCCTTCATACCTATTTTATTCGGATGCTGAAAAGTACGCTGTTTTTCCAAAATAATACCTCCTCTTTCCTTTTTTTACAGCATAACATTAAAGAAAGTAAATTTCAATAATTGTAACAAAATTGTAACCATTTTATAGCAAAGAAAGCCCTAGCATTACGCTAAGGCTTCTTTGATACTATAAGAAAACCGCCATCACGGCGATGGCGGTAACTTAACGCTAAACCGATTCGATTTTCTTAATGCCGAACAACATTCTCAATACACCCTGCAAAGCCTTGGGACTGCGTAACACTACAATTTTCATTATGTATTTCCCCTTTCTGTCATATTTTATGAAAGAAAGGAAAAAAGGGTTACATAAATACTATGAAATGCACCCCAAATGTTAGACATTGTGGTATAATGTTTAACAGGAGGGGTGATTTTTTATGCCCAAAGGAATACCGAACAAAAGATATACAGGAGAATTCAAGCAAAAAGTTGTAGAAACAATGCATAAGGAAAAGTT
>JAFQRA010000018.1 GCA_017410325.1 Clostridia bacterium | reverse complement strand
TTGAGCTTCTGCCGCTGACTCTCTTCGAGCCCTTGACCATAAGCACATCGTTTTCAAGTGAATCGCAGTAGAAAAATTCCTTCCACTGGTCTGCTAATGTACCGCCGAGTGCTCCTATACCTGCTTTAATAAGTCCCATATCAAATTTCTCCTTTCGGAATTAATTATTATCTTTATTTAAATTTTATTGGATATATATTCTTAGTATAAGTAGCCCGAAGGGCTACTTTTCCCAAAAAAGGGCTACCTTTGGGGCTACCGTGTCAAAATACAACGCACCGATTTGTTGCTGTTGCACAAACAAATTACAGTTTGACAGTTATAATAAAATATGTTAAAATTTTTAAAAAACAAGGGAGGGATTATGATGTCAACCGTTTACGGCATTGCTATGGCTGTTTCGCTGATTATGACGGGCGTTTATTACCGCATCGACAAGCGACACGACAAATGGCTGGGTCTGCTGTTTGCTTCCGTTGCCGTTTGCGACATCGGTTATTTTCTCTTATCCCTTTCGTCAACTCTTGATGCGGCTCTGTGGTCAAACAGAATTGCTTATCTCGGAAGCGTATTTCTCCCCTTTTCACTTCTGATGATGATAATGAATTTATCACGGTTTACTCATACGAAATGGTTACCCAAAATTCTGGTTGCCGTTAATACAGTTATGTTTTTTGTTGCAGCCAGCGGCGGTATCCTGCCGATTTATTACAAAGAAGTTACTCTTGAGTTTGTCAACGGATATTCCGTCCTTATCAAGGAATACGGCCCTCTTCACCCGATTTATAAGGTTTTCCTTTTTACATATTTCGCGGCAATGGTTGCGGTTATTGCTTACACGGCAATAAAGAAAACCGTTGTTTCAAGCAAACACACCGTTTTTCTTGCCTTCGTTGTTATCGGCAACATTGCTATATGGCTTGTAGAAAATATGATTCATTCAAGCTTTGAATTCCTGTCAATTTCATATATCGTAACCGAAGGTATGATACTTTTCCTCTATTCGATACTGCAAGATTACGGGCTGACCGAAGCTGTGAAGAAGGCCGAAGAACCGCCCGTACAGCACAGCGAACCGATTGAAGCAATAAAATCCTTCAGTAACGAACAGATTGAAAGCATTATGAAAAGCTGGGCTGCCGTTGACACTCTTTCACAAAGAGAAAAAGAGGTACTGCGTTTCCTGCTTGAAAACAAAAAGCGCAAGGTTATTGCAGATACGCTTTTTGTTACCGAAAGCACTATTAAAAAGCATACAGCGGCGATATACCGCAAGCTTGAAACCGCAAACCGCACAGAGCTTTTTGACAAAGCCAAAAAGTATTCGGAATGAAGCTGTTACACTTATTGTGTGACGGCTTTTTCTTTTATTTTACAACCAGTCTGCCGTACTTCATATCCGTCTGTTCTTTGTAGTGATTGAGAATATGTTCAAGGACATCATCGCTGGGACAATGCTCGCTGTTTATCGGTAATGCCCTTGAGATAATCGAGTATCGGTTTTGCCTCGGATATAACAGTCTCGTTTTCAGTTTTTGAGCCCGAAGCAATAAGGTCAGCTACAGCAGTTATATCAGATTCGCCGAAATCACCGTTGCGACGCTTTTCCAAAGCATTGGCAATAACGGCGGAGACCTCTTGCATATCCGCCTTTGAGCCCGTCTTTTTCTTGAGATTATAAGCGTTTGCAAAAATCTTGTTTGCTGTCTGCTCTGTGTAATTGTAGGTATCAACAAGGCCTGCAACAATATCGGATTTTTTTACGCTGGACTTGACATTGTCACCAGTTTCATCTATAATACTGTCTAGAGCGAGAGGTCAGATAGGGTAGTTTAGGATTAGTTCCTTCTACGCCAGACACTTGCTCTATTTCATTTATCTCATAAATTCGATGCATATAGAACTTGTTTTTTCTTGGACTTCTTCTTATGTCCAATAATACTTTATATAATTTACCGTCAATCTCTGTATTACAAGATAAATACATATAACTAACGCTACTTTCAGAATTGTGATAATTCCCTTCTTCACTTTCTAAAGTAGCGTTTTTAATTAACTCCGGCAATTGTCTTATAGTAAGCAAGGCGTTGACCCACTCGTAACAAAGAAGCTCCTCGGCCACTCCCCTGCCGCCGACGTAACCGAAAAAGTGTACACACACATTGATGAAGAAATGCTTCAATTTGCTGTTTCGCAGATAAAAAAAGCAAAATCCGAGAAAAAATAAAAAAATTGCCGCCGAGAAACTGCTTCTCAGGCGGCATTTTTTCGCTATTTTGTGTTACACTTTTGTTACACTTTATCAAATTTTTAAGACTGTTTTTGCACATTAAGAATTAATAAAGCGTTCTCAAAGAAAAAAGCAAACCGCCAAAACCCACGCAGAATAGCGGATTTTGACAGTTTTGCTTCGTGTACCTTGGTGGAGACGGAGAGGATCGAACTCTTGACCTCTTGAATGCCATTCAAGCGCTCTCCCAGCTGAGCTACGCCCCCAAGTGCTTGAATATAATAGCACAAGAAGTACCGAAAAGTCAAGAGAAATATTAAAAAAACTGAAAAATTGAATTATTTTACAAGCAGGAAATAGCCAAGCACGAGTGCGCCGAGGATAATTCGGTAAACGCCGAAGACCTTGAAATCCTTTTTCTTGATATAGCTCATAAGGAACTTGACCACACCGAGAGAGACGGCAAAGGCCGTAACGCAGCCGACAAGCAGGATTACCAATTCATCCCCCGTGAAGCTGAAGCCGAAATCGAGAAGCTTTAGTGCACTCAGGCCAAACATTACGGGCACGGCAAGGAAGAACGTGAATTCTGCCGCCGCGACACGGGAAACTCCGATAAGAAGTGCTCCGATTATCGTTGAGCCCGAACGTGAGGTACCCGGAATTATTGAAAGCACCTGAAACAGGCCGATTAAAAGCGCTTGCTTATAGCTTATCATTTCAAGCTGATTTGTTTTCGGCGTTTTGTTTTTAGCCGCATTTTCTATAATTATGAACGCAACACCGTAGATAATAAGCGTAAGGGCAATTACAACGGGCGTATGCAGGCGTGATTCGATAAAATCGTCAAACAGCAGGGTGACGAGTGCACCCGGCACGCAGGCGATAACAACCTTTATCCAAAGCGCAAAGGTATCCTTTTTGATTTTTAACCCGTTGCTTATTTCAAACGGTATCATACGCTTAAAGAACACGCTCACAACGGCAAGGATTGCACCAAGCTGAATGACAACAAAGAACATTTCCTTGAATTCTTCGCTCATATTAAGCTGTAAAAACTCATCGACAAGCAGCATATGACCCGTACTGCTTATGGGCAGCCATTCGGTTATGCCTTCAACTATGCCGAGGAAAACCGCTTTGAGAATCTCAAAAAAATTCATATACTATCCCCTTAAAAAACCGCTCTTGTTCATAATTGTATGAACCGGGAGCGGTTAATATTAACTATTAAACTGTAAATTCTGCGGTGAGGCTGTTGGTGGATTTGTTGTTCCAGAAACCTCTTGCGGTAACGCTGAGGACGTATTCACCCTCGGGAAGGCTTTCAATTTTATAGCCTGCCGTTTCGGGCATATTCTTAACGTAATACTTTGACCAGAAGCAAAGCTGGCGGACAATTGCGTTGTCGCTCTTGCGGCGGACGGTTACCTTGTAATCGTTAACTCTGTCCGCATCGATTTTTGCCTGAGTGAATTCAAGCGTTGCGTCGCTGCCTTCTACCTTGACTTCGATTTTTGCATCATCGGCAAAATAGGGCTTTACGCCTGTGTTATAGCGATTGTCGGTATAGGTAAAGCTGTCAGGCTCCCACGGGGTTTCAACAAGCCACTCACAACCGAAAAAGCTCTCTGTGAGCACATCGTAGGGTCTGATTAATACCCTGCCCTTTTCGTCTGCCTCGACAAGCACAAACTGTGCGGCTTCGGGCTCATTGGGGGGTACCGTGCCGTAAATCTTGTCAAACTCGTCAAGCTCAAAATACTTAAAGCTACCCGTGCCGACACAGGTAAAATGCTGCTGATGGATTGAACGGGGGTCGTTTACGGGCGCGTGGGAGTGGCCCGAAAAATCAATAATCTGCGGATAATTCATAAGGATATCTGTAATTTCGTCCTCACCCCAGTAAACGTTGCCGTATACAGTACCCTGGATATGGGGATGCTGGAAGAAAAATATCGGCTTGAAGGGGTTATCCGCAACTGCCTTGTCAAGCTCAGCCTTAATCCACGCACGCTTTTCATCATTGAAGCGGCAACCGTTAGTTGTGGTAACAGAAATGAAGTGGAAGCCGTTAATTATGTTATGGTTATCGCATGGTACACCGAAAATTCTGCCGAATTTTTCAAGTGCTGCTGCCTCGCCGCCCTCGCAGAAAAACTCGTGGCTTGCCATTGTCAGAATCCACTTTGTATCGGGTCTGAGGCACTCATCAAAGGCGTCCTTAACGTCCTGCATTTGCTCATCTCGACCGCCGTCGGCAAAGTCGCCGTTGATGATTACGGCATCGAGGTTTTTGTACTGACAGGAATCAGCGTATTTGTACATAAGTTCAAGACCCTTGCGGAAGTTCACTACTCTTGAAGGGTGCTCACGGTTTGCATGAAGGTCGCTTGAAGCAACAAACCTTAAAACAGGTGTAAAGTTTTCCATTTTATGTAAATCCCCTTTCGGTGTTTTATTCCTTTTGATTTTAACATATCAGCCAATGCAAGGCAACTGTTTTATTGTTAAATTTTATTAATATAATTTGACTTTGATTTGCTTAGGGTGTATAATTCATTATTATCAAAATAAGTATGAGAAAGGTGAATTACCATGAAAAGATTACGCACTCCCCTTTCGGTATTACTGGCCGCACTTATTTTGCTTTCAGGTGCTGTTTGCTTCAATGCTTCTGCACTCGACAAAGCAGTATGGGACACTAACTGGGCAGAAAACGCGGCTGAAATTTCCGCCGCCGTTACAATGACACCTGCAAGCAACGATTCGGACAGATATATTTCCTGGTATTCCGCCGCTGGCAGCGGTGAGGTTACCGTAAAGAATGCTGACGGCTCAGCCTTCGGCACCTTTGAAGCCCAAGCTGTTGCAACTCCTCAGGGCGACTACCGCCTTGTTGCTTACATCAGCGGACTTGAAGCAGGTAAAACCTACTCCTATACCTGCCGTTCAGGCGAATGGACAAGCGAAACCTACGAGATTGCAGCTTACGCAGCGGATTCTTTTACAGCCGTTTACGTTTCCGATATTCACGTAAGCCACGACGACAACAATGCTGATTCCATCAGAGACAACGCCTACACGCTCGGTCAAACACTTGAAGCTGCCCAGGCTAAGGCAGTCTCAAACGGCTCAACACTTGAGCTTATCCTTTCGGGCGGCGACCAGGCCTCCGAGGGTATGAGAACGGAATATGTGGGTGTTGCTGCGAACGGCTTTATGAAGTCGATTCCCTTTGCGCCTTGTATCGGCAACCACGACCGCAAGAGCGTTGACTACAGATACTTCAACGCAATTCAGTACGGCACTGTCAATATGGCGGTTAAATCCTACGTCGGCACGGACTATTATTTCGTCAAGGGTGACGTGCTGTTTCTCGTTATGGACTCCAACAACATCAGCATGGGCGACCACGAAAAGCTCGTTAAAAAGGCCGTAACCGAAAACCCCGACGTAAAATGGAGGGTTGCAATCTTCCACCACGACCTTTACAGCGGCAGAAAGCCCAACAGAGAAAGCGAAAACAAGTGGCTCCGCCTTATGTGGGCACCGCTTGCAGACAAGTACGGCTTTGACCTTTGCCTGCTCGGCCACAGCCACTACTACACGATTTCCAACGTGCTTTACAACAACGAGCCCGTTGCAGCGGTTGAAAACAACGCCACAATCACCGACCCTCAGGGTACGATTTATATGGTTACGGGCTCAATCAACAGACCCCGCGGCGCAGAAGATGAAATAGGCCTGAGAGAAAGTGACATCGGCCACGCAGTACTCACGCAGGAAAAAATTTACAACCTTATCGATTTCTCCGAGGACAGCATTGTGCTCAAGTCCTACACGGTTGAAAGCGACGAGTGCATCGGCTCGATAACCATTGAAAAAACAACCAACGAGGGCGGCCACAGCTACAAAACACCTGCACAGTGGTACTATCCGCTGGTTAAGGTTATAAGCGCAATTGCCGGCATTATAAACAACATTGGCAGATATTACGACAATACACAGCTTGGCTTTGACATTCCGCTGTTTGAGGGTATATTCGGTTAATTATGAAAAAACAACTTAAATTTGACAATAACGGAAAATTCAGAATGCTTCTGTTCGGTGATTTGCACGAGCCGTGCATATTTGACACCGCAAACGACAGAGCCAGATTTCACGATATGCACCTGCTTATGGAAACGGCTGTAAAAACGCTAAAGCCAGACCTTTGCGTGCTTATGGGCGACACCTATACAGACGGCAACAGAGACCCCAAGGGAAATATTGCGCTCATCACCAAGCCGATTACGGATGCGGGCGTGCCGTTTGCCGCAGTGCTCGGCAACCACGAGCACGACCAGGGCACGGAGGAAAAAATTGTTGATGCTTACGTCAGCAACCCGAACTGCCTTTGCTTCAACGACGACCCTGAAATTACAGGTGATATGAATTTTAACCTTACAATTCAGGCAAGTGACAGCGATAAAACCGCATTCAACCTGTGGTTTATCGACTCCAACAACTGCTGGGAGGACAGAAACGTATCAATATACGACTGGGTGCACGAGGATCAGATTGCGTGGTACGAGCGCAAGGCAAATGAGCTCAAGGAGCAAAACGGCGGCAAGCCGGTGCCCGCAATTCTTTTCCAGCACACTCCCGTTTACGAGGAGAGAAACGCTTACAGATTGGCTAAGCCGTGGGAGCTTTACCCGTCCGTAAAAGGTCACGGGAAACGCTCTGACAAGCGATACGTCGGCAACGAATGTGTGACAGACGGCTACGTCGGCGAAGACCCCTGCGCACCCGAATACAACCCCGGCCAGTTCGAAAGCTGGAAAAAGACGGGTGACGTTATCGGCGCCTTCTTCGGCCACGACCACCTGAACGATTTCACCTGCGTTGTTGACGGAATTACGCTGGGTCAATGCAAAACGGCAGGCTTCCGCTGCTTTACGGACGGCGCAAGAAGCTGTGTCAGAATCGTTGACATTGACGAAAGAGACCTGACGAAGCTTGAAACAAAGGTTGTTCACTACAAGGAATTAGGACTGAAATGCACTTGTCTCGGTCCCCTGCTCCGCAACTTCAACGACAAGCAGTACATCACCTTCGTAACAACGGCACACATTGCCGCTGCCGCCGCAACGGCAGGCGCAATTGCACTTGCAATTAAGAAATTCAAAAAGAAATAAGACAAATTTTTAAGGTCTGTTCAAACTGAACAGACCTTAATTTTTATCGTTTATTAAATTCAGATAACAACCTGATAATCGACTGCTGAACGGATATTTGTGATGTGTGCGGAGATACCCTTTAGCGAGCCGACAACATCGCCGACGTAAATATCAACGGTGTATTTCCACGTACCGCTTGTGATTTTGCCCGTTTCCTCGCTGATATTCGCGGTGAGATCAGCATTTTTATAGGTCAAAGCAACTGTATCTCTGCCCTCGTCAATTGTAATACCGAGCTGACTCAGAGCCTCGTCAATACTGCCGAGTGTACCTATACCCCTTGCAACGGAGCCGCCGTTATGCGGGTCGCCGTCCGAGCCGTCGACCTGTGATTTAAGCTTGATTTTAACAGTAACAACGCCGTTTTTCGCTGTTGCGGAAATCGATTCGCAGTCGGAAAGCTTAAGGTCGCCTTCACCCGGCACCCAATCGGTTTCATTAGAGTTGTTTTCAAGCACTATCCTGGCAATAGGAGTAATAATCTTAACCAACGTACCTACAAGAGCACCGTCACCGGTAATATCGCGGCTGAGCTTCATCGTCTGCTGACCCTTGGGCCAGTCCTCATCCGTCTTTCTGACCGCCGCATTATAATAATCAAGAACAGCCTGCTTATCATTAAGGTCAAGACCTTTTGCTTCGGTGGTTTCTTCTTCGGAAACAGCTTCAAGCGTAACCTCTTCGCCGGTAGAAGCTTCTTCAGATGTAACCGCTTCGGTGTTTTCGGCGGTTACGTCCGTTGCTGGAACAACATTTCCCGTAGTTACAACCGTATCGGGAGTCTGTGTTGTTGTTTCGATTTCATCATTGCCGCCGCAGGCAGCAAGCGAAAAAGCAAGAGCAAAAGCTATAAGCAAAGCCAATATCTTCTTCATAGCAAATCATCCTTCAACATTTTAGTATATATTCATTATACATCAAAAAATGATTTTATTTTTCTTAATAAGAATAACCAAAATATAAAAAAGCCTGTGCTCCGAGCAGAACACAGGCTAATTTTCTTGTATTAAAACTGATTAATAGTTGATGTTGGAGAATGTGCCGTTTGTAACAGCAGCACCTGTACCGTTGATTGTAACAAGAACGGAAAGTGTAAGCTTAGCATCAAAAGCATAAGAGTACTTGATGTTTGTGATTTTGCCGTCCTTAACGGTAACATCAACCTTGATGTTCTTGTAGTTGACTGTTGTGCTCTTAACCTTTATAGCACTTGTGAACTCAGCAATACCGTCAACGACCTCTTCGTGTGTGATGAAGTCGTTTGTAAATCTTGCAAAGGGAGTAGCAGCTGTCTTCTTGGGGTTGGTAGCATTTGCAAGAGTGAAGCTGTAAACGCCATCCTTAACAGAGAAGGAGCCGAGGTCGCTTTCCTTAAGGGATGTAGCCATAATTCTGTAATCGCCCTTGACATCGTCCTTAGGAACGTTACCTGTTGTTGTACCGATACCGAGGAAGTCACCAACAACTGTATCGAGGCTGGAGTTTTCGTCGATAGCCTTGATGATGCCGTTAAGAGTATCTGTTGCACCGCCGACATCGATGGGGTTTGTGTACTTACAAACTCTGTTTGCCGTGTACTTACCGCTCTTTGCAATCTTAGCTGTTTCAGCATTGATAAATGCAACGAACTCAGCCTTTGTCATATCGCCTGCGGGAGCAGCTTCTGTTGCTTCTTCGGAAGCAGCCTCTGTGGACTCTGCTTCGGATGCAGCTTCTGTGGATTCTGCCTCGGAAGCAGCCTCTGTGGACTCTGCTTCGGAGGGAGCTTCTGTTGCGTCAACAGCCTCTGTTGAGTCTGCTACGGGAGCTTCTGTGGTTGTTTCGGGCTCATCGTTACCGCCGCAAGCTGCGAGGGTAAATACCATTGCGAGAGCCATAAGGAGAGCTAAAAGCTTTTTCATGATGAAAGATCCTTTCGTTTTGGTTTAATTTTTTTATTTTTAATCGGTTTCGCACCCGACTAAAATTACTGATTAATATGCGAAGTTAGCAAACTTAACTGTTGTATAGATTGTGCCTGTTGCCTGCTTAACAGTAAGAACGTAGTTAACCTTTTCGAGAAGTGCGTCAATCTTAACTGTGTAATCAAGTGTGCTGAAGGACTTGTCGGCAACGGCAATCTTAGCCTTGATTGTAGCTGTCTTTACCGTGCAGGTAATCTTTTCAGCGGAAGCACCCTCGCTCTGAAGGCCTTCGTGCATTTCGTTAACGTCCTTATAGTCGTTTGTGAATCTGCTGAGAGCGCTCTTACCCTTGAGGGGGTTAGTTTCGTTCTTAACAACGATTGTTACTTCGTAATACTTACCGTCAGCTGAAAGCTTGCACTTTGCATCTGTAACGTCTGCTGCGGAAAGTGTGCTCTTAACGATTTCGTTTGAAGCCTTACCCTTTGTGGCTGTGATTGTTTCTGTACCTTCGCCAAGGAAACCGCCGACAGCATCACGAACCATATCGAGCTTACCGATAGCACCCATTTCGAGGTTCTGGAGCTCTGTTGTAACAGTCTTCTTGAAGCCGGGCTTTGCGGAAACAGCCTTAGCTGCAGCCTCGTTGTAAAGAGCTACGATGTCTGCCTTTTCTGTGGGAACAACAACGTCTTCTGCATCAACGGACTCTGCTTCGGAAGCAGCTTCTGTGGATTCGCCTTCGGAAGCAAGTTCTGTGGACTCTGCTTCGGATGCAGCCTCTGTGGATTCAGCTTCGGAAGGAGCTTCTGTTGCGTCAACAGCTTCTGTTGAATCGGCTACGGGAGCTTCTGTTGTGGTTTCGGGTTCGTCATTGCCGCCGCAAGCTGCAAATGTGAGAACCATAATTGCTGCCATAAGCAGTGCGAGAACTGAGGTAAGTACTTTTTTCATTAGAAATATCCCTCTCATTTCAAATTTTTTGTGGGACCTTCAAACGGTCTCTGCTTAACACTATACCAAAAATCATACGCATTAGTCAATAATAAATAGATAACAAAATCGTAAAATTTTGCTTATTTGAGAAAAATACACACCGCAATGGGTAAAAATACGGCCGGCAGACTGTTCATAACCTTTATATTTGTTATTTTCAGCATATTAAGACCTATGGCAATAATCAGCAGAGAACCCACGCAGGTCATATGCGCAACAGTATAATCGTTAAGAAGCGGTGCTATGAATCCGGAAAGCATCGTTATGCTGCCCTGATAAACGAAAACGGGCACGGCACTTGCAAGCACACCCCAACCCAGAGTTGAAGCAAGCACAATTGAGGTTACGCAGTCAATTACGGATTTTGTAATCAGCGTTTCGTGGTCGCCCGAAATTCCGCTGTCAAGCGAGCCGACAATAGCCATGGCACCTATACTGAAAAGCAGGGTTGCGGAAACAAAGCCCTCGGCAAACTGTGCCTTTCCGCCGGGCTTGGTGAGCTTGCTTTCTATTTTTGAAGCAACGTTATTAATCCGTCTGTCCAGGTCAAGCCAGCTGCCGATTACCGTACCTATCGCCATTGAAATAACGGCTATCAGCGCATTTGTGCCCTCAAGCGCACCGTCTATACCGATAAACAGCACGCAAAGCCCCATAGCCTTCATAACGGCATCGGAAACCCTTTCGGGCAAGCCTTTTTTCAGCAAAAGACCTATTGAACCGCCGGCAATAACGAGCACAACATTTACAAAGCTGCCTGTTAAAGCAAGTATTTTTTCCATCCGAAAACCTCTCCAAACAAAAACTGCAAATGATTATAGCACTTCACACACGAACTTTCAACAGCAAAAAACATAAAATGCGGTATAGGCTTTTGTGAAGGAGGTTTTACCCGATGTTTGTAACGAAAGAATACAACCGCGACAAGGCGCTTGCCTATGCAAAACGCTGGGCACTTGACCGCAATCCCCTGTTTTTCAGCTTCAACGGCATTGGCGGCGACTGCACGAACTTCGTTTCGCAGTGCATATTCGCAGGCGGCTGTGTTATGAATTACACGCCGACCTACGGCTGGTACTATATTTCATCAAGCGACCGTACCCCCTCGTGGAGCGGCGTTCAGTTTTTCTATGATTTTATGGTGAACAATAAAGAGCAGGGGCCGTTTGCAACGGAGGTTACGGCAGACAGAATTGAAAGAGGCGACATTATTCAGCTGGGCAACGAGGAAGGTCTGTTTTACCACTCGCTGATTGTAATAGACAGGAGCGACAACGAAATCTATATTGCCTCACATTCGGATGACTATTACAACAGAAAGCTCAACAGTTACGACTACGCTTACATCCGCTATCTGCACATTGAAGGCATACGTTTTGAGATACAGGGCAGGGACACCTGCTTTGAAACGCTTATTTCCGGCGGTGTCGAGCCGTTCAGCGAAGAAGAATAGGAATAAAATACTATATTCAATAATTTTTATCATTTTATAATAAAAGCCTTGAAAAAGACATTGACTTATTATAAAATATACCCAAAGCGCTGCCGGCAGCGACCATGCGTTGCCGGTTACATATTAATCAACGGCATAATTACGGCTAAGCTTTAAGCTTATATTCAAGCTCGATAAGCTCTTTCAGAAACTCACTTGTGTTTTTGAGATATTCTGCAGCTTCATTATCTTTAAGCAGGTATTTTCCTGCCCGCCTTACCGCTCTTGTGAAGCGGCGGTCAAGCCTTACTCGTTTGCCTGCAAGCGGACAGTCACGCGAAGCTCTCGGGTCGTAAATGACGCGTATTTTATCTTCGCCGTCCTCATTGACTACCAGCGGAAACAGCGGATAGATACGGCAGGCAAGCGGTCTTTGCTCTCTGGAGCAGCTGCCGCTGCACTTTAAGAGGGGCACTTCACCGTCAACAACCTCAAAGCCCTCCACCGAAATAAAAAGCTCCTTTTCGTGCGGAAAAAGCTCCATACTGTCACCCGTTTT
Source organism: Clostridia bacterium (assembly GCA_017410325.1). Lineage (GTDB taxonomy): Bacteria > Bacillota > Clostridia > Oscillospirales > Acutalibacteraceae > UBA8612. The sequence continues at coordinate 76,872 of JAFQRA010000018.1, read as the reverse complement.
ATCCGTACAGCATACTGCACCGCAGGCAAGGCCGCAGTCGGTACAGCCGAGCGGGGTTGCTTTTTCAAGCAGTGCATAAGCTTCTTTCAAAGATTTATTTTCAATTTTCAACTCAAATCACACCTTTCGGTTTATATATTAATTCAGTGATTTAATCTTGTCAATAAAGGAGAACAAAATGAAAACTATCAAACTGCGTACAACGCTCAACCGCTTCTGCAGTTTTTACGCAAAGGATGATGCGGCAATTCCGCAGCAGCTCTTTACGGCAAAAGCTGAAGTACCCGACCTTTCGGGTATACGCTATCCTCTGCCCTCCAGAAAAAAGGATTACACCTGCTCTGCCGTAAGTGCCGACGGTGTACTCTGGCTCGGCTCCGAGGGCGGTGTCACCCGCTGGGATGCCGCCGCAGAAGATGACGACGATAAGGCTATGCACTTCACGGCTAACCGCTACCTTTACGACAACAAGGTTGTTTCGATGATACCCGACGGCGACAAGGGCGTATGGGTACAGACCGAAACAGGCGTTACGCATATTGAAATGAAGCCAGTTTCCACAAGAGAAAAGGCCGAGATGCTGCTTGACGAATCACTCAGAATAGTCAACAGAAGAGGTATGATGAGCCAGAAGCGCCTTGCTAAGGCGCGTGACCTTTCCTCAAAGGTGCCTTACGGACACTCCGACAACGACGGCGGCTTTACATCCTGGTTCTCTGTCGGTACGCTTTTCCGTTTTGCAACGCTGCGCAGAGAGCTTGGCGACGAAGCACCCGAAACAGTTGCCGCAAAGGAGCTTGCAATCAGAACCTGCGAAACCTGCCTTCTGCACCTTTACGTTTCAAAGAGAGGCAACGGCTTTGTAGCAAGAAGCTACCTTGCACCCGATGAGCCCGTTCCGGATGACGGCCTTTTCTACCGTATTCAGGGCGACAAGGCTGTCGGTGTTGAAACAACGGATACGGTTAAAAAAGGCATATTCGGCCTTGAAATCGATGCAAGCGCACCCATTCCCGAAAGACTGCGCCGCTGTTTCACGGAAGAGGGCTACACGGAAGACGGCCTCGTTTACAAGGGTGACACCAGCAGTGACGAAATCACGGGTCACTTTATGAATATGCTGTTCTCACACATGTTCCTGCAGGACGTTGACCCCGACCTTGACGAGCTTATCAAGCAGTCTGCAAAGAACCTTATGAGCCACATTATCGATAACGGCTACCAGCTTATGGAGTGCAACGGCAAGCCGACAACATGGGCAAAGTGGAACACGGATTACTTCAACACTTATTTCGGCTGGGCAGATGCCTGCCTCAACTCCGCAGAGCTTCTCGCTTATCTTAAGGTGACGGAGTTTATCACCGGTGAGAAGAGATGGACCAACGAGTATAACAAGCTCCTTGATATGGGCTATGCCGACCTCACGCTCAAGCACTTTGACAGAGCGTACCAGACCTCTCTGCTTGAGGGCGGAGACATTGCCACAGAGCTTATGTACGGCGACAATATGCTTGCCGTTTCATCCTTCTGGATGCTTTCAATCCTTGAAAAGGACGAAAATCTCCTCGACATTTACACACGTGCTTTTGATACCTGGAGAGGCACCGTATGCCGCGAAAACAACCCCGGCTACGAATATCCGTTTGCTTTGAGTGTCGGCTGTGAGGGCCTTGACCTTGAGCAGAATGCAAAATGGTTTGAGCGTTTTAACGTAAGCCGACTTGCCGCCGGCGTTTCAATGGATACGAGGTACGACGTTGCAAAGAAGCACCGCTGGAATTACGATTACTGCGAAACCTCGTTCAAGCTTCAGCCCGACGAGCACTTTATTGCAAAGTACGACCGCAACCCGTGGGAATACAAGGATGAGGATTCGGGCGGAATCTACGTTGTTGAAAGCTGTTACGTTTACACCTTTGCCTACTGGATAGGCAAATACTACGGATTTATTGAGGACTGAGGAGGAAATTAAAATGCCGAAACACACAATTCATCTTATAGGCAACGCTCACCTTGACCCTATCTGGCTGTGGCGCTGGCAGGAGGGCTGTAATGAAGTAATGCAGACCTTCCGCAGTGCACTTGACAGACTTAAAGAATATGACGATTTTGTTTTCACCTGCTCCTCTGCCGCTTACTACCGCTGGGTTGAAGAAATTGACCCCGAGATGTTTGCGGAAATCCAGGAAATGGTAAAGAAAGAGCGCTGGTTTATCGTCAACGGCTGGTGGGTACAGCCCGACTGTAATATGCCCAGCGGCGAAAGCTTTGCAAGACAGGCTCTTTACAGCCAGCTTTACTACTATGAAAAGTTCGGTAAAATCTGCAAAACCGGCTACAACGTTGACTCCTTCGGCCACAACCTTATGCTTCCGCAGCTTCTGCGCCAGGGCGGTATGAGCGCTTACGTTATGATGCGCCCGGGTCAGCACGAAAACGCTGAAATTCCTGAAAACGCCTTCTGGTGGCAAAGTCCCGACGGCAGCCGTGTACTCACCTACCACATCCCCGAAGGCTACGGCCACAGCGGCCCCGAGCACCTTGAAAAGAAGATTGCCGAATATTCCGAACGTGCAAACGAAAGCGGCCACGGTATGATGCTCTTCTACGGTATCGGCAACCACGGCGGCGGCCCCACAAGAGGCGATATTGAATACTTACAGAAAAAGATGGAAGAGGACGGCTTCTGTGAGCTTGAATTCTCCACACCCGATGAGTTCTTCCGGCAGATGCTCGTCACTCCCCTTGATATTCCCGTATGGACGGACGACCTTCAGCACCACGCAAGCGGCTGTTATTCCGCAACATCAATGGTAAAGCAGCTCAACAGAAAGGCTGAAAACCGCCTTGCAGCGGCAGAAAAATTCAATACGGTTGCTTCAAAGGTTGCAGGTGCAATGCCGGCAACGAAGGACTTTGCCGAAGCGTGGAAAAACGTCTGCTTCAACCAGTTCCACGATATTCTCTGCGGCTGTTCGATTATGGAGGCTTATGAAGACGTAAACGAAAGCTCGGGCTACGCGCTTGACGTTGCATCCAAGATATACAACACCGCTCTTATTAAAATCGCAAGACAGATTGACACTTGGGTTGAGGGTGTTTCCGACCCCGTAAGCACAGAGGTACGCAACCTCGGTGCACGTTCGGATTTCCCCCGTCCGATCGTTGTGTTCAACCCCCACTCCTTTGAGGTTGAAATGCCGATAAGAGTTTACCACCTTTCCGAAAGGGTTACGGACAGCGAGGGCAATGACGTTCTCTTCCAGAACGTACGCTCCTCACGCTCCAACGACAGCCACCTCGACACGCTGTTTATGGCAAAGGTACCCGCACTCGGCTACGCTACCTACTGGCTGTATTTTGAAAGCGATGACGAGCCCGAACAGGAAAGCAAGCTGACCTGCGGCGATAAAGACGTTATCTTTATGGAAAACGAGCTTGTCAGAGTTGAGTTTGACAAGGCTGTCGGCGGTATTTCAAAATTTATTGACAAGACAAGCGGCAACGATTTTGCGGCTTTTGCCCCCCTTGCAGTGCCTACCGTTATTGACGACCGTAAAACAGACACATGGGCACACAACGTTTTCAAGTTCCACGATATCAAGGGTACGATGAACGTCAGCAGCATTGAGCTTGTTGAAAAGGGTCCGCTTCGTGCAAGCGTAAGAATAAAGTACACCTTCAACACCTCCGCCCTTACTCAGGAATTCTGCCTGACCGAAGGCAAGAAGACTCTCAGAGTCAAGTGCAAGGCTAACTGGAGTGAGCAGTTCACGATGCTCAAAATTCCGTTTGACATCGGCGGCGAAAACGAAATTTCAACCTACGAAATCCCCTGCTGCTACATCAAGCGTCCCTGCAACGGTGAGGAAGAGCCCACACAGCAGTGGGCAGATATCACCTCAACCGTCAACGGTAAGAGAGTCGGTCTTGCAGTTATCAACGACAGCAAGTACAGCTACGACTGCCCCGGCACTATGCTCCGCCTGACTGCAATCAGAAACGTAATTTTTGCTGACCACTATTCGCCCAGACCTGCTGCCGATTTCAACTTTACCGATGAAGGTATGCAGAGATTTGAATACGCAATTCTCCCCCACGAGGGCGAGGTTGAAAACACGGAGATTATGAATCTTGCCGCAAAATTCAACTGCCGTCCCGTTGCGGTTGCCGAGGGCTACCACAAGGGCAAAGGTGCACCGCAGAAGGCAAGCTTCCTTGAAATCAGCGCGGATAACATTATCGCAACCGCCTTCAAATTCAGCGAGGACGGCTCGGGTGCCGCAATTCTCCGCTGCTTCGAGGCAAAGGGTAAGAAGACGAGAACAAATATCCTTTGCGATATGCTTGACGCCGCCTTTAAGGTTGATTTCCTGCCCTATGAAATAAAGACCTTCCGCATCAGCCCCGACGGTAAGGCTGAAGAAGTAAACTTCCTTGAAGGAATTGTACAGTAATGAAAATATACACAAGCGAAAGAATGAAACGCATTGAGGCGGCGGCAAACGAAAAAGGCTACGCTTACGTTGATATGATGGAGCACGCCGGTATTGCCTGCGCCGATGCGATATACAAAAAGCTCAGCTGTGAAGGCAAAAAAATTGCCGTGGTTTGCGGCAAGGGCAAAAACGGCGGCGACGGTTTTGTAATTACACGAAGGCTGAAAGAGCTCGGCTGTGAAATAATAAGCGTTATCCTTGTCGGCGGTATTCCGTCGGCAGAGGATTCCGTTACGATGTTCAGCCGTATGCCGAGCATACCCGTTTTTGTGGGTGAACAGCCGGAAGCAAAAAGCCGCATTGAAGGCGCAGAAATAATTGTAGATGCCGTTTTCGGTTTCGGCTTCAAGGGTGAGCCCGACGAAGCTACAGATCAAATTTTCCGTGCAATAAATGCTTCAGACGCAAAGGTAGTGTCAATCGACCTGCCCAGCGGTGCAGAATGTGACACAGCGAAGGTGTGTGAAGATTGTATAAAGGCTGACCTCACCCTTGCAATAAGCTGCAGAAAGCCCGCACACGTGCTCAATCCCGCAAGGAAATATTGCGGCAAGGTCATAACCGTTGATATCGGACTTGACAATGAAGCGGTTGCTGAAGAGTTTTTCACCTTTACCGATAAGCCCGTGCCCGTACTTCCTAAAAGAGAGGAAAATACACACAAGGGCGATTTCGGAAAGGTGCTGAGCATCTGCGGCAGTATGAAATACCCCGGTGCAGCTGTACTTGCGGCAACGGGTGCGGTTAAAATCGGTGCAGGACTCGTTTTTGCCGCCTTCCCCGAAAAGGCATACCCTGCTGTTGCTTCAAAGCTCACCGAGCCCGTTATGCTTCCTCTGCCCTGCTGTGAAGACGGCTTCCTTGCAAGAGGTGCATTGGAAAAGCTGTTGCCCGAAATCGAAAAGGCCGACACGGTGCTTGTCGGCTGCGGTCTCGGACAGACACTCGGCACGGCGAGTGTATTTGAAGAGATACTTGCCGCCTGCAAAAAACAGATTGTAATTGATGCTGACGGAATAAATCTTTTAAGCGCGAATATAAATATACCGAAAGCATTAAAAGGACAAATGGTCATAACACCTCACCCGGGCGAAATGGCAAGGCTTGTCGGTCTTACCGCTCAGCAGGTTAACAGCAACCGTCTTGCACTGACTAAAGCAGTTGCAAGGGAATACGGCATTATTGTTGTGCTTAAGGGTGCAAATACCGTAGTTTCCGACGGCGAGAGGACTTACGTCAACCGCACGGGCAATCCCGGTATGGCACGCGGCGGCAGCGGAGACCTGCTTGCAGGTATGACTGCAGGTTTGATGGCTCAGGGCTTTGAGCCGTTTGAAGCAGCCGTTGCGGCGGTTTATCTGCACGGAAAGGCCGGTGACGAAGCCGCAAACAGATTTTCCGTCCACGGTATGACACCGAGTGATATGGCGGCCGTTCTCCCTGAACTGCTTTCTGACTACGAGCATTAGGGTGACTAATATCATCCGAACTCGGATTATATTTGCCGCCCTGAGGTGATTTGATTTGAAAAAGCTTTTGTCCGTTTTGGTTTTGCTTGTTTTTCTCTTCACAGGCTGTTCGGTTCAGCCTGAAGAAATTGAAATTAACCGATGCTTTACGGCAAAAGCTAAGATACAATATCAATCAACAGCGTTTACAGCCGATTTCACGAGCAATGAAAGCGGCTGCAGCGCTGTTTTTTCTTACCCCGAAGAAATCGCGGGATTAAAAATCGGGTACAACGGCACGGGATATACATACTCACTCGGCGGATTGAGTTTCGATTCTTCAATAAAAAATGAAAACGAACAGTTCCTTAAAATATTTTTTGAGGCTGTCCGCGACCCCGAGACGGTAATAACCCAAACCGAAACGGGATACACAGCCACCGGCACCGTTGCTGCCGGCACTTATTATATAAACATTAATAATACACAGTTTAATCCCGTGTATTTCGAGGTTGAAAATAATGGTTTAAGTATGAGTTACAATTAGAATAAACATCAAATGATTTTGTCTGAAATCCAATATTTCAGATGTAAATCAGTTTTGAAAAATACCGCTTAAGGAGAATTTATTTTGATTTACAAGGAAGTTGATTTTGAGGTACGGCCGTATATGTACACGGCTGTACTTGATAACGGTGTGACTATAACAGCATACGAGGATGGCACGGCCGACGGCAATGACGGCCGTAAATACCGTGCAGTAAGCCATATTGACAAGTGTGAGTTCTATGATGTGCTGGATGATACCGTTGCTGACGGTTGGGAAATAACATAATAAAATTAAAACTCAGACCGCAGAGGATTCCCCTGCGGTCTTTAAAATGTCAATATATTACGGTATAGCCTCATAAAGAACAAGTTCGGATGCCAAGGATGCACCAAGCTTTATGCTGATACCGTTTTGCATTATTGATGCACCTGAAAGCTCAACATTTTTACGGACATTGTCAAAACAGACCCGATAATTCTTTGAAATATCTATTCCCTTCGGTGTGAAATTAACCAGCCTTTCACCGCTGAACGATACGTTAAACACTCCGACGGCACCTTTAGCCGAATTATTTGATGCAACCTCTACAATAACATTACCGTTTTCGCGGGCTTTCGGCGTATCGGGCGTATGGTGATAAATTCTGCTTTCGGGCAAAAACGGACGGATAAAATCTTTATAAAGATTTACGCTGTGTTTAATAAATTCCATCTGCTTCGGATTTGCAAACGCTGCAGCGGGTGCTACAACATTAAGCGACATATGGCCGAGCATGGTATTTCTTATATGGGCATCCAAAGCACCGTCCTCGTGGCAGCCCATACCTGCAAAAAGCCTGTCAACCCTTTCGGGCGGAAGTGCCATGGTCATACCGTTTGTAATAAATACCGAACGCGGATAACGCTGGCAGTCACTGACCCAGGTATGGTTAAACGCCTTCATCATGCCAAGATCGGTTCTGGCTCCGCCGCCTGCACAGTTTTCGAATATAACACTCGGGAAACGCTTTTTAAGTCGGCGGTACATAGCATAAACCGCTTCATAATGGCGCAGTGATACACATTCTTTTATTCCGTACGGAGTATCCTTCATTGCAAAATGCTCGCGGAAATTGACGTTAAAATCAATCCTCAGCAAATCGAGCTTGTATTCCGCTATAATCCTTGCAAGCTCGTCCTCAGCCCATTTTGCGGCTTCGGGATTGGTCATATCAAGAAGATTTCCCGATTGCTCACCGAAAGCATTATTAAGCCGCCATTCGGGCTTTTCGGAAAACATCGGACAGAATTTGCCGAGCCGTTCGATTTCAACCCACAGGGCAAATTTCATTCCCTTTTCGTGACAGTAATCGGAAAGCTCTTTTAATCCGTTGGGGTATCTTTCGGCATCGGGTGCGTTAAAGCCGTTGTATTCGCCCCACATCATTTCCTTGTGCGGCGGATTCTGCCAGCCTGCATCAATTATAAACACCTCGCCGCCCATTTCGGCAAATTGGTCAATAAACGCTTTGCTCGTTTCAACCGACATATCGTGCTCAGCACCCATTCCGCAGCCGACAAGTAAAGCAGACGGGTCTGCCTCGGGCATATTGAGAACGGATTTTCTGATATGCGCGTGCATTTCGTTTACAGCGTCGTCAACGCCGCCGTGAACAAGCCCTATATGCACCTCGGGTGTGGTATAGCTTTCGCCTGCACCGAGAATAATCAACGGAGCAATACCCGTAATTTCAGCTTTAAAAGCCAGATAGGTATTGTTTCTGCCCTGCTGTGCGTTGTAATCAACGGTAAAACGGCAGCCGCCGCTCCAGCCGATCTGCGAAAACCACACATCACCCGTTACATTGTTACGGATAAAGAACACGGGATGGCGGTGTCTGTCACGGTTATATCTGATATCAACACTTGTTGTATCTGGCATAAGCTTATGCCATGAAAGCATACCCTCAAAGCCCCACTCATCGTCATCAACGTAACCGGTTGAATAAAAGTCCGATATATCTTCACCGTTATGCATCATTCGCCTTAAATCCATTGACTCGATACCGCCTGCAAAAGGACACAGTCTGCTGATATTTGCAGGCAAATCGGAAAGATTTTCAATTTCGAGCCAACGGGTAAACATCTGCGTACCGTCAAGCAAGGTATGAACACGAATTCTAACGGGCATAATCTCGCTGTCCAGAGTAAGAACGGTATGTAATCCGTCTTCTTCCTTGATTTCATCAAAGCCGACAAGCTTTTGACAAAAATCCAGACAGCAGCCGTTCACCGTAAGATTAAACGCATACGGCTCGCCGAAACGTCTGTAATCAATGCGGCTCGGACAGTTAGTAAGTACATTGAGCGGATAACCCGCACTGTTATAACCAAGGCCCACAAGTGCACCGTTCATAAGCCCTTCTTCATAAACAGCCAATCCGCTTCTGAAACAGAAAACAGGATTTTCACCGGGCTGATAATACACATCGGAAAAATTTTTGCTTTTCATACTGTCAGCTCCTCTGCAGTTGTTACAATGCAAATATAGCATTTCATTTCTTTACAGTCAACAATACAAATTTAATTTAAATATTTATCTATTGATTATTCCGAAAAATATGGTATTATTATATTGAAAATCTAACAGATGAAAGGGATATGGTTATGGCAAAATATCTTATCGTAAACGCTGATGACTACGGAATGTGTCACGCAGCCAACCAGGCTGTTGCAGAGCTTTTTGAGGGCGGCTGGCTTAAATCAGCTACTATTATGATGCCCTGCCCCACCGCGGCAGAAGCAGTTGAGTTTTCAAAGGCTCACCCTGAGCACGCTATCGGTATTCATCTTACAATGACAAGTGAATGGGGCAAATACCGCTGGAAGCCCCTCACCAACGGAAAGACCCTCCTTGACGAAGAAGGCTTTATGTGGCACGAAAGCGACCAGGTTGAAAAGAACGCTTCTTACGAAGACCTTGAAGCCGAAATCCGTGCACAGATTGACCTTGCGCACAGCATGGGTATGAAGCCCTCTCACACAGATAACCATATGGGCTCTCTTTACGGCCACTATACAGGCAGACTCGGTCTTGCCAAAATGACGCTTCGCATCTGCGGCGAATACGGCTACGCTTACCGTCTTTACACAAAGCACGACAAGAGAATCTGTCCCAAGGGCACACCCTATTTCCTCTATGCGGCAATCACAATCCTTTCCAAAAAATGGGGCAAGAAGTACAATGTAGTTATTCCCGATTACCTTCTCTTCCCCGACTGGAACGACGATATGCGCGTAAGCTACGAGGTTTACAGAGACACCATCCTTAAAATCTGGACAGACATTCCCGACGGCGTAACCGAAACCTTCGTTCACCCCTCTGTTGAAAGTGACGAGCTCAAGGGCATCACCGGCAGATGGCAGGACAGAGTTTGGGAATATCAGCTTATGAAGGATCCCTACGTACATAACTATCTCAAAGAGCACGGTGTTGAGCTTATCAGCTACCGAGAGCTTATAAAGATGAAGGGCGGCACCGTAAAGGGATGATTTTAAACTGAATACAAATACGGCATACACTTATTTTTTCAAAGTGTATGCCGTTATTTTTTATCAATCTCTTCTTAAAGCGTCAATGGGCAGCATTCTGGCAGCTCTTCTTGCCGGATAAATTCCGAAGAATATGCCGATAGCACTTGAAAAACCGACCGCAAGCAGGATAGTTGTTAACTTAACCTCAATCGGTACACCGACAAAGGCCGCAACAGCCAACGCACCGCCGACACCTATTACCAAGCCAATAAAGCCGCCAATACAGCAAAGTATTACCGATTCCGTAAGGAACTGGAACATAATGGTAGAGGTTTTTGCGCCGAGTGCTTTTCTGATACCGATTTCGCGTGTACGCTCGGTAACGGAAACAAGCATAATATTCATTACGCCTATACCGCCGACGACAAGTGAAATTGCACCGACAGCCGCAATGAATGCAGTAAATACATTGATAACGGTATCAATAAGCTCAATGTACGTTGCCATATTCGTTACCTTGTACATACCCTGCCCTGCGTTTGAGTGCCTGGCTTCAAGAACGTTTGCCGCGGTAGCACCTGCACTGTCAAGGAATTTATCGTCTTTAGCGGTGAGATAAAGCATCTGATATCTGCCGCTTTGGCCGAAAAACTCGTTATACGTTGTAGAGGGTATCATTATACTGACCATAGTACCCACCATACTGTTGGCTTCCATCATGGTGGACATGGTTTCAGTGTCCATTCCCGTCATCATCGTACTGTCACCGACACCGATAATTTTAAAAGATACGGTATTGCCGTCATAGCTGAGGTTGATTTTTTCGCCGACACAGTTTTCATAGCCGAAAAGCGTATACGCGCTGACATTATCAATACAGCATACATAGCGTGCCGCATCACAGTCATCATCACCGTAAAATCTGCCGTAGAGCATATTTGCATTCACAATAAAACGGAAATCGGTCGTACCCGCAAGAATCATAGCAATACCGTTTTCTTTTTCTGTTGAACAGGTAGCCATATTCATAGCCATGGGCGAAACAACGTCAACGCTGTCAAGACGCTTGATTGCCGCAACGTCGTCATCGGTAATGTAGTCATTAATTGATGCTATATCCGATGAAACGGAAATGCTGACCATATTTGAGCCCATCGACTCAATCATACCGACAATATAATCCCGTCCGCCGTTACCGACGGTAACGATAGCAATAACCGAAGCAACACCGATTATAATGCCGAGCATTGTAAGCAACGAGCGGGTAAGATTTGTTTTAATGCTGAAAACGGCAATACGGATATTTTCAATAATATTCATATCTTATATCCTCGCCGTCAGACAGCCGCTTCATCACTCGGGATTTCGTAAGGGGTTGCCGCAACCTTTTTGCCCTCTTCAGCTATTTCCTGCAAATCACTTGACTGATTCTGCACAATCTTGTCACCCACGGAAAGGCCTTCGACAATCTGGTACTGCGAATCCGAAGCAAGGCCGATTTCAACCTCAACACGCGTTACGGTGCTGTCTTCTTCATTGAATTTATAGACAAAACTACCTACAGAGCTTGTTTCTACTGCTTCAATTGGAACAACAACTGCATTTTCAACGGTATCAACTATGATGTCAATATTTACATCAACACCTATGATAATACGTTCGTCGGGATTTTTGATAAGCACCTGTGCGGGAATTGTATTGGAGCCTGTTGTCGAGCCGCCTGTCATACTGCCGAGCATAGATGAAATATCGAGTGCCGAGCCTGCAGTTGCAACAGGACTGATAAACGTCACTTCACCTTCGTATTCCTTGCCGAGCGATTCAATTGTGGCAGCCTTACCGACCTGAACATCAAGTACATCAGCCTTACCGAGTGAGAAAGAAGCAATAAAGCTGTCGTAATACTCAACCGCAAGGCCTACACTCGTCTGTGTGCCCGAAGACATAAATGACGAAAGCAGACCCGAAACATCGGACGTTGAGCCCGAAATAAGTCCGAGTAAAGTATTGATATCAACAGCCGAGCCGGAAGAAGCAACAGGAACGAAGGCCTGACCCGCAACTATATTGAGCTCGCTGACAATGCCCGAACCCTGTGCATACCAGCCGTTTTCAAGCTCTTTTACGGCAGCCTTAGCCGAATCAAGATTAGCTTTGGCAGTATTCATCATTGACTCATACGTTGAGCCGAGAACGTTCTTTGACTGCGTTTCAAGCAAAGCAATCTGAGCCTTGAGTGACATAACATTAAGCTGTGCGCTCATAAGTTCGGATTCTTCGGAGCTTATACCCATCAGCGAGGACATATCAAGGCTGCCGGCATTTGTCAAGCTGTCAATAATGTCGGATATACTCTTACGGCTTGCACCTCTTCGGGCAAATTTCGCAAAGAAGTCCCTGATTTCCTGCTCGGTATATTCATCCCTGAGTAAAGAAGCGAGCTTAGAATAATCAATGGAGTCAACCCAGGCAGGAGCACTCTGTTCTTCAGCTTCGGTTTCCTTGCTCTCCGAAGCAGCAGTAAGCTGTTCAATCTGTTTCTCATATTCAGCAATCTGCACACGCAGAGCAGGAATCTTTGCGGCTGCCTCCTGTGCGGCGGCAACGGAATTGTAATAGTTTACCTTTGCCGCATCGTATTCACCCTGCTTTACGGCAACAATACCGTTGAGTGAAGAAGAGTCAAAGGTTGCAAGAAGCTGACCTTCTTCTACCTTATCGCCAAGCTTTACAAATACATCCTTGACAACCACACCCGTATAAATGACAAACTCCCCTCTGTTTGTCGATTCGACGGTACCCGTGGTTGAAAGTGTCTGAGTAATGGGTGCTGTTGCAACATCCATAATAACCGCTTTGTATCTGTTGTCGGTTTCACGCTTGACAAAGATAACTGCGGCAGCAATAATCGCAACAACCAAAACCAGCGAAACCGCAATCTTCGCTGTTTTTTTGTTTTTCCTCATCTACAATCCCTCCGAGAAAAATTAGAAAATATTATTTCAAAGCCGACAAAGCTCTCTGACCGATATCGTTACGCTTATGTACACCATCAAAATCAATTTTTGAGGCAGCGGTATAAGCCTTTTCAAGTGCTTTTTCAAGACTTTCAGCCTTAGCGGTTACGCCGAGAACTCTGCCGCCGTTTGTGAGAATTTTACCGTTTTCACACTTTGTACCTGCGTGATAAACGGTAGCACCGTCAACGTTACCCTTTTCGTCAAGACCGTTGATTTCAAAGCCCTTCTTATACGAACCGGGATAACCGCCCGAAGCCAGAATAACACAGGCACAGGCCTCATCGGAAAATTCAACGGAAATTTCCTCAAGCTTTTCGTCGGCAACGGCTTCGATAACATCGATAAGCGGCGTTTTGAGCAGCGGAAGAACAACCTGAGTTTCGGGATCACCAAAGCGGGAATTGTATTCAATTACCTTGGGGCCGTCGGGAGTCAGCATAAGGCCGAAATACAGACAGCCCTTAAAGGGACAGCCCTCAGCCTGCATAGCCTTTATCGTAGGCTCAAAAATTGTTTCTGTACATACCTTTGCCGTTTCATCTGTATAGAACGGGTTGGGCGCAACGGTGCCCATACCGCCGGTATTGAGACCCTTGTCGCCGTCAAGTGCTCTCTTATGGTCCATTGAAGAAACCATGGGAACAACGGTTTTACCGTCAGTAAATGCAAGCACGGAAACCTCGGGACCCGTGAGAAATTCCTCAACGACAATATTGTTGCCTGATGCACCGAAAACCTTGTCTTCCATTATTGACTTAACGGCATCAGCGGCCTCAGCCATATTTTCGGCAATGATAACGCCTTTGCCGAGTGCAAGACCGTCTGCCTTGACGACAACGGGGAATTTGCCTTGCTGTTCAATATATGAAATTGCCTTTTCAGCTTCAGAGAAAACCTCATACGAAGCGGTAGGAATACCATATTTTTTCATAAGATTTTTAGAAAAGACCTTACTGCTTTCAATTCTTGCGGCAGCCGCCGAAGGACCGAAGCACTTAAAGCCTTCTTTTTCAAAAGCATCAACCATACCTGCTGCAAGCGGGTCATCGGGTGCAACGAAAACAAAATCAACGCTCTGTTCCGCGGCAAGTGAAATCATTCCGTCGATATCCATAACGGAAACATTAAAGCATTCGGCATCAAGCGAAATACCGCCGTTACCGGGTGCGCAGATAACGCTGTCTACTCTGTCGCTTTCAAGCAGTTTTTTTACAAGGGCGTGCTCTCTGCCGCCTGAGCCAATCATAAGTACTTTCATATTTAAATCCCCTTTCAAGAATATAATTCTCCGTTTAGCAATGTATTATAACATATTTTTCTGTAAATATAAAGACTTATGCGAAATTTTATAGGATTTCCTGCAACAAATAAAAGTTATCACAATTTTACCAAATACATATAATGATTACCAGAGATATATTGAGGAGTGATTGTATTGGACAGCTTTGACAAGCAGATAGAAAGATACAGACAGGAACTCGTAAAATATGCGAAAAAGCACGGCACGGTATATTACGAACAGGACAATAACGAAACCGTACCCAAAGAAGAAAAAGTATACCGTACAACTAAATATAATGCGGCATACGTCAGCAACAGACCTATGCCGAGAGAATATGACGGAAATAATGATACCGTTGCTTCACCGTCAGGGTCATCGGTTATTGAAGAAACAAGCGCTAACACTCCGCTTTACGACAATGTTGACAAATTCACCGCCGATAACACGAAAAGCGGCAAGCTCAGAATACAGGCCTACGCTTCGCAGCAGGTATTTCCCATTCAGAACGCAAAGGTTACGGTAGAAAAGGATTTCAGAAACGGAAGATATCTGTTTAACGAAAGCTATACGGATATTGACGGAATTGCACAGAATATTGTTCTTCCCGCCAAAGACAAAAGACTGTCGCTTACGGCAAGCGGAGAAATCCCCTACACTACTTACACCGTAACGGTTTCGCATCCGCAGTTTGAAACGCTTGTTTTTGACAGGGTGCCGATCTTCGATTCAATTGAATCGATGCAGCCTGCCGCAATGACGCCGAAAGCCGACAGTTTAAATTCCAAGGTAATTATGGATACCGATGCAGGAACTGTGAGGAGATAAATTATGCCTAATCCTACCGTACCCGAAACGATAACAGTACACCTCGGCGCACCGGATTCAGCAGCACAGAATATTACACTTCCGTTTGCTGACTATATCAAAAACGTTGCATCAAGCGAGATATATCCCACCTGGCCCGAGAGTGCTTTAAGAGCAAATATTTATGCAATTATATCCTTTGCACTCAACAGGTATTATACGGAGTTTTACCGAAGCAGAGGCTATGATTTTGACATAACATCTTCAACACAGTACGACCAGAAATTCATAAACAACCGTGAAATATTTGAAAATATAAGCCTTATTGTTGATGATATCTTCAACGATTACGTCACCAAGGGCAACCAGATACAGCCGTATTTTACCACATACTGTAACGGAACAACCGTCACCTGCGACGGACTCTCGCAATGGGGCACGGTTTCTCTTGCCGAACAGGGACTTGTACCTTATGAAATACTGCAGTATTATTACGGCGATGATATCAACATCGTGCAAAACGCACCGATAAGCGCAAACGTACCGTCTTATCCCGGAATTATTCTGCGTTTAGGTTCATCAAGCGAAGACGTGCGTACAATTCAAAGGCAGTTAAACAGAATAGCCGCCAACTATCCTTCAATACCGAAAATACCGCAGATTAACGGAATTTTCGATGAGACCACAAGGCGTGCCGTAGAACAGTTTCAGCGTATATTCAACCTCACACCCGACGGTCAGGTCGGAAAAGCAACGTGGTATAAAATCAAGCAGATTTATAACGGCGTTAAGAAGCTTTCGGAATTGTATTCCGAGGGTATTACAATCAGCGAAGCTCAAAGACAGTTCCGTGAAGTTCTTCAGCAGGGCAATACGGGCATTGACGTTTCTACACTGCAGTATTATCTGGATTTTCTCGCCTCTTTTTACGATACACTGCCCGACATAGCAATTGATGGAATTTTCGGCAGCGATACTCTCAACGCCGTGCTTGCGTTTCAAAGACAGTTCGGTTTGCCGCAGGACGGCATTGTCGGCAGACAAACCTGGTACGCTATCCAGGATGCCTATGATGCTATAATCCGTGCGTTGCCCGATGAATACAAAAGCTATTCCAGCCTGCTCTATCCGGGTTATTTAATAACTACGGGTGCCGTGGGTAAGGTTGTTGAACAGCTGCAGACGTTTATTAACACAATTGCAAGAAACGACCCTGCCGTACCGCTTGTAACCGTTGACGGAGTTTACGGCCCCGGAACAGAAAATGCGGTAAGGGTTATTCAAAGGATAAACGGTCTTCCCGAAAACGGTGCCGTAGGGCCCGTAACGTGGAACACGATAATTAATATGTATAACGAATACAGAGAATAAAATGCATTATTTGCGGCAAAATTCAATTAATAAGATTTACGGAAGTGATAGTTTTGTCGCAGGATTTTTCAAAAGATTTCAAAAACAGCATTGACCTTATTGACCGTAAGCTTCGTGTGAATGACAGCTTTGACATTGTCTGCCGAAACTTCGAATTTGCAAAAAGAAAAGCGAAGCTGTATTTTGTTGACGGGCTGGTCAAGGATGACTCAATGGTAAAGGTAATTCAGGGCATTCAGGCAATAACGGCGGAAAAGCTGAAAAGTGCTCCGACCGCCAGAGATTTTGTCAATCAGTTTATCAGCTATATAGAAACCGATGTAACGGGCAGCATAGATGTTGTAACAACAATGGTGCTTTCGGGTGCTCTGTGCATAATGATTGAAGGCTATGAGCAGGCAATAATCATAGATGCAAGAACTTATCCCGTAAGAAGTGTCGGCGAACCCGAAAACGACAAGGTGCTCCGCGGTGCACACGACGGATTTACCGAAACAATGATTTTCAACACGGCTTTGCTAAGGCGAAGGATGAGAAATCCGCAGCTTACCGTAAAATACAAAAACGTTGGTACGCTTTCACACACAGACCTCGTTATATGTTATCTCGATGATAAGGTTGACAAAAAAGCGTTAAAGTCAATTGAAGAAAAAATCGACAGCGTAAAAATCAAAAATCTGCCCATGGGTCAGGCTTCACTTGCGGAAGCGTTACTGAAAAAACAGCATTTTAACCCTTTTCCGAAAATAAGGTACACGGAAAGACCGGATGCTGCAGCAGCAAGCATTAACGAAGGAAGCATAGTCATAATGGTTGACAATTCTCCGTCTGCCATGATTGTGCCGACGGGAATATTCGATTTTCTGCAAGACTCAAACGATTATTATTTCCCTGCACTGATTGGCTCATATCTGCGTATAATCCGTATGCTGATTTTTGCTTTGACACTGCTTCTGACACCAGTTTGGCTTCTTCTTATTCAGAACGAGAGCGTCATACCGCCGTGGTTGGAATTCATCAAAATACAGGATGATTACCTTATTCCGCCCTTTGCACAACTGCTGATAGTTGAAATCATCATTGACGCATTGAAACTTGCATCACTGAACACACCGTCGGCTTTGAGTAATTCACTGAGTATAGTCGGTGCACTTGTTCTGGGCGAATTTGCCGTACAGTCGGGCTGGCTTTCTTCGGAGGTGGTGCTTTATATGGCTTTTGTCGGAATAACCAATTTTACACAGCCGAGCTACGAATTGGGCTACGCCTTCAAGCTTTGCAGAATGATGATGATAGTACTGATTGCCCTGTTCAACCTTTGGGGCTTTATAGCAGGTTTGCTGATAACGACTGCGCTTATAGCATTCAATTCAACCGTTACCGGCCGATGCTACCTTTATCCGCTCATTCCGTTTGATTGGCAGAAGCTGTCGGGTCTGCTGATAAGAAAAAGGCTCAACGATAAAAACAACTGATTACACTCTAACCGCCCGTAGCGGCGGTTATTTTAATAATGTTATTGATTTTAAAAATAGTTTTTGATATTATTAAATTGTATTTCAGTAATTATACGGAGGTTTATTATGCTTAAAAGTTTATTCAAGGCTACCGCAGCAGCGGCGGCAGCAACGGGCATTGCCCTTTCGCTCAACAATAAGACGGTTTCCGCTTCTGCAGTTGCGGCAAGAGCTGTCAATGCCGCCAAGGTAACAAAGAAAAGCGAAAAGAGCTATGACAACGGTGTTGCGCTTACACCGCCTATGGGCTGGTCAAGCTGGAACACCTTCCGCAGAAACATTAACGAAAAGCTCATTCTTGAGGTTGCAACCGCAATGGCAAACAGCGGCCTTAAGCAGGCAGGCTATCAGTACATCAATCTTGACGACTGCTGGCAGTCATCGGCAAGAGATGAAAACGGCAGGTTTGTTGCAGACTACGCCACCTTCCCCCGCGGAATCAAGCCCCTTGTTGACGAAATCAACGAGCTCGGACTCAAGGTTGGTATTTATTCCTCCAACGGAACACATACCTGTGAGGATCTCCCCGCTTCTCTCGGCTTTGAAGCGGTTGATGCCGATACATTTGCAGAATGGGGTATTGAATACTTCAAGTACGATTTCTGCCACAACAAGCCTACATCCACCTCAGCACCCAACATTGAAAGAATGGTTGTCAGCGATATAAGCGGCGCTGACATTCTTACACTTGAAGCCAAAGATGCTGTTCTTACGGGTCACGCAAGAGTTGCAAAGGACACGCGCTTCCCCGGCGAATACATCACGGGTCTTGGCGGAAACATCGGTACGGCAACCTTTAACGACATAGTTGTTGAAGAAGACGGCGAATACATTCTCAGCTTCACGCTCAGAAAAAGAGGCAATTACTATAAATACGCCCGAATAGTCGTAAACGGTTCGGATGAATACGAAATCACCACGGCACCCACAATGGCCCAGAGTGCCGAAGGCAGAGCACAGGTGCTCGTTAAGCTCAACATCGGTGCAAACAGCGTTAAGATTTTCAACCCCTTTGCTTCTCGTATGGATGCGGCGGCACACCAGTATACAAAAATGGGTCTCGAACTCAAGCGTGCAACAAGGGAATTTGCTGAAAGAATGGGTACAGAAGAAAAGCCCATTTGTTATTCAATATGCGAATGGGGTCTCAACAGGCCGTGGAACTGGGGCAAGGAAGCAGGTAACCTCTGGCGCACGACAATGGATATTAAGGCAAACTGGCCTTCAATTGTATCTATTTATGAGCAGAACGTCCGTCTTGCAAAGCACGCAGGTCCCGGCGGCTGGAACGACCCCGATATGCTTGAGGTCGGCAACGGCAGCCTTTCCATGGATGAAAACAGAGCACATTTCACACTTTGGTGCATGATGGCGGCTCCCCTTATTCTCGGTAACGATATCCGCCGTTTCCTCAACGAAGACGGCACGGCAAAAGAAGACGATGCAATCCTCAGAATTCTTACAAACAAAGACCTTATTGCAATTGACCAGGATTCTCTCGGCGTACAGTGCGTAAGGCACAAAACCAACATCAAGGTTGACGTGCTTGTAAAGCCGCTTTCAGACGGTACTGCCGCAGTTTGCTTCTTCAACAAGTTCGGTGAAGCAATTGAAGAAGAGCTCAGCATAAAAGAAATCATCGGCAAGGATTACTGCAACCTGCCCGATGCCGTATACTACGAATGCAAAGAGCTTTGGACAGGCGAGGAATTTGATACAGACGATGAGATTGAAGCCTATATTGCTCCCCACTCGGTAAAGATTTATAAAATCACAGCAAAAGAGGACTGAGTTATGGCTCCCCTAAAAATTAACGTTATAACCGATACCCACTATTATTCACCCGAAACGGGCACGAAGGGCAAGGCCTACGAAGCGGCACTGATGCGCAGCCAGAAGCTTCTGGGCGGCAGCCGCGAGGTATTGCAGGCAGCCTTTGATAAAATTGCCGCTGATACGACAAGCGACATACTGCTGATTGCAGGTGACGTTTCCAACGACGGCGAAAAGTGCGCTCATGAAGAATTTCGTGAAATGCTCCGTGAGCTAAAAGAAAAAGGCAAGCAGATTTTTGTAATCACCGCAACACACGATTACAAAGAAAAGTGCAAAAAATACGTCGGTGACAATATTGAAGAAATGCCCGGTCTTCTGCGCGAGGAGCTGTATGATTTTTACGCTGAATTCGGCCCCGAGCAGGCTGTTTCCTCAAAGCCTGAATATATGAGCTACGTTGCTCAGCTGCCCGGAAACATCCGCCTTTTTGCACTGAATGACGATTACGGCATAGAAGACGGAATGTATGAGTGGGTTAAAGAGCAAGCGGAGGATGCACGAAAAAACGGTCAGTTCATCATTGCAATGACGCACCATCCCATAATACCCCCGTCGCCTATGTATGAACTCATAGGCAGGGGCGATATGCACCGAAACTATAAAGAAAAACGGAAAGAATATGCCGACATAGGCATTCAGTTTATGCTCACGGGTCACACTCACACCCACAACATCGGCAGAATTTTTTCCGACAGAGGCAATGCATTTTACGCAATAAGCACCGGTGCAACCTGCGGTTATCCCGCGCCCGTAAGAAAGCTTGAAATTGATACCGACAGAAAAACCGTAAGCGTTTCAACCCAAACAATTGATGAAGCTGATATTGACACCAAGGGGCTTACTCTTAAAGAGCATTTGAAAAAACAGCTTATCGGTGTTATAAGTGAAATGATTAAAGCCGCGGGAAGTGACATTGAAAAATTTGCGTATATGGCACAGGGAATAAGCATAAAGCCAAAGCTCGTTTATAAATTCGGCTGGATTATAAAGCCGGTATTCAAATGGCTAAACTGCGTTAAATTCAAAACCTTTGCCGCCTGGACAAGAAAAGAAACAGGACTTGACAAGGAAGACATAAAATCCATAAAGGACGACAAGGTTATAGACTTTATAATCGGTCTTGTTTCAAACCTTTTTTCGGGCGAAAACAATATGGAGCTGACTGACCCGAAATGCAGGATTTACATAGGATTTTTAAGAATCATCGACAGCATACTTTCAACGCTTCACGTTGATTTAGGCAAGCTGATAAAGGTTGCACCCGATGCGGTCGATCTGTTGGCACCGCTTGCTTACAAGGGTGAATTTGATGCGTACAATGCTGAATTTGCCGTTTTTGATTACGTTGAAGAAGGCTCAAAGCGTGAAGTACCCGAAGCCAAAGACCCGTTTGCAGAAATTCCGCCAAGCCGAAAAGGCCCTGCAATAATCATATTCGGTCTGCTGGGTATAATTATATTTCTGCCGCTGATAATACTGCTGTTGTTATTCGGCTTTATCAGCAACCAAATCAAATACAGTAAAGAGATTAAAGGATAAGTTATGCTGAACAAAATTATTGAAATCACAAAGCAAGCAGGAAAGATTATTCTTTCCGCGCACAATCAGGAAAGCGCGATAACTGCCAAGGAAGGCAAAAAGAATTTTGTAACCAAATACGATGTTGCAGTGCAGGAGTTCTTATTCGCTGAACTCGGCAAAGCATTTCCCGAAGCAGAATTCGTAGGCGAAGAGGGCGAAACAAACCTGAAAAGCCGGGCGTTGAGATTTATCATTGACCCGATTGACGGCACGACAAACTTTATGCAGGACTACCGCTGCAGCTGTATTTCCGTTGCACTTTGCAAAGAAAACGATATTATTGCCGGTGTCGTTTACAATCCGTATTCGGGCGAAATATTCACAGCGGAAAAAGGCAAGGGTGCTTACCTCAACGGTGAAAAAATATCGGTAAGCGACCGTCCTCTTTCAGACGGACTTGCGCTTTTCGGCACCTCACCCTACCACCCCGAGAATACTGACGAAACCTTCGCGCTTCTAAGAAAAGTCTTTGATTTATCCCGTGATATTCGCAGAAGCGGCTCGGCAGCAAACGATATATGTATGGTTGCCTGCGGAAGATGTGAGGTGTTCTTCGAAAAAGACCTTCAGCCGTGGGACGTTGCGGCTGGCACGCTGATTATTAAAGAGGCCGGCGGTTTTGCAAAAAATTACGAAGGCGGCGAAATTGATTTCACAAAGCCCAATGACGTAGTGTTTGCAAACCCGAAAGCGTATGAAGAATTTATGATGTTATTATAAGAAACAAAGACCTGTATCACAGCCGATACAGGTCTTTGTTTTTATGCTTCTTCAATCGGTATCCATATTTCCATAAAGCGTTTTGAAACATCGTTTGAATAAATAACCTTGTTAAGTTGCGGTCTTTGCGAGAGAACATAATCCGAATTCGGCAACCAATCCAATAATGCAGTTTGCATTACGCTTTTCCACTCATTCTCGGGAGATTCACAGCAAGATGTTTTAAATATTGCATACAAACCGGACTCAACAGATAACCTTTCAAGATTAATACTATCAACACTTTTATTATCTTCAACAGCAATATAATGCCGAAATCCGTTCTCAGCAAAATCCAAATAGACATCATACCATATCCGTGTTTGATTATCGGTAAAACGTTTCTTCATTAGAGCCTGCTCTTCCCTGCTGTTAATCCAATGCTGTTGAGTTGCCTCAAATTTTTCATTAATGCCGTAATTGTCAAACACAACACGTTCACCGTGTCCAACCAAAGATATTTTCGGTTTTAATTCAATAACGCATTTCATAAAAAAACCATCCTTATTACAAAAATCCAAAGACAGTTTTTCAAAGCTGCGAAGACTGTTTTTGTTATCATTTACAGCTGAGGGCAAAAAACCGTGAAACTTGACAAAAGCTTTTGCAAAGCTGTCAGGGCTTTCATAACCGTATTTCAATGCAACATCAATGACTTTTAAATTGTTCAGCCTTAACTCTTCGCCGGCAAGAGTAAGTCTGCGCCACCTGATATATTGACCCAAAGAATATCCACAGACAATGTGAAAAACACGCTGAAAATAAAATGCAGACAAATGCGCCTGTTCTGAAATCAATTCAAGCGGAATTTCTTCACAAATATTTTCTTCAATATAATTCAGAGCATTATTTATATCGTCAACAATATTCATAGCTTTTCCTCCTGTCTCGATTGGATTATACTATGAAGATTTATAAAAATCCCGACATTTTATGCTGTTATTTAGAATAATACCGATCATCCAACCATTTATAAACATTGTATTCAATATAATTGCAGATATCTTCATACTCTTTATCATTTCTGATTATATGGTCGTGATAAGATTTTTGCCAGATATTCCTTTTAAATTCCAAATTACAGTACCGTTTAAATAGTGATATAAACTTTGGTAATATATCATTTGTAGGGTTCGGCGCTTGCGACGAACCGTTAACAGCCTCTTCTTCAATCACGATAATCATATGAATATGGTTAGGCATTATTATAAATTTATCAATACTTACATATTCATATTTTTCATTCATAAGATGAATATACTTTTCAGCAATCACGCCATACTTTGACAGAATATTTTTCGGTTCGTCGCAAGCGCCGAACCCTACGATTATATCGCCCAACAACTTCTCTTTATTATTGGTACATATAGTAATAAAATAAGCTCCCGGAGAGCTATAGCTATAATTTTTTAGCCTATTGGGTTTTCTCTTTGGCAATTCCATATAAACACCTATAAACAACGGTGAGACAGTTTGATTTACTATCTCACCGAAAAAATTTTAATATACCGCTTTTGTTGTAATAACACCCGAATCGGTTGTGAATGAGCTTTCTGTTTCAAGGCTTGAAACTGCTTTGATTATTATATCCGCACCGGTGTTTTCAAACACTTCTGCGGCGATGACCTTACAGTCAATTTGGGGCACTTTTCCGCCGAAAACGACTGCACTGTCATATTTCCCGCCTGAATATTCTTCAATTCCCAGGGCTTTGATTTTGGGCATATTTGCGCCGATTTTTCTTTCTTCGCCGAAGGCTTTTATTTCCGCATCAATATAAGCCGTATCGTTGAAATATCTTATATCGGCATCGTTTGCTTTTGCAAAATCAACCGCTTCTTCAAGAGACTCATTGCTCATTGAACTGTTAACGATAACAACGGTATTGTTAATTCTTGCAGAAGCTGCCCGAAGTGCCTCTTCTCTTGTAACCGCTTTACCGTCAACGGTTGAATTTATTATTCTCAGCGGATTATTGAGCGCCGCAAAACCGAAAGCGCCGACCTTACACAGAACGTTGCTGTCTGTAGGCTCACAGCGGACAATGGTTTTACCAGAGGTGTGAACGTTCATTTCGCATAAATTTGCACAGCCCGTACAGAACGTTTTCGTAACCTTCGTTTCAAGCGGAACGTTCTTTTTGAACGGAACCTTGGGCTCAAGAGCGCCCGTAGGACAAAGTGCGGCACACTGACCGCAGGAAATACAGCGTGAAGAATCGAGAGTGTTATTGAATTCGGGCGAAACAACCGTGATAAAGCCGCGGTTTACAAGACCGAGGGCGGTTACACCCATAACCTCGTCACAAACTCTGACACACTGACCGCAGAGTATACACTTGTCGTTATCGTGTATAAGGAAAGGGTGTGTTGAATCCTTACCGCAGAGTGTTTTTTCGCCGGCATAAACCGAGGGATTAACCTCATAAAACCTTGAATATTCAAGAAGCTTGCACCTGAAGTAATCCAGACAGCCGCATTCAAGGCAACGGTCAGCTTCTTTCTTTGCCGCTTCTTCAGTAAAGCCCAAAGCAACTTCTTTAAAATTGTGCTTTCTTTCTTCGGCAGACATTGTGGGCATTTTGGCACAGGGAACTTTTTCTCTGTCAGCCAAATCTTCGGCAGTAACCTGCTTTTCAACAACGAAGGGTTTACGGTAGCCGAGTGTATAGCCGTAAATGTAGCTCTCAATAACGTCTGCCGCTTTCTGTGCCTCGCCTATCGCTGCAACGGCGATTGATGCCCCTTTATTCGTTGCATCGCCAACGGCAAACACACCGTCAATATTAGTCATAAACGTTGCTTCATCGGCAACAATTGTATTTTTCCGTGTCAGCTCAAGTCCGTCAAGGCCGTTGATATCCGTCTGCTGACCGATAGCCATAATAACGCTGTCAACGTCAAGGATTTCAAATTTACCCTCTACGGGTACGGGTGAGCGTCTGCCGCTTGCATCGGGCTCACCGAGCTCCATAACCTGAAGCTTAACGGTGCTTACTTTACCGTCTGCACCGATAATTTCGGCAGGATTTGTGAGGAACTTGTAAATTACGCCCTCTTCCTCCGCCTCGTCAATCTCAAGCTTTTCGGCAGGCATTTCGTCCCTTGTTCTGCGGTAAACAACGTAAACCTCGTCTGCACCGAGCCTTACCGCCGTACGGCAGGCATCCATTGCAGTATTACCGCCGCCGCAGACAGCAACCTTTTTGCCGATTTCAAATGGCTTGCCTTCAATTACACTGCGCAGGAAATCAATACCGCCGTAAACTCCGTCAAGGTCTTCGCCCTCAACACGCATAGGACTGCTTTTCCACGCACCGACAGCAACGACAACGGCATCACTTTCAGCCTTGAGGCTCTCTATTGTGAAATCAACGCCGAGAGTCTTATTGTTAATCATTTCAATACCGAGGTCTTCTATGAGCTTTATTTCTTTATCCAAAAGCTCTTTAGGCAGTCTGTACTGCGGAATACCGTAGCGAAGCATACCGCCCATTTTAGGCATTTTATCGTAGATTTTAACGCTGAAGCCCTTTATACGAAGGAAATACGCCGCAGTAAGACCTGCAGGGCCGCCGCCGATAATGCTGACAGTTTTTCCGTTTAATTCCTGCAACTCGGGAACATAGGTGTTTTCGCTTGCGATATCAATATCCGCAACAAAGCTCTTTAAATATGCAATCTGTATCGGGTCTTCCACAAGGCCTCTGCGGCAGGCAGTCTGGCACGGATGCGGACAAACTCTGCCGATTGCGGCTGGGAGAGGAACTTTTTTCTTGATTAATTTAAGTGCGTCCTCATACTCGCCGTTGGCTATAAGGCCGACATAGCCCTGACAGTCCGTACCGGCGGGACAGGCAAGAGAACAAGGGGCTTTGCAGTCGCCCGTATGGTTTGAAAGAAGCATATCAAGCGCAAACTTTCGCGCTCTCTCAACTCTTTCAGAAAAAGTATTTATATTCATACCATCGGTAACCTTTGTAGAACACGCACGAAGAAGCTTCGGCACACCTGCAACCTCTACAACGCATATACCGCAGGCACCGTATTCCTCAATTCTCTTATCGTGGCAAAGGGTGGGAATTGCATCATACCCGACAGATTCTGCCGCCTGAAGAATTGTCATACCGGGTGTTGCTTCAATTTCAGCACCGTCAATAGTAATGATATATTTTTCACTCATTGCAAATCCCCTCCTTTACTTTTTCTCTACCGCACCGAAGCGGCAGGCATCCATACACTGACCGCACTTGATACATACAGCCGTGTCAATAGTAAATTTCTTCTTTATTTCACCGCTTATTGCACCTACGGGACACTTTTTACTGCAGAGTGAACAGCCAATGCACTTGTCCTCATTGATAGTGTACTTGACAAGGTCTATACACTCACCTGCCGGGCAACGCTTTTCATTAATATGTGCCTCGTATTCATCACGGTAATATTTAATTGTTGTAAGAACGGGATTGGGCGCAGTCTGACCGAGACCGCAGAGTGCACCTGCCTTAATTTCATTGCAGGTTTCTTCAAGCAGTTCTATATCGCCTTCTTTGCCCTCGCCCTTACAGATTCTGTCAAGAATTTCGAGCAAGCGCTTCGTGCCGATACGGCAATGCGTACACTTGCCGCAGGATTCTTTAGCGGTAAAGTCAAGGAAGAAGCGTGCCATACCGACCATACAGGTGCTTTCATCCATTACAACCATACCGCCCGAGCCCATAATTGCGCCCGTCGCGGAAAGCTTTTTATAATCAATTTCGGTGTCCTGCATATCGGCGGGAATACAGCCGCCCGAAGGGCCGCCGAGCTGAACGCATTTATAAGATTTATCGGTCTTCATTCCTCCGCCGATATCAAAAATAACGTCGGAAAGCTTCTTACCCATAGGCACTTCAACAAGACCGCCGCGCTTGATTTTACCCGTAATTGCAAAAACCTTGGTACCCTTGCTGTCGGGTGTACCGAGCTTTGCAAATTCTTCGCCGCCGTTGCGGATAATCCACGAAACGTTGGCGAAGGTTTCAACATTATTGATATTTGAGGGTTTACGCCAATAGCCCGACTGTGCAGGGAAAGGAGGTTTGAGGCGAGGCATACCTCTTGAGCCTTCGAGCGACTCAATAAGAGCGGTTTCCTCACCGCAGACAAACGCACCTGCACCTGCTTTTATTCGGAAAGAACATGAGAATTTGGTACCGAAAATATTATCGCCGACAATGCCCTTTTCCTTTGCCTGTTCAATGGCACGTTCAAGCCTGATTATAGCAAGAGGATATTCGGCACGGACATAGACAATTGCTTCCTTAGCCCCTATTGCATAAGCGCCTATAAGCATACCCTCAATAAGGTTATGCGGGTTGCTCTCAATTACTGCTCTGTCCATAAATGCGCCGGGGTCACCCTCGTCCGCATTGCAGATGAGGTATTTTTCTTCGCCCTGACTGCTTCTTGCGGCGTTCCATTTAAACCACGTCGGGAAGCCTGCGCCGCCTCTGCCTGCAAGACCCGAAATCTTTATTTCTTCAATAACTGTTTCGGGAGTCATTTCGGTAAGAGCCCTTTTAAGTGCTGTATAACCGCCGTTGGAAATATAATCGTCAATCTCTTCGGGATTAATAACGCCGCAGCCGTTAAGAGCAATTCTTGTCTGTGAATCAAGGAATACTCTATCTTCATCACTGAGAAGAAGGTTTTCGATTTTTGAAACATCGCCGTCAGTGAGATATGCGGCAATGCTCTGAGCATCGTTTTCGGTAACTCTTACCAGTCTTGCCGCAAGTACACCGTCATTATAAATATCGACAATAGGCTCAAGGTAGCACATACCTATACAGCCCGTAACCGAAAGATTTGCGTTTATATTCTGTTCCGATATTATATTTTTAAGGCTGTTGAAAACCTTACCTGCACCTGCGGAAATGCCGCAGCTGCCCTGTCCGACTTTAACGGTAATCATTATTCAGCCGCCTCCTTAAGCGCCTCATCCTTAAGACGGGCAATAATTCCCCTTACCTTCTGCGGGGTAAGAGAGCCGTAGGTTTCATCGTTAATCATCATAACGGGTGAAAGCGAGCAGCAGCCGAGGCAGGCAACGTTTTTGAGGGTAAACAAACCGTCCTCGGTTGTTTCGCCGTCCTTGATGCCGAGAGTATCAAATATTGTTTTTTCCAGCATAAGCGAGCCGTTAACGTGGCAGGCAGTACCCTGGCAAAGCATAATCAGATACTTGCCGACAGGCTTGAATCTGAACTGAGTATAGAATGTTGCCACGCCGAAGACCTTAGCGGCAGGAATTCCCGTTTTATCTGCGATGTGATTAAGCACATCGGCCGGAAGATAGCCGTATATCCCCTGAGCCTTCTGAAGAATTGTAATAAGACTGCCGGGTATTGCGGCATAATGTTCAAGTGTATCATTGAGCAAGGACAAATCACTCTTGCCGCAAGAACAGTTACAAGACATAAAATCACTCCAATTTAAAATACAAAGTTAATTATACTCCTTCCGCTGAAATAATCAAGTCTTTTAAGGAAGCAATTAAATGTAATAAGAAATTAATTATACTGATTTTTTCTAATCAGAAATAATAAAAATTTCTATTGAAAGAATTATAAGTATATGTTATTATTTTAAAGGTTAATATTCAGATTACATATTACACAATTCTGACTAGAGGTGAAGAAATGCAGGCCAACAACTCCCCGGTTCTTGAAACAATAGAGCCCGCTCAGGCACCAGTGCTTGACAAACAGAACCGAAGATTCTTAACCCCCAAAGAAATCGCTGCCTACGTCTTGACGTCATACGGTACAAAAAACCTGAATTCTTACGTTGATACTTGGAAGCAATATTTCCTGCTCAACTACACGGGCCTTTCCGGCTCGGCAATTGCTTCAATGAACGCAATTACAAGTATATGGGACGCTCTTGATGACCCGCTTTCGGGTATTGTTATAGACCGAATGAGAACACGCTGGGGCAGACTTCGCCCGTTTCTTATTCTGCCGATGCCTATTTGGGCTATATGTACAATGCTGTTCTTCCTTGTTCCGTATGCCATTCCCATGGCATACAGACCCGTTTATGCAATTATAATCAGCATACTCAACAGCATCGGCTGGTCTTATTACAACGCCTGGACAATTCTGCTTTATAACATAACGCCAAACCTCAACGAGAGAAACAACCTTATCACCGTACAGAAGTTCGTAGAATTGTTCGGTGTGTGGATTCCGTCAATGGTGCCGATAACCGTTGATTTCCTGCCCGGACTTACCGGCTGGTCTCAGGAGGGTATCTACGGCGGTTTTGCACTGTTCTTCGTAGGCATACTTGTTCTTTGCTCTGTTTTTGCGTTCCGCAACATCAAGGAAAGAGTTCCGATTGCTTCCAAAGAGGATATGGAAAACGTTTCCATATTCCAATCAATCAAGTATACTGTCAGCAACCGTCCTTTGTTCATCGTAATTCTTTCGTCGTTTTTTGCCAGCGTCAAGGGCATTGGCGGCGCAAACGAAAGCCTTTTCTGGCTCAACTGTACGGGCAAGCTTACAAACGGCACAATCTGCGGCCTTTTCACGGGCATTCCCAACTACATTATAACTCCGCTTGCCCCTAAGCTTATCAGGCGTTTCGGTGCAAGAAGCTGTGCAATTTTCGGCGGTATATTTGCAGGTGTTGCATACACAACTCTTTACCTTATAGGCTACAAACCGTTCGGTGATGATTTCAACATCGCAAACTTTGCCTTTGTAATAATAATGCTCACAATCTGCGGTCTGCCCAACTGCCTTATGGGCGTTTGCGGCCCCGTACTCCAGGGTGACGTGTACGACTATCTTGAATGGAAATCCGGTGTAAGAAACGAAGGTCTTGTCAACGCCGTACAGGGCTACGTAACAAAGCTTTCCGGCACGCTTGTCGGCGCTCTTTCGGGTCTCGTGCTTGAATTTATCCACTACACCCCCATCAAGGATATTGCAGGCAACCTCGTGCCCCATACTGACCCTGATATTCTCCACGGCATCTGGGCAATATTCTGTATCGCCCCTGCAATTGCCCGCTTCGGCTACGGCTTTGCAAACATTTTCTTTAACGTTCACGGCAAATTCCGCGAGAATATGCTTGCCGAGCTCAACGCAAAGCGCTCGATGAAAACACTCAACAATAAGGAAAACTGATATGAATATACAGATATTCGGTAAGTCAAAGTGCTTTGACACAAAGAAAGCAGAGCGTTATTTCAAGGAACGAAGAATAAAATTCCAGATGATAGACGTTGCAAAATTCGGTATGAGCAAAGGCGAATACCAAAGCGTTAAATCCGCTGTCGGAGGCTTTGAAAATCTTGTTGACAAGCAGTCCAAGCTGTATGAGGAGCTTTTTATAGAGTATCTTGCTTCGGTTGAAGCCAAAGAAGAAAAGCTGCTCGAAAACCCTGCCCTGTTCAAAACTCCGATAGTGCGCAACGGCAAGAAAGCTACAATCGGTTATCAGCCCGATATTTGGAAAACCTGGGAATAACACGGCAATCTATAAAACGCCGCCATCTTCATTGGTGAAGATGGCGGTAATTTTATATAAAAAAACGGAGAACAGCATGAGCCATTCTCCGTTAATTTTTTATTATCTATCGGTTAATTACTTAACCATCTTTGCAATTTCGTCTGCGAAATTGTCTTCTCTCTTTTCAAGGCCTTCGCCCTTACCGAAGCGAACCATACCTGCAATCTGGATGTTTGCACCGAGCTTCTTGGCAACGTCAGCAATATAGCCGCCTACTGTGCCGTCGAAAAGGTCGGAACGAACGAACTGCTGGTCAAGAAGGCAGATTTCCTTGAGCTGCTTCTTGATACGGCCCTCAACAGCGCCGGAGAAGATCTTATCGTTAACATACTCTTCTTTACCTGCAACTGCGAGCTGAGCAAGTGTTGCAACTGCTTCCTTGGAAAGGAAGTTGAAGAGGAAGTTGTTGTTCTTCTGTGCTTCGTAAGCTGCAATGTCCTCATCGCTGAAGAGCTTTTCGCTTACGCACTTCTCAAAGAGCTTTCTGAGGATGGGCTTGGGAAGAGATTCGGGCTTGTTGAGTGAGCTGTCGATTGTGATAGACTTCATCTTAGCAAGCTCTTCATCGGAAATATCTTCCTTGCTGAGGTATTCGGGGTTCATAGCTGCAACCTGCATTGCAACGTTCTTACCCATAGCAACAAAATCTGCGTTGTCTGCAGGAAGGTCTGTATCGAACTTAACAAGAACACCAACGGAGCCGCCGCCGTGGATATAAGTTGCGCAAACACCCTCAACTCTCTCGAAACGGCGAACCTTCTGGTTCTCACCGATGGAGAGGATGTTGTCCTGAAGGTTTTCCTGAACTGTTCTGTCGCTGCCGTCAAGCTTGCAAGCAAGAAGAGCATCGAGATCAGCGGGAGCATCGTTAACAACTGTTCTTGCAACAGCCTTTACGAATGTTGTGAACTTATCGTTCTTTGCAACGAAGTCTGTTTCTGCGTTAACTTCAACAATAACGCCAACGTTCTTGTCAGCATCGTAGTAGGGATAAACCATACCTTCAGCAGCAATTCTGCTTGCCTTCTTTGTGGCAGCAGCAAGGCCCTTTTCTCTGAGGAAGTCAATTGCCTTTTCCATATCGCCGTCTGTTGCAGCGAGAGCCTTTTTGCAGTCCATCATACCAACGCCGGTCTTCTCACGAAGAGCCTGTACGTCTTTAGCTGTAAATGCCATAGTGATTATCCTCCTATATATTAGTAAGATTTAATACAATATTAATTATTCAGCAGCTTCTTCTGCTTCTTCAGCAACAACCTGCTCGCCCTGTCTGCCTTCGAGAACAGCGTTTGCCATTTCTGCAGCGATGAGCTTAACGGCACGGATAGCATCGTCGTTACCGGGAATTACGTAGTCGATTTCATCGGGGTCACAGTTTGTGTCAACAATAGCTACTACGGGGATACCGAGTCTCTTTGCTTCAGCTACTGCGTTCTTTTCCTTGCGGGGGTCAACAACAAACATTGCAGCGGGCTGCTTCTTCATGCCTGTGATACCGCCCATAAACTTCTCAAGCTTTTCGATTTCGAGCTTGAGCTGAACAACTTCCTTCTTGGGAAGGAGATCGAATGTGCCGTCAGCCTCCATATTCTTGAGCTGAGCAAGTCTCTTGATTCTCTTCTGGATTGTCTTGAAGTTTGTGAGCATACCGCCGAGCCAACGAGCGTTGACAAAGGGCATACCGCAACGGATAGCTTCCTCACGGACGGAGTCCTGAGCCTGCTTCTTTGTGCCGACGAAAAGGATTTCGCCGCCATCTGCTGCGATGTCTGCTACGAACTTGTAGGCCTCATCGAGCTTCTTGACTGTCTTCTGAAGGTCGATGATGTAGATGCCGTTGCGCTCTGCGAAGATGTAGGGAGCCATTTTGGGGTTCCATCTTCTGGTCTGGTGACCGAAGTGTACGCCAGCTTCGAGGAGCTGCTTCATTGATACTGTTGCCATTGTGTTTTTTCCTCCTTAGTTTTTCCTCCGTGGAGCTGTTTTGAATTTACCGAACAGACGATTCCGTGACCGACTGCACTTCGGCAGGACCACTCCACGTGCGAAATGCACGGGCAATTATACCACATTGCCCGTGCATTTTCAAGTGTTTTTTGCTATAAAAATGAAAATATTTTTATAATATTATTAGCTAATATTTACATAAGGCTTCTGTAGAGTGCCTCAATCTCCTCAACGCTGATATCCCTGGGGTTACCGGGACGGCAAGCGTCGGCAAAAGCGTCTGCGGCAAGAGCCTTGACGTCTTCTTCCTTAACAACACCCTTAAGGCTTGTAACAATACCGACATCCTCTGCAAGCTGACGCACAGCCTCGACAGCGGCGTTTCTTGCATCCTCAATACTCATAGCATCGACACCCTCAACACCCATTGCCTTTGCAATGTCACGGTACTTCTCACCTGTTGCGGGAGCGTTGAAAGCCATAACCGCGGGAAGAAGAGTTGCGCAAGCCTTACCGTGAGGCATATCGTAATAAGCGGAAAGAGTGTGAGCCATTGAGTGGTCTACACCGAGACCTACGTTTGAGAAGCCCATACCTGCAATGTACTGGCCCAGAGCCATACCGTCGCGGCCTTCCTTCTCGTTCTTTACAGCGCCGCGAAGGCTCTTTGCAATAACCTCGATAGCCTTGATGTGGAACATATCGGAAAGCTCCCATGCACCCTTGGTGATGTAGCCTTCAATAGCGTGAGTAAGAGCATCCATACCCGTTGCGGCGGTGAGGCCTGCGGGCATTGAAGCCATCATATCGGGGTCAACAACAGCTACTACGGGAATATCGTGAACGTCAACGCAGACAAACTTACGCTTCTTTTCAACATCGGTAATAACATAGTTGATTGTAACCTCTGCTGCAGTACCTGCCGTTGTGGGAACGGCGATGATGGGAGCGCAGGGATTCTTGGTGGGTGCAACACCCTCAAGAGAACGTACATCCTCAAATTCGGGGTTTGTAATAATGATACCGATAGCCTTTGCGGTATCCATCGAAGAACCGCCGCCGATAGCTACGATACAGTCAGCCTCTGCCGCCTTGTAAGCAGCAACACCGTTCTGAACGTTCTCGATTGTGGGATTGGGCTTGATATCGGAATATACAGCGTAGGGAATTTCAGCCTTGTCGAGAAGGTCTGTAACCTTTGCGGTAATGCCGAACTTGATAAGGTCGGGGTCGGAAGCAACAAAAGCCTTCTTGTAGCCTCTTGCCTTGATTTCGTCCGGAATTGCAGCAATTGCGCCTGCGCCGTGGTAGGAAGTTTCGTTAAGTACAAATTTGTTCATCTTAATCACCTTCATAATTTATTTAATTGGAATTTTTGCTGAATATTATTATACACAAAACAAGAAATTTTTTCAAGGCAGAATAACGGGTATAAATAATTTTTATGAGCAGAAATCAGACTATCGTAATTTCTCTTACATAGCCTGCGTATGTACCGTGTGTAACCAGCTGCGGAATACCGTTATCGAGCGTACCGTCAAAATTCAAATGCAGGTGTCCTGCTATTACGGCTTTTATGAGCGGTTCGCTTTTGATATAAGTAACAGCTCTAAGCGTTGCTGCATCGGGTTTCTGCTGACTTCTTCTGTGCTCGCTGTAATTCTTCAGATGCTCTTCGGGTGCGGCAACAAGATAAGCGCAGTCGTTCCCTTCGCCGTAAACCGATTTTGCAAGCGCCTGCGTAAAAAAGGGCACGTGAACGCAAAGCACTATTGGGTATCCCCTTGCGGCTTCCGCCCTTAACATATCAATCTGACCGTCACTGATTAGATAATAGGAATTATCAAGCGTTACGAAATTGATGCCGCCTGTAACACGCGAGTCAAAAAGCAGGTTTGTATTAAAATGCGGAGCTGTTATCTTCATATTATTCCGCTTATACTCCGCGTCCTCTTTTGCCTCGCCTACACAGTGACAGAAATCGTGATTTCCTGCGGCATAAATACAGTCAGCATCTTTCAGATGCTTGTCCGTAAAAGCAAAATTCGCATCGGACAAAAAATCCAGCATATCACCCGTATTTACGATAAGCAAGCCGTTTTTACGGGCATAGTCAACAGCCTGAAAATAGTAATCGGCTATACAGCCTTTGTGCTCACCCTCAAAATGCCTTTGTCTGCCGCTGTCTTTGCCGGGGTCATCAAAAGCAAGATGAGTATCGGTTATATGAAGCAGTTTGAGCGGCTTTTCAAGGCCGATTTCTATTGTGGATTCAAGCACTTTAAGCTGATTTTTCATTGACAGCACCGCACCTTACGTTTTCTTTTCCGTTTTTACCCTGCACTTAGGGCAGGTTACCGAAATTTTACCCTTGCCTCTGGGCACACGCAGAGATGCGCCGCAGTTTTTACACTTGAAGTATTTATGGGTTTTTCTGTCACGAATTACGTTGGAAAGCAGCTTGAATTCAGCCTTCGGCTTTTCAATCACACGCAGAAACCACATTCTTTCGCGTATGCGTGCATCAATATTCTTTGACAGCGTGCGCCATATTGCAACTGCCATAACAAGCATACCTATGAAGTACATAAATCTGAGCGGTCTGAAGTTTGATAAAAAAGTGAACACACAGCCAAGAATTACAATAGCTGCCGTCAGTTCATCGGGGCCGTATCTGCCCGCCATAAAGCGGCGAAGCCACGCAAGGGCCTTCATTAAATACTGTTTCATTTTCTCGTGCTTCCTTTTTGATTGGTACAATACGGATTATATCATTAGATTGTGATAAAAATATTGCAGCAATATAAAGTTATTCATCAAACAAGCTTTCCTGTAAATCGAAAAGCTCTTTTCTGCGGTTCTCCTCGGAGTTGGTGTCGTGCTCAATGGTACCGTCATCATTAAAAATAATTAATGTTCCCTCGCGCACTTCAAAAGGCAAATCCGAAACAAAAATCTGAGTAAGTGTTTCGTTTTCATCCGTACATACGGCAATATTCTCTTCAACTCTGTCAACAGTCAGCTTTTTCATTTTGTTACCTCGGCTGTATCATTTTTAACGGTGAGAATATCAAGAATACTATTGTCAACGGTAAACACAATCGTGCCGTAATCGGCCGTAGAATAGTACACTATCCCCTCTTCATTGAACAGTTCAACGGTTTCTCTGTGAGGGTGGCCGTAGCTGTTGCCCTCCTCGTAGGATAATACTGCATAAGTCGGGTTAATTGCTTTGACAAACTTCTTTGAATTTGAGGTTGAGCTGCCGTGATGCGCACCCTTATAGACATCTGCCGAAATATCATAGCCTGCCTTGAGAATACGGTTTTCTACCTCTTTTTCGGCATCGCCGGAAAGCATAAACGAATAGCCTTTATAGGTAAGTTTCAGAACGACGGACATATTATTGAGGTTTTCGTCCTGCTCAAACGGAGCAAGCACGGTAAACTCCGCACCGCCGAAGGAATATTCACTGCCGGGCTTTGCGGATATAGCTTTAGCACTGCTGTTTTTGATTGCAGTCAGCATTTTTTCGTAGGTAGCCGTTGCGGGAGTATTGTCTTTTGAGAGCTTCGGCATTATAACGTTTTCAACCGACACAGCCTCAAGCACCTCGGCCGCACCGCCTATATGGTCGGAATGAGGATGGGTTGCGACAAAGTATTTAAGGCTGTCAACACCCTGTGCTTCAAGATAATCAAGCACGGTTGTTTCGTAGCCGTTTTCGCCTGCGTCAATAAGCATATTTCCGTCGGGCGTTTTAATCAGCGTGCAATCCCCCTGACCGACATCAATAAAATGAACCGAAAATTCACTATCAATTTTTGAGTTATTTACTTCAAGCGGCTCAAAAAGCGATAAGAGCTGTTCGGAAAGCAGTGTAAGCACAAGCACAATAACTGCGCTTAAAATACTTATGATAAGCTTTTTACCTTTTTTTACGTTTGGTTTCTGTTCCATAAGAATTTTTGCCTTTCGGATTACGGTTGTTATTGTTAGTGTTTTTGGATTTTGAGTTGCCGTTTTTCGACTGCTTGTTTTTGTATGAAGGATATTTTTCGTTCTGTTCGCCTCTTATAAGGCAATTCGGACCGCTGCCTATAAGGTCGGTACGCCCTGCCCTTTTGAGTGCTTCCGTAACGAGCGCTTTGTTTTTCGGGTTGAAATACTGGAGCAAGGCTCTTTGCAAAGCCTTATCGTGCTCGTTGCGGGCAACATATACCTCTTTAAGTGTATAGGGGTCAAGACCAGTATAGAACATACAGGTAGAAACGGTACCGGGCGTAGGATAAAAGTCCTGCACCTGTTCGGGTCGGATGCGGTTATTTTTCAGGAACAAAGCCAATTCAACGGCATCCTTAAGCGTACTGCCAGGGTGCGAAGACATAAGATAAGGCACGAGATACTGTTCCTTACCGATTTCTTTATTGTATTTAAAATATCTTCTCGCAAATTCAAGGTAGGTTTCTATGTGCGGCTTACCCATAGCATCAAGCACGCTTGCAGAACAGTGCTCGGGAGCCACCTTGAGCTGACCGCTGATGTGGTTTTCCACAAGCTCACGGAAAAATTCATCGTCCTTATCGGCAATAAGGTAATCAAAACGTATGCCCGAACGGATAAACACCTTTTTGATTTTCGGCAGTGAGCGAACCTCACGCAGAATGCCGAGATATTCCTCGTGATTTGCTATAAGATTCGGGCAGGGCTTGGGGGCAAGACATTTTCTCCCCTTGCAAAGCCCCTTTTCAAGCTGAACATCGCAGGCGGGGCGGCGGAAATTGGCTGTAGGACCGCCGATATCGTGAATATATCCTTTGAAATTCGGCTGTCGGGTAAGAAGCTTTGCTTCTTCCAGAATAGACTGCTTGCTTCTTGAGGTTATGAATCTGCCCTGATGAAAAGCAAGCGAACAGAAATTACAGGCGCCGAAACAGCCCCTGTTGTGTGTAATCGAAAATTCAACCTCTTCAATTGCGGGAACACCGCCCATATCAGCGTACATAGGATGAACGGCACGCATAAAGGGAAGTTTGTAAACCGCATCGAGCTCCTGTGTGGTAAGCGGAGGCATAGGCGGATTCTGCACAAGCATTTTATTGCCGTGGCGCTGTTTAATAAGTTTGCCTCTGATATGATCCGCCTCATCCATTTGTATGCGGCAGGAAACGGCGTATTCACGCTTATTTGAAATAACGTTTTCAAAAGAAGGACATTCAGCGCCCGTGAGTGGTGTTTCCCTGACATCGCAGGCATAGCAGGTACCCTTTATATCACGAAGTGTTGATATATGCTCACCGTTATTCAGCCTATCGGCAATTTCAACAGTCTGCTTTTCTCCCATACCGTAAGAAATAAGGTCTGCCTGAGAATCGAAAAGAATTGAACGGCGCACCTTATCGTCCCAGTAATCATAATGGGCAAAGCGGCGCAGTGATGCCTCCAGGCCGCCTATAATTATCGGAATATCGCCGTATAATTCACGGATTTTGTTACAATAGACAATTACAGCGCGGTCGGGTCTTTTGCCGCCGATACCGCCGGGAGAATAGGCATCATCGTGCCTGCGTTTTTTGGCGGCAGTATAATGAGCCACCATTGAATCTATATTGCCGCTGCTGACAAAAAAGCCGAGACGCGGCCTGCCGAAGCGCAGAAAATCGTCATTACTGCGCCAATCGGGCTGTGAAAGAAAGGCAACGCGGTACCCCTTGCTTTCAAGCACACGGCATATAATCGAGGCACCGAAGCTTGGGTGGTCAACATAAGCGTCGCCGCAGACATAGACAAAGTCTATATCCTCCCAGCCTCGTTCTTTTACCTCTTGCATATTCACGGGAAAAAAGGGCATTTTTTACTCCTCACCGCCGTCAACACCGACGTAATTATTGTCGCCCAGTGCACGCATTTCGTTGAACTGCTGTTTTGTCATAAGCACCTTTCTGGGCTTACTGCCCTCAAACGGACCGATGACACCTTTTTCTTCCAGCTCGTCCATAATACGCGCAGCCTTGGCATAGCCTATCTTCATTTTGCGCTGAAGAAGCGTTGTTGAAGCAAGCTGATTTTCAACAACAACTTCAATTGCACGCATTGTTTCTTCGTCAGCAGCACTGTCGGGACTGCTGTCGGGGTCGGGCAAGCCGTCACCCTTCTTCTTTTCGGCAACCGCCTGTCTTTCGATTTCTTCCATAACGGAATCGTCATACTGACAGGAGCCCTGCGTTTTGATGAAGTCAACTACCTTTTCAACTTCCTCATCCGAAACGTAGCAGCCCTGAAGTCTTACCGGTTTGGAAACACCTACGGGATTAAACAGAAGGTCACCGTTACCGAGAAGTTTTTCGGCACCTGCGGTATCGATAATCGTTCTGGAGTCAACCTGAGACGAAACGTAAAGTGCAATTCGGCTGGGAATATTTGCCTTGATGATACCCGTAATAACGTCAACGGACGGACGCTGTGTGGCAATAACAAGGTGCATACCTGCGGCACGCGCCATCTGTGCAAGGCGGCAGATAGAATCTTCAACCTCGTTATGCGCTACCATCATAAGGTCGGAAAGCTCATCGATAAAAATAACAATCTGATACATCGGGGCCATATCGGGATTCTTTGCGGCAAGCTTGTTGTAGCCCGAAATATCACGCACACCCTTTTCGGAGAACATCTTATAGCGCTTGAGCATTTCGGAAACAGCCCAGGCAAGAGCACCTGCCGCCTTTCTCGGGTCTGCAACAACGGGCACCATAAGATGCGGTATGCCGTTATAAACCGTAAATTCAACCTGCTTGGGGTCAATCATAATAAGCTTGACCTCATCAGGCGTTGAGTTAAAGAGAATACTGACTATCATTGCGTTAAGGCAAACGGATTTACCCGAGCCGGTAGTACCTGCAATAAGAAGATGAGGCATTTTTGCAAGGTCGGTGCAGGTAACGTTACCCGAAATATCCTTGCCCAGAGCAACGTTAAGCTTGCTTTTTGCGGTTTTGAACTGCGGAGAATCAACGATTTCGCGCAGGGTTACGGTCTGCCTCGTCTTATTGGGCACCTCAATACCGACGGCAGCTTTATTCGGGATTGGCGCTTCAATACGCACACCCGAAGCTGCAAGATTCATTGCAAGGTCATCAGCCAGACCCGTAATACGGCTGATTTTAACACCGGGTGCAGGCTGAATTTCATAGCGGGTAACGGAGGGGCCTCTGACAATACCGACAATTTTCGTTTCAACGTTAAAGCTCTTAAGGGTTTCGACGAGCTTGCTGGCGTTTGCAGTGAGCTCTTCTTGGACATCTGCATCGCCATTACTAATATTCTGAGCAAGGCACTCAACATCGGGCAGAACATAAACGTGCTCGGGCTCAGCAGCCTCGTCCTCATCGTCGGTGATGATTGACTGCTGTTCGTGAGTGTCCTTTTCCGCTTCAAGGCTTGCCTTTTCGATAAGGTCAACAACCTCCTGTGCCTGAATCGGCTTTTTGCTGACCGGAATATCTTCGTAAGGCGGTTCAGCTTGTTCGGGCTGTGTTTTCTGCGGCTCGTCATCAAAATCAACGGTAAGGTCAACACCCGAGGGCATCGGGCTAAACGAGGGAATATCCGCAGTCTTTTCGGGCTCAGGCTGTTCAACATACTCCACGGGCTCGTCCTCTTTACCCGGAACGGGGTCGTAATCATCGCTGAAAAAGCCTCTGCCGAGCTTAGGTTTCTTGAGAGTTTTTTCGGGCTCGGGAAGCTGATAATCGTCGTTTTTCTTCTTTTTCTTCGGCTTTTCTTCTTCGGGAATATCCTCTGCATAGCGCTTCTGCTCTATTTTCTGCTGTGTGTAATCAGTTGCACGGCTAAGAGGTCTTCTGATAAGCTCAATGAGCTTTGGCATAGTTGTACCGGTGAGAAGCATAACGAGGGCAAGAAGTATGATTATGACAGTAATAAGACCGCCTGTTTTACCGAAAAGCTTTGCGATTGCACCGCCGAAAACCGCACCTGCGGCACCGCCGTTGGTAAGGCTCAGACCCTCAGCCCATGCGGCTTTAATCTGCTCGGAAAAAGAAGTCTGATTAAGATAATCACCTGAATTTGATGCGGCGTGAATAAAGGAAGAGAGGCAGACTGTTGCACTTGCAATGCCGCCTATGCGCATAGCAAGGCTGCCCAGAGGCCTGTCCTTGGCAAGCACGTATGCCGTGTAGAACAAAAGCACGGGCACGGCAAAGGCGCAAACGCCGAAAAGGCCGAAGAAAATATCCTTCATACCCTGCCAGAGGTTTGTTTCATCCTCGGCAGCGCCGCTGGGCACAATAGTGACAAACAGCAAAAAAAGGCCGACGGCAAACATAACGCTGGAGATAACCTGCTTGCGTGCGGTGTTTCTCTCTGCGGCTTCCGACTGCTGTTTTTTCGTCTGATTTGTTTTTTGATTACTCGGTTTCTTCTGCGAAGTCTGCTTCTTTGTGTTGGAAGCGGCACCCGTATTTTTCTTGGGTGCGGTTGACTTTTTCTTATTTGTATTTTCTGCCATTGTTCTTATATCCTCAACTGTTCTGAAAAATTTACATATTTTTGATATTATACCACCAATTAAACATTTGTTCAATAGAATTACTATAAATATTTTTATAAAGGAAATGCCGCTCTGCCAATAAAAGCAGAACAGCTTTCTGAATCGGATTATTTATGCCGTGACCGCAGTGTAAACCGCACAGAAAATATAAAACGCAACAAAAACAGCGGCGGCAATTAAGAGGATTCTTTTCAGAAACGCTCCGTCATCAAATACTTTTACGGGCGCACCGCACGAGATACAGTAATTTTCGCCGCGCACGATTTGCTGACCGCAAGCCGTACATTTTGACGAGGTTATTTTTCTTTGAGCGATTATGTAAACGGGAATAATCCAAAGCCCGAGAAAAAAGCCCGAAACAGCCCACAGACCGATTTCCATATCAAGACGGCGTGCTTTTACCCGAACGACAAGTGCAATTACAACCCTCAGCACAAGCGAGATGCCTAATAATACAAACGAAAAGGCCATAGCGGCAAAGCCCGTTGCCATTCCAACCAGCATTGCTCCCATAATACACCGCCTTTCATTTTTTGTCCTAAAGTATTATACCATACTTTTCCGCAAAAAGAAGATATAAAATTATGCTATATTATTGTAGTTATGAAGAAATATGTTATAATGGAAAAAATCAATAAAGCATTTAACGAAGGGATGTTTTATATGTCAACAACGCTTTGGCACGAGGACTATGAACGGGACTGGATGCGGGCTTTTCCTCTGGGCAACGGCCGCATCGGCGCAATGCTGTACGGCGACCCGTATGAAGAAACAATTGAAATAAACGAAGAATCGCTCTGGAGTGGCAGGCAGATTAAAGAAAAATACAACAGCTCTCCCGAGGCTCTTGCAAAAATACGGCAGCTTTTACTTGATGAATGCTACGAGGAAGCCGCCGAGCTTTGCGAAAAAACCTTTATGTCATCACCCGAGCGTGTACGTTTCTTTGAAAGCATGGGTGAATTGCGAATTGAATTCCCAGACAAAAGCCGCTACGAAAACTACCGCAAGGAGCTTGAGCTGAGCGAAGCAATAGGCAGAGTATCGTATAACAAAGGCAGAACGGAATACAAAAGCGAGACCTTTGTAAGCGAAAAATACGACGGTCTGGTTTATAAAATCAGTGCATCCTCAACCTTTGACTGCTATGTTACTATGGAGCGTGAGCAGGATGCCTACACCTCCGCACTTCATAAAGACCTTCTTTTTATGAACGGCCGTGTAACCTGGTATGATGAGGATATATACGGCGACTGCGGTGAAGGTATGTCCTTCGGCGCAAATATTTTTGTACGCACTGACGGCACACTGCTCAACGATAAAAAGCGTATAATCGTTCACGATGCAACCTGGGTTATCGTTTACGGCGTATTTGAAACGAATTACAGCGTTGAAAAATACGACATTGACGAATCAATTGATTACCGTGCAATTCTCAGACGAAAGCTGGAAGCTATTACGGCAGTTGATTACGAAACACTCAAGAATGAACATATTGCCGCACACAAGGCATTGTTTGAGAAGGTTTCATTCAAGCTCAACGCACCGACATACGATGACATTCCCGTTGACTGGAGAATTTATTTCCTGCAGCGCAACCGCCAGGAAGACCTTGATATGTATGAGCTTTACTATAATTTCGGGCGGTATTTGCTCATTGAGTCATCGGGCAAAAATGCAACGCTTCCTGCCAATCTGCAGGGAATATGGTGCAACGGCTACCGCCCCGAATGGGGAAGCGATTATCACACAAACATAAATATGCAGATGAACTATTGGCCCGCCGGCCCCGGAAATATGCTCCACGCGATGCGTCCGTTCGTGCATTTTATGAAGATGATAAGCCGTTTCGGTCAGCAGACGGCGCAGGAGCAGCTCGGCTGTAACGGCTGGGTTATTCACCACACAACCGATATTTTCGGCAGAACAGGCCCGCATGACACGATTCATTGCTTTTTCCCGATGGCAGGCCCCTGGCTTTGCCTGAACCTTTGGGATTATTATGAGTATTCAGGCGACGATGCTGCACTTAAGGAAATTTATCCCGTGCTTAAGGGTTCGTGCGAATTTTTGTGTGACTATCTGATTGACGACGGCAAGGGCGGACTTACCACCGCACCGTCAAATTCACCCGAAAACTGGTTTTATTACTACGATAAAAACGGCAACAGAAAAAGCAGTATGTTCACACATGGTGCAACGATAGACTTTGAGATTATTGATGCTCTGTTCACACGCACAATTTACGCCTGCGAAAAGCTTGAAGTTGACAAGGATTTTGCCGAAGGTATGCAGAATATCCTTAAAAGATTGCCTCCGCTTCGTGTAAGCAAGCGCTACGGCACACTTTGCGAATGGATAAACGACTATGAAGAGGTTGAGCCCAACCACCGCCATATTTCGCATTTATTCGGTCTGTACCCCGGCGACTGTATTAACGAAACGAAGCCCGAAATATACCAGGCAGCAAAGAACACAATTGTACGCCGACTTTCCCGTGGCGGCGGGTCAACAGGCTGGTCAAGAGCGTGGACAATAAACTTTTATGCCCGTTTTAAAGACGGTGAAAACGCTTGGGATAATCTGCAGCAGCTGATTACAAGATTCACCGCAAACAATCTTTTTGATATTCATCCGCCCTTCCAGATTGACGGCAACTTCGGCGGTGTTGCCGGCATTAACGAAATGCTTCTGCAAAGCCACCTCGGCAAGCCCGGTGAACGAATCATCGAAATCCTGCCGGCACTGCCCGAGGCTTGGAAAAGCGGCAGCATATGCGGTCTGAAGGCACGCGGCGGCTTCACCGTGGATATTTTCTGGAACGAACGTAAGACAACAAAAATAAAAATAGCCGCAGACAAAACGGCAACATTGCGGATAAAGCTCACCGACAAAACCGAACAGCTTAAAACCGAAAAGACCTGCGCCGTTGAAAACGGCGTTCTTATTGTACAGCTTGACGAGGGCGAAAAAATTGAATTAAACGCTTGATTTATTTATAGAAATTAAACATTGACAAATAAATCAATAAGTTTTAATATAGTACCATATGTTTTTTGGAGGAAAATGAATATGGGTTACAACATAGCACAAAAGCTGATAAAGAGCCACCTTGTCAGCGGCGAAATGATTCCCGGAACGGAAATCGGACTTAAAATTGACCAGACCCTCACACAGGATGCCACGGGTACAATGGCA
This sequence comes from Clostridia bacterium, assembly GCA_017410325.1. GTDB lineage: Bacteria > Bacillota > Clostridia > Oscillospirales > Acutalibacteraceae > UBA8612. The sequence continues at coordinate 32,415 of JAFQRA010000018.1, read as the reverse complement.
TACCTTGAGTTTGAGGCTATGGGTGTTGAAAGAGTAAGAACGGAGCTTTCCGTTGCATATATCGACCACAACACTCTGCAGACGGGCTTTGAAAACGCAGACGACCACCGCTTTATTCAGAGCGTTGCAAAAAAGAGAGGTCTGCGCTATTCACGCCCCGGCAACGGTATCTGCCACCAGGTACACCTTGAGCGCTTCGGCAAGCCCGGTAAGACACTTATCGGCTCCGACAGCCACACACCTACGGGCGGCGGCATCGGTATGCTCGCTATAGGCTCAGGCGGCATGGACGTTGCCGTTGCAATGGGCGGCGGTACATACTACATCCCGATGCCCAAGGTAGTTAAAGTAAACCTTACGGGTAAGCTTTCTCCGTGGGTTGCCGCAAAGGACGTTATACTTGAAGTGCTCCGCATTATGAGTGTCAAGGGCGGTGTTGGCAGAATTATCGAATACGGCGGTGAGGGCGTAAAGACGCTTACCGTGCCCGAAAGAGCCACAATCACCAATATGGGCGCTGAGCTCGGCGCAACAACCTCCGTCTTCCCGTCCGATGAAATGACAAAGGCATTCCTTGCCGCACAGGGCAGAGAGGAGGACTGGACAGAGCTTAAGGCTGACGAGGACGCGGAATACGAGAAGGTTATTGATATTAACTTATCAAATCTTGCTCCCATGGCCGCTATGCCCCATATGCCCGACAACGTAAAGTCCGTTACAGAAATCGGTCAGATTAAGGTTGACCAGGTATGTATCGGTTCATGCACAAACTCCTCGCTTCACGATATGCTCAAGGTTGCCGCCATTCTTAAGGGTAAGACAGTCAACCCCGACGTTGACCTTTCGATTGCACCCGGCTCAAAGCAGGTACTCACAATGCTGTCACTCAACGGCGCTCTTGCCGATATGATTGCGGCAGGCGCAAGAATTCTCGAATCTGCCTGCGGCCCGTGCATCGGTATGGGTCAGTCACCCAAGTCAGGCGGTATTTCGCTTAGAACGTTCAACAGAAACTTTGAGGGCAGAAGCGGCACGGCAGATGCAGGCATCTACCTTGTAAGCCCCGAGGTTGCCGCCGCAAGCGCAATCACGGGCGTACTCACCGACCCGAGAACACTCGGCGAATTCCCCGAAATCACAATGCCCGAGCAGTTCCTCATCAACGACAATATGGTTGAACTGCCCGCAAGCGTTGAGGATATGGACAAGGTTGAAATCAAGTACGGCCCGAACATCAAGCCGTTCCCGACAAGCGTTGCCCTGCCCGAAAGCATTGAGGCAAAGGCCGTGCTCAAGGTAGGCGACAATATTACAACCGACCATATTATGCCCGCAGGTGCAAAGATACTCCCCTACCGCTCAAATATCCCCTTCCTTTCAAACTTCTGCTTCAGACAGTGTGACGAGCACTTTGCGGAAAACTGCAAGCGTGAGGGCAGCGGCATTATCATCGGCGGTGCCAACTACGGCCAGGGCTCATCACGTGAGCACGCCGCACTCGTTCCGCTTTACCTCGGCATCAAGGCCGTTGTTACAAAGTCCTTTGCACGAATTCACTGTGCAAACCTTGTAAACGCGGGTATTATCCCCTTCACCTTCAAAAACGCGGACGATTACGACAGAATTGACCGGAACGACGTTCTTTATATGCCCGATGTCAGAGCAGAGATTTCCGAAAACAAGGAAGTAAAGCTCATCAACAAGACGAAGAACGAGGAATATACACTTTGCTACGAGCTCTCCGACCGTCAGCGTGATATGATTCTTGCAGGCGGCCTGCTCAACTACACAAGAGAAAACGGAAAGGACAACTGAAAATGTACGAAGCACAGATTAAAGAAGCTGCCGCAAAATACGAGGCACTCCTTCGTGAGCAGCTTGAAAGAAACGAAAGAATAAAATCCATCGGCGATTTTACCGACTACGCAAAGCTTGATAAAATCATCATCGGCATCTGCGGCGGCGACGGTATCGGCCCGATTATCTGTAAGGAAGCCGAAAGAGTTCTGCGCTATATGCTCGCTGACGAGGTTGCAAGCGGCAAGGTGGAATTCAGGGAAATTGACGGACTTACAATCGAAAACCGTGTTGCCGTCAACAAAGCTATTCCTGACGACGTTATGGAAGAGCTCAAGGCCTGCCATGTTATACTCAAGGGCCCGACAACCACACCCCAGGCCGGCGATCCGTGGCCGAACATTGAGAGCGCAAACGTTGCAATGAGAAAGGCACTTGACCTTTTCTGCAACCTCCGCCCCGTTAAAATCCCCGAAGAAGGCATTGACTGGGCATTCTTCCGTGAGAACACGGAGGGTGCTTACGCAGTAGGCTCAAAGGGTGTTAACGTAACGGACGAGCTTGCAACAGACTTTGTCGTTACCACAACAGAGGGTACCGAGCGTATTGCACGCCTTGCCTACAACTACGCACGCGCCAACGGCAAAGAAAGAGTTTCGATTATCACAAAGGCAAACATCATCAAGACAACCGACGGCAAATTCCTCAATATCTGCAAGAAAATCGGCGAGGAATACCCCGAAATCACCACAGACGAGTGGTACATTGATATCACAACGGCAAAGCTTATCGACCCCAAGCGCCGTAAGGACTTCAAGGTATTCGTTCTTCCCAACCTTTACGGCGATATTATCACAGACGAAGCCGCAGAATTCCAGGGCGGTGTAGGTACGGCAGGCAGCGCAAACATCGGCAAGAAGTACGCTATGTTTGAGGCTATTCACGGCTCGGCCCCCAGAATGATAAAGGAAGGCAGAGGCGCTTACGCTGACCCCTGTTCGATGCTCAGAGCCGCCGTTATGCTCCTTTCACACATCGGCTACGTTGAAAAGGCAAACGCACTTGAAGCCGCACTCGACAAGTGTATGATTACGGAAAAGAAGCTCGTAATCACAGGCAGAGAGGACGGCTGCACCTGCAGTGAATTCGGCGATTACCTTATGGAAACAGTCGAAGCAATGAACTGATTACTAACAACATTAAATGACCCTTGCAATTTGATGAACTGCAAGGGTCATTGTTTATTATCCGAGTGATTTCAATATTTCTTTGAACTCATTTTTTGATTTAAAATCTTCTGACAAAGGATACTTTTCAGTAAAAAGCATTTTCAATCTGTTTTTAGCTTTATATGTACTTCCAAGAGTTTCTTTATTAAAATATTTACCTCTGAATAACTTTGAATTTAAAACGGTTATTTTATCCATATCGTCAAAACGCAATGCCAGTTCCGCACACTTTTGAAAGCTCATCAAAGCCTTTTCATCATCACCGATTTTGTGATAGTAAACGCCGAGATAACCATAATTATATATGACTGTTTGCCACATTTTACTGTAATTACCGTCGTCATAAATAAAATTCAACAAATCAATTTCCTTTTCGAGCACCTTGATTTTAAATTCGTTGTCAAATTCATCGTTGAAAAGATAGTAATGGCTTAAAGTATTGCTAAATAATAAAAGCTCTTCTTCCAACGCTTTTATCATTTTGGTTTTATACTGCGGATGATTTTCGGGATAGTAGAAAGAAAACATTTCTGCGCTGTCTCTCATACGGGGCATGTCCTCAATATACTTTTCATACAGTTCAAACGTCACTTGTTCATCGCTTTGAATCGCAAGAGTATGATAGTAGGAAATAACAGCTCGTTTTGCCGTAATACGAATTCTGTCAACGGTACAGTAATGCTGAATGTTATCGTATATAGACATAACTTCGTTTTCACTTTTCTTTGTCGGACTAACCATAACAAGACAGGCAAGATAACGAACCAGTACCCTGAAATCATTAGGGTATTTTTCTTTTAATCCCTTAATTAATTCCCACATAAGTTTATAATCTGTGAGATTATCATATTCATTAATGCAGTTTATAATTTCTTCTTCGCTTTCTGCCCTGTTAACGCCAAGCAAATCGTCAACACTAACTTTGAAAAAGCTGGAAATTTCAAGCAGAGTGCATATATCGGGGTAGTTTTCCCCTCTTTCCCACTTGCTTACAGTCTGAAAAGTAACATTAAGAAAATCAGCAAGTTTTTCCTGTGTAAGTTTTCTTTTTTGTCTTAACTCTCTTAAATTTTCGCCAAAGTATATATTCATTGATATCACCTTTTTTCATTATTCAACAGCGCCGTTGTAAGCTAATATTATCTTAATTCTTTGCCGATATCAATAACTTATATATCGAAACCAATTCGCTTTAAAATAGAAAACTTCCCTTGCTGTTAACAAGGGAAGCTGTGAAAATCATTCAGCTGATGTTGTGGGAATGTGCGCTTCTATGCTGTTATTGAGTATTACGTCAATTTCCGCTGCTTGAGAGCTTTCGGATTTATCGTTGATTATTACCGTACCGAAACCGATATCACCGTCGCCCTCTGAGCCGTCAATTTCAAATTCAATCTTTGAATAAGTGTCTCCGTTGGGCTCGGTAACGGAAATCTCACCTACGAAATATGTTTCGCCGTCTTCGCCGGTGTGCTCTTCAACATTTACGTCGAAATCGACCGCTTCTCCGTTTACAAAAACGTGAACCTTTTTTGTAAACTTTTCAGCTGCGTCCGAAATTGCTTCGCTTACTGCGCCGTCTGTTGCGGCGTTTGCTATAACGCCGAGTGTGCATATAATCAGGGCAACGGCGGCAATGCAGGCAACGAGTCTTTTTACGTTTGTACGGTGCTTTTTATTTGTCATCTCCATTATCCTTTCAATTGAGCTATCGGAAGGACGGATTTGTGAAAAAGCGCTTTTATAATCAGTCCTGTTCATTTATCCAATCATCTCCCAATTCTTGCTTTAATTTTTCTCTTGCACGGGTAAGCCTTGTTTTTACTGCCGAATGCTTGATATTCAGTATTTTTGAAATTTCCTTTACACTCAAATCCTCGTAGTAAAACAGGTGTATTACCGTGCGGTATTTTTTCGGCAAATTCATAACGGCGTTGAACAAATCCTGCTGTGACTGCGTTTTGAAGCTGTCGGGTGAAACAATTGTACAGTCATCAATATCCGTATGATTTCTGAACAATGCTTTTATGTAGTTTCTGCTTTCATTCACGCAAACAGCGGTCAGCCATTTGTCAATATGTTCATCATCCTCAAAGGGCTTTTTATATTTCCACAGCTTTAAGAATACGTTGTGTAATATATCCTCCGAATCGCAGGTATTCTTTGTAAAAGAAAGTGCGATAAGGTAAAGCCTTTGATTGTTTCGCTTTACGGCTGATTCAAATTCTTCGCTCGTCATTGATTCACCAACTTTTTTCTGAAAGGTCCTTTCACTTATATAACAAACCAACGCAATAAAAGGTTACAAAAAATCTCCTTCGAAATTACTTTTTAATCGAAGGAGATTTATATTTTTATCTTTTAATTATCTGTGCGTCAGCCCATTCAAGGATGTCATTCATAACGGTCTGTCTGTCAATTTCGTTGAGAAGCTCGTGGCGCATACCCTTGTAAAGCTTGGTGTGCACGGCTGTATGACCCGTTTTTTTCAAGTCTTCGGCAACCTGCTTTACACCCTTGCCGTATTCGCCGACAGGGTCCTTATCGCCCGCAACGAGGAAAATCGGCAAATCCTTACGAACGTTTTTATACCAATCCTTGCCGGAAACGTATTTAAGAACAGAGAATAAATCCCTGTATCCGCAGGCGGTAAACAGATAGCCGCAGTACTTATCGGCTATATATTTATCCACTATATCGTTATCGGTTGTAAGCCAGTCGAAGGCTGTGCGCTGAGGCTTGTATTTTTTGTTGTAGGTACCGAAGGCGAGCGTATTTATAAGCTCACTGCGGTGCATATTACCCTTGCTTTTTGCAACCGCATCGGCAAGCTTGACGGCAATACCGGCAGCAGGGTTTGTACCGCTCGTACCTGCATAAATTACTCCCTTGAGGTCTTTCTTATCGTGCAGACGGGTATAAGCCCTTGCCACAAATGAGCCCATACTGTGTCCGAAGAAAATTACGGGACGCTTTTCAAATTCCGCTCTTGCAAAATCCGTAACGGTACGGCAGTCCTCAACAAGGTTTTTCCAACCGTCGTTCTCTCCGAAGAAGCCAAGCTCATCATCACTGTTGACAGACTGGCCGTGGCCGAGATGGTCGTGAATAAACACGGCGTAACCGTTCTGTGCAAGAAAATCGCAGAATTCCTCATATCTTTCCTTGTGCTCTGCCATACCGTGAGCAATGACGAATATAGCCTTGACGTTTGCTTTTACAACGGGCGTATACATAAAGCCCTTTATGTTTGTTCCTTCAAGCGCGGAAGGAAGCGTAAATTCTGTTCTTTCGGTTTTCATAATTCAACCACCTATTATTTTATTTAACAACCTTAATTTTTGCAAAGACTATGAACTTTCTGTTCCACGTATATGTAATGAGAAGCTCATTGCCGTTTGCAATCATACCGGGGTAGGAATACTCGCCGGGCATACTTTCAAGAACGGCACCCATATCCCAGGTGTTACCGTTGTCCTCGGAAACAATAACGTTAAGCGGTGTTCTTTCGCCCCAGTTCTGTCTAATAGGATTCATAACAAGGTAGAGCTTTCCGTCATCAAGCTGTGCAACGTCGATGCCGCTGTTGTTATTGAAAAGCGCCGTTTTATAAGCGGGACACCAGGTTTTACCGCCGTCAACGGAATCGCTTCTGTAGATGAAATGTGCGTTGGTACGAAGCAGCATATGAACCTTATCGGGCTCGGATTCCCAAAGGGTAGGCTGAATCATACCGACTACCCTGCCGTATCTCTTGGGCCGTTCAACGAACTCTGTTCTCTCCCACGTCTTCATATCATCGTCGGAGTAATCGACAAAAGCCTTCCAATCCTTGTTCTTCTCGCAGGAAGTGGGCGCAAGAATTCTGCCGCTTTGCAAACGGATAGCCTTATTCTTAACGGGGCCTCTGCCGCCGCTGACGTCGCCCTCAACAAGCTCAACGGGCTTCGACCAGGTGCGTGCATTGTCGGTACTTGTAACATAATATGTCTGCCAGTCGGCAATTTCCTTACCTACCTTGAAGAAAAGCACAACCGTGCCGTCTTCCTTTTTATACAGAACGGGATTCCAGTGCGGAATATCCTCAGCCGCAGAAATTCTTTCGGGCTTTGACCAGCCTCTTGCGCTTCTGCGGGAATACCATATATCTACGTCGTCATTCTTTTCGTGCTTGCCGCCGAACCACGCCGCAAGAATTTCACCGTTGTCCATTTTAACGAGAGTTGAAGCGTGTGCGGAGGGAGTGGGGGCATTAGTGCTGTCAATTATAAACTCTTTGGTTACTTCAAATTTCATAATCAGTCACCTCTGATATAATTTTTATAATGTAATAATATCAAACAGCAGAATGAAAATCAAGCATTTATACACTGTTTTTCACATAGATATTTGAGTAACCGCTGATTAAATAGGGTTACTTGAGGTGTGAAAATGAGAAATTCAAAACTGCTGATACTCAACACAACGGTGCTTACTCTTTCCGGCTTTCTTATGAGGACAATTGCGGTTTCATTCAACGTATATCTGACCGGCCGTATAGGCTCAGCCGGAATAGGACTGTTTCAGCTTATAATGAGCGTATACGCCCTTGCCGTCACCTTTGCCTCGGCAGGAATAAGACTCGCGGCAACAAGGCTGGTAACGGATTCGCTGTGTAAAAAAGAAGCACCTGCCAAAACAATAGTTAAGCTGTGTATTAAATATTCACTCGTTACCGGCTGTGCTGTTGCAGGAATAATGTTTCTGCTTTCGGGCTTTATCAGCCGTAAATGGATTATGGATGAACGGGCGGAATATTCGCTGAAGATTCTTGCGCTCAGCCTGCCTCCCGTTGCCGTTTCAGCCGCACTTAACGGCTATTTTACCGCCCGCAAAACGCTTATAAAGTATTCAGCGGTTCAGCTTATCGAACAGCTTTGCAGAATATGCGTAACGGTGTTCGGCCTTGCGGTTTCGGCAGGAAACGGACTTTCCGCTCTGTGCGGAGCAATTGCCGCAGGAACAACAGCTTCTGAAATTATTTCTTGCGTCCTTTGCTGTACACTTTATTTATTTGATAAAAAAGAACAGAACAGTTTTTCCGAAAGAGGCTTACTCAAAAGACTTATGCATATCTCCGTGCCTGATGCTGTCGGCTCGGGAATGCGCTCGGTACTGCTTACGGTTGAACACCTGCTGATACCCGTAGGCTTTCGGAAATCCGGACAGAAAACGGAAGAAGCGTTGAGCACCTACGGCACGGTACACGGCATGGCACTGCCGGTAATCCTCTACCCTGCCGCCGTATTGACTGCGCTTTCGGGCTTACTTGTGCCAGAGCTTTCGGGCTTTCTGGCTATGGGACAGAAAGAAAAAATCAACCGCGTTTCAAACGAATGCCTGAAATTAACCGCGATGTTTGCATTGGGCACAGGAGTATTTATGTTTTTCTTTGCCGATAAAACCTCTGCCGCCGTTTACTCAGATTCGGAAAGTGCTTTTTATATAAAGCTGCTCAGCGTTTTACTGCCCGTAATGTATCTCGATACCGTTACCGACGGACTGCTTAAAGGGCTTGACCAACAGCTTGCCTCGATGAGATATAACATTATTGACTCGGGACTGTGTGTAGTGCTTGTATATTTTCTTCTTCCGCAATTTGCCGTAAAGGGATATATTTTTATTTTGTTTTTAAGCGAAATAATAAACTTCGCTTTCAGCTTCAACAGGCTTACAAAAACAGCCGAAATAAAAATAAATCTGCTTTCAGACCTTGGCAAACCTCTCCTTGCCGCTCTGGGTGCAGGCTCCGTACTTAATCTTCTGACCTATTATGCTTTTCCCGATGAAGCCTCAAAACTAATCCTTGCAATTATTACCGTTCTTTTCGTTCTGTTGTACTTTTTCTGTCTGCGTATTCTCGGATGTATTAACAAAAAAGACATCCGCCGACCTATTCCCGCAAGAAAATAATCAAATTACGCTTGACTAACCGACATTAAAAAGGATAATATTGTTATAATTTGAATGTAAAGGATATTAACAATGACGGATTTGCTTATCAAAGTTTTTATTAAGGACAGCAAAAATATTTCTTCTCCGCAGGTAAGGGCCAAATACGGTATGCTCAGCGGTTTTGCGGGAATAGCCGTAAATATTCTGCTTTGCGCGGTTAAGTTTGCAATCGGTGCAATAACGGGAAGCATTGCCATTACGGGCGATGCTTTCAACAACCTTTCCGATGCCGCAAGCTCGGTTGTTTCTCTTTTCGGCTTCAAGCTTGCTTCAAAGCCCGCCGATGAAGAGCATCCCTACGGCCACGGCAGACTCGAATACCTTTGCGGCATGGCGGTAGGCGTACTCATTCTCTTTATGGGCTTTGAGCTCGTAAAAAGCTCAATATCCAAGATTATCAGCCCCGAAAAAACTGCTTTTTCGTGGGTAGCGGTAATCGTTCTTGCGGTTTCAATTCTCGGCAAAATATGGCTTGCGGTATTCAACAAAAAAATCGGTAAAACAATTAACTCCGAAGCCATTTCGGCGGTTGCAACGGACAGTATAAGCGACATCGTTGCAACAACCGCTTCCATTATTGCGCTTGTACTTTCAAACTACTTTACCTTACCGTTTGACGGCATATTCGGCGTTATTGTTTCGGGCTTCGTGCTTTTCGCCGGCTTCGGTGTTTTTAAAAGCACGGTCAGTCCCCTTCTCGGTCAGCCGCCCACGGAAGAAACTGTCAGAGCAATTGAGGATAAAATACTCTCTTACGACGGCATACTCGGCGTACACGACCTTATAATTCACGATTACGGCCCGGGCAGATGCTTTGTGTCCGCACACGCCGAGGTTTCCTCGCTGACGGATATAATGGAAAGCCACGACCTCATTGATATAATTGAGCAGGATATAACAGCCGAAATGGGATATTCAATAACCATTCACATGGATCCCTTGGTTGTAAACGATGAAACGATAAACACAGCAAAAGCTATGGTAACGGGTATAGTAACGGATATTGAGCCCACGCTTTCAATACACGATTTCCGTGTAGTATCCGGTCCGCACCACACAAACCTGATTTTTGACCTTGTTATCCCCTTTGCCGTCAAGACAGACAGTGCTGTAATAATCGGGCAGATTAACCGTGCGCTTGAAAAGCTGGAGAAAAACTATTATGCGGTTATTACGGTTGACCGTAGCTACCATTAACATTTTTCTTTTTAATAAGTATCGGCGGAGTTTTGGCAGTTTCGACAAAACTCTGCCGTATTTTATGCAAATTTTTCTATCCGATATTTTTGAGCAAAAAGCGTTTTGAGGTTTACAAACGCTTACTAATTATGTACAATATATATGCTCTTTGAAATGGCAATTGAATTTGTCCGAAATGCAGTATTTCAAAGAGTATGGGTTTGGATTAACAGACTACACTATATAACAAAGGAGATTGTGCAACTGTGAAATTCACCGAGCTTGACGACAACTTTCAGACTATTCCCAACGGCCCTCTCGGCATAATTGCTCTTCCCGGTTGTGAGGAGCTTGCCCAGAAAATCGACTGGTATCTCACCACGTGGAGATCCAAGAGACATGAGGAGCACAAGGAAACACTCCATTTCAGAGGCTATGAGCGCGACACATACCTTATTGACGTACGTTTCCCCCGTTTCGGCACAGGCGAAGGCAAAGCAACAATTCACCAGACGGTAAGAGGCTACGACCTTTTCATTCTCTGCGATTGCTTTAACTACGGCGTTACATACGAGATGTACGGCATGAACGTTCCGCTCAGCCCGGACGAGCATTTTGCCAACCTCAAGCGTGCAATCAGCGCTATCGGCGGCAAGGCAAGAAGCATCACCGTAATTATGCCTATGCTTTACGAAGGCAGACAGCACAAGCGTTCCTCACGTGAATCCCTCGACTGCGCAAATATGCTTCAGGAGCTCTGCAACGAGATGGGCGTTGACAACATCATCACCTTTGATGCACACGACCCCAGAGTTCAGAACGCTATTCCGCTCAAGGGCTTTGAAAACGTTCAGCCTGTTTATCAGATGATAAAGGCTATGACAAGAAGCATTGACAATCTCCATTTCGATAAAGAACACCTTATGGTCATCTCCCCTGACGAAGGCGGCATGGGCCGATGCATTTACTACTCAACCGTTCTCGGTGTTGAGCTCGGTATGTTCTACAAGCGCCGTGACTACACAAGAGTTGTTAATGGCAGATGTCCCATTATTGCACACGAATTCCTCGGCGCAAACGTTGAAGGCAAGGACGTTATCATTGTTGACGATATGATTTCCTCCGGCGAATCAATGATTGAGGTAGCCACAAAGCTCAAGGCTCTCAAAGCAAAACGCATCTTCATCTGCACAAGCTTCGGCCTTTTCTGCAACGGACTTGACGCATTTGACGAAGCTTATGAGAAGGGTCTTATCCACAAGGTCTTCACAACCAACCTTATTTACCGCACACCCGAGCTTCTTTCGCGTGAATGGTATGCAGAGGTTGACCTTTCCAAGTACGTATCACTTCTTATCGATACACTCAACCACGACCTTTCCGTCAGCGGTCTGCTTGACCCGGCAGACAGAATTGAAAACCTTCTTGTTTCCAAAGGCTATAAGGAAGCAAAATAATATTATAAAAATTTAAAACAAAACATATAATTGCCTGTGCGGTAACGATTTACTGCACAGGCAAACTTTTTTTGAAAAAATTTTAAAAAAGTGTTGACAAAAATTAAAACTGCAATTATAATAACAGTAACGATTACTGATATCGTTAATGCTTTAACAAGTGAGGTGATTGTATGGCGACCAAATACAGCCGCCAGAGAGAAACGATACTGAATAACCTTTGTTCACGCACCGACCACCCCACGGCAGACGAGCTGTATATTGACCTGAAAGAAGAACTTCCGAATTTAAGCTTAGGTACACTATACAGAAATCTTGCTATGCTTACCGAAAACGGAACGATACTCAAATTCCATTGCGGTACCTGCGACAGGTTTGACGGAAACAACAACCTGCACTATCACCTGATATGTGAAAACTGCGGCAGGTTATACGACCTGGACCACACTCCCCTGACAGAGCTTGATACTCTGTTTGCACAAGGGTATAACGGTAAAATCCGTTCACATCTTTTAGTTTTTTACGGTCTTTGCGAAAACTGCAATACCGTTGAATAATTTAAAATCAATATTAAAAATTTAATTTTTGGAGGAAAATTTATTATGAAAAAGTTTGTATGTTCTGTATGCGGTTATGTTCACGAAGGCGATTCAGCTCCCGAATTCTGCCCCCAGTGTAAGGTTCCTGCTTCCAAGTTCAATGAGCAGAGCGGTGAAATGAGCTGGGCAGCCGAGCACGTTGTCGGCGTTGCAGCAGGTGCTCCCGAAGAAATCATCGAGGGTCTTAGAGCTAACTATATGGGCGAGTGCACAGAGGTTGGTATGTACCTTGCAATGGCAAGAGTTGCTCACAGAGAAGGTTACCCCGAAATCGGTCTTTACTGGGAAAAGGCAGCTTATGAAGAGGCAGAGCACGCAGCAAAGTTTGCAGAGCTTCTCGGTGAGGTTGTAACAGACAGCACAAAGAAGAACCTCGAAATGAGAGTTGAAGCTGAAAACGGCGCAACACAGGGCAAGTTCGACCTTGCAAAGATGGCAAAAGAGCTCAACCTCGACGCTATCCACGATACCGTGCATGAAATGGCAAGGGACGAGGCAAGACACGGCAAGGCATTCCAGGGTCTCCTTGAGAGATATTTCGGTTAATCATCTCCCCTATTAATTACGAAAGAGTGGCTTTTCAGGCCACTCTTTTTTTATCATACTTTTTAACCTACAGACACCAATTCAGCTTCTTTAATTACAAATTTATTGTTTTCATAAAACACTTTGCCAGATACTGTAATTTCTGTATTATCCGTCAAATCCTTACCGCCAAACTGTACCGATGTAATGTCTTTACCAGAAATATGATTTACAGGAATTGATTCTTCTAAACTATAATCAACAGTCAGATAACTATCATCAGTTAGATCAAGACCAATTAACCATGCATCGGGATTTCCGTTTCGATTATGAACTCTTCCATCAATATCTCTCAAAGTAGTATAATAAAATCTGAGAGTACCGGTAATTTCCATAATGTCCGTTACAAAATATGCATTAGACATAACACCTTTACACTGATGTTCAAAACCATACTCATTAGGAACTTGTTCGTAAGAAATAGAATCTATTTTTCCTACGATTTTAATTCTCTGACCGGTGGTTACCTTCATTATATCTTCTTTTGGAAGATTGACTGTAAAATCACCTACCTCCAAAGTTTCTCCCGTAATATCGCTAACCTGTCCAGTGATATAGTAAATATTTCCTACATATTTTTCTTCAGCACGAGCAAAATTACCCATCATTTCTGATGTATAATCGTCAATCTCAACGGCTTGAGCTAACATTTCTTCTTTTGAAATACCTTTGTTTCCGCAGGCCGCTAACGATAAACACATCGCAACAGATAAAAATAATGCAATAATTTTTTTCATAACATTTACCGCCTTTCTGATTTTATTGACATTATACACCCACTTTTGACTTGTGTCAATAGCATTATGCGATTGTGGCAAGGTTTATTGTTAGTGCAAATCACCCTAAAATATAGGTAAAGAAGATTTGAAGGTGATTAAATGAAACAGGAATACAAAGAACTTTACGAAAAATTCGGATTAAACGTTGTGTTTTACCGTAAAAGAAAAAAACTGACACAGCTTCAGCTGGCCGAGCTTGCCGATATTGACAGAAGCCATATAAGTGCAATTGAGCTTGGTAAGGTCGGTGTATCGTTTGATGTTATTTTCAAGCTATGTGAAGTTCTTGAAATAACCCCAAAGGAATTATTTGATTTCAGGTAAACAGTTAGGTACTAAAAGCCACTCTTTTTGTTTTACAGTAAAATACCTGTAAACAAACGGTTATATTCTTTCACGTACTTTACTTTTAACTTGTCATTTGATAAACTGATTTAAACAACAACTTTAGAGGTGCAACTGTTATGAAGACCAAAAAATTTACAGCACTTATAATCGGTGTAATTGCCGTGCTTTCGCTAACCGGTTGCGGCGAAAAGGAAGAATTCAACTCCCCTGCTGATAACACAACAGAAAGTGTTGAACAGACAGTTACACAGGATATTACAGAAGAAAATATAACAGAAAACAAATCCGATGAAACCAAAGCTGAAGAAAGTACAGACGAAATCGAAACCGCTGAAAACTTAACGGAAGAAGCGGTTGATGATATTTCCGAATGGACTTTTGCACAAATAGCTGATTTTTACAAAAACGCCGCAATAAAGACCAATCCCGGTGCAAAATCACGCCGTGACATTACTCTTACGAGCATTGACGTCAACAACGGACAGTACGAAAACGTGTTCGAGTTTATTACACCGATAATGTCAAAGATTCTTGCCCGCAACTCAACCGAGGTTGACGGAATTACCGGCGGCTTCACCAAGCTTTCCGAAGCTGATATCAAAACCGCAAAAGCATACAAAAACGGCAGCAACACGGTTATTGAAATGACTATGAAAAACCAGGTTGCAGGCCCGCGTGAGGATATGAACGAGGGCACGGTCGGCCACGCTATGGCAGTTGTCGGCGATATAGGCGTTGTGGTTGACCAGCTGAAAGAGTACGGTCTGCCCATGGAGCTTTCCGACAAAGACACTTCCATTCATTATTCCAACGCAAAGCTCAAAGTAACCGTTGACCAGAACGGCAGAATCATCAGCGGAAAATGGAGCTACACGGTTGATATCAGAATGAACAATTACAAGGTTTTCGGCAAGGACGTTGAAACAACATCAGTTGTTATGGTAAACACAATTACATTATTATAACAAAAGCGCTCTGCTTAGCCGTTTGGTTAAGCAGAGCATTCTGTTTTTTAATTTCAGCCTTCTTTTTCCATTTCCATTTTGCTGAATTTCTGTCCCCATGCGTTTGCCCAGGCTTCGCAGTAAAGCTTATAGTAAGAAACATTGTTCTTCTTTCTGTAGCCTGCAAAGCAGTTACACCATATCATTGACGGAACGGCAATTACGATATAATAAAGCGGGCCGAGAAGAAGGCACTGCCAGGTGTGGCCGTACTCATGAATACGGGTATTATAGGTCCACTTTCTGCTCTTATGCCGGTCTTTCATAAAAATAAACAAGCCGAGTGAAAGTCCACCCGATTTCCACGGCAGATAAACAATATATGAATAGCCGAAGCGCTGCCAGCGGCGCTTTTTGATTTTTGTACAAATCAGAAACGCTATTGCGCCCACTATGTTTACGGGCAGACCCCAAGTCCATTGAACGAAGTAAAACAGGAAATCCAGCACCGCGTTTTTTGCGTTCTTTTCTCTTTTATCAGGTGATTTTTTTGTAATATCAGGCATTGTTTATTTTCTCCTTTTCTGCTTTAAGCTCAAGCAATATAAGATATTCGCCGTTTTCGTTTGTTTCGAGCGTATGAGCTTCGCCGCCGTTGTTCTGACCAAGCCACGTGTTTTCAAACTTCTGACCGGAAACAAGCTCACAGATGTGTTTTTCTTCATCCGAAAGAGTTACACTGCCGTATTTGTGCTTGGTTGCAATTGCGGCACGAATCATAGTATGGTCATCCTTAGTCATACGGAAGCGCTTGAGAAGAATCAGCGAAATCAGAGCCGCAGCAATCGGAATAACGGCAACACAGATTCTGACACCCGTTACGGCGCTTGCACTCTGCGAAAAAAGCTGACCGGTTGTTTTTTCGTAGGTTGAAACGGTATCGCCCGTAATAAGGCCGAAGCCCTGGAGCGTAAAGCCGACGAGCGCCGCCATAACACCGCTGATACTCTTTTTGATAAGCGTACTGAAGGTTGCGATAACGCCCTCTCTGCGGCGGCCCGTAATAAGCTCGTCAACGTCGGTAAGGTCGGGAAAAATATTCGTTGAAACAAAGCCTAAGCCCGACATACCGAAGGGATAAAGCAGCATACTCAGCATCATAAGTGCAGACCAGAAAAACGAACCGCCCGACTGCATAATAAGACCGATTGCAAGACCGGCAACCATAAGCGGAGTGACAATATTACCGCACTTTTTCTTGCCGTGCTTCATTGTAAGGGCGTAGTTAAGCGGAAACGCCGCAGCCTCCGCAACACCCGCAACAGCGTTGAAAAGTGCATATTTGCTGTACTGATTTGCAAGATATTTTATGTAATACACCTTTGAATTGGCATAGAAGCCGGTTGAAAACTGATAGGCAAGGCTCATAAAGAAATACTGCCTGAACGACCTGTTTTTGAAAACGAGGACGTATTCACGGATAATGTATTTAACATCCAGCTTATCAACCTTGTTGTTTAGTGAGCTCGGCTCACGGGTTTTCGAGTAAGTGAGGAAAACGGCAACGCCGAAGAATACCGAAAGCACGATACCGATAACAAGGAAAGGCGCTTTTGAAGCGGAGGTAATGTTGTCGTTTGAGCCGAAGGCGGCAAGAATCAAGACAACTATACCGAAAGCAGGCACCATACCTGCGGAATTGAAAAGATAGCCGACAGAATTATACTGTGTGCGCAGATTATATTCAGGTGCAAGCTCGGGCAGCATAGCCGTATGCGGCACGCCGATAACCGTATAAGCCGTTTTGTAAAGCATATATACAATTACGAAATACGCCATAGCCCTTGAGCCGCTGAGCCCGTATGAATTCCACAAAAGCGTATAAGAAATTACCATAAGAGGTATGCCCCAAAAAAGATAACGCCTGTGCTTACCCGATGCGGCACGCGTACGGTCGGTAATAATACCCATAACAGGGTCGGTAACAGCATCCCATACCGTTGCAAGCATAACGACTATACCCGCCTGATTAAGCGACAGGTTTACAACGTCGGTAAGGAAAACAGTAAAATACATACTGATTATGTAGCCTGCACCGCCCATATACATATTGGCGTAGCTGTAGTTAATCATCGGCAGTATGGCCGTTCTGAAATCGCCCTGTACGCCTATTGCTTTTTTTATTCTCTCACCCATCACAGCACCTCTTACGTTGTGAATATATAAACTGATTGTACGCCATTTGTACTTTGCTGTCAACTTATAATATTTATTGACTAATCGCACATAAAAAGATATAATAACAATAAAAATCAGCGGACAAGTGAGGTTATCGTTATGAAGAAAATCACAAAAGCGTTAAGTTTACTGCTTGTGTTTGCCGTTCTTGCAAGCACAACGGGGCTTTTTGCAAACGCTTCGGACAGCAAAAATTATTACTACATAGACGCAATTGACGGCGATGATGCCAACAGCGGCACCGACATCAACAACGCTGTAAAAAGCATAGCCGGCCTTAAGGACCTGCGTATCGGCCCCGGCACTCACTTCCTTTTCAGAAACGGCGGCGAATACGAGTGTGCCGTAACGCTCACCTGCGAAGGCACAAAGGATAACCCCGTTGTAATTTCTTCATACGGCGAGGGCGAAACAGCCGTTCTTTACACAAACGAGAAAAAAGAGGTTTTCCAGCTGTTTGACTGCTCTTATGTTACGATTTCCGACCTTAACATTACCGCTCCTAAGGGCGGCGGAATATGGATTGATACCTACAGCAAAACCTCGGTGGGCATTACGATTGACAACGTTTATTTCTACGGTATGCCCAACGGCAAGGTTCACAGCCGTGACGATTTCCAGAACGGTGCCTCCGGCGCAAGAGCGGCAGTAATGGTAAAGGGTCTTCCCGCAAAGTCAAGATACGCAGTTAACGACCTGACCATTACAAACTGCGAGGTTTATGATTGCGCAAACGGCTTTATCATCTGGGGCTCGTGGAATGAGTCGCAGACACCGTGGTGTGAGGAAGAGGATATCGACCCCATTTTCAACACGGGACTTCTTATTGAAGGCTGTTATTTCCACGAAATGGATGCAGAGGCTGTTGTAATCGGTATGTGCGACGGTGCACTCGTAACGCATTGCAGGTCAATAAACTGCTGTCAGGGCGAGGGTGTTGACGAAAACGGCGAGATTGAATATTTCACCGCCGCTATGTGGTTCTGGGGAAGCGTTAACAGCACAATACAGTACTGTGAAATTGCCGGACAGAAGAACTTCGGCGACGGTATGGCCGTTGACTTTGACTCCTTCTCACACAACTGCACCTACCAGTACATATATTCCCACGACAATATGCGCTTTATGTGCAACTGCCCCAACCACAGCGGTCAGCACGGCAACACGGTAAGATACTGCCTTTCCGTTAACGATAACGGCGGCAGAAGCACCACTGCAGGCGGCGCAGGTGAATACGGCTTCAGCTTCTACAACAACACGATTATCAACTGCGGCGAATTCCAGATAGTTAACCTTTATGAATCACTTTTTGCAAATAACATTATAATTCCCGCAGACGGTTTCACAATTGCTTACGACCTTGACCCGACAAGAGGCAACACGGTAACCAACAACTGCTACTACGGCGTAATGACACCGCTTATTGATTTAGGCTCATTCAACACGGTACCCGGCTTTGCAGGCGAAGGCTTTGAAGGGCTTGAGCAGTATTTCCTTTCTGACAAATCCCCTCTTATCGGCGCAGGCCTGAAAATTGAGGATGACGAGTGCACGACTGACTTCTTCGGCAACGAGATTACAAGCACCAACATCGGCTGTTACGGCGGCGAAGGTGTTGACGCACCGTACGAGAAGGAAAGCTTTATTGAAAAGCTTATAAGAACAATTCTTGATATTATTGAAACAATAAAGCACGAGATTTTCGTTATATTTGATTAACAGCGGAGGCAAACAAAATGAACTTTCTTGAAGAGAGAATTTTAAAGGACGGCATTGTAAAACCCGGAAACGTGCTCAAGGTTGACAGCTTTTTAAACCACCAGATGGATATTGAGCTTATGGACAGAATGGGCGAAGAATTCCACCGCCGTTTTTCCGATAAAAATATAACAAAGGTGCTTACCATTGAGGCTTCGGGTATAGCTATCGCCTGCTCTGTTGCAAGGTGCTTCAAGGTACCGCTTGTTTTTGCAAAAAAATCCAAAAGCGTAAATATCGAGGGCGAAATGTACATAGCCGAGGTGGAGTCCTTCACTCACAAGAACAAAAACCAGGTTATTGTTTCAAAGAAATTCCTCAATGCAGACGACCACGTGCTTATTATTGACGATTTTCTTGCAAACGGCTGTGCCTTACAGGGTCTTATTTCAATAACCGAAGCATCGGGAGCAACGGTTGAAGGGCTTGGCATAGCAATTGAAAAGGGCTTCCAGATAGGCGGCCAGGTTATAAGAAATCTGGGCTACAAGCTGGAATCGCTTGCAATAGTTGACGAAATGAACGCCGAAACGGGCGAAATAAAATTCAGAGAACAGTGATAATTATGAAAACATTTACAGTAACCGCCCATACGGGCTGTATGGGCACGAAAGCTAATTCGATTGAATCAATATTAAAAGGCTGCGAAGCGGGCGCAGACATAATTGAATTCGACCTGAACTTTGACAATGACGGTACACCCGTGCTTTCACACGATACACCGAAAGGTGGAGAGGTTACACTCGATGAAGCGTTTGCCGTCCTCGCAAAATGCAACGGGCTCAAAGCAAACGTTGACGTAAAAACCGTTGAAGCAATTGAAAAAGTCACTCCGCTTGCAAAAAAGAACAACGTACTTGACAGAATATTTTACACGGGTGTTCATGAGGGCTTTGTTGAAGCGGTTAAAACACGTTCACCTGAGGTAAATTATTACCTCAACGTAAACGTAGCCCCCAAATGGAAGCAGACAGATAAATATCTGCAGTCGCTTCTTAGTAAGGTTAAAGACAGCGGGGCGTTAGGCATAAACTTCAACAAGAACAAAGCCACAAAAAGGCTTGTAAATACCTTCCGCAAAAACGGTTTGCTTGTTTCAATATGGACGGTTGACCAAAGGAGAATGATGAAAAAAATCATTTCCCTGTCGCCCGACAATATAACGACAAGAAAGCCCGACGAGCTTATTGCAATTATTAATAAATAACTCGGGTACATTTAAGTGTCAGGAGGCTTGTTTTATGGAGCCTAAAACATCTAAATATCTGACGAGACTGAAAATCACGGCTACACTGCTTGTGGTTATGGTTCACTCTATGAATCTGACGGGATATGCGGCGTACACTCGCTTCAACTTTCTGCTGACTTTTTTTGATATTATTGCCGCTGTGGGTGTGCCCGTGTTTTTTGCAGTTTCGGGCTATCTGCTTTTCATAAAGGATTTCAAGTGGGCCGACAATATGAAAAAGAAATGCCGCACACTGCTCGTTCCTTTTCTGATCTGGAATCTGTTCTGGCTGCTGTTCGATTTAATCGGTTCTCTTGTTCTGCCTGCTTATTTCAGCTCTGTTTCTTTAACAAGCTTTCCCGATCTGCTAAAGTCTTTTTTCGGCACCCCTTTTGACGACTCTCCTTATTATGTACCTTTGTGGTTCGTGCGGGATTTGTTTTTGCTCAACGCGGTTGCTCCGCTGATTAAAAAAGCTGTTGACCGCCTGCCCGTATGGGTTACCGCTGCCGCAGCTGCAGCTTGCTTTTTCCTTTTACCGTACAGAATGTGGTATAAATTCGGCCAAAGCGTATCATTCTTTATTCTCGGCGGCCTTTTGGCTCGAAAGAAGTTTTCTTTTAATTTCAGCAAGCCTGCAAAAATTACAGCGGTTATTTGCGCCGTGCTCGTTGCCGCCTGCGCTTTCTTACCCGGTCTTGACAGAAAGAGCCTTCTTTGGCGGTTACCGTTACTTCTGGGCTTTACGGCCGTATGCATAGCCCTTTCTTTTTGCGATTTCAAAAAGGCCTCAGCCCTGCTCACCTTCAGCTTTCCCGTCTACGTGCTTCACGGTAAAATCCTGTCCGTTGTTCAGATTTTGTATACAAAGCTGATAGCACAGACCACTCTCACGGTAACGGTTGGCTACTTCCTTTTACCGCTGGCAGTTATATCAGTGTGTATAGCAGCCGCCGTGCTGTTAAAAAAGCTGTTGCCTTCACCCTACCGCATAGCCATCGGAGAACGATAAATAATTGTTTATAAAAATAATTATTTGTTTTTGAAGGAAAAGATTCCGAAACATCAACATAAAATAGTTTTGAAACAGCCTCGTTTTCCTTCATTTTTTGGCCTTGTTGTAACAAATTTTTCCTTTTAAAACACCTTAACTTCTAAAAATCAATTGCTGTTTCGAAAAGTATATGTCAAGCATAATATAAAACAAACGCAAAAAACTGCTCCCCGATGTTTAATTGCGTTGCCAAACGGCAAAAATAACTGTAACAGGTTAAACATAGGAGAGTGACTGAAAATATGAACGTTAAGCGTGGAGAAATCTATTACGCTGATTTAAGCCCCGTTGTGGGTTCGGAACAAGGCGGTATAAGGCCCGTACTGATTGTACAGAACGACGTAGGCAACAAATACAGCCCAACCGTCATAGCCGCCGCTATCACAAGCCAGAAATACAAAACGGGCTTACCCACACACATCAAGGTAAATGCAGACGGCTGCGGACTTGCAAAGGATTCCATTGTTCTGCTTGAACAGGTTCGGACAATTGACAAACGCAGGCTAAAGGAGAAAATGGGCAACCTCGGCGAAACGGATATGGGCAGAATTGACAGAGCGTTAAGCGTAAGCTTCGGCCTTGATTCCGGGGCATTTACCGTTTAAGTACATCAGTTTCTTTTTCCGAAAAAGCAATATAACTTTCCCGGCTGAAAAATTTCGGCCGGTTTTTAAATATATTTTTCATTAGGTATTGAAAAGTGAGTAATTTTAGTGTAAAATGTACAAGAAATCTCAAAAAAGCACATTTTTTTGAAACAATTTTGGAGGTTTTGTATGAATTATGCACTTACAACAGCTCAAGCAAAAGAGCTCATTGAAACTAAACTTTCTCACAATCTCGGCGTTACGCCCGAGGAGGCAACCTACGAGCAGTACTACACGGCTGTCGCTACGGTTATAAGAGATATGCTCCGCAAGGGCAGAGCGGAATTTAAAAAGCAGGCAAATGAATCCGACACAAAGAACGTCTATTATCTTTCAATGGAATTTCTTATGGGTCGTTCACTTAAAAACAACCTTTTCAACCTCAACCTTACATCCACGATTGAAAAGGCACTTGACTCCTTCGGTATAAAGCTTGATAAGCTTTACGAATGTGAGCCCGATGCAGGCCTTGGCAACGGCGGCCTTGGCAGACTTGCCGCATGCTACCTTGACGGTCTTGCAACACAAGGCTACAACGGTATGGGTTACTCCATACTTTATGAATTCGGTATTTTCAAGCAGAAGATTATTGACGGCTGGCAGACAGAGCTTCCCGACTTCTGGCTTCCCGGCGGAAGCGCATGGCTTATTGAACGTCCTCAGGATGCGCAGGAAGTTCGTTTTGAGGGCTGGGTCGAGGATTACTGGGATACGCACTATCACCACGTAGAGCTCAAGGATTACACACCCATCAAGGCTGTTCCCTACGACCTTTTTGTTCCCGGTAAGGACGGCAAGGCAGTAAGCGTGCTTCGCCTGTGGTCTGCAAGGGCACCGGGTCTTGATATGGAAAACTTCAACCAGGGTAACTACCTCAAGGCTGTTGAGCAAAACGCAATGGCAGAGGTTATCAGCAAGGTGCTCTATCCCTCCGACAACCATCCCGAGGGTAAGAGCCTTCGCCTCAAGCAGCAGTATTTCCTCGTTTCCGCTTCTATTCAGGATATCGTAAGCCGTCACCTGCGCCGCTTCGGCACAATTGAGAATTTTGCCGAAAAGAACGCAGTTCATATCAATGACACACATCCCACAATCGCTATTCCCGAGCTGATGAGAATATTCCTTGACGAATGCGGCTACGGTTGGGACGATGCGTGGAGAATTGTCAGCCAAACCTGCGCTTACACAAACCACACGGTTATGAAGGAAGCACTTGAATGCTGGAGCGAAGACCTGTTCAAGCGTCTGCTGCCCAGAATTTATCAGATCACAAAAGAAATTGACAACCGCTTCCGTTCCTATGTATGGGAATCCACCTACAATGCAGATTACGTTGAGCGCACCGCAGTTATTTCGGGCGGCTCGGTGAGAATGGCTAACCTCTGTGTTGCCGCAGGCCACCACGTCAACGGTGTTTCCGCTCTGCACAGCCAGATTCTTAAGGACACGGTATTTAACGACTACTACAGGCTGATGCCCGAAAAATTCACAAATGTAACCAACGGTATTGCTCACCGCCGTTGGCTTAACCAGTCCAACCCGGAGCTTACCAAGCACCTCACCTCGCTTATCGGCGACGGCTTCACTTATAACGCCGCAGAGCTCTTAAAGCTTCGTGAGTACAAGGACAGCAAGGAAGTTCTTGAAAAAATTGAGAGCATCAAGCTTGCCAACAAGCAGCGTTTTGCAAAGTATATCAAGCACAAGCAGGGTGTTGACATTGACCCGAACTCCATTTTCGACGTTCAGGTAAAGCGACTTCACGAGTACAAGCGCCAGCACCTTAATGCAATGCACATTGTTTCCAAGTACCTTGCAATCAAGGAAAATCCCGACGGCGATTTCATTCCCCACACATACATTTTTGCCGCAAAAGCCGCTTCGGGCTATATTGTGGCAAAGAGAATCATCAACTTCATCTGCGAACTCGGCAAGCTTATCGATGCCGACCCCGACGTAAGGGGCAGACTCAAGGTTGTATTCGTTGAGGATTACAACGTTTCTGTTGCCGAAATGCTTATGCCTGCTGCCGATGTAAGCGAGCAGATTTCCCTTGCCGGAACTGAGGCAAGCGGCACCGGCAATATGAAGCTGATGCTGAGCGGTGCAATTACGCTCGGCACAATGGACGGCGCAAACATCGAAATTCACGAGGCTGTCGGCGAAGAGAACATTATAATCTTCGGTATGAAGACACCTGAGGTAAACGCTCTCAAGCCCAACTACAATCCCCATACCTATTATGAGAACAACTCCGAGATACACAAGGTTGTTGATTTCATTAATAAAGGCATCAACGGCAAAGCCTTCCCCGATGTAAGCGCATCCATTATCTACCACGACCCGTATATGGTGCTTGCAGACTTTGCCGATTACCGTAAGGCACAGCAGAAAATTGACGAGCTTTGGAAAGACCGTGAGACCTGGAACAGAATGTCTCTTATGAATATTTCCGGTGCAGGCGTATTTGCGGCAGACAGAGCAATCAACGAATATGCCGCAAATATCTGGAACACCGCTCCCGCAGTGAAGCCCGCCGAAAAAGCAAAAAAGAAGGCTGCAAAGAAGACCGAAAGCAAAACAGCAAAAAAAGCTGCAGCAAAAAAAGACAAATAAAATTATCTTCTTATATTGCTTGACAAATAATCGTTTGTAATACTATACTGAAATAGTATAATACGATACGGGAGAATGTAATATGGGTGTTCCGCATTGCACTATAAGTTATTCCTCAAAAGAAATTCAGGCAATAACAGCATCTCTCTTGACGGGATTAATCAAAGCAGCACATTCTGGTTTAATAAAAATCGATAAAATAATACCCTGCAACGATTTCAGAAAAGCAGGTTATTTGCACAATGCAATTATTGAAGTGCAAATAGGCGACAAAAAAATCGCTTATGATACGGCGGACGGCTATCAGTCCATTCACAAAAAAGAGATGTTTGACTTATGCCTCGATAACTTGGATGCATATTATATGATTTCATATAATCCGCTGTTTCAAGCCGGTATGCGCAATGAACACAAAGTCAAATCTTTAGGATTAACGCTAACCGGTATTTTGTGCATAGGCAACCCGTTCCTGATGCCTTCTCTCAAGCGTGATTCCGCTTTGGGCTTTTTGTCGAAAATCAAACGTTTTAACGAAAATCTTCAAAACGGGTCAGTGGAATCATACCTATGCGATAACAGCTACGATTATTACAGGTTTTTATTCTGGACCCGTCTTTGGGAAAACAACAAAAGCGATTCGGAATACCATAAAAGCTATCCGTATCTTTCGGCAGCCGAAGCTCATTATTACAACGGCTTGGTTCACGAAATGATAGACAGTTGCAATCAGTTCCGCATTGACACCGTCAGATTAATGAAGGAACAGTTCGGACCGCGCTTTGTTTACGGAATATACGTTAACGAAACAGCAAAGCAGCTGTGCCCCGATTTATTGCAGCCGTGTCCGGAATTAGACACCAAGCCGGCTTATAAGCAAAGCTTAAAGCAGAATTATATTTGTATCAACACCGAAGGCCTGCACCATTGCTACGGAGCAAAAGTAACCGAATACTTGGCTTCCGGCCGTGCTTTAATATCGCAGGAATTTCATTATCAGCTTCCCGTCCCCCTTATTCGGGACACCAATTACATCGGCTGCAAAACTGCTGAAGAAATCGTTTCATCAGCTTGTACAATTGCAGACGACCTCGGCCAAATCAAAGCAATGGAAAAAGCAAACTATAACTATTTTTTAAATAACTGCTTACCCGAACACATTATAAGACAATCTATCGAAAACGCAGTTATCAAATAACTTTATTACTAAAAAGGAGGCAAACTGTTTTGGACAGTAAGGACAGCATACCTTTATGTTGCTCAGGTTTTAAAACAAAACAGCAGTCGCTCAACCGTGAAAACGGCAGCTGTCAGCCTCCGTGTGCAGTAAAGCACCTTTGAGAGCTGATTGGCTTATTTCGCCCTTTCCGCACAGAACGACTGCGGAAAGGGTATTTTTATGGATGAAATGAATTTTGATATGCTCAACGAACTGCTTGCCGCAGGCAAATTCGGCACACTCAAATCGGAGCTCAACGAGCTTAACGAAGTCGATATTGCCGAATTCTTCGGCAGCCTTGAGCCAAAGCAGCAGCTTCTCGTATTCCGTATTCTTTCAAAGGATATGTCGGCAGAGGTCTTTGCTTACCTTGACTCCGATGACCAGATAAACATAGTTAACCTTATCACGGACCGAGAGCTCAGTGAGCTCGTTGACGAGCTTTTCCTTGATGATACGGTGGATTTTCTTGAGGAAGTGCCCGCCAACGTTGTAACGCGTGTTTTAAAGGTTGCAGACAAGGAAACAAGACAGCTTATCAACCGCTTTTTAAGCTACCCGGAAAACAGTGCAGGCAGTATTATGACCATTGAAATGGTACAGCTGCACGACTATCTGACGGTTGAAGAGGCAATTGAAAACATACGACGTACAGGTATTGATAAAGAAACGATTTACACCTGTTACTGTATTGATAAGGCACGCCACCTTGTCGGTACGATTGACCTGAGTGAGCTCATTTTTAACGACGGCAACACACTCCTGAGCGATATTATGGAGGAAGACGCCTCGTTAATAAGCGTAAACACACACGATGACCAGGAATATGTTGCAGAAATCGTAACAAAATACGACCTGTTGAGTGTCCCCGTAACTGACAAAGAAAACCGCCTTGTCGGTATCGTCACAATCGACGACGTTATTGACGTTATTGAAGAAGAGGTCACCGAAGACTTTGAAAAGATGGCGGCTATGACCCCGTCTGACGATGAATACCTTAAAACCGGTGTTTTCAAGCTGGCGAAAAACAGAATTCTGTGGCTTCTCATTCTTATGATTTCGGGCACTTTTACAGGCAAGATTATTGAGGGCTACGAAACTCTGCTCGCAGGCTTTGTTGCACTTACAGCCTCTATGCCTATGCTTATGGGTACCGGCGGTAATGCAGGCAGTCAGGCATCAACGCTTATCATACGCGGCCTTGCAGTCGGCGAAATTGAAATAAAAGACTATTTCAAAATCGTAATGAAAGAGCTGCGTGTTGCCGCAGTCTGCGGTGTTGTGCTTGGTGCGGCAAATATTTTAAGAATGTATCTTTTCAGCGAGGGTACAATAGAGGTTTTCCTCGTGGTTTCCCTGGCGATGTTTATTGCAATTGTCGTTGCAAAGCTCATCGGCTGTTCACTGCCCATTTTTGCAAAAATAGTAAAGCTTGACCCCGCTCTTATGGCAGGCCCGATGATTGCAACGCTTGTTGATATCGTTACGCTCGTAATTTACTTTGCGCTTGCAAAGGTATTTTTGCTGTAAGAACTTTCTCTGTAAGGACTTTACCTATGCACTATATCCCCTACAACTCACGCCTTCAATTTCATAAAAACAAATTCGGTGCAATTCCTTCGGACTGCACCGTTTGTTTGCGTGTAATACTTCCCCGCGAGATGCGTTGCAGTGCCGTAAGGCTGTGCGTAAAAAAAGACGGCGAGGATGAGGTGAAATATTCCTTTGACTGGGACTGTATGGAGGGTCACGCCGAGGAGTGGTGGAGAATTGATTTCACGCCACATTCCCCCGGTCTTTACTGGTATCATTTTGAATACGATATTCCTTTCGGAAGCGGAAAGATTTACCACAGGGGCAACGGTATCGGTGCACTGTGTGCTGAGGGAAAGGACTGGCAGTTAACGGTATACGATAAGAATTTCAAAACGCCCGACCGATTTAAAGGCGGAATAATATACCAGATTTTTCCCGACCGCTTCAATAATGCGAAAATCGAATATCAAGATATACCCGAGGACCGAGAAATACGCACCGACTGGGGCGAGCTTCCCCGTTGGGAGCCGAACAAAAACGGTAAGGTAACCAACAGCGACTATTTCTGCGGAAACCTTAAAGGCATTGAAGAAAAGCTCGATTATATTGCATCTGTCGGTGTTACCTGCATATATTTAAACCCTATTTTTGAGGCCCATTCCAACCACCGCTATAACACGGCGGATTATACTAAAATTGACCCGCTTCTCGGTACGGAAGAGGATTTTGCCGACCTATGCAAAGCCGCAAAGAAAAAGGGAATTGACATAATCCTTGACGGCGTGTTCAACCATACGGGCTCGGACAGCGTTTATTTCAATAAGGCAGGCCGTTACGGCAGTATAGGAGCATACCAGAGCAAGGACTCACCTTATTATTCCTGGTATTCCTTCCGCAAATGGCCCGACGAATACGACAGCTGGTGGGATTTTGACACCTTGCCCGATACCAATGAAACCGACGAAGGCTTCCGCAAGTTTTTATTCGGCGACACCGGCGTTATAAAAAAATGGCTCAGGCTCGGCGCTTCCGGCTTCAGGCTTGACGTTGCAGACGAATTGCCCGACAGCTTTCTCGATGAGCTTTGCGCCTGCGTAAAATCCGAAAAAACCGACGCGCTTATTCTGGGCGAGGTGTGGGAGGATGCTTCCAACAAATGCGCCTATAATAAACGCAGAAGATACCTTCTCGGCGGCCAGCTTGACAGCGTTATGAACTACCCGTTTGCCGATGCCGTAATGTATTTTATGAGAACGGGAATAGCAAACGGCTTTACCGAAAAGATTACTTCAATACTCGAAAACTATCCGCCGCAATGTGTCAGCCTGCTGATGAACCACATAGGCACGCACGATACGGTAAGGGCAATTACGGCTATGGTGGGTGAAAGCATCTCCGGCAAGGACCGCAGGTGGCAGGCAAACCAGAAGCTGACGGCTGAACAGAAAGGAATCGGCATCAAAATGATGAAAACAGCCGCCGCAATACAGTTCACCCTGCCGGGCATACCGAGCATTTACTACGGCGATGAGGTCGGTCTTGAAGGCTGCCGCGACCCGTTCAACAGAGGCTGTTTCCCGTGGGGCAACGAAAACAAGGAACTGCTTGACTGGTACAGAAGGTTGGGCAGAATTCGCCGCAGCTGCCCCGAACTCGCAGAAGGCAGCTTCGTTCCCGTGTCCGAGGCGGCAGGCTGTATAGCCTATGCAAGGGAAAACAGCGTGAGCAAGCTTCTCACAATCGCAAACCGCAACGTTCACCCCATAACCTATCACCTGCCCGAAGAATGGCACGGCGCAAGACTGTTGCTTGGCGGCACGGATATAAAGTACACAAGCGTGGATATTCCTGCCTACGGAGCAGTAATTTTGCGAAAATGATTGACAATAAGGTTCTGAAATGAGATAATATAGATTATAAAAACCAAAGCAGGAGGCAAAAAAATGAAAGCAAAAAAGTTTATCGCACTTATCCTGTCAGCACTTATGGTTATGTCTGTTGCCGTTATCGGCGCAGGCGCAGAAAGCGCTGAATACACAATTGTTTCACCCTACAAGGACGTTATCTGGGAGGGTGACGGTGCCTGGGGCGCATACAAGGGCACTCTTCACACACACACAACCTACAGCGATGCTGAGCTTGACCTGCCCACAATGATCAAGGGCTACTACAACGAAGGTTTTGATTTCGTTGCAAATGCCGACCACGGTGTTACGGGCGTTGAATGGAACAAGGAGCCTGCACGCCTTGCACTTTACCTTTACCAGTACCTTCTCGGTAAAAAGGTATGTCACCTGACCGACGAAGAATACGAAGCAATCACAACGGGCACGTATCCTCTTGAAGACGGCACAATCAGAAACAAGAAGATGGTCTGCGTTACGGGTGCAAACGAATTCGGCTACATAACACTTACAAAGAGCCACACAAACGGCTATTTCCTGCCTGCCGATGTCGGCAACGCTTGGGACGGCGGTGAAAACAGCTTTGAAGACGCTGTTAAATTCATCGAGGAAAACGGCGGCCTTTCCCACATCAACCACCCCGGCGACTGGCTCAACTCCAACAGCAACCCTGAAATTGTAAACGACCCCGAAAGCATCAAATACTTTGGCGATATTCTTATCAAGTACGATTCCTGCCTTGGTACAGAGGTTTTCAACGAGCGTAACGGCACAACGGGCTACGACAGAATTCTCTGGGACAACCTGCTTATGTACTGCCTGCCCTACGGCAAAATGGTATGGGGCTACAGCAACACAGACGCTCACTGGCTTGAAACAATCGACACCTCTTTCAGCGTGTTTATGATGGAAGAAAACGATATGGACCACGTTAAGGAAACCATGCAGTCCGGTGCTTTCTTCGCAGTTACAAGAAAGCTTCGCGGCAACAATTTTGAAATCGGCCCCAAGGACGAGTTTGACGTTTGCGGTACTGACCTCCCCTACCCGATGTTCACAAAGCTTACCGTTGACGGCCATAAGATTACTGCTACTGCAGAGGATGCTCAGCAGATTCAGTTCATTGCAAACGGCAAGGTTATCGAAAAGAAGGCACTCAACGGCAGCGGCGAGGTTACAATCGACCTTGACCAAATCGAAAACGCAGAAGATTTCCTCTACGTCAGAGTTGAGCTTCTCGGCGAAGGCGGTATGTGTGCATCACAGCCTCTCGTTATAGACAACGGCAGCGAACCCCTTGAGTTTGTTGAAGAGGAAATCAGCATCATTGACCAAATCATCGGCTGGTTCAAGGATACAAGACTCTACGTCCTCTTCCAGGAAATCGCAAGAGCTTTCTAAATTATAAAGAACTAAACCGTCATTCATCGGAATGGCGGTTTTTTGTGCGACAAACCGTAATTTGACAAATTTAAATAATATATTATAATTATACATTATAGCTTTACGGAGGGTGAAATATGGCTGAAGAAAAGACGGAATCGCTTGGAGGCGGTGTTTTTGCCATACTCAGCGAAATACACACATTCGGCACAGATGCCTTCCTGCTATATGATTTTGCCGGCGTAAAGCACAGGGAAGCCGCCTGTGACCTTTGCAGCGGCTGCGGTATAATTCCGCTGTTGATGTTAAGGGACAAGCAAAACAAGCCCGTTACGGCTGTTGAAATTCAGAAAGATGCCTGCGACCTTATGAAAAAGGCTGTTGAAGCCGGCGGACTTGACGGCAGGCTGAATATAGTAAATAAAGATTTAAAGCAGATACGGGATGAATTTGATGCAGGCAGCTTTGATTTGCTTACGGTAAATCCCCCCTATTTCCCCGTCGGCAGCGGTTACGACTGCGAAGACGAGCCTCACAGACTTATAAGAAGTGAGGTTGGATGCACGCTTGAGGATATTGTAAGGCAAGCGGCTTGGTTACTCCGCTCAGGCGGCAGAATGTGTATGTGTCACAGACCGGAAAGGCTGGCAGATATCATCTGCTCAATGAGAGAAAACAAAATTGAACCCAAGCGGCTTCGGTTCGTTGCCAAAAACGAAAGAAGCGCACCGTGGCTTGTGCTTATCGAGGGCAAAAAAGATGCCAAGCCTTCACTCACCACAGAAAAAACTCTTTATATGAATGACAAAACAGAGCTTGAAAGGATATACGGCGGCTATGCAAACTGAAAACAAAACGGGTACACTTTATATTGTCGGCACGCCGATAGGCAATCTCGGTGATTTTTCACCCAGAGCAGTTGAAGCTCTCGCCTCCTGCGATTTTATTGCCGCTGAGGACACGAGAGTTACGGTAAAGCTGCTCAACCGCTTTGAAATCAAAAAACCTATGGTAAGCTACCACGAGCACAACAGAAAAGAGCGAGGCGAACAGATTGCCGCACGAATTCAGGGCGGTGAAGACTGCTGCCTTGTAACAGATGCAGGTATGCCTGCCGTTTCCGACCCCGGAGAAGAGTTGGTTGACCTTTGCCACAAGCTCGGTATACCCGTTTCCGTTGTACCCGGACCGTGTGCTTTTGTCAGCGCGCTTGCACTTTCGGGCATGAGCGCAAAGCGCTTCACATTTGAAGGCTTTTTAAGCGGCAGCAAACCCAGGCGAAAAGAGCACCTTGAAGAAGTTAAAAACGAAAAGCGTACAATGTGCTTTTATGAAGCGCCGCACAAGCTTGAAAACACATTAAAGGAAATGGCAGAGGTTTTCGGCGACCGAAGAATAGCAATAGTCCACGAAATTACAAAAATTCACGAGGAAGTAATCAGAACAACGCTTTACAAGGCGGCAAAGGAATATGAAAACGCCAACCTCAAGGGTGAATACGTAATTATCGTTGACGGCGCACCCGAGGAAGAAAAGCAGGAAATGACCCTTGAACAGGCTGTAAAGCTCGCAAAAAGGCTGATTGCAGACGGTGTCGGCACGAGCGAAGCCGCAAAGCAGACCGCCAAAGAAACAGGCTTTAAAAAGAGCGATATTTATAAATTGTTGGTGGATTGATTGACAAATTACGGTTTGTCGAGCTCTTTATCAATGTAAAATTGGTTATCAACCGTAGGGGACGGCGTCCTCGACGTCCCTTTGTAAAATGTAATATCAATTTTATGGTGAGCTGTAGGGGAGGGGCTCTGTCCCCTCCCGTTACGCGACCGATATATCAATGTCGGGAGGGCGTGGAAGCCCTCCCCTACAATATCATTTTTACATTGATATTTCCGCAAACCTTTCGGGACGTCGAGGACGCCGT
>JAFQRA010000017.1 GCA_017410325.1 Clostridia bacterium | reverse complement strand
TCGCATCTGAAATACAATATTTTATGTGCAGTCGGGTGTTTCTTCTCCGCAGGCATACTGTCGTATGGCAAGGAGAAAAATGCACGAATGTGCGTGAAATATTGCATTTCAGACAAATTCAATTGCTGTTTCAAAAAGTATAATATCAGCAGTTTTATCAGGTTATTTTTGTAAGCCTTGGCGGTAAACTGTTTTAAAGAAGTTTGCATCCTCGTCAACCATATCAACACTGTCAATGCCGTATTCTTCAAGAACAGCCTGCCAGCGCTGAGTCATACCCTCGTCGTACTCAACGGGCTTGAAGCCGGAGGAAAGGTAGCTTTTGACAGCGCCCTTGCGCCATTCGTCAGTCGTGAGGAATATGTAGTCTACACCCTGAGCGTCAAGCTTTTCAACAGCCTTGTTGTTGAGGTATTTGCCAAGACCCTTGCCTCTGAACTCGGTAAGCATACCGACCATGTGTACCTCGCCGCAGTTCTTTTCGGGGTGGAAAATTGCAGTAATCGTACCGATGTGCCTGCCCTCGTAATCGAGGAAGAAAACGTCCTCCTGCTTGCAGTCCTTACGGTAAGTGATTCTGGAATCGAACTCGTCAAAGCCGTCATCATCATTGATAAGACCGTTTCTGCAGCAAGCAAGCCAGGCGAGTTTATCCTCATCGCTGCCGTCGTATACGGAGAAGGAATAGCCCTCGGGCAGGGTAAGCTCTCTGATGGGAGTACCCTTTACCCAATACATTTTAAGCTGTGCCATATATATCACCTCATAAACAGAATTTATAATAATTGCTTAACTATAATATAAAAACACAACTCAAAAGTCAAGATTCAAGCACTTTTCTGCACAAAATTTTTACATATAAAACGGGCTGTCCCGCTTTTGAGCGGGACAGCCCCTTGGGGTTTAGGTGTTTATTCTCAGGTTATCGTCAGCGGAAATACTTTTTCGGTATGATACCACGTTTTTCCCACCTTGACGTTCACGTCAAAGACGTGTTCACCTATTCTGTTGAGTATTGGCTGAATCGTCCAAACAAGCGTGTCGCCGACCGGAACAACGCTTACCACCCAGTCGTGGTGTTCTGTAAAGGTTACGGTTGCGGCAGTGCCGTTGTACTGAATCTGTGTCTTGATAGCATTCTTGTGCGTCACGATTGTGATTGTGCAGGGCTGTCCGTGGGCAACTTCGTCAACGTTAACGCTTGCGCTTATAAGATAGGGGTTTAAGTCGGTGATTTCGGTTTCGATTTCGTTTCCGTCCTCATCGGTTTCCACATGCACCAACGCAACGTCTTCCGAAGAGAATTCTTCGTCAATATTAACCTTAAACTCCTTATCGGGGTAGAGGTTAACGTTGTTGTAGGTTATGGTGTCGATTGGCTCGCCGAGTCCGGGCTGTTCAACGGTTACGGTCATTGTTCCGTAGTCGTAAGCCGTAATCCGCGCTTCAATATCCTCTGTTCCGTATGGAAACACAAAAAACTTATCGTCATTATCGGTAATCCACGATACAATTCCCGTTTCGCTTATTTTGGGATATTCGGCATTATTCGTCACGCTTTCGAAGGGAACAATATTGCCGTCAGTGTCGTATAGCGTTACCGTTACAGGGCAGAGTGCTTCAAAAACTTTTGCACCCAAACCAACGGCATGATTTTCCGATATCTCATTCAGGTCGGTAACTGTAATATCCTCGGCAGGTTTCCCCAAAGTGCTTGGAAGATTGTTCAGCCACGAATAATAATTTGGCATAGCATGACCGGCTGCACCTAACAGAGCAAGATCTACACCTAATATCCAATCAACATTTAATGGCATAGTGATATGAAAATCTCTTCCATGTCTTGCCCATGAGGTGCACAATATATCCATTGGAAAATGTGGAACAGCATCATTATTGTTTAAGATGTTAAAAACATTGGTATAAGGAACAGCTTGTTTACCACTGGCTAAATTAACCGTGTTGGGTGTTGCAAAGGTATAAGCATAAACATCAGCCGAAGAAACACCATCATTAAGCTCATCTGCAACAAGGTTGGCAATTGCGGCTCCTAAACTATGTCCGGTTACAAGAATAATAGGATTGTTTATTTCTTCATCATCAAGCGATGATTTGTAAGCATCCAATGATTCCATAATCTCTTGGCAGCCGGCTTCAAAATTTGCACTCTCTAAATCAATTTGACTTGCCAAATCCATTGCCCAATCCAACGGTGTAACAGAACCTCTGATTGAGACGACAATCAGAGTTCTACTGTTATCATCTGATTCAGTTTCAGATAATGTTTCGTCTATTTCGGAAATACTACCAATAGGTTCAATAGAGTTTCGAATGATTTCTCCATTATTGAACCCAGACCCGGAAAGATTTGAACTAACGCCGCTACCGGTATTGACGACAGTAGCAATATTGCCATTGATATCATTGTTATTATCTCCTGTATCTACGTTATTGTTAGAAATCGTTATTTCCCTATGACCAATTGTACCAATCAGGGGACAGTTCTATGATTGGTCTCCCGATTGATTAATATTTCTTATCAAAAGGTATGTAAATCCATTCAAACCATTGGAATTGCCGCCTTTTTTTTGCAAACACATTATAACACATATTTTTCCAAAATAAAAGTTACAAATAGTTACAAAATGGTTACAAACTCCGACACCGTGTCGGTTTTGGAGTTTGCAATATAAAGAGGAGATTTTAACAGCAAAATAGTAATTGACAAGCCAACCTACTATGATATAATAGATAAGATAATAAAGGATGTGTATGATTATGCAGAAAAAAGAGAGAATCGTTGTAAAGGTAGGTACATCTACCCTCACCTATTCAACGGGCAAAGCAAATATCAGAAGAATGCAGGCTCTTGTGAGAACACTTGCGGATTTACATAACAGCGGCTGTGAAATCGTGCTTGTCACCTCGGGCGCAATAGGCGTCGGTGTCGGCAAGCTCGGCCTTGACAAAAAGCCCAACACTACCCCCGGCAGACAGGCCGCCGCTTGCATCGGTCAGTGCGAGCTTATGTTTATGTACGACAAGTTCTTCGGCGAGCTTGGCTGTACGATAGGTCAGCTTCTTATCACCAAGAGTGATATTGAAAACGAAGAACGCAGAACTAACCTTATAAATGCGTTTGAGCATATACTCAAATTCGCCGCAATTCCCGTAATCAATGAGAACGACTCGATTGCAGTTGAAGAAATCGTTTACGGTGATAACGACAATCTTTCCGCACAGGTTGCAAAGCTCGTTCACGCAGACAAGCTGATTATCCTCACCGACACCGACGGTCTGTTTGACAAAAACCCGATGGAGCACGAGGATGCACAGCTTATTCCCGTTGTTAAAAAGATTGACGAAAGCATAATTAACCTTGCCGGCGGTGCCGGCACAAACAGAGGCACGGGCGGAATGATTACGAAAATTCACGCCGCACAGGAAGCCACGGCGGCACACATAGACACTTACATTATCAACGGCGAAAATCCCGACGATATTTACAGGCTTATCGAGGGCCACAGAATCGGAACCCATTTTGTAAAGGAAGACTGAATTATGGAATACATTAACCAACTCGGTATAAACGCAAAAGCGGCTCAAAACTCGCTTGCCTCGGCTTCAACCGCTTTAAAGAACGAAGCTCTTACGGCGATTTGTAATGCCCTCAAAGCAAACAAACAGAAAATTCTTGAGGCGAATTCACTCGACCTTGAAAACGGAAAAACAAACGGAATGTCGGACTCGCTTCTTGACAGACTTGCTCTGAGCGAAAAAAGAATTGACGATATAGCGGACAGCGTGCTCGAAATAGTTGCACTCCCCGACCCTGTCGGAAAAATCAAGGACGGCTCAACCAGACCCAACGGACTCAACATCGAAAAGGTTGCAGTACCTCTCGGCACGGTTGCGGTTATTTACGAGGCCAGACCCAACGTAACGATTGATGCCGCCGCACTCTGCCTGAAATCTGGCAACACGGTAATTCTTCGCGGCGGTAAAGAGGCAATAAACTCCAACATCGCCACCGCCGAAATTATGCGAAACGCCATAGAAGCTGTCGGTCTTGACAAAAACTGTATACAGCTTGTCGAAAACACGGACAGAGAGACCGCCAACGCACTTATGAAGCTGAACAAATACGTTGACGTGCTCATTCCCAGAGGCGGCGCAGGACTTATCAACAGCGTTGTTCAAAACGCCACCGTACCCGTTATTGAAACGGGTGTCGGCAACTGCCACATATTCGTTGACGGTACTGCAGATATCGATATGGCGGTTAATATCATTTTCAACGCAAAAACCTCTCGTCCGTCCGTATGTAACGCCGCTGAAAGCCTTGTTATTCACAGAGAAATTGCCGAAAAGGCTCTGCCTGCAATAAAAGCAAAGCTCGATGAAAAGAACGTAACGCTTTACGGTGACGAGGAAGCAAGAAATATTATCGATATTCTCCCCGCAGCCGAAGACGATTGGGGCACGGAATATCTCGATTACAAGATGTCCGTTAAGACCGTTTCGGACGTTGACGAGGCAATTGAGCACATTAACACTTATTCAACGGGTCACAGCGAGGCAATAATCACCAACAGCTACGAAAGCGTACAGAAATTCACGCAGAAAGTAAACTCCTCTGCCGTTTACGTAAACGCAAGCACGAGATTTACCGACGGCGGTCAGTTCGGCTTCGGCGCAGAAATCGGTATTTCAACGCAGAAGCTTCATGCAAGAGGCCCCATCGGTCTGCCGGAACTGACAACAACAAAGTTCGTTATCAGAGGTAACGGACAAATAAGATAAACCGAGGGTTTAATTATGAGACTGTTTCACGTCAGCGAAGAATCTGACATTGAGGTATTTCACCCGAGAACACCCGACAGAGATGATTTAGACAAAAGCGTTGGTCTTGTATGGGCAATTGACGAAAAACGCCTGCCTAATTTTCTCACTCCCAGAAACTGTCCGAGAGTAACGTATCATATTAATGATAAATCGACATTCGCCGACAGAGAAATGTTCTTTTCTTCGCCGACAGTTGAACACGCAGTAGTTATCGAACACGAATGGTACAACAAAATGCAAAACACCAAGCTGTATATTTACGAATTTGACAGTTCTGGTTTTGAATTACAGGACGAAGTTGCTGGCTATTACGTATCAAAAGCAACGCAGATTCCTATTGCCAAGCACACAGTTGAAGATCTGATTGAAGAATTAATCAGGCGCAACGTTGAAATAAGAATAACCGATAATCTGCACAATATTGCTGACAGAGTAAAGAACTCTTCATTGAATTGGTCGCTGTGCAGAATGGGTTACGCCAAACGATAACATTTAGGGGGAATATTTTTGTTAGATAATTTAAAAGAACAGGTTTGTAAAGCAAACTGCTTATTACCCAAGCACGGGCTTGTAACCTTCACCTGGGGCAACGTTTCGGCAATTGACAGAGAAAGCGGACTTGTTGTAATCAAGCCTTCGGGCGTTGAATATGAAGACCTTACACCTGACAAAATGGTAGTTGTCAATTTGAACGGTGACGTTGTCGAGGGTGATTTAAGACCGTCAAGCGACACGCCGACACACATTCATCTTTATAAAAGTTTTGAAGGAATCGGCGGTGTAGTACATACCCATTCAACAAACGCCACAGCCTTTGCGCAGGCACGCTCGCCTATTTCTGCCTACGGCACGACACACGCCGATTATTTTTACGGCGATATTCCCTGCACGAGAGAGCTTACGGCGGCAGAAACCGCAAGATATTATGAAGAAAACACGGGCAGGGTTATTGTAGAAGCCTTCAAGCTTATTGACCCCGTTGCAGTGCCCGGTGTTGTCGTAGCCAATCACGGACCGTTTGCCTGGGGCAAGGATGCCGCAGAAGCGGTACACAACGCAGTTGTTATGGAAGAGGTTGCAAGAATGGCAATACTGATGAAATCAATAAATCCCAACAGCAGCCCTATTCCGAAATACATACTCGACAAGCACTACAACCGCAAGCACGGTGAAAACGCATATTACGGACAAAAATAATCTGAAAGGAACAATTTATATGAGCAACGTTTGGTTTATTACAGGCAGTCAGCATCTCTACGGTGATGATGCACTCAGACAGGTTGCCGCAGATTCCGCAGTCATTGCTGAGCACCTCAACGGCAGAATCGACGCAGAGGTTATCTGCACACCCGTTGTTACAACTGCATCAGAAATTACCGATGTAATGAGAAAAGCCAATGCTGACGATGAGTGTATCGGTGTTATTACGTGGATGCACACTTTCTCACCGTCAAAGATGTGGATTGACGGGCTTAAAACGATATCAAAGCCCATACTTCATTTCAGCACACAGTTTAACGAGGCACTCCCCTATTCCGAAATCGATATGGACTTTATGAATCTCAACCAGTCCGCACACGGCGACCGTGAGCACAGCCACCTTTATGCACTTATGAGAAAAAGCCGCAAAGAGGTTGTCGGACATTGGCAGGATGAGGAAGCTATTGAAGAAATCCGCACCTGGGTAAGTGCCGCAAAGGCATTTGCCGCAGGCAGCACGCTTCGCGTTGTACGTTTCGGCGACAATATGCGTGACGTTGCTGTTACGGACGGCAACAAGGTTACGGCGCAGGCAAAGCTCGGTTGGAGTGTTGATTATTACGGAATCGGCGACCTTGTTGAAGAAATCGAAAAAGTAACCGATGAAGAAGCAGAGGCACTCGTTGAAGAATACAAATCCGCTTACTCCGTTGTTACCGATGACATTGCCGCAATCAAAGAGCAGGCTAAGTATGAAATTGCTCTTGAGCGTTTCCTTAAAAATACTGAAAGCACGGCATTCACGACTAATTTCCAGGACCTTCACGGACTCAAGCAGCTTCCCGGATTAAGTGCACAGCGGCTGATGGCCAAGGGCTACGGCTTCGGCGCAGAGGGTGACTGGAAAACCGCCGCTCTCACCCGTGCAATGAAAATTATGAGCGAAAACGATTCTACCGCCTTTATGGAGGACTATACCTATAATCTCACAAAGGGCAATGAAGCTATTCTCGGCGCACACATGCTTGAGGTTTGCCCCACAATTGCCGAGGGTGAAATCAAGCTTGACGTTCAGCCGCTAGGTATAGGCGGCAAGGAGCCGCCCGCAAGGCTGATTTTCAACGCTAAAGCCGGCGACGCAATATGTGTTTCACTTGTTGACCTTGGCAACAGACTCAGACTTATCTGCGCAGAGGTTGAATGTATTTCAACTCCCGAGCCCATGCCGAAGCTTCCCGTTGCAAGCGCTATGTGGAAGCCTTATCCCGACTTTAAAAACGGCGTAAAGGCGTGGCTGCTTGCCGGCGGTGCTCACCACTCCGTGCTCAGTTATTCGCTCACCAAGGAGCATATAATTGATTTTGCACGTATGGCAGGAATTGAATGTGTCGTTATCGGCAAGGACACCAATGTTTCCGATTTCGAATTAAAGCTTATGCTCGGCGATGCCGCGTGGAAATAAAAACGCTTAAATCTTCGACATTTACTAAATTTTACTTGCCAAAAGCAACGTAATGTGATATGATTTAAATATTATGTGTAAAGGAGTGGCGCAGATGTCAGCTGAAAACGCAGCAGTTTCTACCACCAATGAAGCTCAGAAGACTCTGAACAGGCGCTATGTCGGCACGAAGGAAACCTTTGCCTACATACTTGACGACATAGCACAAAGCTTTAACATCGGCAAATACGACGACGTTTTTAAGATGAATATTCTTAAAATCGACCTCGTTCTGCAGTCGGTTACCAACGGCGTAATCGGTGTTTGGGATATTATCAACGATATGTTCCTTGCAGCAATTGTCGATAAAACCCGTACCCGTTGGGGTAAATTCAAGCCGTGGCTTGTAGTTTACGCAATTCCGGGTGTATTCCTTACGGTTCTTTACTGGGCATTGCCTATCTTTATGGGCACGCAGGGTATCGGCTCCAATATTCCGAGGTTTGCCGTTTATCTTGTATTGCAGATTTTCTCAAACCTTGCAACTTCACTTATTTCAATCGTCCGCCAGGGTATGACCTCAACAATTACACCCAACATTGTTGACAGAACACGACTTATTACCCAGGCTAACCTTCTTTCCGGCTTCGTTGAGAAGGCTCCCGAAATCCTTATGGGTCTGCTTATTGATATTTATATCAACAGCCCCAAGAACCAGGCTCTCGAAATCACCAACAATACGCTCTATCAGGCCGGATACAACAGAATGTTCGTTCTCGGCGGTGTAATCACGGCCGTTGTTGCAGGTCTTTTCGCTCTGTTCTATGCTTTTGTTGCTAAAGAAAGAGTTATGCAGACAGTCAAGCGTCCCAGCGTATTCAGCGGTGTCAAGTCCGTTATTACCAACAAGCCGCTTCTTCTTATCACGCTTTCCGAGTTCCTTGGCGCATTCAGCCTTAACTCCGGTACAAACCTTTACTACATCAACGTTCTTAACCTTGCTTCAATGTCAACAATCGTCGGTATTCCCGGTGCGGTTGTTTCCCCCATCTCCTACTCATACGTTCCTTGGGCACGCTCCAAGTTCTCAACCAAGGCTCTGTGGATTGCAGGCTCTCACGTTGACAGCGTGCTGATGCTCGGCGTATTCGCAGCCGGTGAACTTATCAACGTCGGCGGCAAAAAGGGTTACGAGAACCTTGCTGTTATGATTCCGTCGTTTATGCTTCGTGAAACCATCTGGATGTTCTTCTGGGGTATCAGAAAGGTTATTCCCGAGGAAATGAGAAACGAAGCTATCGACTACGGCGAGTGGAAGAACGGCTTCCGTTCCGAGGGTATGACGGGCGTTGCCAAGGGTCTTGTCACCAAGATGGTAGGTACCGTAAAGAACTTCGTTCAGCCTCTTCTTCTCAAGCAGTTCGGCTACAACCCCAACGCAACTCAGGGCAACCAGACAGTCCGTGCACGTCACGCTCTTTTCTGGATGTGTACTCTCCTTCCCGTTGTCACGGGTATCCTCAGCATCGTTCCCCAGCTCTTCTATGACCTTCAGGGCGAAAAGAAAGACAAGATGTATGCAGAGCTTTACGAACGCCGTAAGCTTATGCAGAATGATGTTGATCTTGCAAATGAAGAAATCAATGCACCCGAAAACAACTGATAATCTTTACTTTGACCCGGCTGTACAGCCGGGTCATTTTTTATTCGAAAAATATTAAAAAACTTTTCCGAAGGTTATTGACAATAATATAAAATACTGCAATAATATGCGCGAAAGATATAAAAATGGGGTGATTAAAACGAATAAGACCTTACTCACAAACAAACCTATACCGCCTGAGCTGGAAGCCAGAGCAAACGAATTGCTTTGCGGTGCAATGCCGCTTATGGCTGTTGTCGGCGACCTGAAGCTCAGCGGAAGATACGGCAGCGGAGCCATTCTTGTTTGTGCCGACAGACTTATCGCCGTTTCAAAAGAGCTTGAAACGGACGGCTTAATGCTTCTGTTTGAAGACATTGACGAAGCAAGTGTCAAAAGGCTGTACGGTAAC
The DNA here is from genome assembly GCA_017410325.1 of Clostridia bacterium. Taxonomy (GTDB): domain Bacteria; phylum Bacillota; class Clostridia; order Oscillospirales; family Acutalibacteraceae; genus UBA8612. The sequence continues at coordinate 95,010 of JAFQRA010000017.1, read as the reverse complement.
GCAGTTTTCAGGGTAAAAACAAGCGAAGGCAAAGTTATGGATTTGCTTCGCTTTACCTACTCGACAACTGACCTTTGCGATGCTGTTTCCGAATTTATTATCAAGGTTAAAGAAGGCGCAGATATTGACGAGCAGCTTCGGGTTGTTGAAAACACTTACCAGAATCTTCGTTCCTTCTGCCCCAAATGCGGCAGAAAGCTTGCATCACCTCACGCCGATTGTATGAACTGTAAGGGCAAAGGCAAGATGTTTGAGGTGCTTTTCGGCTATATTAAGCCGTATATAAAGCGTCTCAGTGTCAGTATCGTTCTGTCAATTCTTACAACGGCTATGGCTCTTGTCCCCCCGTACATAACAAAAATGATGGTTGACGACATCATTCCCGATAAAAATATGCGTATGCTTGTAATTACCATTGCGGCACTTATGGGTGTATATTTGCTGCAGTACGGGCTCGGTGCTCTCAGGGCATATCTTTTGAGAATCACCGGCGATATGATTATCGTTGACCTCAAAAAGGATATTTACGCAAAAGCGCAGTACCTGCCTATGAAGTTTTATGATAAGACTTCAACCGGTTCAATCATCAACAGAATCAACAGTGATACTACTCAGCTGCAGAACTTTATGCTTCGTATCACTCAGGAAGCTGTTGTTCAGTTCTTTATGATGATAGGCATTATCGTTATAATGCTTGTTATGAACTGGCGGCTTGCCATTGTTTCGCTCATACCCGTTCCCGTAGTTGCGCTTCTCAGCCGTTATTTCGGCCGAAAACTGTCCCCGATGTACCGCAGACTGTGGAGAAGGTCGAGCTCAATTTCAACAATTCTTACCGATACTATCCCGAGCATCAGAGTTGTCAAATCCTTTACAAGCGAGGAAAGAACAATCAAAAAGTTCGGCAGATATATGGACGACTGGATGAACGAAGACAAACGCGCCGCAAAAACGGCCAGTATCTTCCCCAACGCAATCACCTTCTTTGTTACCTGCGGTTCAATCCTTATCTGGTTTGTCGGCGGTAAGTACGTTATTGACGGCACGGGAGACCTCACACTCGGTGTACTCGTTTCCTTCATTTCGTATGCAAGTATGTTCTACAATCCCGTTAACTTCTTTGCAAGCTTAAGTGACAGTTACCAGAACGCACTTGCTTCAACAGAAAAGATACTTGATATTATCAATGCCGAACCCGAACATAACTTCGGTAAGGGTGAAGCACCCAGATTCCTTGAAGGTAAAGTTGAATTCAGGAATGTCAACTTCTCCTTTGACCGTTCAAAGAAAATCCTTAACAACGTAAGCTTTGTAATTCAGCCCGGTGAAACGGTCGGTATTGTAGGCACAACAGGCTCGGGTAAATCCACACTGATTAACCTGCTTATGCGTTTTTACGACGATTATGAAGGTGAAATCCTTATTGATGATATCAATATAAAGAACATTGATATGGAGTTCTTCCGTTCCAAAATCGGTTACGTTCAGCAGGAACCGCTTATGTTCCGTGACACGATTTTCAACAACATCTCCTACTCAATGCCCGGCGCACACGTTGACCAGGTGCTCAATGCGGCTGACGTTGCAAACGCACACACATTTATTTCCCGCCTTCCCGATGCGTACGACACTACACTCGGTGAACGCGGCGTAGGTCTTTCCGGCGGTGAAAAGCAAAGGCTTTCAATTGCACGCGCCGTACTTAAAAACCCGAATCTGATGATTTTTGACGAGGCTACCTCAGCCGTTGACTCCGAAACCGAAAAGCTTATTCAGGACGCCATTGACCAGGTTATCAGAGGCAGAACAACGTTTATGATTGCTCACCGTCTTTCAACCCTCAGAAAGGCTAACAGAATTCTCGTTGTTGACAAGGGCCGAATTATTGAAAACGGCTCACACGATGAGCTTATGGCACTGAAGGGTAAGTATTACAAGCTTATACAGATTCAGTCTATGTCCGAAAAGGTTGCGGCCGATAAAGCGGCAGAAAACTTTGAATAAGGAGGAAATGTGACTTATGGCAAGAAATTTCGTTGACCCCAACGCCGTTCGTTTTACGGTAAACGATAAGATTTACGTTGACGCTGAGCTTTACACCGGCGAGAAATTCACAATGCTTGAGCCGCATCGCCTCTTCCCTGTCAGCGGTCTTATGAAGTACATCTCTCTTCTGGACGAAGAAGGAAATGAGAAAATGATAATCCGAGACCTTGACCAGCTTATGCCCGAGTCGAAGGAGGTTATTCTCAACTGCCTTAACGAACGTTATATGATACCGAAAATCACTCGTCTTATTAAAAGAACAGAAAAGTTCAAAATCTGGATGTGGACGGTTGATACAGACAGAGGAGAATACACCTTTGAGATTATCAACAGCTATCAGTCAATCAAAATTCTTTATGACGGCAGAATCCTTATCAAAGACGGTAACGACAACCGCTATGAAATTCCGGACCTTTATGCGCTCGATAAACGCAGCATAAAGCTCATTTTGCCCGATGTCTAATAAATTATTAAGGAGAAATTATTAATGAAACTTATTATTGCTATTGTTAATAACGATGACAGCGCAGTAGTATCATCTGCACTCACCAATGAAAACTTTATTGTTACAAAGCTTTCCACAACGGGCGGCTTCCTTATGGTGGGCAACACCACATTTCTTATCGGCGCCAACGATGATGACGTTGCGAGAGTTAAGGAAATCATCAAAAAGTATTCGCAGACAAGAACAGCCGCAACACACTCAACCGCTTCCTTCGGCAGAGATCTCAACAATAACGATATGCCCACGGAAGTCAAGGTCGGCGGCGCAACGGTATTTGTTCTTGATGTAAACAGTATGGACAAGTATTAATTATTTTTGAGGGGTCGCAAGACTCCTCTTTTTTATAATAATTCTATATATCGGTTGATTTTTCAATGCTTTTGTGGTAACATAATCTGGTACAGAAAGGTGGTAAAAAAATGAAAAAACGTTTAATCGCAATCATCCTGAGTGTTGCAATGATTTTCTCGGCAACCTCTCTCCCCGCTCTTGCTGCAGATGAGTTTACTGCATCTGAGATTACTCTCAACACACTTGGTGAAAAAGTACTTCAGGGTCTTGTCGGCATTATTGCCGGCTTTATCAAAGCTCCCAACAAGTGGCTCAGTGAAGATAAATATTTTGAAACCACAGAGCTTTATGACACAAAGACAGAATTTGCTGACGAAGCACAGGCCGAATACTGGTCACTCGGATACGCAAGCGACTCGCTTCAGACCGGTAATGAGCTCGAATGTTATGTAGGCGGCAGCCTTTCAGTCACAAAGAAGCTTGCAACCGCAGTATACGACGACCAGAGAGTCAGAACCGTTGCAATTTCCGACGGCAGAGGCATCCACGTTTTCGTTGCTCTTGACTGCTTCGGCTTTGCTTCTTCCGAGGTTTACAAGGTAAGAGATATGCTTGCCGATTTTGCGAAGGAAAACAATGTTGTCAGCATCAACATTTCCTCACTTCATCAGCACAGCTGTGTTGATACCTTCGGTATGAACGGCGACCTTGTCGGTGCCCTCTTCCTCAGCCCTGCCAGAAACATTCTCGGCATCGAAAACCCCAGCGGCCAGAACGAAGCATTTATGAATAACCTCTATGAAAAGGTTATCGGTACAGTTAAAGATGCCGTTAAGAGCATGACCGAGGGCGAACTCTACTACGGCAGCGTAGATATTTCCGAATATATCCGCGACAAGCGTGACCCGCAGGTTATTGACCCCAACCTCAACCGTTTCCGTTTTGTTCCTAACGACGGCAGTAAGGAAACCTGGATTGTTAACCTTGCTATCCACACGGTAGGTCTCGGTGCGGGCGGTACAAAGGTATCTGCCGACTACCCCTACTATATGGAAAAATACATCAACGAAAAAGCCTGCGCTAACTTTATGATGATTCAGGGCGCTGAGCTTGCCATAACCTCCGAATACGGCGAAGACCTTGTTGCTGATGAAGAAATCCTTAATCAGTATAATGACGAGGGCTACGCAAGACTTGCAACGTACGGTTACATTCTCGGTGAATTCGCCTGCTCCGTACAGGACAGCAAGAAGATTGACCCCATTCTCAACTACGCCACAAGCACCTACCTTATTCCCACAGAAAACCAGATTCTTATCCTCGCAGGTAAGGGCGGTCTTCTTACAAACACGGTTGTTAAAACAGGCTTCGGTAAATACAGCGTTGTTTCCGAAGTCGGTTATATGGAGCTTGGCAAGGATATAGCAGTTGTTATCGCAGGCGGTGAGCTTGCTCCCGAAATCGCTTTCGGCGGTGCTACAACTGCAGAAGAGTCCTGGAGCGGCGAAGAATGGAGCTTCGAGCCCATCAAAGACAACGTAAACGGCCGTACACTTATCGTATTCGGTATCACCAACGACCAGACTGGCTATATGCTTACAGATAACAGCTGGCGTTCATTCCTTTGCGAGAACGAAGAAATCGTTACTCCCGGCCCGCAGGCAGGTTCCGCATTTGCAACCGCATTCTACGGTCTTCTTGATTCAGTGAGATAAAATTATTAGTTTAAAATACACGGAGGATAATTTAATGAAAGTTCTTGTTATTAATGCCGGCAGCTCTTCCCTTAAGTTTCAGCTCATCGATATGGATGGCGAAGTAGTTATTGCCAAGGGAACCTGCGGCAGAGTCGGCTCAGAAATGGGCGAATTTGACATTAAGACAGAAAAAGGAAAGTTTGAAAAGTCGGTAGCAATGCCTGACCACACAGCCGCTTTCCTTGTTGTTAAAGAGGCTCTTACCGGCGGTGAAACAAAGGTTATTGAATCTCTTGATGAAATTTCCGCAATCGGCCACAGAGTTGTTCAGGGCGGTTCACTCTTCAAGGAGAGCACACTTGTAACAGACGAAGTTATTGAAGGAATTAAGAGTCTTTGCGACCTCGCTCCCCTTCACAACCCCGCACATATCCAGGGTATCAACGCATGTATGGATGTTTTCGGTAAAGATGTACCCGAAGTTGTTGTTTTCGATAACGCATTCCATTCAACAATGCCCGAAGAAGCTTATATGTTCGGTATTCCTTACGACTACTATAATAAATATAAGATTCGCCGTTACGGCTTCCACGGAACATCTCACAGATTTGTCAGTGCTGAGTGTGCAAAGATTATGGGCAAGGATATTAAAGACCTCAAAATCATCACCTGCCACCTCGGTAACGGTTCATCAATTACCGCAGTTAAGGGCGGCAAGGTAATCGATACTTCAATGGGTCTTACTCCCCTTGACGGTTTCATTATGGGCACACGTTCAGGTAACCTTGACCCCTCAGTTGTCACATTCCTTCAGGAAAAAGAAGGCTGGACACCTGCTCAAACAAATGAAATCCTTAACAAGAAGTCCGGTGTATTCGGTATTTCCGGCGGTCTGAGCGATGACAGAGACATTCTCAAGGCTGCGGCTGAGGGTGACGAAAGAGCTGAGCTTGCAAAGAAGATGCTCTGGTATCAGATAAGAAAGTATATCGGCCAGTACATCGCTGCTATGCAGGGTGTTGATGCAATCGTATTTACGGGCGGTATCGGCGAAAACTCACAGCCCCTTCGTCAGAATATCTGCGAGAGCTTCGGTTATATCGGCGTTACCTTTAACGCTGAAGAAAACGCAAAAGCAATCAAGGGCAAGGGCGGCGAGCTTTCCGGCCCCGACTCAAAGGTCAAGGTTTACGTAATTCCCACCAATGAGGAGCTTATGATTGCAAGAGACACAAAGGAAATCGCAGAAAAGCTTTAATCAATTTCCTAGCGATTTTCAAGCCATTTTACCTGAATTGATTGATGCATTAAGTTCCATTTAATCAAAATAAAAAGAGCTTTGGATATTAAATCCAAGGCTCTTTTTTAATACTCTTCTTTATTTATTCTTTAGCGGCTGTTTCGCAGTAAACACAGCGGTAAACTTTCTTATCCTTATCGGTAAGCTTGAATATATGCGGTAATTCCTGCTCAGTTGACGTTATGCAACGGGGATTTTTGCACTTGATAACGTTTGTGAGTTTTTCGGGAAGCTCAAGCTTTTTCTTTGCAACCATCTCTTCATTCTGAATGATGTTGACGGTTGCACCCGGGTCAACGTAGCCGAGGATATCAAGGTCAACGTGAAAATCCGTATCAATCTTGATAATATCCTTCTTGCCCATTTTTGAGCTTGAAACGTTCTTGATTAATGCAACCGAACAATTCAGCTCGTCAAGACCGAGAAGATTATAAATTTTCATAGCCTTGCCTGCTGTGATATGGTCGATAACTATACCGTTTTTAATTGAATCTATTTTCATATCATTCAACCTCCAACAGCTTTAATATAAGCGCCATACGGATGTATTTGCCGTTGAGCACCTGCTTAAAATAGCAGGCTCTCGGGTCACTGTCAATTTCTACGCTGATTTCATTAACTCTGGGCAGCGGATGCATAATCGCCAAATCTGCCTTTGCGGTATTAAGACGCTCAGGGCGGAGAATATAGCTGTCCTTAAGGCGTAGATAATCTTCCTCGTTAAAGAAGCGCTCACGCTGTACGCGCGTCATATAGAGAATATCCAGCTCAGGCATTACGCTGTCGAGGTCTGTTGTCTGAACGTATTCAAGGTTATTCTTTTTAAGGGTTTCCTTTACATAACTCGGTAATTTGAGTTCTTCGGGAGAAACAAGAACGAACTTGATGTTTTCGTATCTTGAAAGCGCATTGATAAGGGAATGTACCGTTCTGCCGAACTTAAGGTCGCCGCAAAAGCCGACGGTCAGATTATCAAGTCTGCCCTTTTCACGGAATATAGTGAGAAGGTCGGTAAGAGTCTGTGTCGGATGGTTATGACCGCCGTCACCCGCGTTAATTACGGGAATTGAAGCGTTCATTGCCGCAACGAGCGGAGCACCTTCTTTAGGGTGGCGCATTGCAATGATATCGGCATAGCAAGACGTAGTTTTGGCAGTATCGGCAATACTTTCGCCCTTTGCGGCGGATGAGCTCTGCGCCTCGGAAAAGCCGAGAACATTGCCGCCAAGCTCGTACATAGCCGCTTCAAAGCTGAGCCTTGTTCTTGTGGAAGGCTCAAAGAAAAGAGTTGCAAGCTTCTTTCCCCTGCACTTTTCGCTGTATTTTACAGGGTTGGCAATAATATCGTTAGCCTTGTCAATAAGCTCTTTTATTTCGGTAACGTCAAGCTCGAGAATGTCAATCAAACTTCTCATAACTTATGCACCTATCCAGCTTTCATCGGAGGGATTGTTGCGGAACTTAATAAGCCTTGCAATATCCTCTGCCGCGATATAGCCTTCTTCTGCAGCAACTTCTGCAATGCAGTCAAAGTTTGTAAGGCTTACGTTCTTAACGTTTGCCGCAGCAAGTCTGTCCAGACCCTTCTGCATACCGTAAGTAAAGATTGAAGCAATACCGAGAACCTCAGCACCTGCTTCACGCAGTGCATCAACAACGTCGATAACGCTGCCGCCGGTGGAAATAAGATCCTCAACAACAACAACCTTCTGGCCTGCCTCAAGCTTGCCTTCAATTCGGTTCTGTCTGCCGTGATCCTTACTGGAGCCTCTGACATAACCCATAGGGAGACCCATGATTTCAGCAGTGATAGCTGCGTGAGCAATACCTGCGGTTGAAGTACCCATAAGAACCTCAACATCAGGATAGTTTTCCTTAATTATAGCTGCAAGACCATTTTCAACGTCCTTACGTGCCTCGGGAGCAGTAAGAATAAGGCGGTTGTCGCAGTAAACGGGGCTCTTGATGCCGCTGGCCCAGGTAAAGGGCTCTTCGGGGCGGAAGAAAACGGCTTTGATTTTAAGTAAATCCTTTGCAATAAGTTTCTGCATATCAATCTATCTCCTTTTTAATTTTAGCAAACATTAACCGACAAATTCAGCTACGCAGCGCTTATATGCGGCTACGGGGTCTTCTGCAGCAGTAATCGGCCTGCCAACAACAATGTAATCACTGCCGATTTCCTTTGCCTGAGCAGGTGTCATAACTCTGGACTGGTCGCCGATATCGCCGTCTGCAAAACGGACACCGGGTGTGACGGTAAGGAATTTCTCGCCGCAGGTTTCGTGTACCTTGCCTGCCTCAAGCGGAGAGCAGACAACACCGTCAAGACCTGCTGTTGCGGCATTCTTGGCGTAGTGCATTACAACCTTGTCGATAGGCTCATTTATAAGAAGGTCAGCCTCCATTCTCTCCTGGCTTGTGGAGGTAAGCTGAGTAACAGCAATAAGAAGCGGACGGGTGCCGTCAGGACGGGTAAGACCTTCAAGACCGGCCTGCATCATTGTGATTGTACCGCTTGCGTGAAGGTTGGTCATATCAACGTCAAGGTGTGAAAGAACAGCCATTGACTTTTTTACAGTATTAGGAATATCGTGAAGCTTGAGGTCAAGGAAAATCTTGTGTCCTCTTGCTTTGATTTCCTTTACAATTGCAGGGCCCTCAGCATAGTAGAGCTCCATACCGATTTTAACAAAGGGCTTGCAATCCGTAAATTTGTCAAGGAAATTCATTACGTCTGCCTTGCTCGCAAAGTCGCAAGCGATAATTACGTCTTTACCCATTAGTGTGCGCCTCCTATTATCTGTGATAAGTCATCTATATTATATTTTTCCATAACCTTGGGAAGATTTTCAATAATCGTCTTACTCGCAAAGGGGTCAACAAGGTTTGCCGCACCTACCTGTACCGCCGTAGCACCGGCAAGCATCATTTCAATAACGTCCTCTGCTGTCGAGATACCGCCCATACCGATAATCGGTACTTTGACAGCTTCATAAACCTGATAAACCATGCGGAGTGCAACAGGCTTTATTGCAGGGCCCGAAAAGCCGCCCATTTTATTGGCAATAACCGGCTTTTTGGTTTTAAGGTCGATGCGCATACCAAGCATTGTATTAATCATACTGATGCCGTCCGCACCTGCCGCTTCGCAAGCCTTTGCAATATCAACAATATTTGTAACATTGGGAGAAAGCTTGATGTAGAGAGGTTTATCCGTAACCTTACGGCAGGCGGCAGTTACTTCTGCCGCTGCTTCGGGAGATGTACCGAAGCTCATACCTCCGCCGTGAACGTTAGGGCAGGAAACATTGACCTCAAACCAGCCAATCTGCTCCTGAGAATCAAGCTTTTCAACGGTGTAAGCATAATCTTCAACCGAAAAACCGCTGACATTAGCCATAACGGGTTTATTAAAGCACGCCTTGAGCTTGGGAAGCTCGTTTTCAATAACTTTTTCAACGCCGGGATTCTGAAGGCCGACTGCGTTAATCATACCGCTGTCACATTCAGCAATTCTCGGGCAGGGATTGCCGAAACGAGGGTCTTTGGTTGTACCCTTGAACGAGAATGTACCAAGGCAGTTAATATCGTAAAGCTCAGCAAATTCATAGCCGAAACCAAAGGTACCGCTTGCGGGAATAACGGGATTATCGAGAATTATACCGCTTAAGTTTACCTTAGTGTTTACCATATAATCTCCTCCCTTTCAAGCACGGGACCGTCCTTACAGATTCTCTTGTTTCCGTACTTTGTTTTGCAGGAGCATCCCATACAGGCGCCGAAGCCGCAGCCCATTCTCTCCTCAAAGCTGTACTGACCGCTTGTTGAAGCAACAGCCTCTATTGCCTTGAACATAGGCATAGGTCCGCAGGTAAAGAAATATGTGTAATCAACGTCCTTCATCGCATCGGTTACAAAACCCTTAACGCCGTAGCTGCCGTCAGCCGTTGCAACCAATACCTCTGCACCGAGCTTTTTAAAGTCATCCTCAAGAAAAATCTCTTCCTTGGTATTAAAGCCCAGCACAACAGTAACCTTTTTGCCCTCATTTATAAGCTTTTTACAAAGATTATAAAGCGGGGGTACACCGACACCGCCGCCGATAAGAAGAGGTTTATCGCCGCATTTATCAAGGCTGTAGCCGTTACCGAGACCGACAAGCACGTCAAGCTCCTGTCCCTCGGTCATTTTACTCATCTGCTCAGTACCGACACCGACAACCTTGTAGACAAGCGTTATTGTGGTTTCGTCATAATCGCAGATTGAAATGGGCCTGCGAAGAAATTTTCCGTCAAGCTTTATGTTAACAAACTGACCGGAAGCAGTAATTGCACCGGTATCGCCCCCGAGCACCATTTTGTAAACGGTGCGCGTGAGCTGAATATTTGAGAGGATTTTATAAAAACCTTGAGTCATTTATAATCACCTTTTAAGCATCAATTGTGGAAATAAAGAGTGTGGTTTCCTCAAGCACATCAAGAAGAACCTTAACAGTATCAAGAGAAGTGAACATTGTTACGTTGTTTTCAACTGCGCACTGTCTGATTTCATGGCCGTCCATTGCACCGCCTGCAGCGTTCATATCTCTCGTATTGATAACGTATGTTACGTAGCCCTGACGGATAGCCTTGAGAATATCATCGTTACCGTCGCTGATTTTGGGCAGAGTATGTGTTCTGATTCCGTTTTCCTTGAGGAATTTTGCAGTGCCGTCTGTTGCCTGTATATTGAAGCCCATATTATAGAAGCGGCGGATAAGAGGAAGAGCCTCTTCCTTATCCTTATCGGAAATTGTGGCAAATACCGTACCGTAGCTCTTGACATTCATACCGCTTGCCTGAAGAGCCTTGTAAAGCGCACGGCGAAGGCTGTCGTCATAACCGATTGCTTCACCTGTTGACTTCATTTCGGGTGAAAGATAGGCGTCCAGACCTCTGAGCTTAGAGAATGAGAAAGCGGGAACCTTTACGTACCAGCGCTTCTTTCTGGGAGCGATTGTATAATCAATACCCTGCTCTCTGAGGGATACACCGAGCATACAGAGTGTTGCTATATCGGCAAGGCTGTAGCCTGTGGACTTTGAAAGGAAGGGAACCGTTCTTGAGGAACGAGGGTTAACCTCAATAATAAATACGTTATCGTCCTTATCAACAATAAACTGAATATTGTAAAGACCAACAATTCCAATACCAAGACCGAGTTTCTTGGTATAATCGATAATTGTTTCCTGTACCTTTTCGGAAATTGAGAAGGTGGGATAAACGCTGATTGAGTCACCGGAGTGGATACCCGTTCTTTCAACAAGCTCCATTATACCGGGAACAAATACATCCGTACCGTCGCAGATTGCGTCAACCTCAACCTCTTTACCGACAATGTACTTATCAACAAGAACGGGCTTGTCCTCGTCGATTTCAACGGCTGTAGTAAGGTATCTGCGAAGCTGTGCTTCATCGGCAACGATTTCCATTGCACGGCCGCCGAGAACAAAGGACGGACGCACAAGCACGGGATAACCGATTCTTGCCGCCGCGGCAACACCGTCTTCAATCTTTGTAACAGCCTGACCCTCGGGCTGAGGAATGTTGAGGGACTGAAGAACCTTCTGGAAGGAGTCGCGGTTTTCCGCACGCTCGATAGCATCGCAGTCTGTGCCGATAATCTTGACACCCATATTCTTAAGACCGTCGGAAAGGTTGATAGCCGTCTGACCGCCGAGAGAAGCAACAACGCCTTCCGGCTTTTCGAGATGAATAATATTCATAACGTCTTCGATACACAGCGGCTCGAAATAAAGCTTATCGGAGCAGGTGTAATCTGTTGAAACGGTTTCGGGGTTGTTGTTAATGATAATAGCCTCGTAGCCGAACTTTTTAATTGTTGTTACAGCGTGAACTGTCGAATAGTCGAATTCAACACCCTGACCGATACGGATGGGACCCGAGCCGAGAACTACGATCTTTTTCTTGTCGGACATCTTTGACTCGTTTTCGCCCTCGTAAGAGGAGTAGAGATACGGAATATAGCCGTCAAACTCGGCAGCACAGGTATCAATCATTTTATATACGGGGAACATATCGTTTGCTTCACGAAGCTCGTAAATTTCCTTGGCTGTCATTCCCCATACGCCTGCAATATATTCATCGGAAAAGCCCATTCTCTTTGCCTTGTAAAGCACGGCAACATCAGCCTTGTTAGCCTTAACTTCTTTTTCAAGGTCAACAATGTTCTTGAGCTTTTCGATAAAGTACATATCGATTTTTGTAGCGTGGTTTATCATACCGACATCGATACCTCGGCGCAGAAGCTCTGCGATGGCATAGAAGCGGTCATCGGTACCGTCAACAATGTACCTGAGAAGCTCATCGTCGGTAAAGCTGTCAAACTTCTTGAGGTAAAGGTGATTTACACCCGTTTCAAGGGAGCGGACAGCCTTAAGAAGGCTTTCTTCAACAGTTCTGCCGATGCTCATAACCTCACCGGTAGCCTTCATCTGAGTTGAAAGCGTGTTGTTTGCATTTGTAAACTTATCAAACGGGAAACGGGGCATCTTAGTAACAACATAGTCGATTGTAGGCTCAAATGCACCGTAGGTGTTGGCGATTTTGATTTCATCGAGCGTCATGCCCAGAGCAATCTTTGCCGTTACTCTTGCAATCGGATAACCGCTTGCCTTGGAAGCAAGTGCGGAAGAACGGGAAACTCTGGGGTTAACCTCAATAAGATAATATGTGAAAGAAAGCGGATCGAGAGCAAACTGAACGTTACAGCCGCCTTCAATTTTGAGCGCACGGATAATTTTGAGTGCACTGTCACGGAGCATATTGTGCTCTTTTGCGGTAAGAGTCTGTGTGGGGCAGACAACTACGGAGTCACCTGTATGAATACCGACAGGGTCGATATTTTCCATATTACAGATGGCTATAGCCGTATCGTTGGCATCACGCATTACTTCGTATTCGATTTCCTTGTAGCCCTTGATGCTCTTTTCAACAAGAACCTGATGAACAGGAGACAGAGCAAGAGCGTTCTTAAGAATTTCTCTGCACTGTTCTTCGTTATCGGCAAAGCCGCCGCCGGTACCGCCGAGAGTGAATGCAGGACGAAGAACAACCGGGTATCCGATTTCTTCTGCCGCTGAAAGACCCTCTTCCATTGTGTTGGCTATAAGCGAGGGAAGGACAGGCTCACCGAGAGATTCACAAAGTTCCTTGAAAAGCTCTCTGTCTTCAGCCATTTCAATACTCTTGCTGCTTGTGCCGAGAAGCTCAACACCGCATTCCTTAAGAATACCCTTCTTTTCAAGCTGCATGGCAAGGTTAAGACCTGTCTGGCCGCCGATACCGGGAACAATGGCATCGGGACGCTCATAGCGGATAACCTTTGCAACATATTCAAGGGTGAGAGGCTCCATATAAACCTTATCGGCAATAGTGGTATCAGTCATAATTGTAGCAGGGTTGGAGTTGCAGAGAACAACCTCGTAGCCCTCTTCCTTAAGAGCAAGACAAGCCTGTGTGCCGGCATAGTCGAACTCGGCAGCCTGGCCGATAACAATAGGGCCTGAGCCGATAACAAGTACCTTCTTTATATCTGTTCTTTTTGCCATCTTACTTGTCCCCCTTCATAAGATTGATGAATCTTTCGTAAAATAGTGAAATTTCACACGGTACATACTGTACGGAATATACGTTATCCTTTTCACAGCTGACACCTTCAACCGTTTTGTCGAAAAGGTTAACGTGTGTTATTTTAAGCTCCGTACCTTCAACAGACTCTGCGTCAATTACATAGCTGTGGTTCTGTGTGTGGTTGCGGAAGGTGTTATTGATTAATGAATGTACGGAGTGGTTGCAGCCTCTGTGACCGAACTTGAGCTTATATGTCTTTGCACCGTAAGCAAGGCCGATTATTTCGTGACCGAGACCTACGCCGAATATCGGACACTTACCTTTAAGCTGTCTTACAAGCTCGATAACGCTGGGAACATCCTCGGGGTTACCCGGGCCGTCGGAAATATAAATACCGTCGGGCTTCATTTTGAGGACTTCTTCTGCGCTTGTGTCAAAGGGAACTATTGTAATATTGCAGCCTCTGGAGTTAAGTATACGGATAAGGCTGAGCTTAATGCCGCAGTCAATGGCAACAACGTTATACTTTGCATTTGCTGTTCTTGAATACCAACGCTTTTTGCAGCTGACAGCCTTTACAGCATCAGTCGGAATTTCTGTAGCGGCAAGGATTTCAAGAGCCTTTTCCTTGGGCGTATCAATACTCGTGAAAAAGACCTTACATGTGCCGTTGTCACGGATATGACGGGTAAGCTCTCTCGTGTCCATACCCTCAATTCCGGGGATATTGTAATCCTCCATAACCTCGTTGAGTGTTTTGGTTGTACGGAAGTTAGAGGGAATATCGTTGTATTCTCTTACCACCAGACCGCCGATTGTGGGAACCTTTGACTCAAAATCATCATCACAAGTTCCGTAGTTACCTATAATCGGATATGTCATTACAACAGCCTGATATGTGTATGCAGGGTCGGAAATAATCTCCTGATAACCGAGCATCGCCGTGTTGAAAACAAGCTCGCAGACACGTTCGCACGAGCTGCCGAAGCCTCTGCCGTAAAACTCAGTACCATCTTCAAGTACTATTTTTCTGTCATACTGCTCAAACTGAATTATTTTCTGTTTATCCATACTGCTTTACCTCCGCATACAGTTAATTCACATTTTCCGCTGACCGACATTCCTTCAAAAGGAGTGCTTCTGCCCATTGAAAGAAATTCATCAGGGTCGATTTTATAGTTTTCTTCAAGATTATAAACACAGTAGTCATCCGGACTAAGCTCCAGACCGAAGCGTTTTCTCGGGTTAATTGCCATAAGCTCAATAAGCTTGTGAAGTGTTATTGCACACTCTTCCTTCACAAGCTGTGTAAAAAGCACGGGGAAGGCGGTTTCAATACCGACAACACCCATAAGGCTGTCTTTGAGACCCTTTGACTTTTCCTGAGCACTGTGCGGTGCGTGGTCGGTTGCTATCATATCGATAGTACCGTCTTTTATGCCTTCGATAAGGGCTTGCCTGTCGGCCTTACTGCGTATAGGAGGATTCATTTTAAATCTGCCGTCCTCCTGCAGGTCGCAGTCATCAAAAACAAGGTAATGCGGAGCGGTTTCACAGGTGACATCCACTCCCCTTTTCTTAGCTTGTCTGATTAATTCAACGCTCTCTTTTGTCGATATATGGCAGACATGGTATTTACAGCCAACCTGCTCGGCAAGGCGCAAATCGCGTTCAATAGGCTTCCATTCGCTTTCACTGCAAATTCCCTTGTGACCGTTCGCCCTTGCATATTCTCCGTCGTGTATATATCCGCCGTTAAGCAGAGAATTATCTTCACAATGGGCAACCATAATTTTATTTAAGGCTTTGGCTTTTTTCATTGCCTCAAGCATCATTTCTTCGCTCTGCACTCCCCTGCCGTCATCAGAAAAAGCACAGCAATACGGAGCAAGTTCTTCAAAATCTGAAAGCTGTTCACCTTTTTGTCCTACGGTAATCGAAGCATAAGGGTGAACCTTGATTACCGCATCCGAGTCAATTATGTCAAGCTGCTGCTTAATCGACTCCACACAGTCCGGCACCGGGTTAAGATTAGGCATTGAAAAAACATCCGTATATCCGCCTCTCGCCGCAGCGGCAGTACCGCTTGCAATGGTTTCCTTATAAAAAAAACCCGGCTCTCTGAGATGAACGTGAACATCACAAAAGGCGGGAAATATAATACAATTATTAAATTTGAAGACGCTATCCTGACCTCCCTGAAGAGTGAATTCAGAGAAATCTGTTTTAACAAATCTACCGTTTTCATATTTAAGACAATTATTAAATACGGCCTTCATATTTTCTCCTTTAAACATACCGCTAATCTGTAAAAACCTTAACAGATATGTTACCACATACCGACTGTTTTGTCAATAAACACGAGGGTAAAACGAGGTTAAATTAAGCCTTATTTTTTTATGCAATTTAACCATAATTCCGATTTATAATTTGTTATTGTAATTAATGAAAATGAGTGGTATTATATTTTATACAAATATGTGAGGTGGTCATTTTGAAGGATAAAAAACAAACACTGAATAACGCAGTAACCGTCATAATCGGCTGTCTGCTGATGGGCTTTCTCTGGCGAATCAGAGGTGAACACGGCTGGGGTGCAGCTTGGGGTGTACTCAACGCGGGTTTCATTTATTCGCTCTTTGTTGTCCTCATTAAAGGCGCCCGTGAAAAGTTTAACATTGGCTGGCTAGCAGTAACATCAATCAGCTTTATGCTGACCGTGCCTGCCTGGGGTACAATTCTTGACCAGATAACGGGCGTGCTGGTTGAGGCAGAATACAACAACGGCACACCCGTATATGTTTCTGTTTTCTCCGCTGTATTTCTGATGTTGTGTATCGGCTTCGGTATGGCTTCGCTTTTCGGAATATTGCTGGGACGCGGCTTCAGTGATAAGCAATGGAAAACGAAAGACCTCATTATTCTGATTGCTGTTTTCTATATTACCGATCTCGTTACAAAAGCAACCGTATCCCACTGGATACTCGGTCTTGTTCAGCCCGAAGCAGCACAAAGCCTTGAAAACGTGCTTGCCGCAAACGGCATTGAGGGCAGTGCGTGGGAAGTATATCTCCAACACTTTGACGATGTTTCCTGGGCAAAGAAAATCCCCAACAGCAACAGCATCGGCAGAAACTATTTCCAGTCAATCGAATGTATTTCCGCAATGCTGAGAAGCATAGCTTCAATCGTAACCGCAAGATTTATCATCAAAGATAAGGTTGCCGCAAAGACAGGTCTCGTCGTATCAGGCGCGTTTGCTTTTGCTATTGCTTTTGCCGATTTGTTCTTCTACTTCGGAGACGGCGGATACCACAGACTCGGCGAAAACATTTTCCCCGCAAGCATCGCTCCATGGTCATGCTGGGAGTACTTCACAGGTTTCATTGCAGGCGGTATCATAACAGCATATCTTGTTAAACTAAAATGCGGTAAAGACGTACCCGAGCTTGCATTTAACAAGGTACCGCAAAAGGCAAGCAACATACTCACATTCATTGCAGGCTTCATATTCCTTATCGGTGTCAGCATTGTCCGTCCTATACTGGAAAGATACGACTACAACGTAGTCATTCAGGTGATAGCTACGGTAATTGCCGTGCTTGCCGCAATTGCGTTTGTCGTTGTACTTATCAAAAAATGGGGCTTTGATATGTCAAAAATTGACACGGTCAAATACTCCGCACTGCTTCTCCCCTTCTTTATGTGCTTTATGTTTGCCGCATACCTTTTCACCGGCGGCACGGAACACGGCGATTATATGAACTTCAATATGTTCCACCTGTGGTGCTGCCTTGTCTCATTCATAGCCGTAATGATATGGAGCATAAACAGAGCAAAGAAAATCAAATAAACTATAATAACAACCGATAAACACAGAAAAGAGGTAACACGGATACTTTCCGCGTTACCTCTCTATTTTTATAGGTTATTCAGCATTAAAAGCCGCAGTCTGCATCTTCATTCGGCAAATATCGTAAACGCAAAGGCGCATAGCATTGCCAAAGCCTATCGGGTCTTTACGGTAAGCAAGCTTAAGCGAAAGTATGGTCTGCGGAGCCGAAACAACATATATCATAGTCAGAATACCGTCGTTGCGGGCATAAACAGCAAGTGCAGGGTCAAGATAGCCTTCACCGGTAAGGTCAATGCTGGCATCCGTTATAACAAAGCCGTCAAAGCCCCATTCATTTCTGAGAAGGTCGGTTATCAAGGTTTTGCTGCCGCCGCACCATTCGGTGCCGATTCGGTTATAGGCAGACATAATGCCCTTTGCCTTGCCGTCTTTAACGGTAATTTCAAACGGCTCAAGATAAATTTCACGCAAAGACTGTTCACTAAGCCAGGTGTAAAGTCCGTTGGACTGACGGTTGGTTTCCTGCTCATTCGCCGCAAAGTGCTTAACTGTAACAACTATCCCCTTTGACTGCGCGCCTCTTGTAACAGCGGCAGACATTCTGCCCGAAAGAAGCGGGTCTTCGGAATAGTATTCGTTGTTTCTTCCGCCTTGAGGACTGCGGTGAATATTACAGCCAGGTGCATACCATACGTGAGTGCCGAGCTGATTTGCTTCCTCACCGATTATTTCTCCGAAGTCCTCAGCAAGCTCATCGTTCCAGGTGCAGGCAAGAGCTGTTGCAACCGGGAAAGCAAGGCCGCATTCGGAATAAAGCAAACCGCCTTCGCCTTTAACGCAGGAAGGACCGTCGTTGTCGGATGTTGAGGGAATACCGAGTCTTTCGACAGCCGTAGTTTCATAGCCGCAATCGGCAATAAGCGAAATCATTTCATTGAGTGTAAGCTGGTCAAGGAATTTATCCCACAAGGTTTCATCCTTTGCCACGTCGCTGAGAGTTATAACACCTGTTTCATATTTGACGCCCATTTTGGGTGCCTCGCCTTCAGTTGTGGGGTCAGGTCTTCTGTCACTGTTTTTAACAATATCGGGAGCTTTGTAGTCTGTCGGAGGTGTGGGATATGTGCCTTTAACGTCGGCACGCGAAAGGTATGTCAGACCGCCTTCAGCAGCCTCAAAAAGGTTGTTGATTTCATTACCGGAATTGCTATCGGTTTTGTAAACAATTTTTTCTTCAACGGTATATCTGAATTTTTCAACAACGGTTCTGATATCGCTTGCAACACGGATTTCATAATCGCCTTCATCAAGCACCCACGCCTGCTCTTTTACCGAATCATAAGAAGCCATATCTTCAACCGCGAAAGAAATTTCCAGAGTTTCGCTCTCACCCGGTTCAAGAAGCTTAGTTTTAGCATAAGCGGCAAGCTCTGTTGCGCTCTTTTCTGTACCGCCTTCATAATACGGTGCGTTAAAATAAACCTGAACAACGTCTTTACCTGCCGCATCACCGATGTTTGTAACGTTTACTTTCACCTTAATTTCATCATCATCGGCTGAATAAGACGTTATTTCCCAATCAAATTCGGTATAAGAAAGGCCGAAGCCAAACGGATACTGCACCTTTTCGGGGGCAAAGGTTTCAAAATATCTGTAACCGACATAAATGCCTTCGCTGTAATTAACGAAGTATTTAGGTATGCCGATTATCCCCTTATACATATAGTTGCCGAAGTTTTCGGAAGCAGGGTGGTCTTCAATATCGTAAGAAACAGTGTCAACAAGCTTGCCCGAGGGATTAACCTCACCCGTCAGAACCTTGCCCACGCTTTCAGTCGCAACCTCACCGGGCAACCACATAATCATTGCCGCCTTAATGGAGTCATAATCCTCCAGCCACGACATATCCATTATGTTTGAAATGTTAAAAACGACAATAACATCGTCAAAGCAAGAGCAAACCTTGTCAATCATCTCTTTTTCATCAGCGGTAAGATTAAGCTGTTCAACGCTTAAATCCTTCATCTCAGTGCCGACTCTGCCGATAACGATAACAGCCGTGTCAGAGAATTCAACTGCATCAGCCATTGTTTTTTCACTGATTTTACTTATGGGCATCTCGGACTGACCGCCGCCGAAAAACTGTTTGAGCACGGTAATGATATAGCCGATAAATCCGAGGTCAACCAATGTTCCGGTATGAGAAGCGTATGCATTATACAGCTCTTTGTTATAATCGATACCCGCTTTTGTAAGTGCATCATAAAAACCTACCGCATCGGAAGAACGGACTGCACCCGAGCCTGCAGCACCTGCAAAAGCAATCGAACAGGAAGCCGCGCCGAAAACATTGACTTTACGCTCTTTCAACGGCAGTACACTGTCAGTATTCTTAAGAAGAACAATACCTTCAGATTCAATTTGGTTGGCAATTTCTTTGGATTTTAAAGTAGTTTCTTCGCTGATAAGACTTGAAGCAAAAGCACAGACCGACGAAGAAGCAACAATACAAAATGCAAGTATAACCGAAACTGCGCATCTAAAAAATTTTCTTTTGTTTTTCATAAGAAACAGCCTCCTCATAATACGGATTTTGTTTAATTATACCATACTGTGCCAAGCTTTGCAACAAAACAGCACAATACTTTTGTTAACTATAATTAACTTCTTTTCAATATAATGATTGAATTTTAATAAATTCATTGATATAATTGAATCGGCTGTATTGCCTGATTTCTAGCACAGGAGGAAATAATATGTCAAAACTCAGAGTAGCACTTATAGGTAACGGCGGTATCTGCCGCGGCTGTCACGCCCCCAATTATTATGAAGATGAAAGAGTCGAAATTGCAGCTTTTTGCGATATTATCGAAGAAAGAGCTGTTGCTCTTCGGGACAAATACTACCCCGATGCAGCAGTATATACGGATTACAAGGAGCTTCTGAAGGATGAAAGCATTGATGCGGTTGATATCTGCACGCCTAACTACCTTCATTCCATTATTGCGGTTGATGCTTTTAAAGCAGGCAAGCACGTCCTTTGCGAAAAACCCGATGCGATTAACGTTGAAGAAGTTCTGAAAATGAAAAAAGCCGCTGATGAGGCAGGCAAAGTACTTATGGTAATCAGAAACAACCGTTTCGCTACAGCATCACAGTACGCAAAGAAATTTATCAACGACGGTAAAATGGGCGAAATTTACTGCGGCCGCTGCGGTTGGCAGAGACGCAGAGGTATTCCGGGCAAAGGCGGCTGGTTCACAACCAAAGCTCAGTCCGGCGGCGGTCCTCTGATTGACCTTGGCGTTCATATGATCGACCTTGCCGTTTGGCTTATGGGCAACCCCACTCCCGTTGCAGTAAGCGCAAATACATATACAAAATTTGCAGACAACAACACAAGCGATTCCGAAAACTCCAAGTTCGGCGATGCAAAATCCGAAGGCACTTTTGACGTTGAAGACCTTGCAATGGGTATGATCCGCTTTGATAACGGTGCAGTTCTCCAGATTGAATTCAGCTGGGCATCAAACATCAAAGAGGAAAACCGTTTTGTTGAGCTCAGAGGAACAAAGGCAGGTCTTAAGTGGAAGGACAACGAGGTTGAATTCTTCACAGAAGAAGACGGACAGCTTCTTGACATCGCACCTACAGGTAAAATGGATTCTGACGGACACAAGAAAAACATCCGTAATTTCATCGACGTGCTTACCGAAGGTGCAGAACCCGTATTCAAGCCTTCACAGGGTGTTGATATGATTAAGATTCTGTGCGCAATATATGAATCCGCAAAGCAAGGAAAAGAAATTATTCTTTAATTGTTCGATGAATTCCAAGCGCCGATAAACGGTTTTATACTTAATTTCATTATAAAAAAATCCAGCAGGCGACATCCGTTTCCATTCGGGTGTTGCCTGCTTTTTTTATGATTGTTTGCATTTTACGATGGCTTCGGTGACATCTGTTAAAACGAGTTCACCGTTCTGGTTGTATGCTTTAATGGTGATTTCCACAAGACCGTTTTTGGAATTTCTTTTTATAAGATTTGTAACCTCGGCTTTGCCCGTGAGAACATCGTCAGCATAAACGGGCTTTATCCACTCAATTTTAGTGGATTTTCCTGCAAGAAGCTCTGTGCCGAAGAAATCAACCTCCAGATAATTTGCCCATACAGACATAAACGACATTACAGCAGTTATATCAGATTCGCCGAAATTGCCGTTGCGCCGTTTTTCCAAAGCGTTTGCGATTATTGCAGAGATTTCCTGTAAGATAGTCAAGTATAGGCTTTGCCTCGGCTGTAACGGTTTCGTTCTCCGTCATTGCACCCGAAGCAATAAGGTCAGCAACCGCAGAAACGTCGGATTCGCCGAAATTGCCGCTGCGCCGCTTTTCCAAAGCGTTGGCAATAACAGCGGACACTTCTTGCATATCCGCCTTTGAACCCGTCTTTTTCTTGAGATTATAAGCGTTTGCAAAAATCTTGTTTGCTGTCTGCTCTGTGTAATTGTAGGTATCAACAAGGCATGCAACAATATCGGATTTTTTTACGCTGGACTTGACATTGTCGGGAGAATTGAATATACTGTTAATAAACGATGATTCAGCGTTGATATCGCCCTGGTATCGGACCGGGGGGATGCCTTGCGGTGTTTCATCGTTATTTTTATTGTAAATTAATCGTCCTTCCGAATTAGATTTAGAAATATATCTCTCAATATTTCTTTTACCGTATATCGAATTAACAATATGCGCTTCTATAAATTCACGAGAATTTTGAGAGGAAGTGTTAATTGTTACTATTGATAACAAACCTCTACCTTTATTATCAAGTCCTTCGATAGCTAATTCAATTTTACTGTTTGATTTGCTTGAAAGCATTACACTTTGTGGATTACCTATTGATTTAATTGCTTGTGTAAAACCTGCTTTGCCTAATCCGTGATAATTAATACTATCTTGCTTGTATCTGCCATTTTCTTTTGTTTCCATAGAAAGATACGCATCACGATAAGCTCAACTTCACTCTTGAAGACCTTTACACCGAATGGAGCAAAAAAGCGTATCAGTCAATCAGCAAGAGCACGGCCGACTGCTACCGTGCAGCGTGGAAGCACCTGGATGAACTGCACAATATGAAAATACGAACTATCAGTAGCGGCCATTTCCAGGAAGTAATCGACCGTATGACGGACGAAGGCAAATCGTACTCTACTATGCATAACGTAAAAGTGCTTTCCGGCTTGCTCGAAAAATACGCAATGCAGTACGATGTTATTGAAAAAACTAAATAAGACTTTAAAACAAATCAAAAGAGAGGATATACAAAAATATATCAATCTAAAATATGAAAGTGGCAGAAAAGACGGAAAGGGTGGTCTATCATCCAGAAGTGTAAAACTTCACCTTATTATCATTCGGCAAGTTTTCAAAGAAGCAATAAAAAGCAATTACATAAGTAATAACCCCTGCGATTATGTTTCACTACCTAAAGCCGAACGATACGAAGCAAGTTTTTACACTATTAATCAGCTTAACACATTGTTTACTGCAATAAAAGACGAGCCTTTATATCCTTTAATTTACTGCGCTGTTGTTTTCGGTCTGCGTAGAAGCGAAGTTTTAGGGCTAAAATGGGATAGTGTTAACTTTGAAAATAACACTATATCTATAAAGCATACTGTTGTTAGATACAGCGAGATTGTCGAAAAAGATACAACGAAAACTAATTCAAGTTATCGTACATATCCCCTTTCGCCTGAAGTTACAGAAATGTTGCATACAATTAAAGCCCTTGAACATCTTAACCGTGATGTGTTCGGTAAGGAATATTTTGAAAATGATTATATTTTCAAATGGGAAAACGGCAAACCATATACACCGGACTTTATCAGCAGAAAATTCCATAAAATTCTTGTTGCATACAATTTACCGGTAATCAGATTTCACGATTTAAGGCACAGTTGTGCGAGTTTACTTGTTGCAAATGGTTTCACTCTTAAAGACATACAGGAATGGCTTGGACACGCTGATATTCAAACAACAGCCAATATCTATGCACATTTAGATGTTGAACGAAAAAACAAAATTGCAATATCAATGGTAAATAGCTTAAAATTCTAACCGTGTTAGAAAAGTGTTAGAAATTGGGGGTTAAGTAAAAAAAGAAAACCACCTTGTACAACCACAAACGGCTATACAAAGCGGTTTTTACTGGTCCGAGTGGCGAGACTTGAACTCACGGCCTCTTGACCCCCAGTCAAGCGCGCTACCAACTGCGCCACACCCGGACAACGGATGTTATATTAACACACTTTTCAAAAATATGCAAGTGTTTTTTCAAAAAAATTCAAAAAATTTTTAAAAGAATATCAGCCGTCCATTTAATTCAATGAACGGCTGATATTTAACGGTTTATGCCCACCAATATGTACCCCAAAGGAAATAACGGATTGCCGCCATAATCGGAGTCCAGCCGAGCAAGACATTTGCCGTATCGGCAAGACCACGCAGAAAATCCGAAACATCGAAAGTCGGAACTACAACGGGAACTTCATATTCCACGCCGTCTGCCTGAATCGGAAACGGCTGCGAATAGATAATACCGCCGGGGCCTGTTAATGTAAAGCGCACATAGCAACCGAGTTTGTCCTCGTATTCATTCAGGTCGAGCGAAGTGATATCTTCACCCTCTGCAATAATAACACCGTCGGAATACCAACGAACAGTATCATAGTTTTCGGCATTGAAGGCTATTGTATCGGTTTCCTGGTTTACATCAATATACGATACATAAGGCGTTTCGTATTCTTCGCCGTTAAATTCATCGCCGAGGTCTGCCCTTGCATAGTGAGATGCGCTGAAATACGCACCTGTTTCCATACTGGTGCGAAGTGCATCAACGGTCAGCTCAGGCATACACATATAAGTAAACGCACGCTTATACTGGTCAGCATGATGACCGTCAGAGAAGGTAAGACAATAAACGTTTCTGCCACGAGGTATAGTCATTTTCAGAACATTATCCCAAAGAATATAATCATATTTTGTGCGGTTATTGATACCGCTGTTGACATCCATACCAATGCAGGAAGGATTGTCAAGGAAAATGTTAGCAAGCTTATTGATATAATACGGCTGATTCGCACGTTCGGGATCGTTTTCACAGCCGACATATTCACCGACATGGTCAAGGAAGGTTATGCCTCCTGCTTTGCCGACCTTGCGTACAACTGTTTCATAGTCGCCGTAAACACCCATTCTTGCCTGACCGTATTCTTCGCCCTTACGCATAAAGAATCCGTTTATATGGCAGTCATTAATCGGAGTTGCACCGTTGATTTCATTTGCACCCGTAACCTCAAGCATAGGCTGGGGCGTACCGTCTTCATTATATCTGCCGACACCTGCCAGAATTTCTGCACGGCGTTCAGCAGTCAAGACATCGACAGCACCCATTTTTGTGTTGCCGAATTTAAAAAGGCGGTAAATCGGAACAGTTGTCGGAATCTCATTCCAAGGTACACCGAATACAGCATGATCACTTATTGCAAGAATGTCAAAGCCTTCGTCATAATGGATTTCTACACTCTCCGCAATGGTGGGTACGGCATCGCTTGCGTTTGTGTGGCTGTGAAGAGAAGCCTTATATTCCTTCCATTCGCCCCACTTCACGTCCTTGTACGGATTTGTGATTGTGTAATCGTTTTCGCCCTTTACATCGGTATAAGTTTTTCGCAAATCACTGTCTGTGGATTTAGAAGCAGAAGCACCGATGCAAAACGCACTCAAAATAAGTGCAGTTGCAAGAAGAACGCATAACATCCTTTTTAATTTCACGGTATGTACCTCCCCTGTAATTTCAGATAAGGCCTATCATATCAAAAAAATTATGAAAGGCAAGTGTCATATCATAAATGAAAAAATTTATTTGGGCAATCATTTCTCTGAGGAAAGCATTGAAATCCATATTAACCATCCTTATAATTCAAGAGTTTTTTCCGCCGTTTCTCGCAGGCAGAAGCCTGTGAGGATAACCGCATCGGAATTGTATTCATCCAAAAGTTTTTTTAGTTTTATCTTATTTTCTTCTATGGTGTTTTCCCAAACTGCAAGAATTGCATCGAGAACATCACAGCACATTGCGAATTTCTTAACCCATTTCTGAATTTCAGCAAAAAGCTCAACGGAAGTATCGCTTACCATTGCAAGACATTCACGCATTTTGGCGTTATATTCCTTGAATTCTGTGATTGCCCTACTCTTTTCGCCGGTTGCAAGCAGGAAACTCAGGTGAGAAAGAATATCGCTCATCATAGCAGAACCGTGACGTGAAACACAGGCAACGCAAAGATGATCGGCAATATACTTGAATAAATCAGCCTTGTCACCGAGAATTTCACGCTGTGCATTTTCAAGGGATTTTTCGCAGTCGTAATCAACAGGATTCCAGAGATAATCGGCTATTGTCATAAGCGGAATTTTTGAAGCCTCGGCGTATTCCATTACGTTAGAAATCAAACCGTCGCTATGCTTGTAAAGCTCCTTGTCCCTGCCCTTAAGAGCACCGAGATGCATTTCGTTGAACATTTCCGCATCATTTACGGGATAATTGTCCCAGTAAAGCGGCTTATGATTTGTAGCCCTTGAAAAATCGTCCGCCTGACGGCATGTAAGGAAAGTAGAGCAAATTTCCTTACCCGTCCAGAAGATTTTGACATCTGCCGGTAAGCCTCTGCCGAATTTAGTTATGTAATAATCGTTTGCATCGCCGAAATACTGTGTAGGACAAACCGTAAGCGTGATGCCGGGATCAATAGCTTTAAGCGCCTGATAAGTTTTGTTTACAAGCGCAATGTGAGCATCAACTATGCCGTCATACGTTTCGGCATCGTCAGCGTACTGAAAATCGTTCGCTATATCGTCAAGCAGCAAACCGAAATTCCTGATGCCGATTGAATAAACATTTTCAAATTTTGCGGTTAAAGCCTCAAAATCCGTTTCGGAAGTATAGTGGTAAGTAAGACCGGGGCCAACACACCAGCAAACGCTGAGTTCGTTTTCCGCCGCGGTATCAAAAAGCTCTTTAAGCTCGGAAAGCTCCTTTTCGGGATACGGCAAATTCCATTTTGCACGGTGATACTCATCATCCTTCGGAGCATAATAAAAGGTATTCATACCGTATTTTGCCATAAGGCGCATAACGGACAAACGCTTTTCATGCTTCCACGTCGGGCCGTAGAAGCCCTCGATATATCCTCTGCGCTCAAAAAGAGGATAGTCCTCAAGCGTACCCAAGCGAAGCTCACCTTTAACGATGAGCTTTGCGAGTGTATGTACGGCGCGGAAAACGCTGCTTGTGCAGGAGGCCTCAATTATTATTTTATCCGAGTTTACTGTAATAAAATACTTTTCGCGGCTGAGGCGAGAGAGAGACTCGATATAAGTTGTTTTTCTGCTGTCTGTTACAACAATCTCAACAGAAATACCGCCCGTAACGGATATGCCGTATTCCGTCAGAATATGTTCGGCAAGAGCCGTATATTCTCCTTTAAGGGATAATGATGATACATTAACAGCTTCACCGCTGAGGTTGTTTTTTTGCGGTACAGGATAAATCAAAGGTGTTTAATCTCCTTTTTGTATTTTTCTACGAGACGGTTATTTATTTCATCGCCGCCATCAATATTTGAGCTTTCAAAGTGGTCGGGATAAAAGCCCTGTTTTGCACAGTTCTCTACCGTTTGCGCAACGACAGCGTTAAGAATCAGCGCACCACAGACCGTTGAAGTGGGGCAGATTTTTCCGCTGATATCCTCAACCTCTATGCAGGCATCGCCAACACAGCCGCCGTTATCAAGCACGAGATCGGCGATTTCACAAAGACGCTTTCCGCTCTTATGACGCGAAGCACCGGCAAAAGTGTGTTCAAGGTTGGTAAGCGCTATAACATTAAGTCCCTTTTCCTTACAGAGAAGAGCCATATCAACTATAACGCCGTTTCTGCCGGAATTTGAAATTATAACGACGGTATCTTTTTCGCTCATACCGTATTCGGTAAAAATTCTTTCGGCCATCCCCTCTTCACGCTCGGCAACCGTACTTTCGGAAGCGGAAATGTGAAGCATAAGCGGCTCAACAAGAACAGGCTGAATATTCACAAGTCCGCCTGCTCTGTAAAAAAGCTCTTCGGAGAGCATATGTGAATGGCCGGTGCCGAAAAGATATATCCGCTTTCCGTTAATTAAAGTTTCGGCAAAAATCCCGGCGGCTTTTTCTATACTCTCAGCACCGTCTGTAGAAATTTTTTTGATTATTGCGTTAACGTTTTCAATGTATTCAAAATATTTTTTCATTATAAATTCCTCGCTAATCCTATTGCACTTTCTTCAGGCGGCATATTAAGCAGCCTTATCGTGATATCCGGATATTCCGCTTTTATCTTTTTTGAAAAGGTTTTTACAAAGGATTCATTATGCTGAAAAACTCCGCCGTAGAGACCGAGTACGGTACACTTTTTAACTCTGTCAAGCAGAATCAGTACTGTTTCGGCAAATAATTCGGCTTCTGTCGAGATTATAGCAAGCGCCGTCTTGTCTCCTTTTTCGGCAAGCTTGCCAACCTGCTCTGCAAAGCCTGCCAGAACATCCTTGGTTGTTTCGGGCGAATAAATTATGTCGATTGCCTTTCGGAAATCATCCACCCCGAAAAAGGCATTTGCACTCTCAAGCAGGGGCGAAGCCTCTCCCCTGTCGCAAAGCTGACAGCAAATACGAAGCGCACGCAGAGAAATTCCCAGTGCCGAGCCCTCGTCACCGACTGTGTGTCCCCAACCGCCCGTAATCTGCGTGTTGCCGTTTTCATCCTCGGCAATTGCCATTGAACCGGTACCGCAGATTGCGGCGCACGGGCAAACCGCTTCGCCTACCGCCTTTAACGCAATATACACATCGCTGTGAATTTTCAGCTTTTGGGCATTGATAACGCCGCCGCAAAGCTTTCGGGTCAATTCCTCATCCGCTTCATCATCGAGTGCGGAACAGCCTATAAATGCACCGCTGAAGGATATTTTACCGAGTTTATTTTCTATGCTTTGCATTAATGCGGCAAGGTTAACTCTTGCCGTTTCCATGCCGACGGAATAAAAGTTTATCGTTTTTCCTGTTTCCTTCAGCAATATGATGCCTTTTTCATCCGACACGGCTGCAGTCGTTCTTGTGCCGCCGCCGTCAATTCCGAGATAATATTTCATAGCACACGACTCCCGAATTTATTCAACTGAGGCAATAAGACTTGCCATATTATCAAGAAGCGTTGCGGCAGTCTTAGGGCCCGTGGAATTGGTTTCCTCGTAATGATTTCTGTCAAACCTGTCCTTTGCGGAATTTATATACGGCATACGCTCGTTGAGAATAAAATCGTTTTCGGGAAGAATGTAACCGAGCTCATCGTTGCAAAGGCCGACAACAAAGTTATGCTTTGCCTTACCCTGATTTTTGAGTATTTTATAATCCGCCTTTGTTGCGGTTGCGGAATTTTCCTCTGTCAGGAATTCACCCGTATAAAGCTCGGGGAAAAGCTCGCCGGGAATCAGGAACATTCCGATATCCCTTTCACCGAGCTCAAGATAGCCGACCTCCGAATGAATAAACGCTTCCTTGCGGTTATTGCTTCTTGCTATATCGTTGTTGAGTACCTTCATAAGTCTTGCAAGAATAAGGACAAAATTGGATGCGCTGATTTTAACGGGAACGGATTTGACGTTGATTCTCGGAGCAAGCTCAGTTTCATCGGTAAGCGAATTTACTGTTTCGCCGAGCGTTTTGCCAAACTGCTTTGTGTATGCTTCGCAGTCAATCTCGTTTCTGTAGACCTTTTTGATTTCCTTTGCGGATATCATACCGCCGATTGCACCGTTAAAGAATACGGCATCGCAGTTTGAGTTGTTTTCTTCAACCTCTTTAATCAGATAAGCAGGGAAATCCGCACTGACGCTCTTCGACAGATCGCCCAGAAGCTCAGCGTGAGAGGCAAAGTTGACAATACAGATATTCTTCTGACCGTCAAAGGACTCAAAGCGGATTTTGGTGAGATTCGGATCGTATGTATCGGGAGTACGGCAGTCAAACTGTAAATCCTCGGTCTTTTTAACAGAATAAAACAGCTTACCGTCCGCCCTGTTTTCGTAGGCTTCGATTATCGCCTTTGCAGTGCGCTCGTGAAGGCTCTCCATAAAGTCTTCGTTTCTGCCGCACTTGTAAATCTTTTCACCCCACAAGCCTTGAGTATCAATAGCGGAATGTGAGTGTGTGGCGCATACGTTAATCGATTTAAGGTTAGGTATTTTTCCGCTTTTTATTACCTTTTTTCTGATTTTATTAATATCCTTGCGGCTGATGCCTACCGCATCGACAGCACACATAACAATGCCGCCGGAGCCGGTGTTATCGTCAAGATACACTGCTCTTGCGTACATATCGTCAAGCACGCCCGTTGCAGGGTTGTTTGAATCGTAACCCGCAATAAAATACTTACCGCTTGCAACGTCGTCGGGAGTCAGCACGGCCTTGCCGAAGCCGCAGGTAAAAAACTCACCATTTTTCTCGACGAACTTTTTGTCACCGGTAAGCATATATTTATTTGCTTTTTCATCGGAAGTAAAATAGCTTTTGGGCATACCGAAAATAATTGCTTTAGATAAAGACTGAATTGCACCTCTGACAATTTTATCCGTATTCATAAAAACACCTCCTATACTTCAATTAGCATTATACACCAATATTTTCTTTTTTCAATTATTAATTTGTTATTTTGCTTTAAACTATTGATTTTTTTCTGCTTTTTCTATATCATAACAACAAATAACATTATTTAAGGTGATTAGTATGATCAGTATAAGAAAATATGAGCCGAAAGATTTTGACGGCGTACGCTTTGCCTGCCTGAACAGTGAGGGTGAACCGATAACGGGCAATCTGGGCGAGTTTATCCTGCACACCTTCTGCGATTATTATATTGAAAAAGAGCCCGAAAACTGCTTTGTTCTTGATGATGACGGCAAGGCTGTCGGCTACATAATCTGCACGGAGGACTATGACAGATACAAGGAAATTTTTGACAGAGAGTATCTTCCCCTTAACAAGGACCTCGGCGAAGACAATTATAAATGGGCTTGTGAATCAACAATACTGCAAAATAAATATAAAGAAGAGTATCCTGCACATATGCACATTGATATTCTTCCCGAATACCACCGTCAGGGCTGGGGCGGCAAGCTGCTCAACACGCTGTTTGAGCACCTTCGATCAAAAGGCATCAAGGGCGTTATGCTCACGGCAGGAACAGGTAACGTAAACGCAGGCAAGTTCTACGGCAAATACGGCTTTAAGCAGCTTGAAATCTACGACACCGACGTTGCTTTCGGTATGAAACTTTAACTGAATAAAACCTCACCTCTTGTAAACGCTTATTACAAGAGGTGTTTTTTATGGAATCATTATGGAAAGACAGCGTAATAATGCCGTCCTTTCCCGAAATCGGGGGCAATGTAAGTACGGATGTGCTCATTATAGGCGGAGGCATAACGGGAATTCTGACGGCTTTCATGCTACAAAAGGAAGGTATAGATTATCTGCTTGTTGAAAAGAACAGAATATGCAGCGGCACAACACAAAACACTACGGCAAAAATCACATTTCAGCATTCATTGATTTATTCAAAGCTGCTGAAAAACGCGGGTGAAGAAACCGCAAAAGCTTATTTGCTTGCAAACAAGGAAGGTTTTAATACGCTGTGTAAGCTTTGCGGAAATACTGACTGCGATTTTGAAATAAAGAATAATTATGTTTATTCAAATGACCGTAAAAAGCTTGAGGATGAAATGACAGCACTGGAGAGAATAGGACATAATGCAAAATTTTACGAACACATTGCGTTACCCGTTGAAGCCAAGGGTGCGGTTTGCTTTGAAAACCAGGCACAGTTTCACCCGCTGAAATTTCTGTCTGAAATTGCAAAAGGGCTGAACATTTTTGAAAACAGCTTTGTAAAGGAAATGAAGGGCACAACCTCAATTACGGACAAAGCCGAAATTAAAGCAAAAAAAGTTATAGTCGCAACGCACTTTCCGTTTATTAACAAACACGGTCTGTTTTCACTTAAAATGTATCAGCACCGTTCTTATGTAATAGCGCTTGAAAATGCGCAGAATATTGACGGAATGTATGTTGACGACAGCAATACGGGTATGTCCTTCAGAAACTATAAAAATTATCTTCTGCTTGGCGGCGGAGGACACAGAACGGGTAAGCAAGGCGGCAATTGGAAAGAACTACGGATTTTTGCCAAGCAAAAATATCCCGAGGCGCAAGAACGTTTTTACTGGGCGGCACAGGACTGTATAACCCTAGACGATATGCCGTATATAGGGAATTATTCGCCGAACACACCCGAGCTTTACACGGCGAGCGGCTTTTGTAAATGGGGAATGACGGGTGCCATGCTGTCGGCAATATTATTAACAGATGAAATAACGGAAAAGCAAAATGATTATTCAGAGTTTTTCAGACCCGACCGCAGTATATTCCACCCGCAGCTTTTCATCAACGGATTAGAATCGGTTGCAAATTTGCTTTCTCTTTCAAGTAAACGCTGTCCGCACCTTGGCTGTGCACTCAAATGGAACAGCGCAGAACACAGCTGGGACTGCCCGTGCCACGGATCAAGGTTTGACGAACACGGAAAAATTCTTGATAATCCGGCAAACTGAAATATGAATATTTAAACCGTCAACGGTTACAATACTACCGAGGTGATAAAAATGGATAAGCAGCAAAACAATGCTCAGAACAACAAGCAGAACCTGAACAACAATCCCCAGAACAAGAAGAACGACCCCGCATCCGGCAAGCAGAACTACTAAGCTGATAAAAGAGGCATCCGAAAAATCGGGTGTCTTTTTTTATACAGTTTGTCACAGACAAACTGTTAATGAAAAAGTGAATAATGAAGTCGCTTACGCTGATGAATAATGAATAATTAAGGAAGGAGGGCTATGCTCTTACCCACATTATATAATTGGGGTGCAGGTGTCACGCATATAATTATTCATTTTTCACTATTCATTATTCATCATTCATTAAAACAAACTGTAATTGTCCCTACTTTTTTCTTGCATAATTTATTTTAATGTGGTAAACTAATTTCGCCAAACAAAATTTCATAATTCTTTATCCAAGCAAGTATGAGTTTTTTTACTTCGGTAAAAATACTTATGCTCCGTTTTGACGTATTCATGCTTTTGCTTGGGTTGTTGAAATTTTGTTTGGCGACAGTGGAGCTATGTGTTTTTCGTGCGTAGCTTCGGCTGCGCATTTTTTATTTTACCGAAGGTGAATGAATATGACAGACGATTACATTATAATGCACAATATTATTAATGAACTTGAAAAAGATCCGCCAAAAGGAGTAGAAAAGCCATTTCTGAATGTAATGCTAAAGCTGTTGAGAAAAATGACTCCGGCAGAATTTGATGCATTTATTTTGCAAGAAATCAGATTCACTGCTGACGAAGTCAAAAAACTTATTGAAGACAAATACTATTTTTATGAATCTGAGCTGCATGATATTATGGACTCAGAAGTCGAAAGAGATTTGGAAGATATGGACACCGATTTGGTTGATGTCTGCGCTTGGGCTTTAGTAAATCATTTGTATCTTAAAGATTAACAATAACTGCTGACCGCACTTTCAGGTGCGGTTCTTTTTATGTGTTGGTTCTTTTAATGTCTGTATTGAATTTTACAAAAAGCTGTGCTAAAATCAAGATATACTATTAAAAAGGAAGCGAAAAGAATGAAAACACTCGGCATAATTGTGCTAATACTTATAATTATTGCTCTTATTGTTATCGGTTGCGGTTTCGCGGTGTTCAAGGCGGCTTTCGGCAAGCGTTGCAACGGCGACAGACGGCTGAAATACTTTACCTGCGAGGATTTTGAAGACCTGAGGTGTGCACCCGTTTCATTCAAATCCGATAAAGGTCAGATACTTAAAGGCGCACTTTACATAACCGCAGGCACCGTCAAGCCGCTTGCGCTTGTAATTTTTTCGCACGGTATGGGCGGCGGCCACAGAAGCTATATGACCGAAATCAATACCCTTGCCAAAAACGGCTTTGCGGTACTTGCTTACGATAACACGGGCACCTTCGCCTCCGAAGGCAAAAGTCTCATAGGTTTTTATCAGGGTGTAAGAGATTTAAAGGCGGCAATTCAATGGGCTAACGCAAACGAAAAATTCAACGGGCTCAAAAAAATCCTGGTCGGCCACTCCTGGGGCGGCTACAGCGTTTGTCAGAACCTTGCCGACAAAGGCCTCGGAATTTCGGGTGCAGTTGCTTTTTCGGCACCTGACAGCGGATATCAGGTTGTAACGGGCTTTCTGGGCGAAAAAATGTCCTTCCTCACTCCCCTG
Source organism: Clostridia bacterium (assembly GCA_017410325.1). Classification (GTDB taxonomy): domain Bacteria; phylum Bacillota; class Clostridia; order Oscillospirales; family Acutalibacteraceae; genus UBA8612. The sequence goes on along the minus strand of JAFQRA010000017.1, from coordinate 61,208 downwards.
TTCAAGCTAATTTTTACTATTGCAGACGATAAAAAATCCACCGTAAAATGCTCGGATATTCTCGGCAATCTTACTTCTCCGCCCGTTCTGCTTATGCACGGCGACAGCGACACGGTCGTAACACCCGTCAACTCGCCGCTTGCAAGTGCAAAGGTAAAAACAAATCCGCATATAACAAGCATTATGTACGAAGGACGTTTTCACAACGTTTATCAGACAAAGGAAAGCGAAGAATACCTGAACAATGTTTTCGCAGGAATCAATGCGCTCAAAAAGAACAAAAATCCCAGCAAAGAAGAAATTGACTACTGCTACGACATTGATTACGATTTAATTACCCGTGAGGACCCTGCTGTTATGCAGACGGTAATTAATTTCATCAAAAACTGTTTATAATGAGGAAATAATATGAAATGGTTAATTGCGTCCGACATACACGGAAGCGCAAAGTGGTGTAAAGAACTAATCACGGCTTACAAAAATGAAAAAGCAGACAGAATACTGTTACTCGGCGACGTGCTCTACCACGGCCCGAGAAATGACCTGCCCGATGAATACAACCCCAAAGCAGTCATCGAAATGCTTTCCGCATATAAAAACGAAATATTAAGCGTCCGAGGAAACTGCGACACCGAGGTTGACCAGATGGTGCTCCCCTTCCCCGTGCTCGCGGATTACGCCGTAATCTTAGAAGAAAACACAACGATTTTTGCTACACACGGATATGTTTACAACGAACAGAATCTTCCTCCGCTGAAAAAAGGAGATATTCTTCTTCACGGCCACACACACGTACCGGCTTGTATCGAACACCAAGAATATACTTATATTAATCCCGGTTCGACATCTATACCGAAAGAAAACAGCCACCACGGTTATATCATTCTCGAAAGCCGAAAATTTACGTGGAAAGACTTTGACGGCAACATCATTAATGAATATACTTTTTGAAAAAATCAGCCTGCATCCGATAAAGATGCAGGCTTAAAATTTTTACAATGTAATTTTTACCGTCTTGATTTCCCACGGTCTGAAGCTTAGTTTTCCGTTTTCTATAATGTCAAGCTCATTTCCGAGCAAATCGGTTTCGCATTTGACATTACCGACTGACGGCGTAAGAACAGCGGAAGAGTGAGAATCGGAATAATTACAGAAGCGTGCAAGAATATGGTTATCCTCGGGATAAAGTGCGGTGAGAACGACCTCGTTATCGCTCTTAAAATCTGCAAAAGCAAACGTATTGATATCTCCCCTGCCTTTAGCCATAACGGCACTTACAGGCGGATAAACATAGGAAACGGCATCACGATGAAGTTCTGCATCGGTTTTATCTGCACAGAAAGGAATCAGAGCAAACTCATTTTCAAAAACGCCGTTCAGAATTCGGGTACCGCACATATACTCATTGGAATAAACCAGCGGAACATAAACTCTGTTGCCTTCAACGGCAGAGCCCATACAGCCGCGGTTTGCAACGGCAATGCCCTGTTTTTCATCTCTCAATGCAAACCAATAAATACCGTGCATATAGGTTGTGGAGTTAAACGATTCTTCCGCAGAAACCTCGGTATCAATAAGAATTCTGTCGTTGGGATACCAATATTCCTCGGTTTTAAGCAAGGCACCGTTCCAGTCCGAAATTGAATACGGCAGGTCACGCACCATGCGTCTGTCACTGTCAAGGCAGGTGTTAATAACGAAACAAAGCTTATCCTCGTGGTGGTGTCCGTTACGGGTAAGCGGAACAGGCCTGCCTTGAGTGATATCGGTTCTTCCGATAAGCTCGCCGTTCATTTCAAAACGTGTCTTACAGTCAATTCTTTTGCTATTGCCCGAAAAAAGCATTTCAAAGCTAAAAGGAACCGTGCCGATTACACCGCTGTAAACTGCCTTAGCACCGTGCGCCGCAACATTGACACTCCAGCTACCGACCGAAGCACAGGGCTTATTGTCAACCCACGCGGTAAACAATTCACCCTCACCGTTATCCAAAACACAGCTGTTATCGGAATTGTTTTTAAGATTTACAATACCCTTTTCATTGACCTTGAGTGTATATACGGGTGTAACAAGCTCACCGGAATCCGAATTCCAACAATAATCACACTTTGTCAAGTTCTCTTTTTTTATAAGCTTAAAGCTCTTTGCAGTGAGCGCAGGCAAGCTGATATGCACACGGAGCTTGCCGTCGGAATAATCACTGTCAAGCTGAAATTCACCGTCAAAAACAGAAAGCTCTTCTTCGCACTCAACCTCAACCCAATCATCCACAGCAAAGGAGTGACCGTTAAACACGAAGAGTGTGTCACAATCCTTATCGGAAAAGCGTTTTGCAAGAGCTGAAATCGACTGTGACTTTACATAATCAGAGGCAGCAAGCGATGACGGAATAAAGCGGCGTGACAAATCAAGCAGACCGCAAATCGTAACATCGTGATGTTCAGCGGCAAGCGTGTATTTCCAAGCCTCCTCGCTCTTCCCCTGCTCAGACTTTCCGCCCAAAGCAACGGAAATGGCGTTGATTTTTTCTCCCTGTACAGCTGCAACCTCGCCCTTACGGCAGCCGTTGAATATCTCGTTACCGCAATATCCCCAGGGCATCTGCACGTGGAAATCGTTGTCCGTTGTCTCTAATTTATCTACAGGCTCACCGTAAATCTTTGGGATATCCTCAAGAAGAATATATTCATAATCCTCTCTATGCTCAATTTCAGCGTGGAGAGTTTCAATAGGCTGTGTAAGGTCATCATAACGTGTAGCAAGAAGCGGAGAATACTTTGAAAACATCTCTTTAAAATCATCAAGCGAATAAAGAACGGAATCAACCGGCCAACGGGAAAGTATCCAGTTATCAACGGTTGTACAGTTATATCCCCTGCCCTGGCCGTGATAAGTCGGCACTGCGGGAATTTCCGTTTTATCCTTACCTATCCATTTGCCCCAAGCGCTGTCAAAGGTTTTAGGGTAACCGTAGCCCATAACGTGTGAGCGCAAAATTGCCGCCTCATAGCCGCAGAGCTTTGCAAGCTGAGGCGTCTGGTTGTTGAGCGCAAATTCGGATATAGCATAAACATTCGGTGTTTTTCCGCAATATGCCAAATTTGTGCGAACAGCGTATAATAGCTGGCGTGCGTTTGATTCTTCGGAAATCGTCAGCGACAGCGGCTGACCGTAGGTAGTTGCACCAAGGCCAACCCTGTCGGGATATTTTTTAAGAAGCTCGCAAATCAGCTCCACAACCTCCGGGTCTTCGCGTGAAAACTCATCAAAAGTAAACGATTCGTAATCAAGACCGATTCGGAGTCCAGGATACTTTTCCATCCATTCAAAAAGGCTTTTTATCCTCGGCTTAACCCTGTCTTTCCATAAAACATAACCGCCGTGTTCATAAGTTAAAATATACAAAGGTTCGTTTTTCATAAGTATCCCTCACTTTATTGAACTAAAGCAAGTATACCACTGCAAAAAAACATTTGTCAACGAAAACCGTGTTTATAAATCAGCTATTACTGCAAACATTAAAACTTCAGGCTAATAATATTGAAAAACTTAATTTTTTTAATAAAATGACTTGATTTTTTTAAACATATCATTTATAATTAGCAAGCTGTTAAAACAGCCGAATATTTCGGGGTGTGGCGAAGTTTGGTATCGCGCTTGGTTCGGGACCAAGAGGCCATGGGTTCAAGTCCCGTCACTCCGACCAATCAAAACCGTTGAAACTAATAGGTTTCAGCGGTTTTTTTATATCTAAAAAATGGTAAATGGTCCTTATTTGGTCCTTAATTTTAAATTTTTTATTGAATAATCGTAAAGTAATAACATATCAATATATAATGTCGAATAATAGCACAAAAACCATAATGTTGAAAAACTTTTGTATGTATGATAAAATGTTAAATATAGGAATATAAAAGGAGCGTGAATTAACTGTGAAATTACCGCATATATGTATTATTATGTACAAAATAAATGATTTATCTGAGAATGCTGCCTTGAAATTACCTAATGGAATTGCAGAACTTCGCAAACATGTTAATATGTTAGTTATTGATGATAACGATTTTATGCCAGAGTCTTTTTTAAAAGCTAATGGATATCAAATACATCATAAAACTGATATTGACACCATTAAAGATGTTGAACCATATGATATTATTCTTTGTGATATTGCTGGTGTTGGTAAAAAACTCGGATATTCTAAAGAAGGTGCATTTATCATTAGAGAAATCCACGCTAACTACCCTAACAAGCGAATAATAGCTTATACATCTTATACTTACGATCCTGATTATAATCAATTTTTTTCTATTGCAGATTTTGTTGCTCCAAAAGACTTTGGTATTGACGATTGGATTAACGCACTTGATGATCAAGTTAAAAAATCTATTGATCCTGTTAATCAGTGGATTAAGATTAGAGATTATTTATTAGAAAACGATGTATCCACATTGACAATTGCAAAAATTGAAGATAAATTTGTTGCAGCTGTTAATAATAAAGACTTCAATAAGTTAAGAAGTTATGTAGAGGGTAAGGATTCACAACTTAAATCAATAATAACAGATTTCTTATCTTCCCTCTGTGCAAAGCTTATTCTCGGTAGTATTGGAGGTGCATAATATGTCTTTACTTCCTTATATAAATTCAATTGGTGAAATAGTTGATGGTACCTATTTTCAACTAATTCCTTTTTGTAAAAAAAATTGTTCTTCAGTAAAATGCAAAAATTATTATGATGAACTTAAAAATGTCGACTCTGGAGCTTATTGTTGTCCCTATGGTCTCTCATCCTATGTATATACATCGTTGGAAGGAAAGATTATTTTTACTGGATTAAAAATAAAAGGGATATATGACAAAAAGAAATCAAAAATAACCGCATCACAGGAATATGTATACAACCCAGTTATTGATGAAAGTTCTTGTAGTTCGATTGCCCATGAAATTTCTAATTCATTGTGTGAAAAACGTGATCTTGAAGCGAAGCTTGAAGCAATTAGAGATTTACTTCATGAAACACGTTCATTGAATGGTCAAATTAAAAACTCAATTGATTTATTGTGGGAAACTAACTTTGATGAAGATAATATAGACTATGACACTTTGGTTGAAACTTTAAAAAATGCTCATGTTAGTAGTTTTATGATTTCAAACAGATTTTCATATTTCGATTCAATACTTAACCCTTCTCTATCATCAGTAAGTACATATCCTGCGGTTGTTTTCAAAAAATTTGATAAGATGCGAAAACTTTTAAAAGGATATATGAGGAAAAAAGTATGGATAAAAATTGATTCACCAATTCAAAGTGATTATAGATATAATATCTATCCAACATTTGAAACGCTTCTTTTTATTATTTTAGAAAATGCAATAAAATACTCACCAAACAATACTCCTGTAGAGGTATTGTTTGAAGAAAATAATAATTTGTTAGATGTTACAATTAAATCAATAGGACCTTATTGTGAAGAAAATGAAATTCTTCACCTTTGTGACAAAGGATTCCGTAGTGAAAACGCAAAAAAAGCACAAGAAACTGGACAAGGCTTTGGTTTGAATTTTGCTAAAAAAATCTGTTGCGCGCATAATATTGATCTTTCTTTCAATAGTGTATTTCTACATAAAGACCATGGGGTCAAGTATGGAACCTTCTATGTTCATATGCATTTTGATAATAAAACAAATGATTATTGATGCCTAAGCAATAATTAAAAATCCGAAAAGTCTCGTATTTCGAGACCTTTCGGATTTTTTACCATCAAATGAGATTTTATTCTAAATTTACACCGGTTAAATAGGCATAAAGATTATTCATATCAATAAGGGTCTTATTACCTGCATAAACAGCAGGTATTTTCCCTTCATGTATAAGTCGACGAAGTGCTCTTTCTGTAAACGCTGTCTCACTGTCGAACGCTTTGATTTCCGCAATTGCCTGTTTAATTGTACGAATTTTAGGGCCAGTATTCAAAAAATCACCACCTTTTTTGTGCGCTTTAGCACGTTGACGTTATGTATTTCTGGAGATATAATATATTTAACAACCGAACATTTGGTCGATTGAATATATTTGAAAGAAGCTGATTTTTATAGGAAGATATGAAAAAAGAGGAAAGGGTTATCGTCTGAAAGCCTATGACGGCTATGATGCTAACGGAAAACAGATTACCCGTACAAAAACATGGGTACCTGATGCAGGTATGACTGAAAAGCAAATTGAAAAAGAAGTAAATCGTCAATTAGTCCTTTTTGAAGAGGAAGTTAGAAGTGGTACTTTCACTTCGGCTAATATAAAATTTGAAGTAATGGCTGAAAGATTCTTTGAGCAAATTGAACTTGAAGGAAAAATGAAACAACTGTGGAGAGACCGTCTGAAAAATTGTAAAGCAAGAACATACCAAGCAATCGGGCACATTCGAATGGATAAAATAACTACAATGGATGTGCAAAAATTTATTAACAGCTTGGCACAGGATGGCATTAATAAAAGAACAGGAAAAGGACTTGCAGAAAAAACTCAAAAACATTACATAAGTTTTATTTCCGATGTTTTTGAATTTGCTAAACGTTGTAATATAAAAGTAAACAACCCTTGTCATGATGTTCATGCAATTTCCACACCGAAAACTAAACGTAACATATATGAACCGGATGAAGCTCAGCAATTTTTAAATATTCTACTTGAAAAGGCAGATATTAAATACGTGGTTTTTTACTTAATTGCTATTTTTACAGGATTAAGAAAGGGCGAAATTCTCGGACTTGAGTGGTCGGATATTGATTTTGACAACTGCATTATTTCAGTTAACAGAACATCTTTGTATTCAGTAAACAAAGGTACCTTTACAGATACACCTAAAACAGACAACGGATACAGAAGCCTTAAAGTACCGGAATCTGTTATTGAAATTATTCAACAATATAAAGAGCATTGGGAGAATCATCGTACAAATATGGGTGATTTATGGAATGATACTGACAGATTGTTCGTAACATATGACGGTAAACCTATGGGACCAGATACACCGAGACATTGGCTTGTAAAATTTTGCAAAAAAGAAGGCTTACGCTATGTAAATGTCCATAGTTTCAGGCATCTAAATGCAACACTTATGATTGAAGCAGGCACTGATGCCAAAACAGCTGCAGATATGCTTGGCCACTCAAAGCCCACTACAACTTTTAATATCTACGCTCACGCATTCAAAAGAGCTCGTGCCAAAGCAAGTGAAGCTGTTGCAAACTCATTCAGTATTGATATAAAGGATTAATGCGATAATATGTGATAAATATTGCAGGGGGCTTATTGCTCCCTGCTATTATTTATATCAAAACAGGTGGCGTCAAATCCCGCCCGTATCCTCAGTTGGTTAGCGCGATAAAAGGTATGACTGCACAGTGACGTTATTGCGCCAGTGTGCGAGATGAAAAACTGAAACAGCAGCAAGTGCAAGCTTGTTGTATGTAACAGGGAGGTTTTTCTCAATTGCAAGCTTCCTGCATTTTCCTTTTGTTTTATAAGTACCACTAATAAGCTTTTCGTTAAAAGGCTTGTGGACAATCGTGCCGTCGGGAAGCTTCTCGGTACGATACAGCTTCCAACGTAAGCGGATTTCATTGGCAAGCTTTTCTGCATAGCCTTCTTCAGTGTTTATTCTATTAAGATAATACTCATAACACTTTTTAGCCTGCTTTGCTCTTATAATGTGATAATCAACTGAATTTGAGAGCTCAATAGGTTTAAATACCTTTTCCTTTTCACCAAGTCCTTCAAAATATGATTTTACGAATTCCTGATCTTCAGGCAGGATTCTCTGAAGCGAATCCTTTCCTCCTTTACCATCCTTAACAAAAATACACATATGACCGCTTTCGTCGATTCTCAGATCTCTACCCTCAAGCTTTGCAAGCTCTGAGACTCTGATTCCGACGACCTTTTGAAATTCAACGGTGCGTGCGTAACGAGGATTATCCGGATTGTTATCCGCACGAATCTTCTTGCCGTTGTCCGAGCGTGATTTGGTGTATTCAGCTGTATAACGGATAGGTTTTGTGATTGTGTTCATCGGTACATTATAAAAGCTGCATACCGCCGCAAGATAGTTGTGAATCGTGGCAGGTTTATATTCTTTCTCTTGCAGATAGTCCGAATAATCCTGAATATGTTTAATACATTCCGCATGGGTTTTACAATTATGCTGTTCACGACAATATTTGATAAATGCAGTCAACCATTTTCTATAGTTTTTCTGAGTAACAGAGCTTTTTAATTCGGCAATAAATGACTCTGTTTCATCCCTTAACTGCCTTGTTATACTCTTACCTCTGACTTTGTTTTGCTTAGCCATAGCAACAATCCTTTCATATATAATTTGAACCCTTTTTCTGTTGGTGTTTCTTCCAACCCGCGCCGAAAGGCTCGTTAAATCAATTGGTGATGTCTCAATTTACATACAGAAATTATATTCTGTCGCCGAGAAAAGGCCGGTTGAGCAGGTTACCATCCTGTTCACACCAAAGGTTTCCGAGCAGCAAAAACTCCTCAAAAACCTTGCATAAGCGGTTATCACGTAAAAATCACTATAATTTTCCGTGATAACCCTTATGCACAGACCGATAAACACGGTCTGTCCGTGAGAAGTGTCAGCTCAAACAAAGCACCGGTACAGGCAATGTTTTCGCTGTCATTCTCACTGCTGATCCGAGCACCCTTGCATAGACAAAGCTGTTCAGATCACATCGGGGTACGCACTTTTTTCCGCAAACGAACGCAGCACATCTTTTGCTGCACACCTCAATGACGCCGTGTCCTTTATGAGATTATTTGGTTCCGCTTGATATCTTCGGACTGAAAGTACATACCGTTTTAACTCCCTTCTTGATTTATTTCATTCAACCACCTTCGCAATTTCTATCCCTAACGGTTGAACTAAAACGGGATTTTTTAATCACTTGCGCTGTGATTTTTACTCCAAACGTGATTCATTAATCATTAAAAAGATGTAAGAACCACTGGCACTACAAATCGCAGCTTCAACTTCCTTGCCAAAAACAGGCTGATTTGGGGCATAAATTAACCCCTGAAACGGGTGCGATTTCGTTTCAAGGGTAAAAAGAACCACCCGACCTGAGTTCATTGCTCAAGCCGGGTGGTTAGGGTTATATTGCTATTTGGTTTTTAGATCGACTGAAGGATAACTCTTGAAATGCCGAAGAGGTTCTTGAAGAAGGATACGAACTTCTGCCAGAAGCCTGCTTTTGAGGTAAGTTGCTTGCTGTCAGACATTTCGTTGCCGTCTGCATCAAGTACAGCTTCTCCATTCTCGTCAACAATAGTTGCTTTGACTGTTGCCGTACCGTTTGCAACGGATGTCATCTTGCAGGTTAAGCCATCTGTTGCAGGAGCCATATCGAAGCCTGCACCCTCAACAGTCCAGAGGATAGTGTATCCTTCGGGTAATGTTACCTCGCCAAAATCTGCGTGAAGAATGAGTGTTTCGCCGTAGTTGACAGTTGTTGTGGAAGGTGTTTTTATTTCGATATTCTGAGGGAAGTCAATAAATGTTAATTCTACCGTTTCCTCAGGCGCAGTCTCATCCTGTGCAAGAGTAAATTCGCCTGCCTGACCTGCTTCTGCTTGGTCAAAGTTGTATGTAACGTTGAGATATTCAAACTCGGCGTTTTCAACAAGCGGTACAATTACAACCTTTTCTTCGCCGTCGGGAATTTCAAAAACAACACGTTCCTTATCTGCACCACAATCCAAGGGATATTTAATAGCACCGGGAATAGATATATCATTTTCGTCTGCGAAAATATAACGTGTTGCATCGTAATCGCTAAGACTGTTGAAATATTTTTCAACACTTCTCAAAGCTATACAATCTATTGCACCGTCAAACGTTGCATATGGTGCTTGTAATATATCGCCGTTTTCTGCTTTGTAAAAATACACCTCTGTATCGGGAAAATTGTTATCATAAGCATAAATTCTTTCCTGCCCGTTAACAACCTCGTATCTCAGGAAGTTTATAGCATGACCGGATTTACCTTGACGATATCCGATTTGAAGAGTACCTTTGTTATCATATTCGTGATTATCCACATAGTTTACAACATCATTCCAGTCATAGCTGATAAAAGGAAAACCGTTTTTGTAATACCAGCCGCCGGCTACAATAGCATTTTGTGCATATTTTGCTTGTATATTTTGGTAATAACAAACAGGTTCTTTTACTTTAGAATTTTCAGGCAATGCAAAAATGCCGTCCTGTTTATTTCCGCCGATTGCATTGATGTCAAGAATGTCTAAAAAATAACCTGCACTTGTCATTGACATACCGAAACAGTGACCTCGTGAATCATCGTCAGAGTAATTGTCAAAGCTGTATGTTTCATCACCCATATTGTAAATAAGCTCTTTATAGGCGATTCTCCACACAACGTCCGTTGGGTAAAGCGAAACATTTTTTCCGTCAAGCCCCTTTTGATAGAAAGCAGAAGCAGACTCAAATACGGAATAGATATAATCACCAACAAATGTTATATCCTCCATCATCGGGAGTGCTTTGAATGCGGATATGTTTTTGAGTGTACTACCGCTAAGGTCGGCAACATAAAGCTTTGATTCGTTCTTTCTACCGAATGAGCTTGAAATGTAAAATTTTTTATCACGGTAAACTACACCCTGTATTCTGTCAATTGAATCCGACACCTTGATAACCGCAGTAACAGCAGGATTGCATACGCTGTTCCATTCGTCAACTGACGAATTACCATTGAGCCTTTGCATAAGAATAACGCTGTTTGCAGCCTTGGCAGGTGTATCATACTTGCTGTCCTTTGCGTAGAAAAAGTTGCCAGTTATAAGAATCCCGTCGTTTATGCTCAGGTATGCTGTATTGGCGTTACCCAACCACTCAGACATAGAAGTATGCTCTCTGATAATGATTTCACCGTTCATTTTGTCAAGATCTGAAAGCGGAGCATATCCGATACAGGAGTCATCTGTTGTTACATACAGATTATGGTTGGAAACCGCAATTCCACCGACATGACCATGCAAAGTTGAGCTTTCTGCTTCTTTCAACTTATACTCCGCAACCATTTTGCCTGTTGTAAAATCGAGGGCATAGATATAGCAGGGGTAGCTGTCTGTTTCGGCGTCTTTGTAATATGAAGAAACAAGTAACCAGTTTTTAGCCGGATAGTACGCTATGCCCTGCGGCACCATATTTTCGCCAAGGCTTAGACCCGGTATGCACAGGTCAGGTGTGCCGTTCGTGCCGTCCATCGGCTGAGCCGCACCGGCAAAGTATTTTGCGGCGTATGTTGCGTTTGCTGTTTTATAATTATTTACGGTGTGAGATTGTGTATATGTAAAACTGTCAGGTACTATAGTACCTGTTCCTCCTGCTGAGGAGCTGCCGGTATCTTTAACATCAGATTGAAAGATTCCGGAGCTCAGATTAAAATTTAAAGCGGGGCGAATGCCGCTACTGTAGTTGACACTATAGCCGCTGCTAAGAAAGCCATAGCCATCAACATGGCACGCGAGAGTGGAACCACTGCCGGGAGTGCGAAACCACCAATAGGATTTTCCTCTGTAGCCGTCGCTTGTTGCTACATACAGCCCCTGACATTTTGCATAGTCACTGCCCTGTGCTCTGCGTTCAGTATCGTAAGCAGAGTACGAAGATGAAAAGCCATAATAAGCGTTCAACGCATCATCCCAAGACAGAAGATAAATTTTATCATTGGTTGTTTGAGAATCATAAGCTGAGTATGAATCACTGAATGCAGAATTATCGAGCTGGGTATATTCAATAATATTCTGCTGTGCAATTGAAAAGGCAGTGGTATAAAAATCCTTATTAAGCCACTGTCTTATACTGCTTTCGGCATAATTATTGGCATAATATGTTTTTGACGAATCGCCCCAGTATGCACCGTAACCGTATTCATCACTACCGCTATAGAGAATATAGTTATTATACGCTTGAGCATCAATAATGGTTTCTGACATTACAATGCCCTTATCAGGGTCAAGCACACGCCATTCAACAGGCTCATATTTAAACCAGTAAACCGTTCCCGGCGTATATCCGTTATCACCCTGATATGAATATGAATCGGAAGATGTTGTCTTATCACCTGTACAATAAGGTCTGTATGTATCAAACACAACTCCTCTGTATTTATCTGAGCCATAGATTACATCTTTATATCGCATATAATCTCCGGCAGTCATTTTGCCGTCATTCCATGTACCTGTGCCGCTGTAATAGCCGTAGGAGGTCCATTCGCCGCCTGCGGAATTAAGAACGGAAATGGTTGAAGTATCAGTAACCTTACTCTGCGGATACCAACCGAATTCAATAATGTCACCCTGATTATATGATGCTATCGTTGCTGCCTCCGCCTTGAAATTGAACTGGCTCGGCAGTTCAAGCCCGACGAATCCACTTAAAGGTGCAGCGGTGAGGGTCATAACCACGCAGAGTATAACCGCTAAAATCCGTTTGTAAGTTTTCATTGCTTTTTACCTCCTCAAATGTATAAGAGAATATATATTTACATTAACTATAATTATAGCATATATTTGCAAAAAATAAAGTATTTGGTACAAAAAGCTGCTTTTAAGGTATGAATATTCAATATCAATGTTTATCAAAGATTGCACAAGCTTCATTTTGTGCGCTATAGACGGCCAATTTTCGTTATTCGCGTAAATCTTCGTGCGCTTTTGAACGTGACGTTATTTTTCTTATTAGGTAAGATATTTATGAAAGGAATTGCAACAATTCCGAATAATACCGAAAGGATGATTTAATGAAAAACGAAAAAACTTGGCAAGAGATCAAGGATGAACTGTTTGAAAAATATCAACTGCCACCTGAAGCAGTTGACCACTCGAAACGGTATCCGCTTGCATATCCGTTCGCAAAAGCGATTTTTGAGTGTACTGAACCCGGTTCGATGGAAGAATTCATAGTCGAAGGCGGTAATATATTCTATCTCGCTGACCCATCCGAAATCAAAAAGCAGTTAGGCGAAAACGAGTTCGTTGTTTGTGACCGAGCATACTCTCACATTCCCATGGGCTCTATTGTCAAGGTGAATCCCGATAAACGTCCTCGTGTCGGTTTTGCTCTTATTGAATTTGCCGGTGAAGTAACCATTGCATACTTGCACCCTCGTCCGGGAAACATAGTCCGCCTTGTGTTCAACGAAATGTATGAGGATGTTTTTCTGCCCAAGGATGCTTTTAAGGTTTTGGGTAAACCCATAGGCTATCGTATGCCCGGTGAAACAGAAGTAACGCCGGTTTACACTGTGCTTTAACGGTGATGCATATGTCATTCATCGAAGATTTCTATTACGGCAACATCGAACCGCAAATGCGCAATATAAAGCAGAATTCAGACTTTCAAAAAGACTTCAACAGACTTTGTGAGATAGAAGCTGTACTTAAAGAAAAACTCACAGATGCCGAAAAAAATCTTTTTATTGAGTATGTAAACCTATGGGGAATTATCTCAGGCGACATTGATTTCGACAGCTACAAAACAGGCTTCAGGCATGGAGCAAGTTTTGCACTGGATGCATTTTATGGAAAATAAAGTTAAGCCAACTCAGCAAACCAATTTGTCTGCTGAGTTGATTTATTTATGACAAAATTAATAATTAATAAGGATTTGTAAATATATACTAATAATGTTGAATTTATATCAATGGCTTGCAAATTTTGGTCCTTATTTGGTCCTTATTTTTATGAAAAGATATGCAAAGATGTGAAATAGGACAGAGAATATAAATTTTATAATCGTTGAAACATAGCGCTTTACAACGTTATGCGCAACGATACGCGAAGGCTTCTTCAGCTTTCAAGTCCCGTCACTCCGACCACTCAAAACCGTTGAAACTTCAAGGTTTCAGCGGTTTTTTCTTATGCCGGAAGCAAGGCTTGGTTATTATTTGGTACTTATTTGTCAGCAAACAATTGCCAGGCTTGTGAAATCATATTTTCATCGTTATCATATTCGGTAATCAGGCGGTATGCAGAGCCGGCGGAATCAATAGCGGTTCCGTCTGAAAAGCCGGTTACTATTACGCCGTTTTCAAGCTTTGCGATATATTCCGGTTTCTTTTCAAGCAAAGTGCCGTTAAGTAACATAATTTCACCTCTCTTTTATAGTGATATTATTTCACTTATTTCGACATTTGTCAATAGTTTTGTGAATTTTTCTCATATAATATAAACGTTTAAAACTATGAAAACCACCCGTCATCACAAACAGGTGGTTTTCAAATTGAAATCAATATTACTTATTAAAAACTATCAGAATCTCGGTAAATTCACCGATTTCAGACCTTGCGACACACTCTGCCGAATGTATTTCAGCTATTTTTTTAACAAGCGCAAGGCCGAGGCCGAAGCCTTGAACCTGTGAACGAGATGCATCTGCCCTGTAAAACCTGTTCCATATTTTAGGAAGATTTTCCGAACTGATTCCGATACCGTTATCTCTTACGGATAAAACAGCTTTATCCCCTTCCGAATAAAGCTTAACGTTGATTTTTCCGTTTTCCCTGCCGTATTTATCGGCATTGGAAAGAAGATTTTCAATAAGCTGGGTAATAAGCGATACGTTTAGGTTTATTTCAATGTTTTTCTCAATATCTTTAATCAATTCAATATTTTTAGTCGGAACAAATCCGGTACAGATTTCTTCTGTAAGCTCGCTTAAGCTGCCCTTTTCAAGAGCAAATCTGTTCTGTCCGTGTTCCGCTCTTGTTACGACCAGCAAAGCAGAAACAAGAGCCGACATTTTATCCGTTTGCTCCTCTACAGATTCCAGTGCCTGTAGCCTTTCTTCATCATCCGCATGTTCTGACAAGGCATATTCACACTCCGCTTTTATGACCGCAAGCGGTGTACGAAGCTCATGGGATGCATCGGAAGTAAATCTTTTTTCATTTTCAAACGAGGTCTGCAGCCTTTCAAACATTTCATTAAACGTTTCGGCAAGATTGCTGATTTCACGAGGTGCATTGCTCGTTTCAAGCCGCTTTGAAAGATCGTTTCCCGTTGAAATTTCGTGGGCAGATTCGGTTATTTTTTCAATTGTTGAAACGGATTTGCGAGAAATAAGATAAGCTCCCACGGCTGCTGCCATTACAAAAAAAGGCAGAAGATATGCGGCGCTTTTAGCAACGGAATCAAAAACCGTTACCGCTTCATCCGAGGGACACACCGCACGTATATAAACGTTTTCATACGAAGAACTCTCAGCCGTAAATTCAATTTTGAACACCTGTCTGTCCTGATACAAGGGAATATCAACGCCTATAATTGAAGCTTCACCGAAGCCGGTGCCCGCGTGGGAAAGTGCAATCTCAATCGCTTCACTTGTGCTTATGCCGTTGCGAAAGCTCGTTTCTTTATATGGAGTCGGCTTAAGCTCGTTAATCGGTGTAACGTCTGCTTCGTACGATATTATTTGACCAGACATAACGTCAATTTCATATTCAAATTTTGTAAAGTCCAAAAGCTTTGAATAAACGTAATAATTCTTACCGTCAAATTCTTTCTCAACAACGTCGGCCTCACCCAAGGATGAGGATTCAACGAGGGTTTTAGGTGTTTCGCCGCTGATATAATCACCGTTTTCCGTGAATAAATCGCAGTAAATACCGCCCGAATAGTAAGCAAAATCGTTTTCAACCTCAAAAATGCCGTTACTGTATTCCATTTCATCGGAATTGCTCTGTACCACGGCAACAAGATTCTGTTTAATTTTATCGTCTGCAGATTTGCTGCTGATTATCATAAGCGCAGTCGTGCTGACACCGCAGACAACCGCTATAAGAAGCGTAATCCATAATGTTGTGATTAACTTAAAAGATACCTTTTTCATTTTTCCTCCCTGAGGACATAGCCCATTCCCCTGGCGGTATGTATAAGCTTTTTATCGTATCCGTCATCAATCTTTTTACGCAGGTAGCGGATATAAACATCAACGACATTTGTACCGCCCTCGTAATCGTAGTTCCATATATGGTCTTCGATTTTTTCGCGGCTTAAGACAATCCCGTTATTAACGGCAAGATACTGTAAAAGCTCATATTCCTTTGCGGAAAGAGAAATATCCTTTCCGTTTCTCGTTACCTTTCTGCTTGAGATATCAACGGTAAGGTCAGCAACACAAATAACGTTTGAATTTGATACACTGTTTTTTCTGATTATAACTCTGACTCTTGCCAGCAATTCTTCAAAGGCAAAGGGCTTTACGAGATAATCATCCGCACCGATGTCAAGCCCCTCTACTCTATCCTCAATGCTGTCGCGGGCAGTGAGAAAAAGCACTGGGAGATTATTCCCCTCTTTCCTTATTTTTTTAAGAAGCGAAAAACCGTCGATTTTCGGCATCATAACATCAAAAACCGCCGCGTCGTAATCGGTCATACTTATAAGAGCATAAGCTTCCTCGCCGTCAAAAGCACAGTCTACACTGTAGCCGGCAACCTTAAGCTGCTTTGAAATGATTCTGTTAAGGCTCTTTTCATCCTCTGCAACAAGAATTCTCATAAAAATTCCCCTTTTACAATATAACGGTTCATTTTTTAAAAATTATAGCATATCATCAGTTCTTAGTAAAGCCTGTTACTATAAACAACACTTTTAATTCTGCTCTTGAAAAACGAACAGATTACGGTTATAATCAAATCAACAGTTAACATTAAACTGTCTTTTGATTAAAAATAATGGGTGATGGCAATGTTTTCAAAAATTACAGCAATTATAATGAGTATATTTTCTTTTTTGTCTGCTCCGTTTTCACAGCTTTTCTCGGAAATTGAGCTGAAAAGCGAGCTTGCAAAGGGAAACTTTGAGAGTCCCTATATTGTAAGACCTCTTGAAAAAATAACAGTAAACGGCGTATCGATTGACGAATACGGTGTCATCGTCCCTGAGGGAGATTTATACACCTATGCCGCTGAAACGCTTATCAACGAGCTTTACAAGGCCTGCGGCATAAAGATTGATACAACCGAAAGCACAACGGAAAAGAGCTTTATAATAAACGAAGCACTCAATGAAACCGACAGCTTCAGCCTAAGGGTTGAAAACGGAAGCATTTATATTTCGGGCAGCAAAGGCACGGGTATTTCCAGAGGTATTACCGCTTTTGCGGATGAAATTCTGCTCAACGCAAACGGAGCTTATGATTTCAGGGACGGCTATGAATACAGCAAAACTTTCTCAGGTTACATAACCTATGAGGATTTCGGTGCTGTAGGTGACGGCAAGGCAGACGACCTTGAGGCTATTGTAAAAACCCATGAATACGCAAACGAAAACAAGCTTACCGTATTTGCAAACGAAACCGCAACGTATTACATAGGCGGTGCAAACAAAACCGCCAAAATTATGACCGATACGGACTGGTCAACAGCACGCTTTATAATTGACGACACCAACGTTGAAAACAGAAGCTCCTGGGTATTCAACGTAGCACCCACGCAGGGCTCCAAAAACATAAGCGATAAGGTTTCCCCGCTCAATATCGATGCAACAAGCATAAATACAACGCTTGACGAAAAGAGCCTCGTCGTGCTTTATGATTCCAACGTAAAGCGTTACATCCGTAAGGGTGCTAACCAGAATTCCGGCAGCACCCAGACCGACGTTATACTCGTTGACGAAAACGGTAACATTGACCCCGAAACTCCCCTTATCTGGGATTTTGAAGCTGTCACAAGTGCCACCGCTTACCCGATTGACACCGAAACGCTGACAATAAACGGCGGCAGATTTACAACCATAGCAAACAACGCTTCCTCCGAATACAACTACTACACGAGAGGCATTCAGGTAAGACGTTCAAACACGGTTATTGACAGGCTTTATCACGACGTTAAGAACGAGGGCAAAACGGGCTCGCCTTATTCGGCATTTGTCAGCCTTTCCTGCTGTGCCGATGTTACGGTTAAAAACTCCACATTCACGGGCCACAAGAAGTACAAGACCATAGGCTCTGCAGGCACAAGCGTAACAATGGGCACCTATGATATAGGCGGCGCAACAGCAGTTAACGCAAAGTTTATCAACTGCAAGCAGACAAACGATATTACCGACACCGATTACTGGGGAATTGCCGGCACCAACTACTGCAAGAACCTCGTATATGACGGCTGTGCTTTTTCTCGCTACGATGCACACCAGGGCGTTCTCAACGCGACAATCAAAAACTCCGTTCTCGGCCACCACGGAATAAAGCTTATCGGCTGCGGCACGGCTTTAATTGAAAACACAACCGTTTTGGCAGAGGATTTCGTTGACCTTCGTTCCGACTACGGTTCAACCTGGAACGGCGAACTTATAATCCGCAACTGTAAGTTCTACCCCACGGGTGTCAGCAGCCACATTATCAAGGCGGAAAACACCGAAGATCACGACTTCGGCTACACCTGCTACCTGCCGCAGAAGGTTGATATAGACGGCTTATACGTTCACAGAATAGGTATTAACTACATTTTTAACAAGGTAAACCCCGACCACAAAAACGATTCATATTCAGCCGAATTTCCGGTAGTTTCTCCGCAGGAAATAACAGTCAGAAATTACAGCAACCTGCTTTTCGGAAGCCTCGAAGTATCGCAGAACAAAGCAATCTTCAAGGTTGAAATTACCAAATAATAATAAATTCAAATACAGCAAAAGGCTCGGAAATCAAACATTCCGAGCCTTAATTATTGTATCAATATGTTAATCTCTGTGATTTTTATAGCAGCAAGCCTTGTATCACCAGGTATAATTTACAGTTTCGCCGTCGATTTCCCATTGTGACGGGGTAAGATTCTCAAATATGTCCAACGGTCTGAACGTGTGATTTTCCTGATAAACCTTATATGCTTCTTTAAGGTCGTATTTCTGTTCTGCGGTTAATTTATTTGTACACGACACAAAAAGCGGAGTGTTGCTGTAGGAAAGCAGATGCAGCCACTGTTTATTCTTTTCCCAGGGAATGTAATCATCAAGAATGCCTACACAGTCTGCATCGCACATATAAAAAGCTTCGTTCTGAGCAAGACGGAAAGCAAGCGTATTAACGCCCATCTTTCTCGTTCTTTCCCATTCCTTACCGCTTGTATCGTCACCGATTCTGTTGATATGTACAAGTCCTGCACAAAGGTGCGAAACAGTATTACAGCCGATAATATACATATCCCCTGCCGCTTCTTTTATAAGTCTGTAAAGGTCAAGCACAATTTCGGCATTGGTTTTGGTCGTGTCATAAAAATTCCAGCCGTCAATCTTCGGCACGTTCTGTTCAAGGTCTATTCCCCAGTTTCCGAACAAATCGCAGGTTGTATAATCGTGCTTAAGAAGCTCATATCCCCAGCCTTTGATTCTTTCAATATCAGCTTTTATCAGCTCTTTAACTGCGGGATGCGTGGGGTCAAGGTATTTTCTTTCACCCTTGCGCAATATACGCATTTCGTCCGTAATTGATGAGTCGGTATTATTGAGAAAACGCACCCAGATACCGGGCCTTGCACCGATTTCCTTGATTTCATCGGCAAGCCTTTTCATATCGCCGAATTTTTCATTTGGGAGCCAAGGACCGCGGCAGGAATAAAGCTGCCAGCAATCGTCAATAACCTCAAACGGTCTGTTGTCAATATCTTGTGCCAGCTCGGCCTGAACCTTTGCGTCCGATATAATTTCCTCATAGCTGCTGTTACCGTATGCATAGTACCAGTTATTGCCGCCGTACACTCTTTCCTTGGGCAAAACGGGGTTATCGCAAAGAATTCTGCAGTAATCACCAAGGCAGGAATAAACATTGCAAGAGTCGTACTGCTTATAAACAAAGGTTGCAAGGTGAAGCTTTCTGCCGTTAAGTTCAACACCTCGACCGCCGTTTCTGCAATCGATAAAGGCTTTTATTCCGTTTGGGGTATATTTAAAGCTGATGAAAGCGTTCGGCTGGGTTTTTACACCGAAGCAATAACACTTCTTATTATCTGTTGCCGTAAAATACCAAGGCATAATTCTGTCATTATCAGAAAGCTTCTTAAATTCAAGCTCACCGTAGCTGCGCTCCCACGCATCACCCAGAACAAAAAGATTTTCATCGCTTTCAAAGCACCACTCAAGCTCAATAAACTCAGGCTTATCTTCCTTTGCCGTGATATACAAATCAAGCATATTGCCGTTCAAAACCGTTTCAACAAAGCAGTCACTCAGCCCGTTTTCACAAATAATATTTTTGCTGAAAGAGTTCAGATCAAATATCATAAGCTCACCCTTTTTAAATAAAATGGTTGTGATTTTTGTATTATTATATCACACAGTTAACTTTATGTAAACACAGCCGCCGCAGCAAAAGCTCAATACCGTATAAAATAATTTGTATTTTTTATTGAAGATTTTTTCAGTACTGTTATAATAGATATAAATAACGCTTTATACCTCGGCATAAAGGAGAAATAAATATGAATTTCAACAAAGCACTTGAACTTTATAAGGCAGAGCCAACCGTAGAAAAAGCCAAGTCACTCGCAAAGGAATTGACAGCCGAAATGACTGTCAAGGAAAAAATCCGTATGCTTCAGGGCCACGCTATGGGAGTTACAATAAAAAACACGCTGACCAAGGGCAGATACTATAACGGAGAAGCCTACCCTGCAGGCGGCTGTAAAAGGCTGGGCATTCCTCCCGTACTGTTTACTGACGGCCCCAGAGGAATTGTTATGGGGAAATGCACCTGCTTCCCGGTTTCAATGCTTCGCGGCGCAACCTTTGACCACGAGCTTGAATATGAAGTCGGCGAGGTTTTTGCAAAAGAGGCAAGCGCTTTGGGCGCAAATCTTTTTGCGGGTGTTTGCATTAATCTTCTGCGCAACCCGATGTGGGGACGTGCACAGGAAACCTACGGCGAAGACCCATATCTGCTCGGTAAAATGGGAGAAGCGTTGACCAAAGCAATGCAGGACAACGGCATTATCGCCTGCCCCAAGCACTATGCACTTAACAGTATAGAGGATTTACGTTTTTCGGTAGATGCAAAGGCTGATGAAAGAGCATTGCACGAGGTTTATCTGCCGCATTTCAAAAAATGCATTGATGCAGGCGCTATGTCAATTATGGGCGCTTACAACAAGGTAAACGGTACATACTGCTGTGAAAGCAAAGATCTTCTCGTTGACATTTTGAGAGATATGTGGCAGTTTGAAGGCTTTTCGCTTTCCGACTTCTTCTACGGAATTTATGACGGCCCGAGAAGCCTTAAGGCGGGTATGGATGTTGAAATGCCGTACACCTTCAAATACGCTTTCTTACACGGTGCATATAAAAAAGGCAAAATTACAGATAATGATGTTGATACAGCCGTATGCCGTATACTCACCGCGCTTATAACAACGCTTCCAAAATATAAGAAGCAGCCGGAATCCGTAATTCTGTCAAAAGAACACACTGCCCTTTCGCGCAAGGTTGCAGGCAAGGGCACCGTACTGCTTAAAAACAAAGGTAAGGTTCTTCCCATACCCCAGGGCAAGAGAATTGCAGTTGTCGGCAGATATGCAAACAAGGTAAACGTCGGCGACCACGGCAGCAGTAACGTTTACAGTCCGTACTGCATAACGGCTTACGAAGGACTCAAAAACCGATTCGGAGAGGAAAACGTTGCCGTTTACAACGGCTGCAAGCCTGAAAAGGCACTTGAAGCGACCGCGGGCTGTGAATACGTTGTTGTCTGTGTAGGCAGCGACTGGCTTCAGGAGGGTGAATTCCTTGTAAACCTCGGCAATATCAAGAAAAAGCCCAAGGGCTCGGGCGGCGACCGTGCCGACCTTAGAATTCCGCCGGAAGACGTTGCGCTTATTAAAGCACTTGCGGGACAGGGCAAAAAGCTGATTGTTAATATTATGGGCGGCAGTGCTTACGTAATAAACGAGTGGCACGAAATTGCCGATGCCGTTCTGTTCTCGTTCTACAGCGGTCTTGAAGGCGGAAACGCACTTGCCGACGTTTTGAGCGGCGATGTAAACCCGAGCGGCAAGCTCCCCTTTACAATTGCAAAAAATGAAGCGGACTATCCCCCGTTCCTGCATCTCAGCGATAAAGAAAGAGAAATTGAATACGGTTATTACCACGGCTATACGCTGCTTGACAAAAAGAACATAGAGCCCGAATATCCGTTCGGCTTCGGTCTTTCCTATACGGATTTTGAAATCGGCAGCAGCGAAATCACACAGAACAACAATACAATTACGGTTAAGGCTGAGGTTAAAAACATCGGCGAGGTTTACGGCGAAGAGATTGTACAGGTTTATGTTTCAAGCAATAACACAGCTATCGACCGACCTGTTAAGCTCCTCAAAGGCTATAAACGCATTGGTGTGAACGCAAATTCAGCTCAAACCACCGTTATTGAAACAGACCTTGAAGATATTAAATTCTTTAATCCCGAAACCAAGAGCTTTGAGCTTGACAAAAGCTATACCGTCTTTATCGGCAACAGCAGTAAAAACATTAAGGAAGCAGGAAAAATTCAGTTTTAAGAGGTACCGACAATGAAAA
The DNA here is from genome assembly GCA_017410325.1 of Clostridia bacterium. GTDB lineage: Bacteria > Bacillota > Clostridia > Oscillospirales > Acutalibacteraceae > UBA8612. The sequence goes on along the minus strand of JAFQRA010000017.1, from coordinate 38,608 downwards.
CAAGTCCGTATTCCCCCGACGGATTTATGAAATCTCTTTATGAGAACGTTTACACAAACCCTTTTGAAAAAGTGAATACCCGTGAAGAGGCTTTGTCGGTTTGCGGAAATATAAAAGCTCAGGCAAAAAAAATATTCTGCGTTGAAAAAATCCCCGGCAGAGTTGCTGAACTTAAGCCTATGCCCGTAGGCAAGCCGCTGATATACGAGAAATACACCCTGCAAAAATATTCTGTTGAAATTTGCAAAGGGCTTAATATGGCGTATTTTATGCTTTCACCCGTTGCCCGAAAGGAAAAAGCACCCGGTGTGGTTGCACTCTGCGGTCACGGCTACGGCGTAAGACAAATTCTGAATATCAGCAAAAAAGGCAAAAAAAAGCTCATTCCTTACCTTGACAAATACCAGAAGAATTTTGCCGTTGAGCTTGCCGAAAGGGGCTGTGTCGTAATTGCACCCGAGCTTATCGGCTTTGGTGAAGCAAGACTGAAAAAAGACCTTATTAAGCCGTTTTACATAAGCTCCTGTGATGAACTTTCCCACCATTTATTGCCCTACGGGCTGACCGTTGCGGCAATGAGAGTTTTCCAGGCAACCGTTTGTGCAAGGCTTTTGGAAAGCAACGAGTCCGTTGAGAACGAAAAAATATCCTGTATGGGTATTTCAGGCGGCGGACTGACGGCGCTTTACGCTTCGGTTACAGATGAAGCCTTCAAAAAAACCGTTATAAGCGGCTATATAAACACATTCAGGGACAGCATTTTATCCCTATGGCATTGTCCCGACAACTACATTCCCGACATATTAAACACGGGTGAGATTTATGATTTTGCCTGTGCCCTCTCTCCAAGAAAGCTGCTGATTGAATCTGGTAAGAACGACAAGCTTTTTCCCATTGAAGCAAGCAGAAAAGCACACGAAAACATAACAAGAATTTATGCTCTGACGGGTGCGGAGGATAATCTTCAGATTGATGTTTTTGAGGGGAAGCATTCCGTCAGCGGAAGAAAATCCTTTGATTTTCTTTCAGAATGATAGCAAAAATTCCGTATGAACTAAAACAGTCCATACGGAATTTTTTATTTAACAGGTTCCAGGGTAACGACAATTTCTGCCGTTTTTACGTTTTCAAGATAAACGGTCAGCTTCTTTATATCGGAATAATCCGAATCGTATTCATACTTACCCTTCAGCGCAGCTGCAGACATAACGGAAAACTCACCGTCAGCCGGCAACGAGGCTTTCATCTGTTTGCCGTTTAAGGACAGTATTGCCGTTTTCCCGTCTGCGGATATTTCGATATCCGCCCTTGTATGCATAAACCAATAAATATCACTTTTCACAAGGCATTTTACATTATCCGAAACCTTAAGTGAAGTTCTGTTGTTATAAAGCTCAAAGCCGCGTTCCGCCTTGACACAGCCGTTCATTCGGTAAGCGTCCGTCATATCAAGCAAAGCAAGTCCGCCGTGTTCGGTTGCTTCAAATGAAGTGAAATCGGACTGTGCCAACACATACTGGTCGTCAAGCGTTGAATTCGGATTTATAACAAGCGTGTTCTGTCCTTCGGCACGCTTGCAATAATTTTTCCAGCGGCCGCCTGCAGGTAAATTCATAAAGTAACCGGGTGCATCATAGCTGCCGGAGCCTAATTCCTCCGCCCAGCGTTCACCCATACTGTCAAAAACAAAGCTTCCGATGTCAAGATCGCCGTGGTTTATAAAATTATAGCCGCCCTTTATTCCCGCAAAGGTTGCTTCTTCGTCGAGAAAGGCACTTCTCATAAGCACAAGTGATTGCCCTGCATCGGATTTAAGCTTAAGGCTCAAGGGCTCATTGCTGAAATCGGCATTTTCGTATTCACGGTTAAACCAAAGGCTTGAAAGCGCATCCTCACGTCCGCTGCCGTTACGCTCAGTATTTTCGGATAAATCGGCTGTAAATTCACCAGGCATATCGGTCATCTGATAAACCGAAAGCAAAGGCGCTTCATACTCTCTTGCGTACCAATGAAGCACGGGAGTGTAACACTTTTCGGCTTTATTATCGCCGAAATTAAACATTCCCGTCGGAGTAGTGATATAAACGGGAAATGAACCGAGCTGCCTGAAGCCGTCTATTTCGGACATACCGAAATCCGTACCAAAGTAATTGCGTGACGTGGCAATAAAATACACTATTGAATTCATACCCGACTGACAATAGCCCGGCCCCTCCGCATAAACACCGTCCGGAGTAAAGTTTTCAAAGGCTATAGGCATATTCCTGTAGCACATAGCGAGAAATTCCGCTGACTTTTCCGTATCGTAATCGGAAAAAGCCATGCAGGCAATTCCTATACCGCTGTAGCAGATACTGTTCCAGTTGTTTTTTGACCAGGTAAACCAGTGATTACTCTCAAGTGCAGGTGTAATTGCATATTCCCAGGCTGTTTTTGCAAGCAGGTTCTTCTGAGTTTCGTTTAAATAGTCGTAAAACCAGTCGTAACCGATTGAAACGGCAAGCGCCATTTCAGCCGTTGCAAGAAAATGAGAGGTGCACCAATCATCATATCCGCACACATTTTCAAGCTCTGCCCAAGCACGTTCGGCATATATTTCTTCGCCCGTAATCTGCCACGCATAGCCTAGGATAACCATTCTGTTGATTACTTCTCTTGAAATGGGCAGAATGCTGTCCTCCTCATCAAGAACGTACGGCATAACGGGATAAACACTTGTGTCCAGCAAGCCGTCTGCATTAGCAGTTACATATTCGCGCAACGATTTTGCATATTCGTTGGAATTCTGTGCGGCATTTTCAACACGCACAGCTTCAAAAGCCGTACCGTCCGCCAGAATAAAGGGATGAGACAAGGCATTGTTTGCATTGCTTATTTCCGCAACCAAGGCGTCCTTTTTGATTGCATTTTTATATCTGTCAAGAGAAATATAGTCAACACCCACCTTTACCATATCGGGAATTACGGCAAAGTAAGGTACGACATTTGTAATGCCAAGAACAATTACAACAACCATTGAGATTAAGACAGATAATAAAACCTTAATCTTTTTACTCATAATTAATCCCATTCCTTACCCGTTACGGTTTCAAGCTGTGCGCCCTTGGTTTCTCTGACCTTGAAAAGAATAATTGCAAGTGAAGCGGCAAGGCTGGGTAAAGCGAGGCAGAGAGAAACAACGGGTATTGACGAGTTGCCGAAATGAGTAATAAGAGGTACACCGACAACGTATGTAACAACATAACCGATACCAAGCGCAAACATCTGCAGAGAAACAATTGATGAACGCAGATTTGTAGGCGAGGATTCGCTGACCATAAGCACGTTTATGTCCGTTCCTGCCCAGAAGCTGCCGATACATACACCGCTGAAAAAGCCCACCATATACGGATTCCAAGCGTTTTTCGCACCGGTTGAAAAAACAACAAGTGATATCAGTGTTGCGGCAGCCATAGAAACGAGGGCGGCTTTTCTGCCGAACCTGTCAGAAATGAAGCCGTGACTCAACTGAATAAGACCGCTGCCTACAGGGAACATAAACAGCGCCGAAGTAACGGCACCGACGGAAACGGCATCAAGAGCCGCTTCCAGAGAAGCATAAATCCCCTGCTGCAGATGTGCCTGAGCATAACCGTAGGAAATAATAGCCTGATACTGCATGGTGATAAGTACACCTACCGTAGCAAAAGCAACAGAGGCATAAAGCCAACGAAGCTGCCTATGCTTTGCAACAAATCTGAACGCCGCTACAAGGCCGCCCTGTGCCGAAGAAGCGTCCTTTGAATTCTTTTCGGCTTCTCTTTCTTCATCTGTCATTCTGAGGTGCTTAAGGCGGGATTCAATAAATGCATCCGTTTCACGAAGCGACATAAGAGCTATAAACGAAACCGCTATGCCAAGCAGCGCAGGAACAAGATAAACGGCTCTCCATTCGGAAGCATCCGACATAAGAGTTCTTCTTAAAAGAGGGATGAGCATTAAGCCGAGTGTTGAAACACACTTGACAAAAGAGAATATTTTCGCCCTGTGCTTTGACGGTGAGGATTCGGTAACGTAAACAACCTGCATATCGTGAGGAACGAAAAAAGCAACAATTGTTGAACCGATAACATAAAGAGCAATATTGTTTGAAAGGAAAATAAAGAACAGTCCCAGACCCATACCCAGCGTATTTATAACGAGGAACGGCTTTCTGCCGTATCGGTCGGACAAGCGCTTATAAAGAAGCGAAAGTCCCTGAAACGGGAATGCTATAATACCCAGAATATCTAAAATACCGATAGAACTTTCTCCGTATTTGGCAAGCAGGTCAGTTGCAATTTCCGTTTTCATCAGCGTGCTTATCTGCGAAGCAATTTCATCGGTAACATAAACAACGCATATTATCAGAATAAGAAAAAGAAGATAGCCGTTTCTTTTGGGCTTTGCCTTTTCTTTTTCAAGTCTTGCGATTTCCTTTTGAATCTTTGCATGCTTTTTTTGCAGTAATTCGGGCGCAACAGCTTTAGTTTTCATATTTAGTCTCCTAACACTTATTTCAGTTCAAGGGCAAGTATATCTACGCTGCCCTCTCCCGAATATTTTAGATAGATGGCTTTTTTACCGCTGAATTGAAGCGGAGCCGAGTATTCGGCGAATTGAGCAGTTTCATTGATTGCGAACGAAGCCGCAGCTTCACCGTTCAAATCAAACAGCACATCAATTCTTCCTTTACTCCCCCTGACGATAAGCAATATTTCGTTACAGTCACACTCAAAATATTTGTAGCCCGCAACGCCTGAGTCACGCAGATTGTGAACATACTGCTGAGGAGTATTTTCTCTGTCGCCGCCGTCCTGCAGAATGCAGGGGTGAAGCTGTGATTTCTTTTTGTTTTTGAAAAACACGCTTTTTTCCGCGCCCTGTTTTGCAAACAGATTACACGCTATGCCGGCTTCATATCTGCCCAACCCCAAGGGTTTTGAATTCAGACCGCAGGAAGTCATTTCAGCCGGTTTAAACAAACCGTTTTCAAATTCAAGCTTTTCCGCAACTCCCTGCCTGCTGCACTCACGCCAAAAAGTGTGCCTGTGTCCGAAAACGTAATACTCGCCGTTAATACATTCAACCGAGCCGTGGTTATTTCCCCAGTAATTAAGCGGTTTTTTATTTGAGCCGATGCCTATATCGCCGTTGGAATGAAGAGTTCCCGCAAAGCTGAAATCCCTGTCCGGATAATCACTCACCGCATAAGCAAGCTCGTGTGACAGCACTGAGGAATAAATAAAATAATACTTACCGTCAAACTTTCTTATTGAGCCTGCCTCGTAAAATTCGTGCGCTTCAAAGCCCGTGCCCCGGCTGTTGTGTGTTCCGGGAATAAGCTGTTTTACGCTTTTTACCGTCAGCATATCATCTTCAAGCTCGATAACCTGATTGCCTTTCGCACCTTTTACCGGGCTGATTAAGTCAATGCCAAGCCGAAGATACCATACGTCGGGGCTGAAACCGGAATACAAAAATATTCTGCCGTTATCATTTATAACGCCCGGGTCAAACGGAAAAAAATCACCCGTTTTCGTGCCGTACATTTTTCCGTCAGGGTGTTTTACGTAGCCGTAGAATTCATATTTTCCCGCAGGCGTATCGCTGACGGCAACTCTGATTGAAGGCAGAAAGCTCAGCCCGTAAAACAGGTAATATCTGCCGTCGCAGCCTTTGCATACATCCGGGGCAAACAGCCTCATCTTCCCCTTTTTATTTGCAGGGTCCTGATTTTTACGGTAAATTACTCCCTCAAAATTCCAATCAGACAAATCGTCAACGGGTGCTGACCAGCAGACATAATCTTTTTCACAAAAAGCTTTGCCTCCAAATGAATCGTGCGAGCCGAAAATATAAAGTCTGTTTGAGAAAACGTGAGGCTCACCGTCCGCGACGTATTCATACGAAGGCAAGTAGGGGTTAAAAATTTGATTTTTCAATAATGTCACCCCGTAATTTTCCATTTTTACAAAAACATTATATCACACAGATTAATTATTGTAAACACAGGCAAGAACATAAAAGTACAGCGGAAATATAAATTAAGCGATTGAAAAAGCCAAGCTTTAATGATATACTTAATCTGTAATAATTCAAGAGAAATGAAGAACGGATATGGCTGTACAAAACAAAAGCACAGGAATTATATTCAACACACAAAAATTCTGCATACACGACGGTGACGGTATACGCACCTGCGTGTTTCTTAAAGGCTGTCCCCTCAGGTGTATATGGTGCCATAATCCCGAAAGCCTTCAAAAATCGCAGTCACTCTTTTTCAGCGAACAGAAATGCTCGGCTTGCGGAAGTTGCCTTACCGTATGTTCTGCGCGCAGAATTGATAACGGCATATTATTAATTGACCGCGAAAAATGTAACTCTTGCGGGAAATGTGCCGATATATGCCTTAACGATGCCAATGAAATTATCGGAAAAGAAATGACAGCCTGCGAAGTAATGAATGAAGTTTTAAAAGACAGGATATTTTACGATACGTCCGGCGGAGGACTGACTGTTACGGGCGGCGAACCGTCGTATCAGCCGGAATTCACTTTGGAGCTTCTTAAGCTGTCAAAAGAATCGGGAATTTCTTCAGCCGTTGAAACCTGCGGTATCGGGCCGCTTGAATTTTACAGAAGCTGTGCAGAACTGGGAACAACATTTCTGTATGATATAAAATGTATCGACCCAATAAAGCACAAAAAGCTTACAGGTGCAGACAACAAGCGTATTATATCAAATCTGGAATTCCTGATGGACTCAAAAGCAGATATAATTATCAGGCTGCCTCTGATTCCCGGTTGTAACGACAGCGAGGATGACGTTGAAAAGCTTGCTGAATTTCTAAACAAAAACAAAGGCAGATACAGATACGCGGAGATTATGCCCTATCACACGCTGGGCATTGGCAAATCCGAAAAGCTCGGCACAGCTTCTCCATATATTAACGAGAATGCGGGCGAAGCAGAAATCTCCATTTGGTGCAAAACATTCGCTTCTTACGGAATAAATGTAAAAGTATCGGAATAAAGAGGTTTTATTATGACAGATTTAGCTCGAATTGACCCTTTCCTGTACGGTTATTTTCTCGATGAAACACTTGAACACGCAGAAAGAGTAGGTCTCGCCCTGCTTCACGCCGCCAAAAATATTAAAATCAGCTTTTCGGAGCAGTTGCTTCCCGCAACAACCTTCGAATCAGAATACGGCAGCTCCGGCTACAGACCGTCAGAGGGACTTTGTTTTAATACCGAGATAATTTCGCAGCTTGCGGAAAAGTTCCCCGAGCACAAACATACCTTTCAAAAATACATTCGGGAAATAACCTTATTCAATGGCAAGGCAAGCAGACTTTACTGTGAAAGCACGGAAGCACTCAACCGTTCGGGCGCACAATGGGGCGGCGGTTGGGGCGGACACGCTAACCCCGATTACGGCAGAATTATAAATTCCGGCACAGAGCATATCCATACCATAATAGCAGAAAACAGTAAAATGCATCCCGATGAAGCGTGGTTTTACCGTTCGTGCTCTTATGCGCTTGATGCAATTGATATCATCGGTGAAAGATACCGTATACATGCTCTTGAATGTGCCGAAAAATGCGACAACGAAAACGACAAAGCCTTTTTGCTGCGTATGGCAAAGGCTTTTGAAACAGTACCCGTGAAGCCGGCTTATGATTTTACCTCCGCTATGTGCTCATTTATGCTGATCTTTGCTCTTGACGGCAACGATTCGCCCGGACGGTTTGACCGTTATATGTACCCTTCGTATCTGAAAACCGAAAAAAAAGAAGAAGTAACCGACCTGCTTGACAGACTTTGGGAATACTTCCGTAAACACCGCTCGTGGAATCTCTGTATTTCTGGAAGCGACGAAAACCTAAACGACGAAAGCAATGAGCTTACCTACGAGATTCTTGCCATGGTCAGAAAGAAAGGCTATAATACGCCAAATCTAACCTGCCGTGTTCACCGAAACACGCCTGAAAAGCTTTGGCAGGCCATCGCCGATACCCTTGCAACGGGCACCGGACTGCCTGCACTGTACAATGATGATACGGTCTGTGCCGCACTTGAAAAAATAGGTATTCCGCCCGAAGACAGCCACAACTACTGTATGAACGGCTGTAATCAGATTGATATATTCGGTAAGAGCCATATGGGACTTGAAGACGGTGAAGTTCTGTTTACCAAGTGCCTTGAATTTGCGCTGTACAACGGAACTGACCCTATGAGCGGCAAGAAAGTCTCAATTGAAACCGGCGACCCGACAACGTTTACCCGCTACGAAGAATTTGAACGCGCATTTATGCAGCAGCTCGAATTCGTAACTTACAACTGCTGCAGCAGTGCCAACACCTATCAGCACCTTCGCGGTGTTTTTCAGCCTCATCCCCTGCGTTCCTGCCTGATTGAAGGCTGCCTTGAAAGCGGACGTGACTACAGAAACGGCGGTCCGCTTTACAACCACGGACAGATATTAGCCGAAGGCATTGCCGATACGGGTGACAGCCTCTATGCCGTAAAAAAGCTTGTTTACGACGAAAAGAAATACACTATGTCACAGCTTCTTGATGCACTTAACGCAAACTTCACAGGCCACGAACAGCTTCACCGCGATTTAAAAAGCTGTGAAAAATTCGGCAACGATATTGAAGAGGTTGATTTGATAACGGCAAAAGCACTCAACCGCTTTTTTGCCGTACTCAAACGAAACAACACCTACAGAGGCGGTGTGTTCACGGGCGGCTGCAGTACATACACGCGTGCCGCAAATTACGGCAGACAAACGGCGGCACTCCCCAACGGCAAACTCAGAGGCGAACCGTTACTCGCTGACAGTATTGCCGCAACACCGGGACGCGACACCAACGGGCCGACCGCACAAATCAAATCCGTTCTCAGATACAACCACACCGATGCTTGCAGCGGCTTTGTATTCCAGAACAAATTTGAAAAGAAATTGTTCAATACCCCAAAAGGTAAGCAGGCCTTTATTTCTCTTGCCAAAGCCTTTTTCGCGGGCGGCGGTCAGCAGTTTACCGTTACGGTTATATCCCCCGAAGACCTGCTTGCCGCTAAAGCGCACCCCGAAAATTACGGTAACCTTATAGTCCGTGTCGGAGGCTACAGTGATTATTTCGTAAACCTCGACGAAGGCCTTCAGGATAATGTAATTAAAAGAACAATTTATTAATAAGAAATCAAAGAAAAAGCTGTATCAACCCATTTAAGGAATGATACAGCTTTTTTATCAAATTCAATCCGCTTTAAATAATACAATCAAACGCTCGGATATTCTGCTGTTATTTCAGGCGTGTTATTCCAAGACGATATCTCTTCGGCACATTTTCTTGAAAGTGTAATACACTCAGCCATACTCGGATATCCTTTTTTATAAATTTTCTGACAAAATTCATCTAACCATTTGCGTTTATCGCCCGAAAAGAAATTCAGACTATAGTTTGAAACTTGTTCATTTTTATCATTAATAGCATTCATTGTGTAATTCTCAAATCCTGTTTTCAGAGCATCCGACTCCATACCGTTCTCTTCTGAAATCAGTTTAAAAAACTCATTTTGTATTATACAGTATTTCTCAAAGAATTCCTCTGCGACTGCCATATAGCCGTATATACCTGTATTGATATGTCTGTTCAAATCCGCCTCATAAAGTCTAATTATATAATACACATCCTGCAGTGTCATTTCCTGCGAATTTATCAGATCAACTAAATTCCGATAAAACATAACAGAAAACTCTTCAAGGATATCACATCGGACAGTTACACGAAAATCTTCTTCAATTTGTTCGTTGTTCAAATCCACGCCGTAATTTTCCAGAACCGCATCATAAAATCCGGCAGGTGAACTCTGATAAGTCTCAAGAGTATACATCAATCTTATCACTCGGAAAACTTCCTCGTCAGTTGTTGCGCCAAACAAATCAAAAAAATTATTAATATCATGTTGGAAGTTAATAAACTCCAACTGAACCAAACCGTTATTTTTATTTAGAGAAAGTATAAAATTCAAGCTTTCGAGATAGCCTATTTTGGAGCTGTAGGTTATTGGTTCAACATTCAAAAGATAGCTTTTTGTAAGCTCGGCCGATGCCTCTTCCATCCAAAACCATGCAAGAGAGTTAATTTCAATGTCCTCAAACTCACAACCGATACCGAACACCCAATCATCACCGTGATTATAATCACAGCAAGTAAAATGACAAAGATGCATAAGCTCATGATAAAAAGTATCGGTATATATATCGTCAGAGTCAACAAGTATTTTTGACCCCTCCTGAAACTCCTCATTAATGCACAAAACATTATTACGATTTACTGCTGCAAGCGATAACGATGAAGTAGCATCAAGAATTTTTAAATCATATAAATTACAACAAACAGTATCAACATCAATTTGCGGATACGCTCTAAAAACCTTGGGTAAATTTTCCGCAATAAAGTTGCAGTACTCTTTAAGCTTTTTGTTACTGTATTCTTTATGTAAACTATGTTCTTTCAAAAAAGCAGTATTATTTTCTTTTACCCTATTATATAATACCTGCGCATCTATCTTACCGTTAACACGAATATCGTGCGTGTGTTTTTCCGGTGCATTAAAATTTATCTGCTTATAACGCTGATACACTTCATTAATATTATACAGAGCATCATATTCGTAATTTACATTTATATCGGAAAGAAATCTGTTAAATTCTTTCATTTTATTATTACTTATACTTATCGGTAAAGGTATAGTATCGGTTTCAACATAATCATCTGTACCGATATCAAACGTTATTTTCTTCTCGGAAATATGAGTAGTAACTGGAACATAATCAATGTCCGTTTTCTTGCTGTCAGAAATCATTTCTGCAATAACCGTAATACACAGCCAAAAAAAGAACACGGCAGGAATGCCCAACACCATAATAAGAATCTTTTTCCGTTTTTCCATGGGTTTCTTTTCAATTATATCTTTTTTCATTAAACTCACCAAATTAGAAATAAAATAACATCATGTTCAGCAACCGTTTGATCAGAAGTCTTTCACTGACATAATAAAGAGTCTGCTGCAAGCAGACCCTTAAATATTTATTCACACATAGCCTTAAGACGCTTGACTTCGGTAACTTCCGCTGAAGAAATTACACCGTCGCTTTCAATAATAATATCGCAAATCAAACCAAGAAGCTCTTTATATGCCTCTGCAAGTTTCTGATTAATCCTGCGCATATATGTAATACCGTTTTCGAAGTTCTCATCAAAAGCGGAACCAATATCGTCTTTACAGGCATTATAAACTTCAACCAATTCGTCAAGTGTATATTCAAAACCAAAAGTCTCGTTTAAGTAATTTACTTCTTTCAAAGATATGTTTCTGTCGGCAGCGATAAGCCTGATAATTACACTAGTTAAGTCGTTGAAATAAAAGGCTTCCATTTCACCGTAGGCTTCCTTATCCCACAGTCCCATCTCTTCAATCGAGTCACATCCGGTAAGAAATGACTCGTATTTCATATTGAAGCTGTCAATGTACATTTCTAAGTTTTTCATATCAATTACCCTTTCCTAACGCAGAAGATATTTTTCGTTTCAGCCTGCCGGGCTGATACAATTGCTGCTCATTTTCTCTGAATGCAAGAATAACCATTTCAATATCGTTATTACTGATAGGTCCGTGATGGTCACACATAACCAAGTTATAAAAATTGTCATTTATTGCATAACTGTCCAATTCAGCAAAAGTACCTTTATTAACTCCCTTCAGGGAGTCAGAAGCACTGGCATATAAATCACCAAGGCCAAGAGCATGTCCGAACTCATGTTTTGCAACATGCTTAATTTCTTCATAATCATCGAAACATCCGTCTTTAGACAGTATAAAAATGTTTTTTCTGGAGTTAACAGACCATTTAAAACCAATAGTAGCAAATGAGCGTTTATTTTTAACAGCATCGGTCAATTGTGATTTTTTAATTTTTAAAGGAATTATATTACTTACCTTTTCGATCGTTGAACCGACTGTACCGGTCACAGGAATAATCAAAAGATTGTCATACACCTTATCTTCAAATGATAAATCGACCTTGACCGTTAACTTTTGTCCGCCAAAAACCTCATATTCGCCCTGCCAGGCAAGTATACCATCAATAACAGCTTTACTAAATCTTTCCGGTGCTTTTATTTCATCTCCGTATAAAAACACAACATTGGTACTCAATGTCAATACATTGCTTCCGTTTTTATATTCAAGCACAGCATCAATCGGAGTAAAAACGCCCTGCCTGTTAACTTTTATAGGTCTGCCGTCAAAATCAACAAGCGCTTCGTGCAAATTGCCGGACGGATGTTCATCATATTCTTCCTGGTAACGGTCTTCACAATAAGCATTCAAGAATGCACGGGCTTGAATGCATCCGTTATTTGCAGAAGAACACATCAATGTTAATGCATAATCCTCACCGTTTTTAACATTGGCTTTCAGTATTCCGTCAAGAAGAAATCTGGCAACTAAATATGTTGCTTCTGGATCGTGCATAGAATGTGCCTTCAGTATCAATTTCAATCCGGAAGCTTTATCATCCGAATCACTTGTACTATTGAAAAAAAGCTTTTTTCCAACCTCTCTTGCCTGTTCAGGAGTATACTCAAAATTTATCATAAGCAGAATACCGTATTACACAAATTTTTTAATTATTTTACTTCTCAACCGCTAAATTGTCAAGTCTCACGAAAAGAATTTCAAACAAACTTATTAAATTAAATTATTATTCTTATTTAGATTTACTTTTTTAAACAAAAGTGATATAATGTTTTCTGTTATTTATATGCAAATATGTTTTTTGTAAAACCAGCAATATAAAGCAGATAATATTAACGGTTTTTGCAAAAAACGTATTAAAAAACTGGAGATGAAAATATGTATGATGTAACAGTTATTGGCGCAGGCGTGGTCGGCGGTCTTGTTGCGCGCACACTTTCAAAATACAAATTGAAGATTTGTATTCTTGAAAGCGAAAACGACGTAGCAATGGGTGCCACAAAGGCAAACTCCGCAATCGTACACGCAGGTTTTGATGCCAAGGAGGGCAGCCTTAAAGCCAAGCTTAACGTACGCGGAAACAAGATGATGGAAGCTGTCTGCAATGAACTCGGTGTAAAGTACATTAAAAACGGTTCATTGGTTGTAGGCTTTAACGATGAGGACAGAGCCGTTCTCAGCGAGCTTCTTAAAAGAGGCATTGCAAATGAGGTTGAAGGCTTGCGCATTGTTGAAAAGGACGAGCTACACGAAATGGAGCCTAACCTTTCCGATGACATAATCTGTGCCTTATATGCACCTACCGGCGGTATTGTCTGCCCCTACACTCTTGCAATAGCAGCTATAGGAAACGCTATGGATAACTCGGCAGAATTAAAATGCAATTTCAAGGTTACCGGTATTGAAGCTGCCGAAAACGGATACAAGGTTTATTCGGAAAACGGCTCGGTTACAACACGTTACGTTATTAACTGTGCCGGTATTTACTCCGACACAATAGCAAGAATGGTCGGTGACGATTCATTTGACGTTCACCCGAGAAGGGGCGAATATATGCTCCTTGACAGAGAATGCGGCAACACCGTATCCCATACAATTTTCAGAACCCCCTCAAAAATGGGTAAGGGTATTCTGGTAACTCCCACCGTCCATAACAATCTTCTTTTAGGTCCGACATCATACGACATTTCAGACAAGGAAGACAAGGATACAACAGCCATTGGCTTTGATGCTATTATCAACAACGCCAACCAAACCGTAAAGACGGTACCTGTCAACAAAACGATTACTTCTTTCTGCGGTTTGCGTTCTGTAGGCAGCACCGGTGATTTTATAATAAACTCACCCCGAAAAGGCTTTATCAACGCAGCCGGTATCGAATCTCCCGGTCTTACCTCCTCCCCTGCCATTGCAGAATATATTGAGGATATGCTAAAGGCAGACGGACTTGAGCTTGAATTAAAGCCCGACTATATTCCCACAAGAAAGCCTTACCACGCTTTCCATGAAGCATCTGCTGAAGAAAAGAATGCAATAATCAAAGAAAATCCTGCTTACGGTAAAATTGTATGCCGCTGTGAAGGTATCACCGAAGGTGAAATTATTGAGGCTATCCGCCGCAATCCGCAGCCCCGTGACCTTGACGGCGTCAAGCGCAGAACCCGTGCACAAATGGGCCGTTGCCAGGGCGGCTTCTGCGGCCCTTACGTAACCGAGCTTCTTGCCAAAGAGCTTAATATCCCCTATGAAAGCGTAACCAAGTTCGGCGGCGAATCCTTAATTAACGTTGAACTCACAAAAGGAGGACAGTCATAATGAAAGATTTAGTAATTATTGGCGGCGGTCCTGCCGGTATGAGTGCGGCAATTGCGGCTTATGAAAACGGAGTCAGAGATATTCTTATTCTTGAACGAGACGAAAATCTCGGCGGTATTTTACAGCAATGTATTCACAACGGCTTCGGTCTTCACAAATTCGGCGAAGAGCTCACAGGCCCCGAATACGCATGGAGATACGAAAAAAAGGTCAGAGAGCTCGGCATAGAATTCAAGCTCAACACCATGGTGCTCGACGTATCCGAGGACAAGGTTGTCACCGCAACCAACACCGAGGACGGCATTTTCCAAATCAAAGCAAAAGCCGTTATCCTTGCAATGGGCTGCCGCGAAAGGTCAAAGGGTGCGCTTAACATTGCAGGCAGCCGTCCCGCAGGTATATACAGCGCCGGTACAGCGCAGAAATTTGTCAATATGAAGGGCTATCTTCCCGGTAAGAATATCGTTATTCTCGGCAGCGGCGATATAGGCCTTATTATGGCAAGAAGAATGACGCTTGAAGGCGCAAAGGTTCACGCAGTATGTGAGCTTATGCCGTACTCGGGCGGTCTTGCAAGAAATATCGAGCAGTGCCTTAACGATTTCGGTATTCCGCTCAAGCTCAGCCACACAATAATCAAGATTCACGGTAAGGACAGAGTCGAGGGCGTAACAATCGCAAAGGTTGACGAAAGAAGAAAGCCTGTTGCAGGCAGTGAAGAATATATCCCCTGCGACACTATTCTTTTCTCAGTCGGTCTTGTTCCCGAAAACGAGCTTTCCGCTACGGCAAACGTCAGCCTCTCCCCCATTACAAACGGTGCGGTTGTTGACCAGGACCGCCAGACCTCTGTTGAGGGCATTTTCTCCTGCGGTAACGTTCTTCACGTACATGACCTTGTTGACTACGTTTCCGAGGAAGCGGAAATTGCAGGTAAGGCTGCGGTAGAATATATTAATGCTGCCCGGGGCGAGAGTGTACTCATTCCCATTAAAACAGACGGAAAAATCCGTTATACAGTTCCGCAGAGAATTACCAAGAAAAAAGATGTTGCGGTATATTTCAGAGTTTCCAACATATATAAAAATGTAGTGATTAAAGTCAGTGACGGCGACAACACTCTTTTATCCAAAAAGAAAATCAAGGTTGCCCCCGGTGAGATGGAATGTATCACGTTAAAGAAAGAAGCTTTCGAAAACGCAAAGGAACTGTACTTCTCCTTGGAGGAAATGTAATATGGAAAGAAAACTTACTTGTATTATTTGTCCGCTCGGTTGTGAAATAACGGTACAGACCGAAGATAAAAAGGTGCTTGATATTACCGGACACACCTGCCCCAGAGGCAAAGCTTATGCCGAAAGCGAATGCACGGCACCGAAAAGAACCTTGACTTCAACCGTCAGGTGCTCGGACGGCAGTCTGGTTTCCGTTAAAACCCAAACACCTATTCCTAAAGAAAAAATGAGCGAATGCATGGCAATACTCAACGGCGTAACTGCTACCCTTCCAGTTTCAATCGGTGACGTTATTGTTGAGGACGTATTCGGCAGCAAAATTGTTGCTACGCAGAACAAAAAGTAAAATAAAATGAAGTAAATCCCACAGATTGAGCAAACGCCTGTCTGTGGGATTTTTCCGTCCGTTTATTTCCGTTTATTTATCAATAAAGTGCGTTACAGGAATCCATAATTGAATGTACCTGTGCTATATCAACCTTACGCACATCGTCAAGCTGATTCTTTACCGCAAGCGAAATTGCTATGCCTGCGCCCTCTCCTATGCAGCAGCAAATCGGCATAATTCTGTAAGCTGACTGCGCCTCGTGAGTCGTCGAAATGCATCGGCCCGCAACGAGCATATTTTTAAGGCTTTTCGGGATTAGTGAGCGGTACGGAATTGTATAATACTTGCCGGCAGGAATTTTCATTATGGTAGTTCCCGTACCGTCAGGGCTGTGAATATCCACCGGGTAAGCGCCCCTTGCAATTGAATCCTCAAACTGAACGCACTCAAAGAACTCCTCTACCCTTACGGTATATTCTCCGTCAATCATTCGGCTTTCACGCACACCGATTTCGGGCGCGGAAGCAATAAGCTGCGCATTTTCACAGCCCGGAATATTCTCCCTTGCAAAGTTAAGGAATTCAAGCATCTGCTCTCTTGCAAGCATTTCCGCCTCGGAAAGGCCGAGTATATCCACAGGATTTTTCTTTATAACCCTTGTTGTGTTTAAATGAATAACACCTTTTTCAATAAGATTAAAAACAAGTATGTTTTCACGCGGATTTAACAGTTCACCTTTTTCGAGCTTTTCTTTCCAAATAGCCTGAACGTTTTTGATTTGTGACCAAAAAACGTCGGTATCAACTTCACCAAGTCTGAAGCAAAGTGTCATCGGCTGACAGAGGTTATCTGACTCTCTGCCCAAGCGGTATGAGCAGCCTGCCATATATGCAAGGTTGGCATCACCCGTTGCATCGACAAAACAGTCTGCCGAAACCTCGTATTTCTTGCCTCGGCAGGAAAGCGTAATCGATTTAATTCTTTCGTCTTCTGTCACACAGTCGGAAATATAAGCGTGAAAAACAATGTCAACACCCGCATTTTTGGTGAGGCGGTCCATAATAATTTTCAGGATTTCCATATTGAACGTGCGCTCGTTTTCATGCAGACCGCCGAAAGCCTTAAGCTCCTGCCTTATTTCCTCAAATATGCCTGCGTTGACGGGAATGTTTCTTTCTCCGCCGTCTGCTTTACTTATTTTAAACTGGCTCATAAACGGGTTTACGTATGACATAGCTGCAGAACCGCTCAGATAACCGTTTTTCTCTACGAGCAGAACGCTGATACCGCGGCGTGCCGCCGCAACAGCCGCACCAACTCCCGCAAAGCCGCCGCCGGCAACAATTAAATCATAATGATTTTTCATAGCATAGCCTCCCGAACTGTCAGATTTTAATTTCAAGATATTCGCTCGTGTTGCCCCAAACATCTTCGGCACACACCCTTACCGTAAGACCCTTACCTGCTTTCATAAAGCCGTCAAAGGTTATGCTTTCGGGCTTATCGGATAAGAAATAATACGAAAAAGCCCAATCCTCATAAACCGTCTTGCCCTTGTCATTAAGCACGGTTATTCTGTAAACAAAAACCTCATTATCTTCGCTTACCGTTGCCTGGGGTACGGTTATGTAATGCTTAAAGCCCTTTTTCTCATAGCTGAGTGCTGCAGCTTCGGCAAAAACGGGAGCGGAAGCATTTTCCTTTCTTGTTTCAAAGGAGTATTTTGTCTTATTTTTTTCGGTGATATTATCAATGAGGAATTCACGCATAATCTTACCCTCATCAACGTCAAGCACCTTAACGAGCACTCTGTTGCCGGCATCAACCTCGATTATAAGAGCCTGACTCATTCTGTCTTTCTCATCGGGAAACTGTCCGTTCTTACCGTCAACAGCAAGCTCAAAATAGGCAAGTCCGCCGTCATTTATCGCCGTAAAGCTCCCCTGCCAGACAGCTCTGGGGTCGTTTGCAGGGAAATGAGAATGGCCAGAAATGTGCACAACCTGAGGATATTTTGAAAGCACCTGTGTAAACACGTCAAGGCCCCAGCCGTCGGTCTTACTGCTGCCGTAAACCGTATCCTGCACGTGCTCGTGCTGAAACACAAAAACGGGCTTTTCGGGATCGGCTTCAACAGCACAAGCAATATTTTCATCAAGCCATTTGACCTGTTCATCGGTATACTGCTTAAGTGTATCGGAACGGGATATACCGATAAAATGGAAGCCGCCGATCACCCTGTGAAAATCGGTTTCCTGGCCGGTTATTCCGCTGAACACCTTAAGGCTGTTATTGAAAAAGATATAGCTGTCGTGATTTTTGGACACTACAGCCAGACGCTCTGTACCCTCACGTATTTCATTATCGGTTACTGCGGCAAAAGCCATAAATGAATCCGCAAAGCCGTTGTCGGTAATATCGCCCGAAAAAACGACTGCATCCAGTTTATTGTAATCCTCATCCGAATCACTGATTGCATAAGCGGTTTTTAACATTGCCGAGGTTCTTTTACAGCCCGTATCGCCGAGAGTTTGTATGTGAGTATCGCTCGTAGCAACAAAACGCATAACGGGAATAAAATCATCCTGCTTCATTTCGGGAACAGGTGCAACAAACGCCGGTGTTATAAGCGATGCAAAATAAGTAAATATACCAAGAATAAAAGCGGTTAAAGACGATAATGTGCCCATAATTTTTCTCCCTTATACAGTATTCAACAGTTACGTGAACATAATTATGATTTAATTAAGTTTAACATTTATCTTGATAATCTTCAAGTATTTTAGTTGATTTTACACAAATTAAGTATATTTTATTATTGTTTACATAGATCCGTTATGTTATAATAAACCCAATAAAGGGCACCGCAAACACCGCCTGCAATAAAATCTTAAGGAGTTCAACAGCAATGATAACAGAGAATAAAACGAAGGATATGCTTACCACGGCTCCGACGGTATTTGCCGTTGAAGATACTTATCATATTATGGTAAGTATTCCGTACCCCTGCCTTGTCTGGGCAAGAATCGGCGAAGAGGAATATTTCGACGAATCAAACGGAATCATACGCTCGCAGTCACTTGTTCACAGAGTAATTGTTCCCATGCGGGAGCTTGACAGTGCAGAAGAATACACCTTATGCATCCGTCCTCTTATTGAAAGGCTGCCGTACTTCAGCAAAACAGCGCCCGTAAAGGAATACGCGTACAGCTTTTATCCCGTGCCCGAGGGCAAGGTAAAGGCTTATCACATTTCCGATGCACACAACCTTATTGAAGAGCCTGTACGGGCGGCAAAGGCCTTCGGAGATATTGATTTGCTGATTCTTAACGGCGATGTCATAGACCACAGCGGAGACCCGTCAAAATTTGAAAACATATACATTATCTGCTCCGAGCTTACCGGCGGTACAAAGCCTGTAATTTTCAGCCGCGGCAACCACGATATGCGCGGAATATTTGCAGAAAAATTCGCCGACTATACCCCTAATTCAAACGGAAACACTTATTATACGTTCAGGCTTGGCCGTTTGTGGGGACTTGTACTTGATTGCGGAGAAGACAAACCCGATGAACACCCGGAATACGGCTTCACCGTTGCCTGCCGCAGATTCCGCAGACGGCAGACCGATTTTATCAACCGCGTTATTTCCGAAAAATCGAAAGAGTACGAAGCTGACAGAGTCGGCATAAAATTAGTCATCTGCCACAATCCGTTCACGCGCAAAGATGACCCGCCTTTTGATATTGAGCAGGATTTGTACGCTCACTGGGCTGAACTTTTAAGAGAGCACATCAAGCCGGATTTAATGATATGCGGACACACGCACGACACCACAGTATGGGAGCCCGGCGGAAAACACGACTATCTCGGTCAGCCGTGTAAAATTGTTATAGGCTCAAATATTAAAAAGGATATAGGAAAATTTACCGGCTGCGGATTTATTTTTGGTGAAAGCAAAACGGAAATCGTATTCACAGACAGTGACGGTAATGTTTCAGAAGCAATAAGAGTTATATAAATTTAAAAACTTAATAATATTTGCACAAAATTTATTGCATTTTGTGGAAAGAATATGATATAATTGTTTAAATGGCAAAATAATTTCTTACACAAAGGAGGAACAGGTTAAATGGCTGACAATAACGCAATCAGCAAAACCGAACTGCTTTACGATCCGCTTTTTGACAAAAAACCGGATTTGGAAATGAAAGGCAAAAAGAATACGTTCTTTAAGGTTTCCTTTATAATTATAATTACGATTTTTGTCGGCATCTCTCTGTATTTCAGCTTTAATTCAATCAGCTCCGATAAATATACATACAAAGAAAACGATAACGGATATACACTTCATCAGTTTGTCGGTAAAGAGGACGATATAACGCTGCATATTGATTATGTCAGAGACGAAGCCGGCAACACCGACCCGACAAAGCCCGTTACCGAGGTTCGTGAGTTTTCAATGAGCTGTAACGAATACGTGCGTTTTATTTTTATCGGAAAAGATGTTTCAAATCTTCAGACACATTGCTTCTACTACACCAAAAACTTGTTGGCGGTAATCGTTGACCCCGAAAATCAAAGCTACGTTTCTGTTGACGGTGTTCTTTATACCAAGGATATGACGGAAATTATCCTTCACCCTATGAGAAACCATCAATACAGGGCAGCACTCAAAGCAGGTATTACCGCACCTGCCGATACAAAATCCGCTGAAGCGTTTCTCACCGAGCTTTCAGAAAAATTCGGCGATGAAGCTTTGGTCGACACCGAGGAATACGAAAAGCAGTTTTCGGGCCAAGCCTTTTATGTAATACCCGATACTGTTACAAAAATCGAAGATTCGTGCTTCAGCGACTGCGAAACACTGACATACGTTACCATTCCCTCATCGGTTACCGAAATAGGTAATCTTGCATTCTTCAAGTGCAAGGGCTTTGAAACGATTACAATACCCGACGGTGTTGCTTCAATCGGCTCAGACGGATTTTCTTACTGTGAAAGGGTCACGTATATCTTTGTGCCGGAAAGCGTGAAGTTTATCGGCCACCACGCTTTTTACGGTAACCTGGGGTGTGAAAAAATATATCTCGGCGCAGAAAACGAAGACTCAATAGAAACCCAGGAAAACTGGCTTCCGAAGCAGAGCCCCAGATCTCTTAAAGATGTTGAGGCTGTTTACGGCCAGAAAAGGAGGGCAAGCTGATGTCTGAAGGCAAAATAAAAGCAGGATTTCAGAACATAAAAGCTCACTGGAATGAACCGGACAGAGAAAAAGGAAACTATGTTCCGTTCAAAGAGTATCTGACGGTATTCTTTGGTGTCGGAATGAATTACAGCATCAACACCCCTCTGAGCTATCTCGGATTCAATGCATCGTGTTTCCTTATAATGTATCATTATAAGCTTCCGTATCTAGCTTTTTCGGTTATTACCCTGATCGGTCTTCCGCTGAGCTATCTGTGGAATGTTCTTAACTGGATTGTCAACGATAACCTCGGAATTCTCGAAAAGAAAACCGAGAAAAAATTTCTCACATTTTACGGTATAATTTCAGTCATCGGACTTTCAATGATACTGTTAGACACTTCTATGCTTCTCCCCTCCTCATTGGCGAAATTGCTTGACGGCATTAACGGCGTAAGCGCAAGAAGCTTTCTTAAAATAGTCGGCATTCAGCTGTTTGTGAACGCCTACGGAGGACTTCGCAATATTCTTTGGAGAAAGAAGCTTGTTCCGAAATACGGAAGATATAAATACGTTCTGTTCTCAAACTTTTTCCAGAAGTCCGTTATGGTAATTCTTATCGGCTGGCTTCCTATCTATGATGTAAAATTAGTTGAAGACAGAATGTGGATGGCTTATCTTCTGTTTATGGTCTTTGATATGTTCCCGTTCACCAACGTTATTGAACAGTGCACGCAGAATATCTCCCCGAACCCTCACGAAAGAATGCTTATCAGAACCTGGCCCGTTAAGCTTTCGCATTTTGTCAAAAACGTATTCGATGTTATAGTTCCTCTTTTCGGAATTGCCTATGACGATATAAGATTTTATAAGTACGTCATTCCCGCAGTATTCATTCCGATGGGTGCACTCACACTCATAAGCGTGCGAAACATTACGGAGAGAATTCCTCAGCCTCCCCTTGAAAAAAAACAGAAGATATCCTTCTGGTACGGAATTTCCCAGGTTATGAAAAACAAGTACAACTGGCTGAATACTATTTCGACACTGCTTGATTCTTTGGGCAACGGTATGATAAACCTTACAAACGTTATGTATTTCTTCTCATTCCGTATGTATACCCAGTGTGTGCTTTACGCGCTGATGAAAACCTTATACAGCTTCAGGTCAACACCGCTCAGCTTTATTGCCCCCTATTTTGTAAAACGGTTTTCTTACAGAACACTGAAAATTGCCAAGCTGTCTATATGTGCGATAAATTCCGTTGCGGAAATGCTGACGATTATGGCATTCCCGACCAAGCAGAATTTGTGCGGTATTGTTATATTTGCATGTGAATTCGTCAAAGGTTTTGCAACCTCAATCCCCGACGTTGCCGATTCCGATATGGGCATCAGAAAGAACGACTATCAGATGTATCTTTCCGGTGAACGCCTTGAGAATTTCAGCGGTGTGTTCAACTGGATTATTTCTCCCGTCACAACATTTGTCAGCCTTATAATCCCCGTTATTATTCTTGAAAGCGGATTTAATTCAAACTGGGATATTCTTTATATCGATACTGTAAGATTCAACATTCTTGCCGTTCCGTTGGCGTTTGACCTTGCCGGCTTTTTGCTGATGATTATTCCGTATCTGTTCTGGGATTTCAACAATCCGCAGCACGAATACGTTATGGAAGTCCTTAAACAAAGAGAAAAGCTTGCCCAAGAAGGTTATTTTCCGTCAGAATATGAGGGCGGACTCAACTTTATGGAGCCCGGCAGTCTGCACGGAGAAATTCCCGTTGAATCAGCCGCAATGATTGAAAGGCGTAATTCCCTTATGGCAGCTATAAAGGAAAAACAGCCGGAAGAAGCGGCAGCATTACCTGAAGAAGCCAAATAAATTGAAAGCCGTACGGACGCAAAATCCATACGGCTTTCGGCTTTTATTAAGTATATAACGGGCTATATACCGATTATTTTGCGTATATCCTTTGCATCAATATCATTAAGACCTGTGCCACGGGAAACGCTGATATAAGCCGCCGCACCTGCAGCTTCACCGATACCGATGCATATCGGCATAACTCTGAAATTGGAGTGAGCAATGTGTGTGCCGGAAATATTTCTACCGCAAAGCAGAAGATTTTCTTTTGCCTCGGGAATAAGACAGCGGTAAGGAATGGTATAGCCCTCGGTCTGACTGAAATGCTTCTGCACACCCGTTTTGTCAAGACCTGCGCCTGTCAGGTTGTGCACGTCAAAATTGAAATATGCATCCTTCACGACATAATCCTCAAACACCTTAGCCTCCAGAATATCCCGCTCGGTGAGTGTGTACCTGCCCTTGAAGTGCCTTGTTTCGCGAATACCGATAAGCGATGCGGAGCTTATAATGAAACAGTTTTCATAACCGGGTACAAACCTGCGAAGGTATTTTACAATATCCTCCATCTGTCTGCGGCAGGTAAGGGTTGCTTTCGTCAAATCCTGCGCGCAGGTGCCGTCAATATCAACGGCATTGGTCATATTGCAGGTAACCACACCCGGAAGCGTTGTTTTGTAGGTAAGAATGTGACCCGCAGGATAAGGAATATGCTCACGGGCAAGTGCCTGAAGCTCTCCGTCAGGTGTATCATAGGTGGATTCAAACGAGCCTAAAAACACAGCGCGGTCATAATCGACTCCGCCGACCTTGAACATAAGCGTTGCAGGCTGCATTTTATTATCGCTTTCTCTGCCGAGAATAAATTTTGCACCTGCTCTTGCGGCAATATCGCCGTCACCCGTAGCATCAATAACAACATCTGCGTAAATATCCGTTCTGCCCGATTTATTAATAACGGTTGCACCCGTGACTTTGTCCCCGTCACATATTGCATCCTCCGCAAAGGTATACAGCATAAGCCTGCACCCTGCCTCATCAAGCATTTCAAGATAAAGTGTTTTCAGCTTTTCGGGGTCAATCAGAGCTGTTATTTCATCTTTGAAGCTGCCCTCGTTTTTTTCGGCTGATCTTTTCAGAATTTCATAATACAGAGGACTGCCGCAGCTGCCCGTCCAATGGCTCATTAGACCCGACGTGGAAATACCGCCGACATCTCCTCCCTGTTCAACGAGAATAACCCCTGCACCGTTCTTTGCCGCAGTATAAGCCGCCGCAAAGCCTGCAGGGCCGCTGCCGAGCACGAGAACATCTGTATGTAATTCAAACTTTTCAACCATATTTATCTGCTCTTTCAAAAGCTGAACAGTATAATATTCAGCGTTATTAATCACCAAGTTGTTTTTCAACTATTTCGATACCAGCCGATTCAACTGCGCCGATGTATTCGCCGTTTTGGTAATAAAGCTGTGAGTTTACGTTTACTTCGGCACCGACCGGCACATATAAAACGGTTTCTGAATTCTCAGGCAAAGTAAGGCTGACGGTATAATTATTTGAATTCTTTTCATAGTTCAGAGTAATTAAGCCCTTCACGCTCGGAACGGTACAGCTCATACTGTCGGACAAAGTGTATTGCGGGTCAATTCTGACCTTTTCATAGCCCGCTTCAAGCGGAGATATACCTGCAAAATGCTTACTCATAATTACGAGAGGACCGCCGCTCCAGGCGTGATTCTTTGTGCCTCGCCACGAATCCCAGAATTCCCAGAGAGTAGAGTAATCTTCACTCATCATACCCTCGTATCTTTCTCTGATTCTCTCCTCGGCCGCCTTATACTCGCCCATTTTGCAAAGGGCTTCAAGAACGTAATATTCCATATACGGGCTTGAATTTTTAGTGGTTGTGAGCACTCTGGCAATTGTATCATACTGCTCTTTATCAGCAAGACCCGACAAAACCGCAAGGGCATTCGCTCTGTCATCAGGCTCTTTTACATCATCACTTTTATAGCCCTCCTCTGTCATAAGAGCCTTATAACCGCTTGATACGGCAGCTTTTCGTTCACTTATAAATTTAATATCTTCATCTTTTCCCAAAAGCTCTGCCATTTCCTGCACAGCGGAAAGAGCATAGTAAACCCAGGCGTTTTCAATAGCGGTCATATCCGCCTTGTCGCCCCAATCGGGCCAATCCCACGAGCCGCCGCGGTGAACGACAAGATTGTTTTCACCGATTTCCCAAAGCTTGAGATAGTTCAGAGAAGCATCGTAAACCTTTTCGACAAAGGCCTTGTCGCCCGTATATTGATAATAAGTCAGAAAGCCCACGATTCCTGCAAGCTGCTGAACGGGAAGCTCAAAATAATCCCCGCTTATCGGTACAACTGTCTGAAGCACGTCCGATTCGTCGACGTGAGAAAGCATAGCGTTTACGCCCTTCTGATACAGCAGGTATGAATTGCTGTCCAGCGAATACATAGTCATTATCATTTCGCTTGTGACGTCACCCCACCATTGAGCTCTTTCTCTGTCGGGACAATCCATAAAATTATCGCGCATTGTAACATAGAGCGTACGCAGAGATTTCTGCCACAACGAATTCAGAAATTCATCCTCGCACTTGAAATTACCGCTGAAGGCGCTGTCATAGCCCGTTTCACGGTACATCAGCGAAACAACCGTAACGCCTTTGGGTATTTTATAGGTAATATGCTCACCGTTAAACCAGCCCAATGCTTCAAACTCCTGCTCACCCTCTTTGGTGATATAGGTAGTCGAAACGGCACCGCTTAAAGTATTTTCCGTTGTTATTCGAATCTTTTTACCTGCAGGTGCTATGATTTTAAGATACGGAGTAAGCTGTGCGTTATACGGAATATCAACTGTAATTTTTTCGCCGAAAGCCTTGGTTACAGTATAATTCTCATATAAACCCGAATTCTCATAATCCTTAAGGCCGTAATCCTTAAGGAAAGGTATTGCTCTCGGATAAAGCTTGCCGTAAGCACCCTCGCCGCCGACAGCGTATTCGGTTGCGTTTTCCCAGGAGGAACAGTCATAAGCTGCGGTTAACCAAGCGCCCATATCTTCCCTTGCATCGTAATAAATGCTGTATTCGGGGAGCCTGTAATTCGGCGGATAAAGAGGACTGTCAACGTAAGCGGTGTTCCTTTTTACCTTCCAGCTATTGTCTGAAATTATTGTAACGCCCTCGCCTGCTGCTTCAAAAAGGAAACCGCCCTGACCGCTGCTGCAATAGGAATAGCTTGTTTCATCATCCCAATACCATACGAGCGCACATATTACGTTTTCACCCTCTTTGAGGAAGGGAGCAATATCTATGCTGTCGTAATAGCCGCTGTTTTTATTGGGGCCGCGTTTCACGCTTCCCTCAAATACGACGGTTTCGCCGTTTATGTAAAGCCAGTATTTTGAGTCGGCGGAGATATCGGCAATAAGCTTTTCGGGAATTTTATCAAGAATTACCCTCTTGCGCAGGCACATCCAGACGTTTTTCTCCGTCAGGTTTTCCCTGTCCCAAATCCATTTGGCCTTCCAATCAGCTTTCTCCTTTGTTGAAATAACACTGTATTCGGGAATACTTTCGGGAATAACATAATCATTTTTGTACTCAACCAATTCACCATCACCCCATGAAAATAATGAAGAAACAAAAGCTGCCGCAATTACAAGATAAGAAACTATTGTCTGTATAACGTTCATCGTAGCCTCCGCAGTACCAGTGTTCTTTAATCGGATTATAACACAAAAGCATTGCAATGTAAATAAAAGGACCTCTTGCGAGATCCTTTAGTTAAAATTAATTGTATTAATCGTTGAAATCTTTCTCGAACGCTATAACCTTGCCCGTTTCTGCGTTGATTTCGTATTCATATTCGTACTTGCCGGCAACGAATTCAACGTCGTAGTGAACTACCATATCGTCACGGTCAAGCTCTGCTTTTGAATACTTAACATCAGATGCCTTTACCTTAGCGTGGCTGAATGCCGCGGACTTGGCTTTGTCGGCAGATATATAGTTGCTTGCTGCGGAGGTTGTCTTTACGGGTTCTCTTTCGACATCCTTGTCGAGGATTGCGCCGTCAGCGGCTTTTATCTCGTACTCGTACTCATAGCCGTTAGCGTGGAACTTGATTTCATAATGAGGAACAAGGTCATCATAATCGTAGTAAGCCTTGAGGAAAACGGCATCATTTGCTTTTACGCCTGCGTTATCAAGTGCCTTCTGCTTTGCGGCCTCAACGCTGATATAACCGTTATTGTTCTTGTTGCTGTTCTTTGTTGTGTTTTCCTTGGTTACGGGGGCTTCGCTCTTTTCGGGAGCTTTCTGAGTTACGGGAGCCTCAACCTTTTCAGCTTCTTTTTCTGCCTTAAGAACGGCGCCGTCCTCAACTGCGATTTCGTATTCATACTCATAACCGTTGTAAGCAAATTCGACATCGTAGTGAGCCTTACCGTCATCACTGTCAAGTGAAGGTACACCGAACAGTACCGCATCTTCCCTGGCTACGCCTGCGTGCTTGAGTGCTGCCTCGATAGCGGCATCAGGATTTACACTGGTAAGCTCTTCTTTATTTGTCTGCGTTGCAGATGCCTGCGCCTGATTAGCTGTTATGCTTTCTTCAACCTGCGGTGTATTGTCCGTGCAGCCCGCAAGCAGTACAACCGACAAAACAAGACCTGCGCAAACACTAGCTGTAAATAACTTTTTCTTCATTTCAGTCACCTCTTAATAAATTTTATGTTTTTGTCAAGCCATCCTTGACTGTGACTAAATCATAATCTGCAAAGATTAAAGGAATATTAGAAAAATTAATTTTTCATAAAAATTTTTTACAGCACAACCGCAACCATTAATTTAAAATGGTTACAGTATTCTCTGTTGATGAATTATACTATCAAGCGCAAAAATTAATCAACCGTTCACCTGACAATCTTCTTGTTTTTGACAAGCCTGCTGTTTGCGTTGATATAGGAATACTTGCGGCATTTGAAAAGCTCTTTTCTGCCCTGCTCGTTTCTTGTGAATACAAGGTTGAACTTGCCGCCTGCGGATTTGAGATTCTTTGCAAGAATTGCCGCCGTTTCTTTGTTGACGCCGATTATTGACGGGCAGGCATAGCTCTGAACATAGTTTGTTGTTTCAAGCTTTGAAATGCCCTTTGTTCCGATAAGAACGTATCTCGGGTCGTCAATCGGAGAAAGAAGCTCGGATATCGCCTTTGCAAAAACATTCTTTTCTCTGACGGTTGCCTTTTCAAGTGAGCAATTGACCGTGTTATGCTTTTCTGACTTTTTAACAGAAACCGTTGCTCCCCTGCTTTCGATTTCGCCGATTTCTTTTAGAGTGCGCAGAACTGCGTTTGAAATATTATAAACGGTTTTTTCGGGCGAGGAATTCTTCATAACAACGCTTGCACATTTAATCAGAAGAACAGCGCAGACCGCCGCAATGATAAATCCGAGCAGACCGCCGAAAAATCCTGAAGTTGAAATAATTATAATTGCAATAACAATGAGAACGGCAAGAACGACTGCATAAATCTTGTTCTTATGAACGGCACTTGCAGGTTGAACTTCCGCAGGAATTTCGCTGACATCGGCAATTTCGGGTCTTGCTTTACCCTTCACCGCACCGTTCCATCTGCCCGACATAACGTTTCGTGCCGCCGCAAGTGAGAGCATCTGACTGTTGATATTTTCAAGTCCGTTTTCGTCATAAGGCGCTTTGAGAATATCTATTCTGTCCGTTCCGCTTTCGATAACGTCGCTGTTATATGCAGGTGCCTGGAAGCAGGCAAAACGGCGTTTCATCGTTTCAAAATCATCGCTGATGATTTCATCCTTTGAGTCGGGCTCAACCGTCACAAGATGCCAGATATTCGACACCTTTTCGGGATTCTTTTTGTCAATTCTTATTGCTCTGCCTCGCATCTGATTTGAAAGCATAAAGCTGCCGACAAAGCTTGCGAGAATAAGCGAATTTATGTTGGGCGAATCCCAGCCTTCGCCGAGCAAGGATTTAGTGCCTATAAGGACATTGATGACACCTGTCTGGAAAGCCTTTGTGATAATACTTACCTTATTTTTATTTGAGCCGCTGAAAATAATCTCGGTATGATTTGTGTTTTCGATTTTCTTTATTCTGCAGGGAACACCCTCGTTATATGCGATTTCCTGCACAGTTTCAACGGCTGAATCGGGCAGAATTACAAGCGTACCCGAAAGTACGGCAACCTTTGCTTCGGGGTTGGTTCTGCGAATTGATTCAAAAACGGGAACAGTGCCGAGAGCGTGGATTTCTTCATCTGTACCGACTAATTTAAGCATATCCTTTTTGATGTAGTCAGTGAGAATGAGCATACGAAGACTGTCGCCGAGATTTGCATTCTCACTTGCAACAATGCTGTTAATGCTGGCAAGCTTACCAATTGAGGAAACAAGCATTTTATTGATTTTCTCGCTTGATGCAAGGCGGACTTTTCTTTTTTCGATAAGTGCTTCTTTGGAAAGAGCCGCCTTTAATTCCTCGCTGATTTCTTCGGTGAAAACATCGGGCTTGTCAATAATAAACTGAAAAGCTTTTTCGACTTCGGCAATTGAATAAGCAGGTGCTTTTCTGCCTTCAAAAACCTTTTCTTCAAGGCTTTTGGAAATATTGGCTCCGCCGTGCTTTGCAACACAGACAAGCGATTTGAAACCGTTTATGTTATCGTAGAGTATTTCTTCGTTGCCCGATACATTCGAAGCCAGCAATGCTTTTGAAAGCAAACCGCTTCTTATGATTTCATCGGTAACGACAACAGCTTTTGCTTTGTAATTGGCAAGGGTTTGTGCTTCTTCTTCGGTGGGATAGCTGAAATAGATATAGTCCTGATGGGGGCAGAGAGTTTTCTGCATAACGAGTTGCGGAACGAAAATTTCTTCGTCAATATCACCGCAGAGAGCCTGATATCTGTTCCATTCGGCAGGTGCGCTGTCATAGGGCGGAGTGGCGGTCAAGGCAATGATTGTTACGTCCTTACCAAGCATTTCAACAAACTTCTCGAGTGCCTTCTGCCACTCGCTTTTGAGGTGATGCGCTTCATCAAGGCAGATGGTTTTAATACCTGCTTTTTTGATTTCGGCCAAAATGTCGAAATTACTGAAATCCTGTGTTTCTTCTGCTTCAAGCTCCTCTTCATCTGCTTCAGCTTCCATAACGGATTTTGTAAATGCGGCGTGGAGTGCCTGATATGTAATTGAGGTTATGAGTTTGGGATTTGTGAGAGAATAAGAAACATATTCATCGGGGTTTTCCGTTTCGGGCAGATAAGCCTCAACAAATCTTTCACCCCATTGCTGACGGATTGTAACCGACGGCGACATAACAAGGGTCGGTGCATTCTGCCTGCGAATAAGCTCAAGACCGAGAATTGTTTTACCGCTTCCCGGTGCGGCAACGATATGTATTCGTTTGTCTTTAAGATGCTTCTGCGAATTATCAAGCACCGCCTGCTGATAATCGCGGAAGGTCCATTTAAATTTTACCTTGCTGAAATTCTTCATAAGGCCACCCCATATTATTAATTTTAATATTCCGAATTATGATTTTCACCGTAAAACTTTAATTTATATAATTTTAACATTTAGGATTAAAAAGAGCAAGACAAAACTCTAAAAAATGACCACCGGTAAAAAACCGGTGGCCAGATATCAGTACTTAGAAATCTGCAAAAACTGAAAAAAGATTTTCGGGATTTGTCGGCAATGCCAAAACATTGTTGCCTTTATTAACCGGCGCTATATCCTTTGTGCCGAGGTTTTTAATTACACCGTTTTCAAGAGAAAAAACAGTACAGCTTGTGTCGCGTGTTTCACCTGCTTCGTTAAGGCTGAAAACGCAAATATAGCTGTTGCCGTCTGCTGATTTTACATAATACGGGTCAAGTCCGTATGCAAACAGCTCTTCTTCATACTGTGAAGTGTCAGTGTCGATGCAGAGTGTGTTGTAAACTCCGCTGTCTTCGTCATAGTCGCCCGTAACAAAAATTCCGTCCGCTTGCTTATCGCCCGTAACATCGGTGTAAGACCACGAAGCCAAAGGCAGTGCAACCGTATACGCATCGGGTACAGCGGTATATTTTTCGTTGAACAGGTCGGGATATTGCGCAAATGTCAGCGTAACTGTCTGAACGCCGAAATTGGTCGGAGCAATCTCACCGGGGTTAAACCAGAAGGTTATTCCGTTATATTCAAGAGTCCAGTTGATATCATCCTGCGAAGTAATATTAAAATAATCTGACACGGCGGTTTCGCCTGTGGAGTCTTCTTCACCGATACGTTTCAAAACGATATTTTCAACGGCTGACGGAAGTTTTGAAACATCCGTTACAACGTCTGAAAGAGTGAGAAGATTGCCGCTTTTCGTATCATAATTCAGACCGTTTAACGCTCTGCCATAGTCCGAACAATAATCTTCAAGTATGCTGAGAGCCACACTGTCTGCACGGCGCACTTTGACGTCGAGAGTTGAAATACAGGTTGAAAAAGCTTCGCCGTCGTTCATAAATTCTCTTGTAGCATCGGCAAGCAAATTATCCTTTTCGTCCTCCATTGTTCTTTTACGCATAACGGAGGCTTCGGAAAGAATTTGTGAAAGTGCTGAATACTTTTTCTGTGCCGATTCATCAAGAGTAACAGTCGAATATTCGCTTCTCACAAGCATTTTCGGGTAATCTTCATACCACTCATAATGAGAAACGTATTCCTTGTTTAGTGAAAGAACGGTTATTTCTTCGCTGGGTTCATTTTCGGCAGTCTGTGTTGTTTCGTTTGGAGTAACCTCCTGCGGAGAATCTTCTCCGCAAGAGGTAAAAGCAACCGTAAAACACAAAACCAGTAATATGCCGATAATTCTTTTTAACTTACCCATTAACATCAGAATCCTTTGACGATGAAAGCAACAAGCTCCGTTGCTGAACGGTCTTCGCGTTCATCCGTCATAACAGTGATAATACTGCCGTCATCAAGCACTGCAGAATCGCAGAACCAGGGATAATTTGTTGCGAAAAGGTCGCCGTCGGAGATTTCAGCAATAAACGCACCGCTGTTATCCCAGAGAAGAACGTCTCTCATATTGCCATCAAAGCCGATGTAGCCGTTTGCGGTCTGAGTGATATATGTTACGCTGCCGAGTCCTTCACCTTCGGCATCACAGAGAGTTTTCTGAAGAACACCGTCTTTGTTGTAAATGAATACCTTATGTCCGCTGTCGTCTGCAGCATTTGCACAGACATAAATATTATTTTCATCAACGCAGAGCTGCATTATTGTATCTGCTTCTTTGAAGGTTACAGGAGTTGAAGAATAAGTACTGCCGTTGAAGGTAACAATTGCACATTCGTTGGAAGTGAAGAAATTCACACCCCAGGCACCTGACGGATGAATCGCAAGGTTGTCAATGTCTTCATAGGCTGCAACCGTCTGACCGTCTTTAATGCAGATTATGTCGTTCATACCGCCGCTTACCCAAAGCGTGCCGTCGGCTGTTGCTTCAATTCTGTCGTAATCGTCTTCGGGAAGTTCGATTTTGTTAACAAAGGCAAGGGTTGCACCGTCATAGTGACATTCGCTGAGCTCGCCGTCAACAAGAACATAAACTCTGTCGCCGATAGCGGCAACGGAATGGTCAAAGGTTTCAAAGGTTGTCACAGGTGCTTCGAAAGGAACAAATTCCGTTGAAACACTAAATGCACCTGCATTAACGCTTGTATCATCGGCATAGAATCTTTCGCCATCCCATTCCCAGGGGCCGTCAACATTGCCGATATCTTCAAGATTGAAAGTAATTCCTTCAATAAGTGCATCAATGCGGCTGTCGTTAATATCAACTGCATCAAACTCAACGTAAACATTTGCGTTAGCATTTTCAACACGGTTGAAATAAACAAGAGTATCGTCGCCGTCATCGTATTTAAGCAGGTCAACTCCGCCGATATTTACGGTTTCATAAGCCTTGTTTTCTTTGTATTCATATTGGTTGAAGCCGTAGTAAACGAGGTCTTCGCGGAAATCGTACGGTTCTTCAATTTCAGCCTTGATTTTCGCTTCAATAAGATAATACTCTTCATCTTCGGGGTCAAGAATCTGAAGCACTGCCACGCAGTAGTCCTCATCGTCTTCAAATTCATCCTCAATGTTTATCCATTCGCCGTCAAATTCAACGGTAAAGAGCGATGCTTCAATGCCGGAATCGGAGCTTGCGGAGGGTGTTTTAGTGTTGTCGGGCTTTTCGGGAGTATCGTCACCGCAAGCGGCAAGGGAAAACAGCATAGTAAGTGCGAGAAGAACTGCAATTAATTTTTTCATGGTAATATCTCCTTTGTTTTATTTATGCCCAGGGGTCTTCTTCAACAGGAACACGGATATCTGCAAGGCACTGAATTTCAACAAGGAACCACTGCCCCGTTGACGGCTTTCTGCGAAGCTTCATCGGCCTCGGATTATCGGCACCGCCGCTCTTAACATAAAGCACTGCCCAATCCTGATTATCGAAGGAATAAGGGTTTTCAATAACGGTGATTCTGTAAGGCATATCGGGTTTATAGCTGTTCTGCGGAGTTGCCCCCTCGAAATATGAGCGTGCCTTATAAGGTTCAGAGCCGAGGTGCTCTTTTATAAACTGCTTTTCAAAGCCGCTTACTTCACCCGGACCTTTGAGAAAGTTAAGCATTTCAATAGTTGCATCGGGGTTATGCTCGTAATTGCAAAGAACGGCAAGGGTAAGCGCCGTTGTTTTGAAGGCAGAATCAAGGCTTGCTTCGGGCAGAGCCTGAAGCTCGGCAACATTGGTCGGCAAAGAATTGAAAGTAAATGTTTCGCTGTGGTTTCTGCCCTTTCCAACAGCCTGTGCGGCGTTATTAACCGCTTTGTTTATGCCCTGCGAAACCTCTTTTTTTATTGTGGATTCCGCCTGTCTTTTAAGTGAATCAAAAAATCCCATTATTATTACCTCCAATCAGTTTTTGTTTTGCTGCTTTGGTTTTTCTTTCTTTTCAACGTTGCTGTAAAGGAAATTATCCGCACTGCCTGTAATGACCATACTGCCGGGACGGGTGTAAACGGTTGCATTTTTCTGCATATGAACGGATTTGTTCTTTGAAGCAATTGAATTGATAATCAGGAATCCGACAAGCAGACCTATCAGAAGCGAAACGGGCAGCCATATAATTGAAACGCCGTCCTTTTCTTCGCTTGCACCTATTGTATCGGTACCGTTATTCAATGGCTCTGAGTCATTAACATATCCGCCGGAATATCCGTTTTCAAGATATTCTTCTGCCAGCTCATAGCAGGCGTAAATTCCGCCGTAATAGCTGTCGTCAGTATCATAAGCATCAGTCATGCTGTCAATGGCGGCATCGCTGAAATATTCATCTGCGTTGCCCGAAGTGAATACGGAATATGCTTTGTTCCAATCATCGTGAACGATTATAAGTCCGTTTTCATTATCTGTGTAATCTGAATATGTTCCTGATGCAAATTCAGCTGCGGTAACATCGCCCGTACCTTCGGTTATACAGAAAAGCACGGTAACGCCGTAAGCAGCTTCAATCTTTTCGGCAAACGAATCAAGCTCTTCAATTTCGCTTGAAGATAGCTTGTCGGCGTAGTCTATTACATACTGCTGAGTGTAAGCAGATGCAGAGAATACGAATGAAGCACAAATCAGAGCTGCAATAATTATTGCAAAAATCTTTTTAGTCATATTTTCCGCACCTCCTTAAAGCAGCTCAAGCAGCCACATAAGACCGTAAATCGCGGCACCTATGCCCGCACCGAGAAGAAGCGAAGCCTTCGTAACCGCTTTCTTATCGGTTGGAATATTACCGACAAACTTGCCTGTCTGACCGTTCATTGCAAAAGTGAAATTCTCACCGTTCCACTTTGTGTTGAGAAGCCAGACGGGATAGAGAGCATACTTGTATAAACCATTTGCAACGATCATATTTGCGCCCTGATTTTCAACCTCGTCATAACCCTTTACGGTTTCCTTGAACGAATCAATAATGCTCTGTCTGATTCTTTCGTTTGCACGCGGCATACTCTGTTCAGCCGTTACGTCATATTTATCGGCAAGGTAGCCCGCCAGATATGCCGTGTTGAAATCAACAGCCTGCGACAAATCAAACGGCTCCACGGATTCCATAAGATCGTCCGGCATTTTTGTTGAGCCGTCAACGGGGATGTTGTCAAAGCCGATATTACCGCTGCGGTAAATATCAAAATACGAAGTTTCGGTGTAATCATAGTTATCGTCCGACCATTTTCTGACCTTTTTGGCCTTGTAGCTTGCATTGCCGACTGCATCGCAGGTAAACAGCCAATGAGGAACGTAAACACCCTTGATTTCTTCAAGACGGTTGTCCTCAAGGAATGATTTGGGAACAAACTTCTTTGTTGAAATATGTTTTTTAAGCGCTTCCTTTGCGGCTTTTTTATCGAGCTTAAAGGGAATAACGAGGTCCGGGCGAAGCGCACCCGAAAACTGACCCTTCATAACAACCTGATTGCCGCAGTACGGACATTCGGTTGCACCCGTCGTTGCATCGGCAACTATTTCACCGCCGCACGAGTTACAGGCATAAACGCTTATTCCGTCCGTTTCGCCTGCACCCCACTGCGCACCCTGCGAATTCCAGTTTATTTGCTCAACCTGATTTGATGTGTCTTCAGGCATAGCGGTAATATCAAACTCGGTATCGCAATAAGGACATTTCAGCTTCTGTACACCGCTGTCAAATTCAACCGCACCGCCGCAGCAGGGGCATTTCTGTTCAAGAATTGTTGACAAGGTTAATCATCTCCTTGCATATACATTTTCATAGTTTCAAAAATTTCATCGAAGATTTTTTCTCCGCCGTCGGGTAATTCAAGCCCCGAGTTGACGCTGTAATACTCTTTGTCTGCAAATTTAAGAGCAATTATATCCGTTGCACCGTCAAGAACAAGTATATCGCTTCGTTTAAGCTTGCCCCAACCCAGAACACCGTACTTTTTGCAGACCTCTCGGATATCCTTAATAGCTTTGGCATCAATCTGATATTCGCGGGTTATATCCCCTTTATCGGTGCCGACGGGGTAGCGGTAATGATAATTCAGCCACACCTCGCCGTTGTCTTTCAGATAAATTTCGGCTTCGGTCAGCTCGCCGTTCATACTGCCTCCCGATTCATAATAGCAGGAGGTTATCGTATCCGTCAGCGAATACACCATACCGTCTTTATCGGGCACACAGAACTTGGTTTTGTAATACCACACACCTGCCGCAGCAGCGGCAGCAAGCGCAACAACGGAAATAATAATTATCACAGCTTTCATTTTCTGCATTACTGCTTCGGTGTACCGCAGAACGCACAGAATCTGCCGCCGTCATTATTTGCCTGGCAGGATGGGCAAACCCAGCTCTGTGCTGCTGCCTGCTGAACAGGCTGCTGAACGGGAGGCTGATTATAGCCGTTGTTCATCGGCTGATTATACTGATTATACTGGTTCTGCTGAACATAGGGGTTAGTCTGCTGAGCATAAGCGTTCTGCTGAGCATAAGGATTAGCCTGCGGCTGAGCGTAAGGATTCTGCTGTGCGTAAGGGTTAGGCTGACCGTAAGCGCCGGCAGGAGCATAGCCCTGATTCATCGGCTGGTTGTAGCCGCCGTTCATAGGCATACCTGCGTTGCCGTTCTGAGAAAGGTTGTTAATAACCTGCTGTGCCATCTGCTGATAGCGGTTGTATTCCATCGTGCCCATGCCTTCGACATCTCTGTCGTTGAGTTTGGCTGTGATTTCGTCAAAATAGGGGTTGTTGACCTTGATATCAATATAGAAATCATAAGTAAACTTATACCTCGGCGGATTGTAGCTCACTCTCTGACCGTCCTTGCCTTCGGTATAAAGCTCTTCACGGTCCTCATCAACTCTGAGGTTACAGCCGCTGACGCTTGAAAGCGGAATAACATCGGGGTTTTCATCGCTCCAGCTTCCGGGATTACGGCGGGAAACAACAAAGCTCTGCTTCATCGGGTCAATATAAATCTTGTCTTCCTCGCCGAAGGTAAACATAGGCGAAAAGCCTGCAAGAACCTGCTTGTTCTGTTCTCTGTAAGCAAGCTGCTGCTTGATTTCTTCAATGCTTGAGCTTCTTCTGTCGCTGAAAAACGGTGAAAGCTTCTTTGCGCAGTCCTTACACATATTGCCGTCTTCAAGCTTTCTGTTACCTAAAAGGCCTATCTTGTCGCCGCAGATATCGCAATATTTCTTATCAAAAAGTCCCATGGTTAAAATCTCCTTTATAATTTAAATTATTTAGCATCGCTTTCATCAAAAATGTCGCCGCATTCGGGGCAGAATTTCGGGGGATTCTTGGGGTCTTCGGGCTTCCAGCCGCACTTATCGCACTGATAAAGCGGTGCGCCCTCAGGCTTTTTGCCGCCGCAGTTGGGGCAGAATTTACCTTTGTTCACTGCACCGCAAGAACAAGTCCAGCCTTCTTCAGCAGGTTTCTTTGCGCCGCACTCTGTACAGAAGTTGCCGCTTACCGTTGCACCACAAGCACATTTCCAGCCGTTAGCGGGTGCTGCGGGAGCTGCCTGTGCGGGTGTAGCAGGAGCTGTCTGCTGTTGTGCCTGCTGTTGCTGTGCAACGCCTGCCTGATACATCTGTGCCGCGTTGAAGCCGCCGTTGGCACCCATAGCCATATTGAAGCCCATAAAGCCGTTCATTGCGCCGTTGGGGTTGCTTGCCGCCGCTTCCATTGCGCTTGCCTGAGCATCCGTCATTCTGCCTGCCATCATAAACGGGTTACTGCCCATTGTTGCGGCATCTTCCATCTGCGTAATCTTCTTCATATCCTCATCCGTGAGGGTAATCGGGTTAAGGGCAATGGACTCGACGGAAATACCTCTGCGGTCTGTCCACTCACTCTTGAGAGCGGCGTTCATTGCGTCCTTGAGCTCAGCCGTGTGTGCAGGAATCTGTGCAGGGCGAAGCTCAAGCTCTGTCAGCTTTGCAAATGCAGGCTGAAGCGCAGAGATGAACTCCGTCTTGAGCTGCATATCAATTTCTTCACGTCTGTATTCGTCGTCAACGTTGCCTGCTATCTTCGTATAGAAAAGAAGCGGGTCTGTGATTTTGTAGGAATATACACCGTTGCATCTTACCTGTACGGTGCGTGCCATACCTATTCTCTTGTTGACAACCTCGAACATAAACGGGTTTGCAGTGCCGAACTTGTTATCAAGAATTTCTTTTGTGTTGAAATAATAAACTCTCTGGTCTTTGCCTGTGTCGCCACCGTATGTAAATCTCTTGCCGACGGTTTTGAAGGTTTCCTTGATTGTATCGCCGAGCTTGCCTGAGAAGATTGAAGGCTCTGTTGAAGAATCATAGGTGAATTCGCCGGGCTCTGCACAGACCTCGACAATCTTGCCCTGCTCAACGATAATCATACACTGACCGTCTGCAACGGCAATACCGGAGCCGTTGGAAATTATGTTGTCGCTTGCCTTTGTGTTTGAGCTTCTGCCGCTGACTCTCTTC